>NZ_JAMXFC010000005.1 GCF_025370755.1 Laspinema sp. D2d | reverse complement strand
GAGTGATCCCCCCAACCCCCCTTAAGAAGGGGGGCTTTAGAGACTTTTTGAATAAGTCTATAGAAATTAAAACATTGGAGGCAGGCTGATTTAACAATTTTTTGATATTAAAGCTGGATGTCAATGCCTAAAATTGTCCTAAATTGAGGCGGAGAAGGACAGGGTATTGCCTTGTCCCTCTAGTCAAAAATGCCACAATTTTTGTCTGTAAATCCTTTATGAAGAGGGTTGTTTTGGTGTATTTTGACGTTGTTTTACTTGTTCCATATCCTGATATTCCGCTTGGGGTTCGTCATAGCATTGGGTTTGGCCTTGCAATTCTAATCCTGATTCGTTATGGAGTGCATTAAAAATCCCCTCGGCTCGTTGGCGGAGTTGTTCTTCATCTAATAAGCGATCGCTGAAGGCATTGATGGAAATATTATTCGCTCCTAATTCTTTTTCCGGCGTAATCACGGTGACGACTTCTTCCCCGGCAATATTTTTGACCTTGACCACATAAGCATTGCGATAGTCTGCACCTTCGTAGCTGGCATCCGCCTTGGGGTCTGTGAGTTGATAGCCGTAAGATTCCAACAGTTCTACGACATTATCGGCAATTTCTGCCCGCATTTGGGAGAGAATCACTTGCATTTTGGCTTGGTTGGCAATGTCGGCTAGTTCCGGACGGAGGGCTTCGATTTGTTGGCCTAATTCCTGGATTTGTTCCGTGGTTAGGGTGGATTCCTCTGCGGTGAGTTGTTGTTGAAACTGTTGGAGCTTTTGCTGATAAGCCGTTAACCGTCCATCAGTCCAATAATCAACTTCTTCCTGAAAGGTTTCGACTTCGCCCCCGGCTTCTCCGAGTTCAATTTCAATCTGACGATGAGCTTGCACTTCCGTGATTAGGGTTCGCAAATCTTCTAATGTGGCGGTATAATAAAGTAACCATTCTTGTTCTTTTTGTTCCAGTTCCAGGCGCAAATCCGCGAGTTTGAGGTAGGTGTCTTGGGAAGTGGAGATCGCCGCTTCAAAAACCCCAGCAGCTAAGTTTTGTTTTGCCAACTCTAAATTGCGCCGTAAGTCAGCCAGTTGATTCGGAGCAAAGCGCTGGTGTTGGTAATCGCGGTCGATTTGCTGCCAGATTTGTTCCACATCGGTGAGCAGTTCTTGGGCCAATTTTGCTTTAGTTTGTCGTTCCTGTTCGAGGTTTTCAAATACCCGGTCAATTTGCTTTTGTAGCAGCCGTTGTCCCCTTTCCCGCGCTTGTCGCTCTTCCTCTAGGAGTTTGGAGAATTTCTGGTCCAGTTGTTGATTGAGGGTGAGATATTCTTGACGTTGGTCGGCTGTAATGCGAAGATATTCTGTGCGCTGTTTTTCAAAACCGGCGCGCATGGCGGAAGTGAGCCGATCGCCTTCTTGAAGGAGCGCCTGTTGCTGTCGCACTTCGGATTCTCGGACCGCTTGCTGAAAGTCTTGGCGCTGTATTCGCAATCGCTGTTGGGTCTCACGTTCCAGGTTCCCTAGGTTACTCCGCAGGCGTTGTGCCTCTTGTTCCTGCTGTTTCGCACGTTGTTCTAATGGTAGGAGGCGTTGCTGCATTTCTCGATTCGCTTCTGCACGCATCCGATTCAGGCGATCGGGTAAGTCTTGTTGCACCGATCGCAGTCGGCTATCCTGTTCCTGTAATCGCCGTAAGTCGGCTTCACTAATACTCACATATCGTTCTTTTCTACCACTCATCTTGATCTCCGGTTATTTATCATTTTGTTAGCGAGAAGAATCCCCTAGGAACTCTTCTCTTTAGGTTTAAAAGGCATTCTATAGCAAGTTTAAATCATTTAAACAATTGATTTAAGTTAGCCTACCTTGAATGGCGGTAAATCTTGTTTAGCAAAGGTAATCATTGCTTCCCCTTCGAGGTTGTCGCGGATGAGGCGAACCTGCTGTAATTGGACCATTGCCTCAAACAAATTGCGGACATCTCGCCCATTACCAAAGTTGCGATCGCGCGTCTTGTACATTTGATTCAGTCGTTCTAATAGCACTTGTTGGACCTCCGGAGGACAACGGTAAGCGGGTTTAGAAGTCCGGCAATAGGAAAGAAAAATTTCCAGCATTTCTTCCCCGGTATAGTCGGGAAATTCGATGGTTTTGGCGATGCGGGACTGGAGACCCGGATTGGTGGCTAAAAAGGCTTGCATGGGTTGGGTATAACCGGCAAAAATTACTACTAGGCGATCGCGATAATTTTCGAGCATTGGGACGAGGGTATCCACCGCTTCTTGACCATAATCCTGTGCCCCTGCCCGGGATGAGGCGAGTGCATAGGCTTCATCAATAAACAAAATTCCATCCAGGGCTTCTTCTACTTTTGCCCGAGTTTTTGGAGCAGTTTGTCCCACATATTCAGCCACCAATGAATCCCGTGGTTTATCTATTTTAATCAGTTGGCCTTTTTTGAGAATTCCCAACGCTTTAAAAATTGCTCCTACGAGTTCCGCTACGGTGGTTTTTCCAGTTCCCGGATTGCCTAAAAAGACCAGATGGCGAGTGATGCGATCGTCGGTTTCATATCCCGCTTGTCGCAATCGTTGTTTTGCCTGTTCACTAGCTACTAATTCATGCATGGCGGCTTTTACCGAACTTAACCCAATCATGGTATCTAGTTGGTTGAGTAAGCCGTTTAATGTCCCCTGATCTCGTCGTCCGGATCCGGCAGCAATGGCAGTAAAATCTAACGCCGGTTGTTCGCAATTCCCAGGAAAAAGCTGCATTTTTTCCCCTTCTACCCTCAAATATGCCCGGTTAATATTCTGGATTTGTAACTCAATCAAATCATCGGTAAATAGATCAGAAATGGCTTCATTAACCCCTCGTCCCCCATAGTTTTTGGCAAGTTCATAAGTAGCGCAAAATAAAGCCATTAATCCAGCTTCATCAAGGATTACATCAATATGATATCGGTCCTGAGCAAACTGTTTCATTAAGCGGAAAATCATCTCAGACTGTTCCGTAAGCTCTAACCGACTTAGGGGAATTATTTTATCAATACGCCCGATAAATTCTGGGGGGAAGTAGCCAGTTTTTTGTAAAATTTCTTTGGCCCGATTAGGGGCTTCTGTAATTGGTTCACTGACTAAATTTGTGGTTAATAAACAAATCGTATCTTTAGGGGCAATGACTGTTTCATTGGCATCACTAGCTCGCCCTTCATCAAAAAAAGCCAACATTTGTCGCCAGATAGAACCATGCGCTTTTTCAATTTCATCAAACAACAAAATGCACCGTTGCTGATTCCGTCGCAAGGCATTGGGTAACCATCCCCCTTGTTCTGACCCGACATATCCTAGGGGACTGCCAAACAAGTTGGAGACTTTATGTTCTTCTCGGTATTCTCCCATATCGCACCGTTCTAAGGGAGTTCCTAGGGCTGATGCGAGAGCTTTACTCAGTTCAGTTTTGCCTGTTCCTGTGGGTCCGGGTAACAAAATAACCAAGGGTTTAGGGCTTTTTTGGGCGGCGATTTTGCCCCGGACTAATTTAACAAGAGTGGCGATCGCCTCTGAATGTCCAATTACTTTTTGCCGGAGTTGTTGGGTCAATTCTGCCGCTGTGGGTAAGGGCATTTTCTGAGTCCATTTGGCCCGATAGGCTTGTTCTAGGGAAAACTCGGAACTAGATAAAAACATATCATGCCAATAGTTCAAAGGTTTAGATTCTTGGGCTAAAGCTGTGGTTAATTTTTCTAATTCATTCCAAGCAATTGTTCGTTCTTCTTGCAATCGAAAACGCTGGATTAAATGGCCGATTTCTGAGACAGTAGGAGTTTCTACCTTACAAATATTCATCAGATTTTGAGAACGCTCGCGATTCAGCAAAAGGTTACTCAAAAATGTCAGGCCAATTTGCTGGCAAAATGATTGTAGTTCTGAATAAGTATCTTGATGGAAAATAAACACACATAAATTGCGATTGGTCGGCAATAACCGCGACCATTCCAGAATCGCCCCATCCAGTTGCCGCAGTAGCTCAAATCGCCGCAAATCTTCGGGATTAGCAAAGACGATCGCAGAGGATTGGCGAGTATCTTCCATGAAATGTTGTAGCAAAGGTAGCACATCTCGGTCCTGCATTCGTTGGGGACGAGTTGTTGAGGGGAAAGGGTGAGAATTGGGGAGAGTTTCCTGCGTTTTTTGGGCGTCTTTTTTACCTAAAAATCGCTTTTTTCGTCCCAAAGGACCGGGGGTAACCTTGATGTCAGTTTGACCCTGAACCGGGGAGGGATGGGGAGGGCGTAACAAGGCGCGATCGCGAGAGTCTGTATCCAGAAAATACAGTTTGCGATTGCCGGAATAAAAGGCAATTCTCTGATATCCTTGAGCCTTAAGGTAGCGATGCAATACTTGTTCGATATCTTGGAGAATCAAATCCTCACTACAAAATGAATCACTGGTATTTGCTCCATATAAAAGCAGAAAGCGATCGCCGGTTCCCTCCTGTATTCCTTGGGTAATCCTCTCAATTGTCACGGTGATTGTCCTCCCTTGATATTCTCTACCCTCTCTGTTGTTGAAAATGTCTCGGGTGAATCTATCATTTTGATAGAAATCCCCTAATAACACAGATTTTTAGTATTTGTGTGTACCCCTTCCATTTTGCTCCCTACACTAATATTGAGCAAGATATAAGTGCTAATGCACGGATGCCAAGGCACTTGTGATCCCTATGAGTAACTCATCACTCCAGAAACCTCTATATTTTCAGTCTGCAATTTGAGAGGGGGGGAAACTGGCCCCTACCCGGCTCGGGAATGGGTTGGTCAGAATGAGACTTATTCTCGTATAATAGGGAAAATCAGACTCGTTATTGAAAGTCCCTTGAACTCATGGTGATTCCTAGACTGTTGAGCCGATCGCTCATCCCACTGCTGCTCTTGCCGATCGCGATCGCCTGTCGTGAACCCGTTGCTGAGACGGAAACTGACAGACAACTTGCTGTATCCGACACCCCCTCTCTGAATGTTGTCGCTACGTTTTTGCCGATGTATTGGTTTACTCGCGCAGTGACGGGGGATAGCGCACAGGTGCAAGTGTTGATTCCTCCGGGAAGCGATGTCCATGAGTATCAAGCTAGACCCGCCGATGTCCAGGCGATCGCCACTGCCAATATTTTAGTTAAAAATGGCATGGATTTAGAGGAATTTCTCGAAAATACCATTACTAATGCTAATAATCCTAACTTACAAGAAATTAATGCCAGTGCCGGGATTCAACCTTTAGAAGATAATACCCCAGTTGTGAACGCGGTTGATAGCAGTCATGATCATGAGCATGGGAAAGGGAATCCTCATGTTTGGCTTGATCCGGTATTCGCTCAACAACAAGTTACCACAATTCGAGAGGGTTTAATCGCTGCTGATCCGGCTAATCAAGCGATTTATGAAGCCAATGCAGCCGCTTATCTTCAGCAATTACAACAACTACATCAGGAGTTTGAGCAGACTTTATCTCAATCTCCCAATTGTAGCTTTATTACCTTTCATGATGCCTATCCTTATATAGCCGATCGCTACAATTTGGAGCAAGTTGCGGTGGTGTCTGTACCGGATGCCAGTTTGTCTCCCCAGGATATCCAAAAAACAGTCCAGGCAGTTCAGCAGTATCAAGCGAAGGCACTCTTTTCAGAACCGAAAGTGGAAAATGGAGTATTGAAAACCCTCGCCACGGACCTGAATTTACCTTTGTATGAAATTGACTCTTTAGAATCGGGACCCCTCGACCCCCAATATTATTTAACCGCGATGCGCGGAAATTTAGAAACTCTTGCAAAGGCTTGTCGGTAATTATTATGAGAATGGGTGAAGCATGGGATAGTAATCGCCGGGACTTAGATGCGGCTTTTACGCGGAATTACTCGATTGTTAAGGTAGAAAACCTGAGCGTTTATCGAGGCAGTTATACGGCATTGCGAGAGGTTTCTTTTGAATTAACAGCGGGAACCAATGTCGCCGTAGTTGGGCCAAATGGGGCGGGGAAAAGTACCTTAGTACAAGCGATTTTAGGGTTAATTCCCCGGAGTTCGGGCGAGGTAGAAATCATGGGAAGACCGTTAGAAAAGCTGGGACGGTTGCGATCGCATCTCGGTTATATTCCCCAAAATTTTCTATTTGATCGCACCTTTCCCATTTCTGTTGGAGAAGTGGTGGGTTTAGGATGGCAACACCGGGAACCGTTTTCCCTCCGCCGAATTAAGCGGTTTCCCTGGCAGTCTAACCCTGACAAAGAAACCGCCGTCATGTCTGCATTGCGGCGAGTGGATGCCTTGCATTTGCGCCATCGGGCGATCGGTGCGCTGAGTGGGGGACAATTAAAGCGGGTATTACTTGCCTATTGTTTAGTGATGTCTCGCCAATTGCTCATTTTAGATGAGGCATTGGCGGGAGTTGATGTCCAGGGAGAGGCTGATTTTTACACCCTATTAAATGAGTTAAAAACTGAACAAAATTGGACGGTGTTACAGGTATCCCATGATCTCAATATGGTGAGTCGCCATTGCGATCGCGTGATTTGTTTAAATCAAACCCTCGTCTGTAGCGGTGCACCGGATATTGCCTTAGCGCCTCAAAATTTGTTAGCGACTTATGGACCAGATTTTGCTCACTATCATCATGATCATTGAGGATGGGAGGGATTGGGGAGATGGGGAGGATGGGGGAGATGGGGAGGATGGGGGAGATGGGGGAGATGGGGGAGATGGGGGAGATGGGGGAGATGGGGGAGATGGGGGAGATGGGGAGGAGTTGGTAGGAATGACTTCTGGGGTTTTTTTCCTTCCCATTCATTCCTTATTCTTCATCCAAATGTTCCGTGACTGCCTCATAAAGACTAACCACATGATTATCCTGAAGTCGATAATAAACTCGGCGTCCTTCTTTGCGATAACTCACCAGGCGAATTGCTTTTAAATTTCGCAATTGATGGGAAACAGCAGATTCGGTCATTTGGACAATTTCTGCTAATTCATGAACGCAGAGTTCTTTTAATGCCAAGGCGGAAATGATTCGCAAGCGATTGGCATCTCCCAGAAAGCTGAAAAACTCCGCCATTCGTTGTGCTTTATTTTCATTCAGTAGCCGATTTTGGATGCTGTTGATATTCTCTAGGTCGATCGCGTGTTCTGATGTGCATTCGAGTTCATCGGATTCTGGGGGGTTGTCCCGGGCCATTTTATCGGTAGAATAGTTAATTGCCATAGTTTGGGTTCAGGAAAAATATCACTAAAAAACTTGAATACTTGATTATTCTTTCAGATATTAATGATGATAACGAATTTATTGGAAATCTTCAACCCTTGTCACGGATATTTACTCCTGGGTAATACACCGATCGCCAACTTCATGGAATTGCTGAGTTTCCCTTTCATGCAACGGGCGATCGCCGGTGGGGTCTTGATGGGAATTCTTGGGGGGTTCCTCGGCACTTTTGTGATTTTGCGCCAACTCTCATTTTTCAGTCACGCCGTAGGACATTCGGCATTAGTTGGGGTGGTGTTAGGCGTGTTGTTACAAGTCAACCCGAATTGGACGCTGTTACCGTTTACCCTGTTATTTGGACTCTCGTCGTTGTATTTAATCGAACGCACTAAATTACCCAGTGATAGTGTGTTTAGTATAGCGGTTTCCGGGGCCTTGGCAATTGGAGTAATTTTGACCAGTTTTATCCCGGGATATCGAGGGAATTTAATGGCGGTATTGTTTGGAGATATCTTGGCGATCGGGCAAACAGATATTTTCTTAATTATAGGATTACTGGTGATCAGTTGCTTATTTTTATTTTCAACTTGGCGGCAGCAAATTTTACTGACCCTGAATCCAGAACTGGCCCACGTTCAAGGGATTGCTGTTGATATTCATCGCTATTTATTTGTAATATTGCTCTCCCTAACTGTGGCAATTTCTATCAAAGCTGTGGGAATTTTATTGATTAATGCTTTTCTCGTCATTCCCGCAGCGACGGCTAAATTACTGACTCATCATTTTACCCTATTTATTGCCCTTTCGGTCATATTGGGGGCAACCAGTTCTCTGGTGGGAATGCTAGGGTCAGGATTGTTTAATTTTGCCTCTGGCCCTAGCATTGTAGTGGTACAATTTTCAGTGTTTTTGGCTGTATTGGGGGGGAGTCAAATTCTCCACCTTATAGGGTTCCGTCGGCAGTAGAGAGAACGCCATACAGTTCCGGACGCCGATCGCGGAAAAAGCCAAAAGAAGCGCGAGTCCGGGCGATCGCATCCAAGTCAAAGCTGGCACAAATCACCCCCGGGCGATCGCGGTCTAATTCCGCTACTTTATCCCCTCGTTGATTGGCAATAAAGGAGTGACCATAAAAGGTTTGTCCCTCTTCTGTCCCGATGCGATTTGCGGCCACAACGGGGACAATATTCGCCACGGCATGACCAATCATGACCCGTTGCCAAGGGTCTTTGGTATCTAAATCGGGGTCCAAAGGTTCACTGCCGATCGCCGTGGGATAAAACAACAAATCCGCCCCCATTAATACCAGCGATCGAGCGCATTCTGGAAACCATTGATCCCAACAAATTCCTACACCAATTGTCCCATAGTGCGTTTTCCAAACTTTAAATCCCGTATTTCCTGGACGAAAATAGAATTTTTCCTCATAACCAGGACCATCAGGAATATGACTTTTGCGATAAATTCCTAAGACTGTCCCATCGGCATCGACAATGGCGACACTATTATAATAAGCGGGTCCGGCTTTTTCAAAAAATGAAACCGGAATCACCACGTTTAATTCTGCCGCTATCTTTTGAAAGTGGGTAAGGGTTGGATGTCCCTCCACGGGATGGGCCCAAGCAAAAAACTTATCTCGTTCTTCGCGACAGAAATAATAGCCTTCAAATAATTCAGAAGGTAGGATAATTTGTGCGCCTTTTGATGCGGCTTCTCGGACTAATTCAGTAACTCGAGAAACATTGGTTTCTTTGTCTTCACAGAAGGCGGTTTGTAGCGCTGCAACCGTAACCATTTGAGTCATTGGAGTTAAGGGATGGATAAAGGGTGAAGAGGTAACAACCGCTGGGGATTTTAACGGCTGGGGGTTCAAACCTCCGCCTGGTGTTGCTGTCTCCCAGTCGGTTGTTGTTGGGTAATACAGTGAAAAGCACCACCGCCTAATAAAATTGCTTTTGCCGATCGCCCGATGGTATGGCGAGTGGGGAATAGTTTCGCGATCGCCTCTACGGCTTCTTGATCATACTTTGCGCCGTAGGTGGGAACGACAACGGTGCGATTTCCGATATAAAAGTTGGCATAACTTGCTGGGACAATTTCGCCATTGTCATCAACAATTTTACCCGGCGATGGAATCTGAATGACTTGTAAAGGACGACCTTTAGCATCGGTCATTTTTGACAAATTCTCGGCAATTTCGGTGAGAACTGCGGCATTTGGATCATCGGCGTCTCTCGATTCCATACATAAGACGACCCCAGGCGCAACAAACCGGGCGATCGTGTCAATATGTCCATCAGTGTGATCGTTGAGTAAGCCTTGATTTAACCAGAGAACTTTAGAAACTCCAAAAGCCGCGTGCAGAATTTCTTCTAATTCGGATTGAGTGAGTTGGGGATTACGATTGGTATTTAATAAACATTGCCGCGTGGTTAAACAAGTGCCTTCCCCATCCACTTCGATCGCCCCGCCTTCGAGGGTAACCGGGAAATGGTGACTGGGTAAATTGAGGCGATCGCTGATATTTTTTGCCACTTCAGCATCACCGGGAAGAATATACTTCTCACCCCATCCATTAAAATTAAACCGGACTGTGACGACATTCCCATCGGGTTCAACTCGAAAAATTGGGCCAATATCTCGCAACCAAATATCTCCAAAGGGGATAACATGAAAGCGGGCTGAAATGCCTTGTAAGGCAGCTTCAGCAATAGCTTTTCCTGCTTCATTAAGCACCAGAATTTCTAACCGTTCACCCCGACATTCGCCGGAGACGGGATCCGGGTCAGCGATCGCCTGACAGAGGTCCACAAATTCACGACGCGCCGCCTCTAAACTCTCCATCCAGAGATCTTCATGACTGGGAAAAGCCAACCAACAAGCCTGATGCGGTTCCCATTCAGCAGGCATTCGATACGTCACCACAGGGGGAGTTAGGGTAGTCAAGCGCGTTCCTCCAAATTTTTTCTCCTCTATTGAATATTTTAGAGGATGGGGGGATGGGGGAGATGGGGGGATGGGGAGGATGGGGGGGATGGGGAGGATGGGGGGGATGGGGAGAACCCATAAAAATAGGCCGGTTAGAAACCTGCCTGGATGCTGGGAGTTGGGTTTAAATGAGTTAAAATTGATGGCACAGCTTTAGAGCGTCAGCGCCTTTCTAGTAGAGGCATTGCCAATTTGGAACCGGCTTCGCGACAAATACAGCCAGTGTTGAGTGCCTCCCATAGTTTTTCCAGGGAGTCGAGATCCGCTGATTTACACCCTTTGGTAGCGAGGACTTGGCGAATTAATGCTTCGGACTCAACACTGAGGCATCCGGTCTTAAATGCAGATTCTACCAGAAACTCAATCATAACAACTACTGCATCCTCTAAAAAAAATTGTAGATTCCCTTATGTTACTTTCTGCTATTTTGCAGGAAACCAGGCCGATCGCGATCGGGAAAATCTGTGATAATAAACACCTAGACTCTGTGACAGCAATCACTGAAAACCTCGTTTGATTCAAAAATAACCATGATCGAAGCAGCAGAATATCAGCAACGACGGCAGGCACTGATGGAAAAAATCGGCAGTGGGACCGCGATTTTTAGAAGTGCGCCGATGGCGGTGATGCACAATGATGTGGAATATACATTTCGGCAAGATAGTGATTTTTACTATTTAACCGGCTTCAATGAACCCAATGCGGTGGCGGTGTTTGCACCCCATCATGAAGAACATCAATTTGTGCTATTTGTTCAACCCAAGGACCCAGAAAAAGAGGTGTGGACGGGATACCGGATGGGAGTGGAAGGTGCAAAAGAACGGTATGGTGCCGATGAAGCCTATCCGATTAGTGAACTAGAAGAAAAGTTACCCCAATATTTAATCAAAGCCGATCGCCTATACTATCACTTTGGACGCGATCGCCGGTTTAATGAAACGGTTCTCACCCATTGGCAGCGGTTGATGAGAACCTATCCAAAGCGGGGAACCGGACCCATTGCTATTCAGGATTCCGGGACGATTTTGCATCCCTTGCGCTTGGTGAAAAGTCCGGCAGAATTACAACTGATGCGGAAAGCTGCGGAAATTTCAGTTAAAGCGCACATTCATGCGCAAGAGTTCGCACAACCCGGGCGATATGAGTATGAAATTCAAGCAGAAATGGAACATTTGTTTCGGTTGCAGGGGGGAAATGGGTTTGCCTATCCGTCTATTATTGCCTCCGGTGCGAATAGCTGTATTTTGCACTATATCGAAAACGATCGCCAACTGCAAGAAAACGATGTATTACTGATTGATGCCGGTTGTGCTTATGGGTATTACAATGCAGATATCACCCGAACTTTTCCCGTAAATGGCACATTTACACCGGAACAACAGACGATTTATGATATTGTTTTGGAGGCCCAAAAACAGGCAACAGCCCAAGTGCAACCAGGGAATCCTTACAGCAAAATTCATGAAACAGCAGTGCGAGTTCTAGTGGAAGGATTAATGGAACTTGGACTGCTGATAGGAGATATTGAGGAAATCATTAAAGAGGAAAAATATAAACCCTTCTATATGCACAGAACCGGGCATTGGTTGGGTTTAGATGTGCATGATGTGGGAGTCTATCAAAATGGAGAAGACCCGCAGAATTTGCAACCGGGTAATGTATTAACGGTAGAACCTGGACTATATATCGGGTGGGAAACCAAACCTGTGGAAGGACAACCGGAAATCCCAGACTGCTGGCGGGGAATTGGGGTAAGAATTGAGGACGATGTATTGGTGACCCCAGATGGACATGAAGTCTTAACCGAAGGTGTACCTAAATAAGTTTAAGAATGCCACGGTGGGAAGGATGAGGAGTGGGGGACGGTGAGGCTATTTTGGCCGTAGTCAGGGGGTTTTACCCCCTAGTACCCACTTGGGGGCTTAGGTTAAGGGCGATCGCTGCCGTTCCCCGTTCCAAATTAGGGTCAGTTAAACCCGCAGATCCTGGAGTTTCTGTTCCCTCGGAATTGAGACTGACTCCAAATAGGTTCGCCTCAAACTGGGGATTTTTGCTCCCGATCTTGAGTTTTCAACTGTACCGGATCCTCCCCAGATATTCCCCTCAAATATGGGGGGTTTCATCCCCTTATCAATTTTTCGTTTCATCTGATGCAGATATTAAACTAAGAATATGGTATGTAATGGCGCATTTAGTCCGTGTGACTTGAACGGCTTACACCGAGTAACCCTCTCAATCCGTCCCAGAATTTCGAGAGGGGCTTTTCCATCCATTTGCGCTGCTGATGGGTATAAAAATAATTGATAGTGACTCTACGTTTTCAATCAGACTCAGGGCAAAATCAGCTACCGCCATGAATTTTTTGGAAAATAGTTGACAAAACCTCTCAACTCTTGTAGATTAAACCCATTAAAATTAAGTCCCCTTTTTAAAGATTTCCCTAAAAAAAGGGGTACGTTAGCGGTGATTGGTGACTTGCCAAAGCCGATTGGCCTTTGATTAGGAGGATGCGGAGATCTCTAATAGAACCTATAAGATTTTATTTTTAGGAGTTCCGTTAACATCCGATCGCTAGTTCGGCTCGCCCTCGTATTTCTATGGTTCCATCTGTAGCAGTAGTGCCACTTGGGATGAGCCAGAGGGAACGCGAGATATCCCGGAATGGAACTCCATAAGGTGTTGCTGTAGTTACGTTGAAATCGGGGGAATAGCGATCGCACAGGGGGGGTTAGGAAGACGAGCCATCCTCACTGATCAAACTACAGAGAACGCATTAGATTTCTTGCAAACGGCTGAATAGATCCCCCCAACTCACGATCAGATCCCCCTTCCGTCCCCCGGATTAAGGCGGAACTTAGAGGAATGAATGTTTGATCCCCTTTCTCTCCCCTGAATTCAGGCGGAACTTAGAGGAATGAATAGACCTCTTGCTTTCATTCAGGATTGCTTCTCCCCCAATCCCTTGTTAGATCCCCCTCCCGTCCCCGTTAGATCCCCCTCCAGTCCCCCTTAAGAAGGGGGAAGCCAGAGGAATAAATGTTTATTTATCGGGGGAAGCTAGAGAAATAAATGGTTATTTATTGGGAGAAGCTAGAGAAATAAATGTTTATTCACCGGGGGCTTTAAAGAATTTTGCAAGAAGTCTAATGTTTGATTCATGAGGGGTTCAAGACAATTCTGCAACCAGTCTATTTAGAGGAGAGAGATCACAAATGGAGAGAACGGGTTAAACAATTGGGGTGGGGAATAGTCCAACTGCATCAAGAACTCCATAGGATTGACGGATTCGATCGCCGGAGACTAGAGGTTGGGCGAGAACCTCCAAACCTTAGCCGTCAAACTGATTATAGATGTATTATTCTTAGACAATAGGTCCGATTTAGCCGAAGGGATTCCCAGGAGTAGCGATCGCCTAGATGCAAGCCTTGTAGTTCCGGCGTAATTCGGAAAGATGATACAATTTTGCCCGTTGTGATCACCGCAACTGCGAGCATAGACCCAGCAGTTCACCTCCTTATATCACGCTATTAGCGTTCAAGACCTCAGCGATCGCAAAACTATGGAAGAAGAACTCCACCGTCAAGAGCAACAGTTCAAATCCCTGGCAGACCATGCCCCCGATGGAATTGCCCGTTTTGATCGCCACCTTCGCCATGTTTACATTAACCAGGCTATGGAAAAAGCCATAGGGATCCCTGCTGAAGTCATTCTCGGCAAAACCCATCAAGAATTAGGGATTCCCGAAGCGATTGCCTGCCTGTATCAACAGCAGTTAACCCAAACCTTTGCCACCGGATGCCAATGCTTGTTTGAATACCAGGTTCTCGGGTCGGATGGAATGCGGTTTTTTCAAACGAAGGTCTTTCCGGAATTAACACCCGAAGGGTCGGTAGAGTTTGTCCTCAGTATTTCGCGGGACATAACGGAGTATAAACGAGTCGAGCAAGCCTTTCAGAAAACTGAATCCCGGTTTCGTCGCGTCTTTGAGTCCAACATGATTGGTATGGGTTTTTGGGAGGGCCAAGGCCAGATTACCGAAGCCAATGATGCCCTGCTGGAGATGTTAGGCTATACCCGAGAAGAATTTAAAAGCCAAGGGCTCTCTTGGAAGGAAATCACCCCACAAGAGTATCATCAGGCAGATTTCGAGGCGAGGTCAGAAGCCTTAGCTCAAGGATTTTGCACCCCCTACGAAAAGGAATTCATTCGCCAAGATGGGAGTCGGGTCCCTACTATTAGTGGGGGAGCGCTGTTTGACGATACCACCGACGAGGGGGTATTTTTTGCGATCGACCAGAGCGATCGCAAGCGCACGGAAAACGCCCAACAGTACCTGTCCGAGGCGAGTACCATCCTTTCCAGTTCCCTGGACTATCAAACCACCTTAGCCACTGTAGCGGACCTGACGGTACCTCACCTCGCCGACTGGTGTACCGTCTTGGTGGTGGAAGAAAACGGGAGACTCCAACCGCCCATCACGGCCCATGTTAATCCCGAAAAAGTGGCATGGGCTAAAGAACTTAACCAAAAATATCCCGTTGATCCCGAAGCCCCACGGGGTTCGCCCCAAGTCCTGCGGACCGGAGTCTCGGAGTTCTATCCCCACATTCCGGAAGACTTGCTGTTAGAGGCGGCCCTGGATGAAGAACATTTGGAGATTCTTAGAGAAGTTGGGTTTAGTTCCGTGATGATCGTCCCGATGATCGCCCGGGGGAGGTCCTTGGGAACCATTTCGTTCGTGGCGGCTGAATCAGGTCGCCGGTACGATCGCTCGGATCTGAATATGGCCGAAGAACTGGCCCGTCGTGCCGCCCTCGCCGTGGATAATGCCCGACTCTACGAACAAGCGCAACAAGCAAGGCAGATGGCAGAACAAGCGGCCATGCGCACTGCACGCTTACAAGGGGTCACTGCGGCCTTGTCCGAGGCACTCACCCCCGCCCAAGTGGCGGAAGTGGTGGTTAATCAAGGGATTGCCGCCCTGGATGCGAAAGCCGGTACCCTGGTCCTGCTGACGGATAATGACAAGACTTTAAAGATTGTCGGGGCGATCGGCTATCCCCAAGATCTCCTCGACCAATGGCAGAATATCCCCATCCAGGCCCCCGTCCCTTTAGCAGAATGTGTGCGTCTCGGGCAACCGATTTTTCAAGAAAATTTAACGGATTTAAGTGAGCGATATCCTACCTTGTCCCAACTTCCCAGAAAGACAAATAATCAAGCTTTAGTATCAATTCCCTTAATTTTACAGGGAGAACCCATTGGGGCGATGGGGTTAAGTTTTGCCCAGGCGCGAGAGTTTTCTACAGAAGACCGAGCGTTTATGGTGGCCTTAGGCCAACAGTGCGCCCAAGCGATCGCCCGTGCGCAATTATATGAAGCCGAACAAAGTGCCCGAGCACAAGCGGAAACGGCTAATCGGATCCGGGATGAGTTTATCGCCGTGTTATCTCACGAGTTGCGATCGCCCCTCAATCCGATTCTAGGCTGGACCAAACTGCTGCAAATGCGGAAATTTGATGAAGCCAAAACCTTACAAGCTTTAGAAATTATCGAACGGAATGCCAAGTTGCAATCGCGACTGATCGATGATTTGTTGGATATTTCCCGGATTTTGCGCGGAAAACTGACCCTAGAAATGCTGCCCGTTCATTTAGAAAAAATTATGGAATCGGCTTTGGAAACGGTGCGGTTAGTCGCCGAGGCGAAGAAAATTCAGATCACCAAATTCCTGCCAATGGAGGCGGTTGAGGTGTTGGGAGACCCGAACCGCTTACAGCAGGTGGTGTGGAATTTGCTCTCGAATGCGGTGAAGTTTACCCCAGAAGGGGGACAGGTGACCCTTCGTCTCCAATCCATCGGCAACCTAGCCCAGATTGAAGTATCGGATACGGGTCGAGGAATTGCGCGGGAGTTTCTCCCTTATGTTTTTGAGTATTTCCGGCAAGCGGATAGTAAAACCACCCGGTCTTTTGGGGGGTTGGGTCTGGGTTTGGCGATCGTGCATAATTTGGTAGAACTGCATGGGGGTTCAGTGCAGGCCCACAGTGCTGGAGAGGGTCAAGGCGCAACGTTTACAGTGACTCTCCCCTTGAGATCCTTGGGTGTTCCGGTTCAAGAGGAGTCGGTTTTACCGGAGAGTGAGCCTAGTTTAGCGGGGATTGCCCTGGTGGTGGTGGATGATGACCCGGATACTTTAGAGTTTTTGGAATTTGTGTTACAGGATTATGGGGCCAATGTCCGGGCGGTGAATTCGGCCCAACAGGCGATCGCCGCGATTGAAACCTCTATTCCTGATTTACTCTTGAGCGATATCGGAATGCCCCAAATGGATGGGTATATGCTGATTCGGGAACTTCGACAACGGGAAGCGCCACGAGGGGGGGCAATCCCCGCGATCGCCCTGACTGCCTATGCTGGAGAGACGAACCGTCAGCAAATCCTGGAAGCTGGGTTTCAACAACATCTTTCTAAACCGATTCAACCGGCAGAGTTAGTCCAGGCGATCGCCTTCTGGGTTGAGCAATATCCGCATTCCGACTGAATGGGGTTAATTTTCCCCGTCGGGTTCTCTCAAATGAGGGGGCACTGGAGGGACCCTAAATCTCACCGAGGGGAGAAATGCTTTGAGAAATTGCCCGATCTCTCGGTTGTCCGTTGTCATCGCCCTTGCTGCGATCGCTGATAAAAGATAATTCCATATTGAGGCGCATCTCGGCGTGTCTCCATTCCTTACCTGGTTCCAGAAATTCAATGGTAGGAAACCCTAACCGAGTGGGTTTGACAAAATCGGTCGTTTCCGCACAGGCGATTTGCACTTCTTCTTTGAGTTCTTTGATAATTTCGCTGACTTGACGGGGTTCGCGACAAATCAGATTGGTATCAGCTTGAATAACCGCAGTATCCGGCAAAATCAACTTGGGGCTTTGTCTAGTCAGACAATCGATGTGATGTAGACTCTCTTCGCCACGCAGCTTGAATCCGGCGATCGCCAACAAGCGAATCGTCCCGCGATCCCATCCCCCACTCGGTTGAATCGCCGTTCCTTTCGACCCATCAATTAAACATTTGACGTCGTAAGAAACGCGGGTAACAGCCCACAGGAGGATAGACAGCAGTTCAGGGAATAGGAACGTCTGTCGATAAAATTTGTGGGTAGGCAGCTTAATTAAGGTGTCGTTGGAAAAAATGGCCGTTTGGATCGGGGTTTGAGAATGGGTCATAGCACCAAGGGTAGGCGTTGGGCAAAAGAACGCGATGCTATTGTAACGGTTTTTGGTTAGCGGGGGTAGCGCTGTCGGTGTCCGTTCTTTTCCGACTGTGGCATTCCTCTATTCCAGTCCGTCTCTTTTAAGGGGCGATCGCCACTGGTCTGCATCGGTTGCTGTTCTCCAGAGGACAACAGCCCATCCTCGGGAACATCCGGGATAAATTCCAGACTAATTTTCATTTTAATTTTGCCTTTTTCCCACCCTTTTCCCGTAATTTTTAGCAGTTCCCCCTTCACCCCTTGATTTAAAAATTCTTTGGTATCGGTCAGCCCCAATTCTAATCCCGTTTGTTTTAACGCATTAGAAAGGGTATGATTAAGTTGGTTCTGCTCAGTCATGGCATGGCCCATCATGGTCCGCAATTGACTGACTTTAAACAGCTTGCCGCGAAATGACACCACATCATCATCGGAGCATTCCGGTAAAATGTTATTTTCTTCCATAACCATAAAATATTCCAACGACGTCTTTGCCGATATCATACAAGCAAGGTACCGCTTCACCCGTATTGTTCCCCTCCATCCCTCCAGTTGTCGCCACTGCTTTTGAGGTCATATTCCAGCCTAAATCCGGTGTAGTTTGGGGTTGAAAGAGTTGTCGATTTAATGTCAAGGGTGAAATTCCAATTCCGCAAAGCGATCGCACTGGGTCACATTTCCTGCACTTTTCACAGCCTTCAGTCCGGGTCACACTGTAGATACAATAGATGCCTTGTATAATTGCTCCCGAGTATCCCCATTCAAGTTAGGGATGCCTTTGAGTCTGACTGTTTCATCCGGAGTATTCGCGGGAACAGGGCATCAAAAGTCTCCCTGGCAGCAGGCGATCGGGCGCGTTCCTGAGAGCTTGTTTCCCGGGGAATTTCACCGGCAAACCGAGGATCGGACCTCCTGGACCCTAGCATTGGCCTAGACAATCTCGTATCATTTGACACGGAAATAGGTTTTGCGCCATGCTTAATGTGAAGGCAACTCTTAAAAAAATCTGGATTAATAGCGTCCCATGCTCGATCGCCTGTGGAAAAAGTTAGAAACACCATTTCACCTACCCCTGGGTGTAACCCTTCCAGTGCGCCTAGAACACTTAAAAAATCGAACCTATGGCTACTCTCTTCCCTTACCCCTGCCGTTTCCCTATCAATCCTACTTCCGCATTGCCCAAGTTTTGACGAAAGTTTTTGATTTTTTTCGCCGGACCCTCTAACTGAATCCCTAGGAATTTTATTCCTTCCTTAGACTCATTTCGCCCTTACAGAGGGTGAACTGTCAAGACTTCAATTGACCTTTTGATAAGAGGATGGGTTCACCTGAATCGAATCTTTATTGATTTCAACTCCCCATTAAGTTCTGGGTCGGAAATAAACCCCCTATCCTCTGAACTTAATGGGGAATTTACCTTCAATTGAGGAAAATTTGTAGTTTAAACAACACCGGCGCATCCCCACTCCAAAACAGCAGTTTTCACACCGTTGAATCAGAATTATAGAGCCAAAAACATCAAAATAGCCCTTTGTAGGGTCTGAAATGGTGGAGAGATTAAACGTTCAAATCAGAGGCCCCTTTATTCACCGATGTGATAACGATCGCATCGACCCTTGAGACCGATCGCCCAAGCCTAGTGAAAAGCCATCTAGGATAAGTGATAAAGGTGAATGCTTTTGTTGCACGAAGCAAGGGTAAAACGATGGAGCAAATCAATCCCCCACTACGTCAGAATCCATTTGAGACCTATCGCGACCCCGTTACAGGTCAATGGATTGTCGTTAAACCATCTGAGACATCAAACTCAAATTCGTCTCAAAGAGCTGCCTAGCTGAAAGGGAACCCATCGGATTACCTCAATTTTGGCCTAGTCCTTGATAACTTTAAACCTCCAAAACTCGAACCTTTTTCCTAAAAATAGGAGACCTTCCCCAAGTCAGCAGTAGCGCGGTTCACTCCCTGAAAAAAGCTGGAAACCCTGACTGATTCAATCTTTTTTCCCGGTTCCTTTCAGCGAAAAAATCTGAAAAAGTAGCGCGATTTTTAAGGTTTAAGGCCGGATTGTTCCAGTTGCTGAGTTGCCATAAGCTGTATTTTTAGGGTGGCGATCGCCTGAAACAAATTTTTCGGGTACAAAGATTAATAAAATCCTAGGATTGGCGTCAGTTGGAGGGGTCATTTTCCGCCCACCCAAACGAGAGAGCGATCGCTTGTTTTCAGGCGATCGCTCTGTTTTGATTTTTGCCAAAATTAACGAGAATACCCCTAAAAGGGGGACAAGAACTATCGATCACCTTGCCAGATTTTCAACTGTCCATCCTTTGCCGGAGTCAAGTTTGAGTCGAAATCAGGGTTTCAGGGAATCATTGGCGATCGGATCAAATAGCGACACCCTCCCATCCGGACGGGAAAACAAACCCGACTACAGTTGATTTATCAAAAATCAACGCTGACAACTATGTTAAATCGAATTTTTTTAACCCTGGCAATCGTATCGTCTTTACAATTTTTTTTAACCAGTCCCTTCAACGGTTCCCATCAGTCCCGTTCTACTCTGTCTCAAAACCCGGTTAACTCGATCTTGACTTCAGAACGGTAACACCCCATCACAGTGATATTATTCCGCGTTGATCCCCTTGGACTCTGATTCAGGGGTTTTTTTTTGCTTTCTCAGAGAGCAAAGGTGCTAATACCCCAGACAAAAATTTAGCAATTCAGTGAAAATTAGGGAAAATTCGGGGCGAATTGAACTTCTGAGCAGAAGTTGGATAAATTAGGAAGGAAATTGGGGAGAAAAGAGAACATGACCAACCCAACCAGGGATGAAGCAGTCCAAGGGGCGCGATCGCAACTGTTGAAGGACTCGGAAGAAGGCACTCTGAACTCGGAAAGTCTGCAAGAGGCAGTCGCCATTTTGGAAAAAGCGCAAATTCGAGGCGATCGCCAGTTGCTAGAGGGGGAATGGCGCTTACTCTGGACCTCGGGAACCCGCAATGCGCAGAAATTGAACCACCGGGGGAAAGGCATGAACCGCAAGGCGATCGCCTCCGTCATCCAGCGCCTAGATTGCCAGCGCCTGTGGTTTGAAAATCAGATTACCCTTGCTGGGAGTTCCCTAATTGTGGGCGGTCCTTTTGAGTACAAACAGCACCGCATTCAGTTCCGATTTGAGCGCCTGGGGTTTCAAATCGGCCCGTTGGGACCCCTCAAACTGCCCCTAGGCAAGTGGGCCTCGGGATGGTTGCAAACCACCTACCTAGATGAGGACCTCCATTTAGAACGGGGCGATCGAGGTGGGATTTCCCTCTACCGCCGAGTAGGGACTTCAACCCCAACCCTCTGCAAGGATAACGATAGAATAATACTTTCACATACCCCAGCAGAGGAATGAACAATGGTTCAGAAAATTCAAAAATCGGAAAGCGAGTGGAAAGCGCAACTCACCCCGGAACAGTTTAAAGTCACCCGCAAGAAGGGAACTGAAAGAGCATTTACGGGAGCCTACCACGATAATAAAGAGAAGGGAGTTTATAAATGTGTCTGTTGCGGGACTGAGTTATTCAGTTCACAGACTAAGTTTGACTCCGGTACTGGTTGGCCCTCCTTTTGGGCACCGATTCAAGAGGGTCATATTGCCGAAGAAGAGGACCGCGCCCTGTTTATGCGTCGCACAGAAGTTCTCTGCGCCAACTGTGACGCCCATCTCGGTCACGTTTTTCCCGATGGACCGAAACCGACGGGATTGCGCTACTGCATTAATTCAGCATCCCTGAACTTTGAGAAAGGGGAAGATTAAGAGGGGGAGAAGGTCAGATGGCGATCGCAACCGCTGACCGTTGAACTCCCCGGAAGCACCTGGGCAACGCCTACTCTGCGATCAAATAACAAGCCCCGCTCTAATCGGGCGGGAAGTCATTCAAGGGATATCGTCTGCATTCACGATAACACTCAGAGGGGAAATTCCCCTCTTTTTTTTACAAAAGTTTACCTGTTTTCTCCCGGACGGTTTCACCCCGTTTCAGAGGCAAACCTAACCACAACTTTTATGGTGAGATTGCAATATAATTAGACCTCAAAGTTCAAAGCTAAGTTAAGATTTAAACTCCCTAAATTTTGCAGAATCACCCTAAAAAATCTCGGACTACTCCTCTAAAATCCCCCGGAGAGGCTCTTAAAAAAAACTGAAAAATCCCTTGACAAGAGAAAACAGAGGCTCTTTAATGGAGAAGTTCAGAGGATTAAAGAGGGTTGCGCCAACGCTTCACTCCTTAACCCTTACTCACTTCAAACGAGACAAAACCAATGATTATCTCTCTCAAGGCTTATCAAACCGTTGCTCAATCTGTCAAAATGCCGAAACTCAGTGCAGTCTTGGGTTTACTCACCCTCGCCACTTTAGGCATTGCCCCCCTTCCTGCACAAGCTGGGGGATACCGCGTCAGTGGGGATAGTGCCGTAGTCCAAACCAGTGAACAAAGTGCGGTAGTGACTGGCAATGGCAACTATGTTGACCAAAATTCCACCCAAACCAATATCGATCGCCGGGGTGGTGGATTGGGCAATCAAGGGGTTGTTCAGGACCAATTGCAGAATGCAGATGTTTACGGACATCACAATCAAGTGCGTCAAAGCAACCGTCAAACGACTGTGGAAGCAGATAGCACTCGGTTCTCACCTCGCCCTCGTCCTCCCTATCAAAAGAAACATTAAGGCGATCGCCTGTGAACGACTCCCGATCTTGACGTCGGGATACATCTCACCCGACGTCATTCCCTTTACTCACGGTGCCCATTATGTTCACACATTTGATCCGAGTCGGTCTAGCCGCTACCCTGTCCACCGTGGCGATCGCCACTCCCTTAGCCGCACAACTCTCCCCGGGTAACAATCGCCCTCCGATTCCCTCGATTGATCAACAAACGGCGATTACTGGCAACGGTAACACCGTTAATCAAAACGTCAATCTATATTATGTTGACCCCCGGGGTCGGACCTTTCCAAATTCGTCAATGCCATCCTCGAATCGCCTATACCAATCGGTTAGCCCCAGTCTCATCCGCACTCCGGCTAATCTTCCCAACCCTGCTTCACGAAATTCTCAAAATTTCCTGCGGTACTAATCGCCTAATTTTGATAATTTCGTGAAAGCGCTATCAGACTCAATCTCGGTGCATCCCCTTTATTTTCTATCCTGAAATACGGAAGAAAAGATTGTTTTTTTCTCCTTTCTTGAGTCATCTTCAGCGGTAAAGTTCATGAAAACCTCTTCATTTCTAAGCTGTTTATCGATTATCACTTTATTCAGCATTGCCCCCGTTACTACGGATTTAGCGGCTGCCCAATGTGTGCAAATTGATACCGGCGTACAAATTTCCATCAGTGGCGGAGGACCGGCCCAGCAAACCAATACGGTAGATATGGGAAACCCTGGCAGTTGTGGTCGCAATGCCACTGTGACTACGGGAACTCAAATTCATGTCGGACCGAATCGGGCAGTTCAAAACCGTTCTGTTCGTCAATCCATCCGAGAAGGAGAGCGATCGCTCAGATCAACTAGCTACCCTGTGCAGATTCAGGTCAATCCTCAAATCCATGTAGATAATCCGGTCGATCGCCTGAACTCTATTAATAATCCAGCCCTTCGCTATCGAGAACAATTGCGGTTAATTGAGTAATTGAACCGGATTGAATGAATGAGTTAGATTTGCTGCTGTTTTTTCTATTGAGGACCTAAATAATGTATAGAACTATAAAACGGGTGGGGTATTTAATCATGCCGCCCCACAGTGTGAGATGGGTTGCCCTGTTCACCTCCTTAGCGGCCTTGATGCTTGGGGCAACTCAGGCCCAATCCCAGATGTCAATTCAGGTGGATGAACAGGGGATTCGAGTGGAATCCGAGGGGGGATTGAAGATTGAATCCGTTCGCAGTCGCAGTCGCCTCGGACAACCCACTCACTTCGAGCGATCGCAACTGGGGTGGATTGTTTTCCCATTTGAGCGCCCCAATCTGGTGTCTCAGTCCGGGTATTCCCGGCAGTCACGGGGGAGTACCCTATCTCAAACCCAAGAAACTGGAATTACGGTGGATTCCGACCAATTAGCCCTGGAAGTTTGGGGCGATCGCGGCACTTACATCAACGCCGAAATTGTGATCGATGGGAAAGTGGTGGAAACCATTCGCGGCAACTATACCGCGATCGACCTCTCCTCTTATCTCAATCCAGGCACCCATGAAATTGAAATCATCGGCAATTATACGCCCGCTAATTCCAGCATTTATGTGGAGTTAACTGGCGATCGCAATCTCGTCACTCACGAAACTCGTGGGACAGGCCACCTCAATCAAACTCTGATTCTTAACCAGCCTTGATTTGTTATAGCAAACTTCTCATCGCCCCAACCCGCACCCTAAAAAGTGCGGGTTTTAATTTAGATTTAGGGTTCATAATCCGTTAAAGGTTCACCGGGTAAGGAGTCTTTTACTTGAGCACCATAGGCTCCTTTTTGGGTCCAATTATTCATCACATCTTTAACTAAGACTTCCCTCAACCAAACTTGTAACACGGCCACGATAGGAATAGCCAAAAATAAACCCAGCAGACCAAAAAATTGAGAAAAAATCAACATAGAGCTTAAGGTAACCGCTGGAGGTAAAGAAATTTCATTTTCCATGATCATGGGGGTTAAAACTAGCCCTTCTAGCTGCTCAATACAGAGGTAAAAGATAATGACGATCACTCCTTTAACTGGGGAATCTAGGAATGCGAGGGCGATGGGTGGAATGGAACCCAGAATTGGGCCAAGATTGGGAATGTAGCTGAGTAAAGCCGAAATGATGGCGTTGACTAAGACTAAAGGGACGCCTATTGCCCATAAGCCTAATCCACTGACGATCGCAATAAAAACCATGTTAAAAATTCGGCCAATGGCCCAACCCACCAAGTTTTTTTCGCATCCTTGGAGAATTTCATCCACCCGTCTCCGATAAAATGCTGGAAATATCAGCATAAAACTCTGTCGATAGAGGGTTGGATTGGCTAAAAGCATGACAATCAGCACGAGGACGAGGAGGAGGTTTAATACAAAATCTAACGAGTTGGAGAAAATACTAAAGAACCCGCCAAACCAACTTAAACTGATTTTAGAAATTCGTTCGGATAGAAATTCAACATTTTGAATATCTTCCATAAGCTGATTAGGAATAAATTTTTCCAACCATCGATACCACTCCCTTAACTGAGCTAGAGCTTTAGGGAGTAGCTCTAGCAACTCTTGAAATTGAGCAACAACCGTGGGAAAAATTAACAGAAAAAATAAACCCATGATGGCGAAAAGAAGGCCAATCGTCAGGGCAATGGCAAACCCGCGATTAAGCCGCGATCGCTGCAAGCGACGCACCATCCGATTGAGGACTGTAGCAAAGGCAACGGCGGCAAAAATCAGCAACAATACGGTTCTAATTTCCCAGATAATAATCAAGGAAACAATTAAAGCAATTGCCCCAATCAGGTTACCAAAATTCAAGTTACTACCCCCTTTGTGATCCATGTTCTTGATGTAAATGCTTTAAATACAGCGGATTGAAAGCTCTCTTTCCCTGGCGTGATCGCCGATGATCTGTACCCCATTCATATTGGATACAGAAAGGGTTAAATTAATCCTCACCCGGCTCAATCCTCTGGAAACCTGAATTCAATGCACCCCCAGTTACGGAGCGATCGCCTCAGAAGAATATATATGATCGACGATTAATACGGGTTTGTCTATATATTCGTCAGCCAACTGGTTTCTAACCTGTCCATCCCAAGTTAAAGAATGCTCTCGCTCAATTTCTGAGAGGACAAAAGGACGTAAAACTCCCGTGGCGAGAATAGTTTGACCCGGTTGCAGGGATTGCGGTGAGTTTGGGGCGATCGCCAGCAAATTGTTCCTTCCCATCCCACCGGATGCCTCCAAAGTAAACGAATTCGTAGCTACTTTAGTGGCTACTTCTCCGGGGACGGCCAACACATGATTATAGTAGCGCGTCGGATCATGGGTCACTTCAGCCGGTTCCGGCGAGAAGGTAATCGACTGAGCGATCATCGCCGGTTTGCCTTCATATTCAGCATAGAGGGTGGGATCAAGTTCAATGCCATACGCTCGTTCGATATCCATGGCGATCAACCGGACTACCGTCCCCGTAATATGCAGTGGGGTTTGAGGGTTGAGGGGGACAATCACCGGCACTCCCGAGGCATTAATCGTTAAAATCGGGTCGCTGCCGAATACCCCGTCATCCTGGATTATGAAGCTGTGGGGACTGATTTGAGCCACAGGTTTAGCCCGGAGGGTGATCAAGTTCCCAATCAGATGTTCCGTGCTTTCTATGGCTTCGGATGCAGCAACAAGGTCCGGCTTTTCTATCTCAGTCTTCATGGGTTTGTCCCTTTGACAAGCGACGAGGAACATTGCCATCAACCCCAAGGCGAGGGGGGTGCGCCGGATGGTTCCGCAATGGAGTAGGCGATCGCGACTCTGTAAATTGAACATGATCAAACGGATTTCTCCTTCTATGCGGGTCGTGAGGACTGAGGAACGTTGCCATAGGGACACCGTTCCCCCAGGGTAGTTTGAGCCACGATTTAGCTTTTTCCGCTTGCCTTTTGAGTGAAAGCAACCGGGTGAAGGCTTGCTCTGGAAGACCGTTTTTCCCCGGTTGGGGGCGTTCGGTGGTCATAGCTGCTCTAACGTCCCACCTTAAAAGAAAGAAAGAGAGTCTCACCTCTGTCTAAAGAAGGAAATGCTCCTAGAGGAGAGAAAATCTGTGCAATAATTCCCGAGGAATTGAGTGAGTTTTTACGTGAATTCTTCCCGGCGATAGATCCAAAATTTGGGGATCACCACTTATGCTAAAGGTTAAGAAACATAAATCTTGGGGCAAATATTCCCAATCGCTAGATCACCTCTAAGGGATGATGCGGTTGGGACTGATGCTTTGGAATTATGCTGTTAATTAATCCTAAACTATTTATTAAAGATAATTATGAAAAATACCCGGCCTAGTCACTCAATTTTCAATGTTTTATTTGCCATTGGTTTTGTGTTTATGCTGTTTATTATAGGGGGAATATTTCATGTAGCTTTCAGTCAAATTTGAGAACTCATTTATCCTGAACGAGCAACCCCCAACGGTTATAAAAATCAAGGGGTTTCCGTTGAGCAATTCCGCCCTCTTACCCGTCAATCGGCTGGGATCACAGGAATCTTCTGGATTCAACCGACCGTAGAATCTCATCCTCCCGTTCCCGGTCTTTCCGCTTGACATTTTCCGACGGCTCTAGTAGTATTCAAGGATAAAATTTACTGTTTTCATTCCGTTATCCAGCAGCGGATACTACCTCACCCGGACTTTAACCCGGGCGCTACAGAACTAGGTAACAGGGATGATCAAAGCGAATTCTGTTTACCCCGGAATTGAAAGGGAGAGGGGTCAGAGAGATGAAAAGCTGATTAACCGTTATTACAACAATTTGACTCATCAAACCTGTACTGTCCATTAAAAGATTATGCAAGACCAATTTCTCACGATTCTTGAGGGCATAACCGATGGTTTGGCCGCCTGCGATCGCCAAGGGTGCATCACCTATATCAATCAAAGGGGTGCTCAA
This sequence comes from Laspinema sp. D2d, assembly GCF_025370755.1. Lineage (GTDB taxonomy): Bacteria > Cyanobacteriota > Cyanobacteriia > Cyanobacteriales > Laspinemataceae > Laspinema. The sequence goes on along the minus strand of NZ_JAMXFC010000005.1, from coordinate 227,990 downwards.
ATCGTGGGAAGGAGTCAAGAGCAATTGATCGGTACAATCTTGTGGGAGAGTTTTCCCAGGGCGATCGCCTCATCCTGGAAGCCCGAATTTGATCGGGCGATCGCCCAAGGCATTTCCGTGGAAATGGAACACTTTTACCCCCACCTGAATCGCGGGATCAAAGTCCAGGGCATTCCTTCCGCAACTGGCTTCGTGATTTATTATCAGAATATCCCCCATTCTTCTAATATTCAAAAAACCCAAGACGGTGAGAAAATAGGGGGAGAAAGCGGCGGATCTGGGGTAGCGATCGCCTCCGCTAACACGCACCGCTTAGAACAGGTAAATTCCACCTGGGCTAGAATCCAAGGGTACGAGGTGAAAGACCTGATAGGACGCTCAATTTTTGAGTTATTTTCCAGCGAGTGTCACAGCCAACTGATTAACACTATTCAGTTAGCCGATAGCGGAGGATTTCATACATTTGACTCTGTACAGTTAGGGAGAAAGGGTCGGAAAATTACTGGAGTCACTGAGGTAAATTCTATCAAAGATGCCGCAGGAATCTTGCTATATCGGGTATTTACATTTACAGAGACCGCCCCCGAAAAGCAACCGTCAGAACGGGTTGTCGGGAAACGGATTGAGATCACTCAGCTAGATCAGGCGATCGAAATGTTAGAAAGCATGACCGATGCCTTTATCTCCTTAGATCGGGAATGGCGAATCCTTGAAATCAAGGGAGAAACTTCGGGAATTAATCAAAAACAGCCGGAAGAATTAATCGGTAAAACCCCTTGGGAAGTATGGCCTTGGTCTGTGGGAACGGAAGTGGAACGGGAATATAGACGGGCGATGGAGGAACAAGTCCCGGTCCATTTGGAAGTGCTATATGAACCGTTAAAAATGCAGTTAGAGATTCAGGCTTGTCCTTCTAATCTAGGATTATTTATTTATTTGCGGGATATCAGCGATCGCAAGCAGTCTGAAGAAGCCTTGAAGCACAGCGAACGCCTCTACCAGGTGATCGGGGAAACGCTACAATATGGAATGTGGATTTGCGATCGCGAAGGTCGGGCAGTTTATGTGAGTGAATCCTTCCAGAACCTAGTCGGACTGACCCTCGCTGAATGTGCGGGGATGGGATGGACCCAAGCGATGCATCCGGAAGAACGTGAGGAGACCCTGGCTTTATGGGCAGAGTGCTTACGAACCGATGGAATTTGGGATCGAGAGCATCACTTTCGCGGTGTCGATGGGAAGTGGCATCCCATGTTATCCCGAGGCGTTCCGGTCAAAAATGAGCAAGGAGAGACGATCTGCTGGGCGGGAATCAACCTGGATATCAGCCGTCAAAAGCAGGTAGAACGCCAACTACGCGATCGCCAAGAGCGTTTGCAGGCGGCATTATTGGCCTCCGAAACCGGAACCTATCGCTGGAATATCCAAACGGATTCCGTCGAGTGGGATGAGACCATGAATCGGCTGTTTTGCTTATCAGAAGACCATTGCCTCACAACATTGCAGGAGTTTTTCTCCCTGATCCATCCCGACGACCAAGAAGCCGTGAAAAGTGAGGTAGAAAAGTGTGGCAAGGTGAGTAAGGATTTCGAGATGGAGTTCCGAATTCTCTGTCCCGATGGCAGCATCCGATGGATTTTTGATAAAGGAAAGACCTTTACCGATGAGGCAGGAACTCCCTTGTATATAACGGGCGCTTGTGTAGATATCACCAATCAGAAGCGGATGGAGGAAGCGGTCCAGATTGGACGGCAACGCCTGGATTTAGTCTTGGACTCGTCGGAGTTGGGCTTATGGTATTGTGATCTCCCTTTTGATAAACTAGAGTGGAATGCCAAGTGTAAAGAACATTTTGGACTCTCTCCAGAGATCCAAGTCACCATCGACGTCTTTTATAACAGCCTACATCCGGAAGACCGCGATCGCACTCAGGAAGCCATTACTCGGGCGATCGCCGAGGGTACGTCCTATCAAATTGACTATCGTACCGTTGATCCTACCGGCAAAATCCGCTGGATTCGTGCGATCGGACGAGCCTTTTACAGCGAAACAGGAGAACCCATCCGGTTTGATGGAATTACCGTTGATATTAGCGATCGCAAACGGGCTGAGGAAACCTTAGAAAGTAACCAAAAATGGTTAACCTTAGCCCAAAACATCGGCAAAATTGGGATATGTGATTGGAATTTAGAAACCGGAAAAATTCTCTTCACTGAAGAAATGCAGGCGATTTATGGACTGCTACCGGGTAGCTTTGATGGGACCTTACAAACCGTAATTGCACGGATTCATCCCAGTGACCGGGCCCGGATAGAACATCAAATTCGATGTTGTAGTCAGGATGGAGTCGATTTTGATAGCGAATTTCGCATTCAATGCCCCCAAGGTCAAACTCGTTGGATTGTCGCCAAAGCTAGAGCATTTCAGGATGAAACTGGCAAGCCTGTAAGGGTGATTGGCGTTAACATGGATGTGACCGATCGCAAGTTAGCAGAAGAAGCCTTGCGCGAGAGTGAAAAGCGCTTTCGCGTTGCCCAAGAGATCTCCCTGGACGCCTTCACCATTTTTCACGCCATCCGCAATTCTACAGGAGAAATTATTGATTTTTATTGGGATTATGCTAACCCCAAAGCTGCGGAAATATTAGGCTGTTCCCTTGATGAATTAATCGGTCACCGTTTAAGCGAGCGCCTGCCCGGAAACCCAACCAATAGTTACCTATTTAAACGCTACGTCCAGGTAATAGAAACCGGGATACCCCATGATATTGAAGTAGAATATCACGCCGAAGGGATTCACGGCTGGTTCCGGAATATGGCGGTTAAATTAGAGGATGGGATAGCGATTTCGTTTAGTAACATCACCGATCGCAAACTACAGGAACAAGAACGATTGCACCTGCTGGAACTGGAACGAGAAGCGCGATCACAAGCGGAAGTTGCTAACCGGATTAAAGATGAATTTCTCGCTATTTTATCCCACGAGTTGCGATCGCCTCTTAACCCCATTTTGGGCTGGACCCAACTCCTCAAAAAAGGTACACTTTCCCCGGAAAAAACCCAACAAGCCTTACACAGCATCGAACGAAATGCCAAATTACAAACCGAACTAATCGAAGACTTACTCGATGTTTCTCGGATTCTGCGCGGTAAGCTGATTCTCACTGAAACTCCTGTGAAACTGGCTGATGTTATTGACGCCGCGATCGAAACCGTTCGCCTAGCGGCCCAGGCCAAGTTTATACAAATTCACACCGAATTTTATGCGCAAATTGGACAAGTCTTAGGAGACGCCAACCGCTTACAGCAAGCGGTTTGGAATCTTTTGTCCAATGCCGTCAAGTTTACCCCCCTGGGAGGACAGGTCACCGTCTCACTCACTCAAGCGGAAGACTGCGCTCAAATTCAGGTACAAGATACCGGATCAGGAATTGACCCAGACTTTTTGCCTCATGTTTTTGAAAGCTTCCGACAAGCGGATAGTACCACCACTCGCACTTTTGGCGGACTTGGGTTAGGACTAGCGATCGCCCGTCACTTAGTAGAATTACATGGCGGCAGAATTTGGGCGGACAGTCCCGGAGTTGGACAGGGAGCCACTTTTACCGTGAGTCTCCCTTTGTTACCGGGGTCTGGAGAACCCTCTCCCCTGGAGTCCATCGCCCCAGAGTTGCCGAACTTACAGGGCATAAAAATACTGGTGGTCGATGATATACTAGATACCCGGGAGTTTTTAGTTTTTCTGCTAGAAATGGAAGGTGCAAGGGTACAGGCAGTCGAGTCAGCAGAGAAAGCGATTTCGATGATTAACGACTGGCAACCGGATATTTTGGTCAGTGACATTGGAATGCCCGAACTCGACGGCTACGCCCTAATTCACACCCTGCGATCGCGCCCACCGGAGGAAGGGGGAACCCTACCCGCCATCGCCGTCACCGCCTACGCCGGAGAGAGCGATCGCCAAGCCATTCTCGCTGCTGGATTTGATACTCACATTCCCAAACCCGTCGAACCCTTGGAATTAGCCCAGGCGATCGCTCAGTTGCTGCCGCGATCTGTCCAACTCTAGCAATTCCCCAACTCATGGAGTATAAAGCTTTCGAGGAGTGCGAGACAGTGCAATGCAATACATTTTAAAATAGAGTACCCTAAAAGTGCTCCTTTTGAACTTAATCTCATCCCTGAAAATTGTTTCCTTATCCGTGCATTTTGATGGACAGTCTATTCAACTCGATGAACCCTACCCAATTGAACCCAATACAAAACTGATTGTTACCCTCGTTTCCAAACAAATATCAGAACAAGAAACCTGGTTTTCTCTATCCAGTCATCACCTGAATAATGCCTACAGTGACGAAGATAAATACCCGGGGGATGCTTTAAAATAGCCAATCCTGACTATGCAGAAATCTGAGATTGTTTTCACTCCCATTCCTCAATTGGACAGAATTATCAAGAATAATCGTCCAGTTATTCTTTTGAATTTCCGAATTTTTGGAGAGCAAACCCTCCAAAAATGGAGAGACAATTCGCGAATAGCCTCTCCATTTTTTAGGGGTTAATGTTATAGATTGCGGAAGTTTTGGCCTATCGCAACTTTCCTCTTTTCAGCATTCAGCATAACCCTTTCACATACAATCGGCTAAATTGTTCGCCCTGAATCATCCTCCCCTGAATCTCGACCTCGCGATCGTCCATCCAGGCTTGCTGGGGCTGGAATCCGTGAACCTGAACTTGCACCTGAGTATAGGGGAACGGATAGGTTCCGTCTTCCTCCCATCTCACTTCTAATCCTTGGTCATCTCGGACCATATAAAAGCGATCGCTTCGCCCTGGGTCATAGCCGTCTCCTGCATCACTGTACATCCAGCCTTCTCCAGACCCTTGCACGGGGGGATAGAGGTGGAGGATTAGACTATTTCCTTCCTCCATCGGTAGAATGCTCCCCGCCTTGACAAACACTGGAATCTGTTCTAGGGGAGTTTCCACGGTTATCGATTGTCCGCCTGAGAACTGCCGTTCCTGCCAGAAATCATACCAAGTTCCCTGGGGTAATCGCACTGAGCGCGATCGCATCCCTTTTTCCGCAACGGCCCAAATCAGCAGCGCATCCCCGAGTAAAAAGCCATCCTCAATGTCCCACAGGTGCGAGTCTTGGGGGTCGGCCCAAAACAGCGGACGCACTAGGGGATATCCCTTCTGACTGGTTTCCTGGGCTAAGGTATAAAGATAGGGCATCAACCGATATCGCAACTCTAAAAACGCTTTGACTATACTAAACGTCGGTTCGCCATAGACCCAGGGCGGACGTGCTTCCACATTATTGGAGGAATGGGTGCGATAAAAGGGTAAAAAGGTTGCCATTTGGAACCAGCGCAAGTATAATTCTGGGGAGGGATTTCCCTGAAATCCGCCAATATCCGGCCCGCTGTAGGGAATTCCGGACAAGCCTAACCCGACTACAGTAGCGATGGTTTGATGGAGTGCACCCCAACTCGATTCGATATCCCCAGTCCAAGTCCAGGCATACCGTTGTAATCCCGCCCAACCGGACCGGGACACGATAAAGGGACGGAGATCGGGGTGATGATTGCACAAACTCTCATATCCTGCTTGAGCTTGTAGCAATCCATACAAATTGTGAGCTTCTCGATGGTCTCCGCCTCGACCTTCCATAAAATGCTTGGTCGATCGCGGGGGTAAAGTGCCATCACCCCAGGCGACAAAACAGGCCGGTTCATTCATATCATGCCAAAATCCGGTGACTCCCGCATCTAGTAAATAGCGATACTGGCGACTCCACCAGTGGCGCACCTTAGAGCTTGTAAAATCCGGAAAGACTGACCAACCGGGCCAAACTGGAGCCGAGACTAACGTGCCATCGGACCGGGTACAAAAGAGTCCAAGGGTCTCTCCTTCCAGAAACAGGTTACTCGCCCGACTATACTTAATTCCGGGGTTAAGAATGGCAATAAATCGCACCCCTTTTTCTAGCAAGTCTTCGGTAAATTTAGGAAGATTGGGAAAGCGCCGGGGGTCAATGGTGAAGGCGCGAAACCCTACCTGACAATCAATATCGAGATGGATGGCGCTCAAGGGCAGATCCCGCGCTTGAAATTCATCGACGACATCTTGTATAACTTTTTCCGTGCGATATCCCCACCGGGATTGATGATACCCCAGCGCCCACCGAGGGGGTAAGGGGGAGACTCCGGTTAGTTCTGTATAACGCTCTAGTAACTGCGCCGGTGGACCGGAGGTCAGGTAGTAACGCAGAGGACCGCCCTCAAAATCAGCGGTGGCTACCTCGGCAAAGGTAAAATGACCCTCATAAGAGTTTTCGTAGAAAATTAGGTAACTGCCGTTGTTGTGCAAGCCCATATAAATGGGAATAGAAATATACATGGGGTCAGAACCCGGGGTATATTTTCCGGCAGCATCAAAGTTCCAAATTCTAAAGGTTTTGGGGTTGCCCTCTTGATCTTCAGCTTGGCGCAAATTCAGGGAAGAGGCACGTTCTCCCAATCCATAAATCCGTTCTTCCTGTTCCAGGGGGGCGCGATGAATCCACCCTTCCGGTTTGCGTTGTGGGGGTCGTTCTTGGCGAAAGAGGGTGCCTGTGCGATCGCGCCATTGTAGCGAGCCATCCCAGGCGACTGCCATCTGTAACTCGCCACTGTCTAGGGTCCATCCGTCCCGGGTTTCTGCCAAAGTGGTGTTTACCTCGGGCCAATCCTGACGGGCGATCGCATAAGGAATGGGTTCAAGTCCTGGTTTCCAATCGACTCGCACTAAATCCCGGGTTAAAAAGGAAATATGTAGTTCAACTTGTTCAAAATAGAAAGTTGCGCCTCTCGGAGTTGCTTCGGCATTCAATAATTTTCCCGGACTATCAAAGGGTTCTGCCGTACCCAGCTTGGGTTCTGCTCGTTCTACGCGATCGCGTTCCCAAGAGTAAAGGATCGCGGGAATGGTATATTGAAAGTAGAACAGACCGATGATATAATATCGGAATTTGAGATAAAGTTGTTTGAACAGTGTCATAAATTTGCCAGTAGTGACCAGGGCTTGCTTCGATGGGGAGCAACAAGCGATCGCTCCTTTGATGGTTCTATCTTGGCAACTGAAATGGCGATCGCGATCAACCCTCAGAAGGATTTTGCAGCGAAGCGGCAAGGCGATCGGGTGAACAGTCCGGCCCTATTTTCTCCCCAAGCGTCTTGCCAAAATAGCCGCTGTCTCCGGTGAAGCAGGGGAGGCAACGGCTATTTTTTCTGATTCGGCGAGATTTTGATACCAAATCCGGTTAGAAAAAGTCGATTTTCTCTTGAGCCCGCGCCCGCTGGCTTTGTCCGCAAATTCCCCACCCGTGACAGGTGTGGGGTTTTATAGACCTTTGAAAACCGGATTTCGTATGACAAGACGTTTTGACAGTTCAGGAATATCAAGGAATCACGGTGACTGTTGTGCCAATTTGCACTTGATCATACAAGGCGATCGCATCGGCATCTAACATTCGGGCACATCCCCAGGATGCCGCCCGTCCAATGGACTCCGGAGAGTGTGTCCCATGAAACCCGATCGCATTATTGCCGTCGGACCAAAATGCAATCCATCTGGGTCCTAATGGATTTTGAGGCACACCAGCGGGAATAACTTCCCCGGTAAATGGACTTTCCCACACCGGATCTTTGACCATTTGAAAGACTTGAAATGTCCCCAGAGGCGTTTCAGAACCGGGTTTACCCACAGCAACAGGATAAGAGGACTGCAAGACCCGATTATGATAAACATACACCCGGCGATCGCTCAAAGATAAGATTAAATGAGTCTGAGTCGCTGTCGGAGTCCGATAGGCAGTCTCATGGGGATCTATCCTCTGGGGTTCAGGAACTCTAGGGGAACTCACGAAATCATTAAGCGTAGCGTGAGCGGGGGCATTACCTAAAGTCAGTATTAAAGTAACTAAGACAGAAACATGACGGAGGAACATAGCAATCCCTAACTTCGAGTAGTAATTGCAGTTTACTGAAGCTGTTGTTCCGCCTAGGGATAGCACTGTTCCACTATTGCGAGTGGATGTTATGAGTTTGGCGATCGCCCAATCCATACCCCAACTGGGAGGAGACAGTAACCCAACTGGTTCAAGTTCTCCCGGGACAGCTCAAAAACTGTCTGAATCTCTCTGCTAAAACTCACAAATAGTCCGGATACTCAGACTAGAACCCCGATGGACAAAACCCCGATTATGAATGCCCAATCCCCATCTCTCAATCCTCCGCAAACTCCGCCTCCCCAGACCGAATTAGAAAAAGCAGCCCAGGACTTCGGTCGGGCTTTAGTCGTGTACTTAGCCTGGAAATCTGCCGGTTTACTTGATCGGTAACTCACCTACTCTAGTCCCTCATAGTAGCAGCCTGCGATACATCAAAACCAGACTCATATCAAGTCCGTTGGATTAACGTAAAAAAATAGTTCTTCCTCTTCTCCCCCTTCCCTTGTAGGGAAGGGGGTTAGGGGGTTAGGTTAGTAGGGGCGATCGAACCAACATGATATAACCCATCACTTGTTGTAGAGGGTAGGAGTAATTCCTGAATTATTCATACAGATTTGCGCGATCGCCAGTCTCAATCATTCTGACCCTAAAATTAATCCTTTAGAGCATCTTGCCAGTTGGCTGTAATCGAGAGCAAGAGACTACCCCTCCCAAAATACACAGGAATACCTGGGGGAAACGCTCTCGACTTCTTACGGGTTGGGGGGATCTCTGATCCCCTGAAAGCCAGAAATCTACTGTACCGCCTTGCGAGAAACTATGCCCCAGGGGATCCCCAAAGGCGCTAACGCACCGGAGATTAAAGGTGCACTGTAGAAACCCAAACAAAAGCCCCCATCGATGGGGGCTTTTTCAACTTTGAAAGGATTAAATATCAGTAAATTCAAAGAATTAACGCCCTGGGACTGCCAGGGGAACAGAGTTTAAAGTTTAAAGCGTCCAACTTGCTTCGTGGAGGCGATGCTTCCGAAAACTGGCCCGGATGTGGCTGGAGTAGCTCAGTGCACGCAGGAACTGTTCGGCCAATTCTTTGATGGAGTTCGACAGGGGTCGAGATGTCGTTGTCGTTTGAGTGTCATTTTTCATGACTTGATCCTCTTTTTCTGGATAGGGGTTGGCAGAGTTGTCGAGTTCTAACCATCCTAGTTCTAGCTTACATCACCCTAGACCATTTATGAACAAAGAATTGATAACTACCTGAAAATGGGAAACAGGATAGGATTTCAGCTCAACAATTAAATTGTCCCATTTTTTTACAAAATAGCCGGTGATGATTTAGGGTAGAACTGGGTGATACTTTCGCTGATCCTTGGCGATCGCGGTCACAGGTTCAAGGGGTTTAGGCAACGCGCATCAAGAGCACGAGGTCACTTTCTACCGTAGGCTGAGGCGGGGGAGAGGGTTCCGAAGGAATGGAATTCGAGTCAGTAGATTTTTGAAAGAAGTAGGTAATAATTTCCATGATAGATGCCTTTTTTAGTTCGATGAATTCACTATGACCCATCCGAGAAACTACTGACGAGAGCTTGTGGCACTCTTTAAAGTGGTTGTTTCATTTTTCCGGTGTAACGGTTTCAAGTCTCCCCACCCCTTTGAAACAGTGGACAGCTAGAAAAGTGGCGATCGCACCCGAACTAGGATAAAATACTGAGTGTTACTGCCGCCTTGGACAATCCCTCATGGTTCTATCTGACCTCTCCACTGCTCATCCCGGGCCGGACCCAGATCACGATCACGATTCCGGCGGGTTCCACACCCACCCCAGTCACGATCATGACTCAGACAAGCACTCCCATGTTCATGTTCACAGCGAAGAATCCCTCCGTCGCCTCGTCAATCGCCTGTCTCGCATTGAAGGCCATATCCGAGGCATTAAAACAATGGTTCAGGAAAGCCGTCCCTGTCCGGAAGTTTTATTACAAGTGGCTGCGGTTCGCGGTGCCCTTGATCGCGTTGCCCGAATCGTTTTAGATGAACACCTTACCGAATGCCTCGCCCGCGCCGCCAAAGAGGGCCATATCGAAGACGAAATCGAAGAACTCAAGGCCGCCCTTGATCGCTTTCTGCCCTAGCCACCACCGAGCGTTAGTGTAGCTTTTAGAGTAAAATGGTTTCAATCGAGCTACTCACTAACGCTAAAGCCAGCGCCCCGAAAATAGCCGTGGTGAGACCTTTCTCCAACCGAAAACCGGGAACCACACGGGCAGCGATCGCAAAGATCGCCACGTTCATCACAAAGGCGAATACCCCGGATAACAAGCCCAAAGTCAGCACATTGGGGATGAAAAATACGGCTTTGAGCAGGGGTAAAATTAGCACATTTAATCCCCCCAAGGCTGCCGCCGCCATCAGCGCTTTTGGTGGACTATCAATCTGAATCCCCAAGGGCAATTGAGAAATCAACAGCAAGCTACTAAATGTAACTAACCAGGCAATCAAAATATCTACGAGTTGCATTGTTATATTTTCCTTTAAAGTAAGAGGGTTAAATGTTCACTCTTTCACTTTATCTCTTACTCCTGTGCTTTCCCCTCTGCTTTAAGATATAAATCTACCTCTGCCAAAAGATGATGCTTCCTCCCCGACTAGGATGGGGACAATCCCTAAATCCGTGGGAGGGGCTGGCTTCCTATATATAGTCGGTCCCCAGGTGTTCCCACAGATTCCGGGTCGGATCAGGGGGATGTAGACGGGCTTTATACTCCCGCTACATCGCGCCCGTGATTACGCTTCAATTACGACCCGGAGATTACCGCGTTTTTTAGTAACTCGGCAGGCGGTGGTCGTTCCGGACCGCTCAAATTCTAAATCCAGGAGGGTGGAACCCACGCGCAGATTCTGCATGGACAGACTTTCGATCGCCTCCGGTAGGGCGGGGTCAATAATCCGTAGATAATTTCCCGGCGCATCAGGGACGAGATTCGCCATTGTATGAATGAATTGGAAAATACTGCCACTGGCCCAAGCTTGGGGAGAACAGGCGACGGGATACTGGACAGGTTCATTCCCCTCACTGCGATCGTACCCGCAGAACAGTTCCGGCGGTCGTTGATAAGGCTGGGTAATCGTCATATCCAGGATACTTTCAGTCACTTCCAGGGCTTGATCAATGTACCCTTGCGATCGCAATCCCAAAGCAATCAAAGCATTATCATGAGGCCATACCGACCCCGTATGATATCCCATTGGATTATAGGCCGGAGATAAGCGGCTCAGGGTGCGAATTCCCCAGCCACTAAACAGATCCGGTGCTAAGAGTCGTTCCGCCACACTTTGGGCCTTTTCTGGGGTGAAAATGCCCAAGTTTAAACAATGGCCGGGATTGGAGGAAATCCCATCGATGGGTTTGCCTTCTCCATCCAAGGCTAAGGCGCAAAAATCCAGGTCGGAGACCCAAAAATCCCGGTTGAAGCGGGTTCTCAGGTTGCGGGCTTCTTCTTCCCAGCGTTCGGCTAAATCCAGGCGTTTTTTCAAGCGGGCGAGTTCGCTAAGACGCTGTTTGGCGGCATAGACATACCCTTGCACTTCACATAAGGCGATCGGGGGGTTGGCTAATTTGCCCTCGCGATCGACGATGCAATCATTGGAGTCTTTCCAGCCTTGGTTCGCCAAACCGCGATTGGATTTACAGGAATAAGTGAGATAGCCCGTCGCTTCCATTTCGCGGTCAATCCATTCCATCGCCGCGATCGCATTGGACCAGAGGCGATCAAGGGTATCGCGATCGTGAGTCCAAGCATAATATTCCGCATACAGCATCAACCAGAGGGGAGTTGCATCGACGGTTCCGTAATAGGGGGTATGGGGAACTTCATTACATCGTGCCATTTCCCCTAAGCGGATTTCATGCAAAATCTTGCCCGGTTGTTCATCCCGCCATTCATCCCAGGTTTTGCCTTGATAGTCCGCCAAAATTTCCAAGGTCGATCGCGCGATCGCTGGATCTAAAATCAGGGTTTGAGATGCCGCAATAATTGAGTCTCGTCCAAACAAGGTGGAAAACCAGGGAATTCCTGCGGATAGCGCTTTGCCTTTCCCCCAACTTTGTCGCAGCAAATAGATATCTTGTTCCGCTTGCTCGATCGCCTGGTTGATCGCTTTATTATTTGTGCGAATCCGCGTCGCCGAATTCCGCCATTCTTGCTCCTCCATCAAAATGGAGGCTTTCGCCTGCATCAGGCTTCCTGGGGTATTTCCAGCCGTTGTAGGCCGGTTGTCTGTGAGCAGTTGCAAACGATACCCGAAAACTTGGGTTTCGTGAGAGTCTAACTCTAAGTTCCAAACCGCAGTATATCCGTCCAGATAATCCGGGGGGCGATGGACAAAATTGATCCGGGATTCCATCAGCGAACCATCGAGTCCTTGGTAGGCTAACATGAGTTCCGGGGGCGGGTTTATGCCCGAGAAACTCAGCGATCGCCCAGGGGTATCTTCTTCTTTGATCAGTTCAGGACTCTCCCCGAATTCCCCTGAACCATTCCCATTGTGCGACCCATTCTCCGGTTGATCCGGTCGCAAAAGCTGGCCGCGTGCTTCCCGATTAAATCCCCGAATTTCAAACAAGTCTAAAAAATCCGCCCCAAAACTGAGGGTGAGTTGAAATTTAACCGGGTGAGTGTTATAGTTTGTTGCTTTGAGTTCTTCAAACAATCCGCCATTCAAGATAATATCTCGTTGAATGCCGATCGTTTCCGCCCGAATGCGATCGCCAATTCGGGGATTCGCACACAATACCGACATTGCGAATCCCTTGCGAGCATTACTACTGAGCAAAATGGGGGCATGACCCTCGATTTGCAGTTCTAACCGACTTAAAAAGCGGGTATCGTGACAGAACAAACCCATGCTGCCTTGACGTTCATCCGTCAGCAAACCCGCAATATTGCCAATGGTATCGGTAATTAAAAATAGATCGTCATCTTTGAGAGTGAGGGTCGGTTGGGGATGTTCACTCACCACACTCGGCCATTGAGCGATCGCTCCTGCTTCGGCGGGAACGAATAATTTCCCTTCGATTTCTACGGTATCTGACATAATCCTCAGACTTGCACGTACACATTAAAAAGGCAGTCGCAGAAAGTTAGGACAAAGCCCAATGTTTGACGACCGCCTGTTTTATTATAGCTTTCTATTTTAGGATGACAAAAGTTGGGTTGTAAACCGGGTTTCTGGAGACCATCTGGGGTCATTTTCCCTAAATTTAAGCGAGAAACCCGGTTTCTTGTCCGGGGGATTAGAAACCGGGTTTCTTGAGACAATCTGGAGTTATTTCCGCTGGAGTGCAGAAATTCTGATTTTTGTCTTATATCTTTGGGTAGATATTATACCCTTGCTAACTTAGGCCACACTCAGACGATTATTGAAAACCTTGCCATTTTTGGTGAAGCGTTCCGCCAGGATTTGCTGATATACCGCTTCATAGCCTTCTGTCATGCGGGTTACGCTGAAGTGGGACAGGACGCGATCTCGGCAGTCGTAACGGTTCAAGTCTACCGCTTTATCAATAGCCGCAATGCACTCTTCCACCGTTTGGCATAAAAAGCCCGTTTTCCCTTCGGCGATCACTTCCGGGGTTGACCCCATTTCCATTGCAATCACAGGGGTTCCCGTTGCCATTGATTCAATCATCACCAATCCAAACGGTTCGCGCCAGGTAATCGGGAATAACGTTGCGATCGCCCCTCCCATTAACTCACATTTCTGAGCGTGGTTAGCTTCCCCTAAATATTGGATCTGATCGCCGTCAATTTGGGGTGCAATCTCCCGCTCAAAAAACTCGCGATCGACCTGATCCACTTTCCCCGCCATCTTTAAGCGCCAACCTGAACGCTTGGCAATTTCGATCGCCAAATGAGGACCTTTTTCTGGGGACAATCTGCCTAAAAACGCCAGGTAGGGGGGAGTTTCCGGTTGCGATCGAAACTCATAAATCGCGGGATCAATGCCATTATAAACCGTGTCCACACAATTGAGTCCCAATCGTGGCTCTCTTTGTGCCTGAGAAATGCTCACATAATGTTGATTCCGAGCATAGGTAAACAGCTTTTCATTATCCGGAGTGAAAATCCCATGTAGCGTATGCACCGTCGGGGTTTTCACTAAATTAGCGTAAGGGAGTGCACTTGCGCCCATGTGTGAGTGAATAATATCAAATTCATCGGCTCGCTCGTACACCTGACTCAGTTGGAGCATTTCATAAATCCCATACTCCTTCACTGTTGGGTCTGTGCGAATGGCTCTGGGATGTACGGATTCGAGTTGGGCTAAAGTCACGGAATCCCCGCTGGCAAACAATGTGACCTCATGTCCTCGCCGAACTAATTCGTCCGTAAGTAAACCCACGACCAATTCTATACCACCATAAGCGGGAGGGGGGACGCGTTCCCATAATGGTGCGACTTGGGCGATCCGCATATAAATCTCTCCTGTTTTAGGGAAAAAAAATTAATGTTCAAAAAGCTGGTCAAGAAATTAAAACCAGCACAAATTATTCTTTAACAGCACTTTAAATAAAGTGCGATGAATTCGTCAATTGCCCGTCAGTACGGAAAACCGCCCGATGTCAAGTTCGGTAAGTTCGACTTATCAGAGTCATGCAGTTTAGCTTATCTATGATAAAAGCTCCCCACACTTATGAGGTTTGTTTCAATTCCTCGTCTCTTGTCAATGCCGGATAGAAGTTGATCGGCCAGGGAAAAGTTTGAGTTTGAGTCGCAGAATCCGTCACTGTAGTTCGGTTTTGCTCACTATAACTCTAGGTTTAAGCTTGCTATCTTAGAACTATAGAAACCGTAAAGATGGACTATCCAAGGGAAATAAAGCCATGAACAATTTATCGAATCGCGGGCATTCCTTCTTTAAAAACGATTCAGAAGACGAAAATAGCCTCTGGGAATATATGCAAGAACTGCATCCCGAGACGATCGCAAAACTGTCGCAACCCTCCAGCGCAGCGGCAGAAATCATGGAACGGAACCTCAAAGGAATGTTAGGTGCTCTGCCTGCGGAACATTTCGGCGTCACTATCACCACCAGTCGGGAAAATTTGGGTCGGATGTTAGCTTCAGCGATGATGAGTGGTTACTTTTTACATAATGCCGAACAGCGACAAGTGTTAGAACAGTCCCTCAAAGCCGGGGCGATCGACACCTCCGAATCCTAAAGGCGGTTAGGTAGGCGGCGAAGTTCATCCCGATGATCATTCCTTTCGTTTTTCCATCGGGTGTTCACGTCCCACAATATTTTCAATCGCTGCAACCGCCGCCGCCGAACCCGCTAAAATATCCCGTTCTTCTCCGCCGAGGTAGAGGCGACCAAAACTGCCCACCGCTTGAACTTGTAAGATATTAATCAAGGCCGCTTTTTCGGCCTCATTTGCCGCTAACGCAGCATAGGCAGCGGGTTCCACTTCTAAAACGTACAAGGTTTGACCTGCTAGCAGCATTTGGCCGCGTCGGTTGCGGTTGATCAGTTGAGTTTGATGGGGATCAACGTTGCGGATAATTTGACTCGACACAATGCGCGGTTTGAGGCGATCGCGTTCCTTCACCCCCAGGGCCTCCAAAATCGCTCCTCCTGCCGCCCGCGTTTCCCCTTGGGAACTGGAATGAATTTCCAGTAATCCATACAATCTTTCTACAAATTGCACCCCCGGACGCACCGATGTCGATTTCAGCGCGATGTCGGTAATCCGGTTAATTTCAATGCCGGGAGAAATTTCAATCCACAGGGAGGCATCTCCGGGTAGGGGTAAGAACCCCAGGGCCACAGTCCCGATATAGGCGGCGTGTTGGGATTGCAAGTTGTCTAAAAATACATAACTTCGTAGTTCTATCCCCAAGGTTTAAGTCTCCTGTGTTCGGGCAAACAGCCCACTGTGCTGCAACCTTTGAGTGTATCTTATTTTCGGGAACCGTTGGCACACAGAGGAGGGGAAACCTCAAGAGCAGGGGGGTCACCCACTCGGGAAAAAGGCCACCGGATGGAGTTCTCTTTCTCGCGATGGCTGAATCTGAGCGGGTCTTGAATTGTTCCAATTCTGTAAGGGCGATCGCTCAGGGGGAAAATTCTGGGGACGTATTGTCCTGAACCACCGATCGCACTTCACTGGGAGAGAGTGCCACGAGTTTTTCTGTGGCGCGCACTTGGGTGGGTTGATTTTCCAATTGTTGACGTTCTAGCAGTCCCCAATCCATCGCCATTTTCGTATAGCGCCGAGACGCCGCGCGATCGATTCCTAGGGACTCTGCCACCTCGTTGAGACTTAACCATTCGGGTTGATTGCGGAGCCGATGTAAATAGCGCGTGAGAATATCCTGATTGACTTTCATCTTGGGGTCACGATAAAAACTGCCTCGCGGATTTGCACCCTTCATGATAAAGCATCCGCAATCCTCAACTCAACCGGATCCCTAGAAGAAACAACAACCTCGGGGATGAAAGTCCCTACCCCAGCGATCGGGGAGGGAATCAATGGAATCCCCTAATCTAATCAATATTGGCGATCGTGAATCCCATCTGGCACTGATAGCGTTCGGGTTGAGCCTCCGAGCATTTTGTCTTCACGTATCCACAACTGAGTTGACCCCCCCGCCACCGGGGTTGACCACTAGCATCCGCAAGTAAACAGCTTTGACAGACTTGCCGGGGAGCAAGCACTTGATTTTCCATTACAATAACCAGCATTCGACACCTCCTGGCGATCGCCGATGCCACTGCATCTATCTTAAGTCAACACTTTTGAAATCCAGGGAAATTTGGGCTAAAGCTTAACGTTTCTTGATATTGGAAACCGTATCTTGGGTTGCATTTTTCTAAATTTTTGGACCCGGATCAGCAAGAAAGTCCAAAAATGTCAGCAATTCTAATGATTAGCGAGGTACTTCCCAAAAACCTCTAGGACACTGAGGGGTTTGCTCGATCAATTGAGGCGGACTCGGCGGATTTGTAGAAGGCTGTTCACTTTCACACACAATCGCAACAGTTAGATTTCCACTTTCGTCCGCATTATCAAGACGAAAGACACCTCCGGTATAACTGTTCAATTGATTTTGTTTGGGGATTGCCAGAATTTGAACTCCTCTATCACCAATGGAGTTGATCTGGTAAGAAAAACTTTCAGTTTCTGAGGGAATACCCACCCCCAATTCTGATAAATTCAGGGTAAATCGGTTGTTTCCTCTAAAATAGGCTTGTTGCGATCGAATCATCGAATAGATATTTTTTGCGGTCTCGACTTCAATCGTTTCAAGCGATCGCTCCCGAACCTCATTATCCGTCCACCGGCGGAATAATACCGTTATATCTTCGGCGGTTATTTCTCCCGGAAAACTTTGAGTAAACTCCTGGGGAAGCGAATATTCCTCAACCTCAGTCATTAGTAACACTAATTTCAAATTTTGATTATTGTCAATTAATTCCACCTTTACAGGAATTATAATTACATTATTGGTCAATCCCATGATATAGAGATTTCCTTCCAGCTTGTTTCCATTTTGCCGGTTAGGGATGATTTCCAAAAACCCTCCAAAGGGTCCAGATAAACGGGCAGAACCCGTGAGTTGATTATAAAGACGCTCTAACTGAATAGACCCTGAAATAAACTCGGTTTGATCATCGCGACTCTGGGGCAATGTAATCCAAGTTCCTACATAATTCTGGAGAGTAGCGGCTGGGTTGCCTTGGGCATAATTGCTTCCCACAGGGAGGGTTAATCCGGCTACAACCGAGCTAACTAGCAGGGTGGAAACTACTTTGCCAAGATTTAGAAAGCTCATAAATTTCTGTAAAAAACTTAAAAATTGAACCCTTGATTTCCCTAAACCCAAATAACCCGTCTAAATCAGTCTGACCCTCAAATTTAGAGTGGGCCTATCAAGTTTGGAAAAACAATCATGAATACTGTACTATAATCAATAGTCTCAAATCCTGGAATTTTCCCGATCGCCCTCTGGTGGCCCCTGTGATTCTGGCTTCTGGACTCGCGCATCAAAACAGCCCAGTTGATCTAGCCAGTTCCCCAAGATTTGTGATAGTTTTGTTTTCTTCTGATAGAGGTTCAGCCGTGACTCAGACCAACTTAGACTTTCTAGCAACCACCGATCCAGAGCTTACAGGTTACATCCAGCAAGAATTACAGCGCCAACGGGATGGCATCGAACTGATTGCCAGCGAAAACTTTACCTCTGCCGCAGTTTTAGCCGCCCAAGGGTCAGTTCTGACCAACAAATATGCCGAAGGATTGCCCGGTAAGCGCTATTATGGCGGGTGCGAATTTGTTGATAAAATTGAACAACTCGCCATCGATCGCGCCAAACAGTTATTCGGTGCCGCCCATGCCAATGTGCAACCCCATTCCGGCGCACAGGCCAATTTTGCCGTATTTCTAGCCCTGTTGCAACCGGGGGATACCATCATGGGGATGGACCTCTCGCATGGAGGACATTTAACCCACGGGTCGCCGGTGAACGTCTCCGGCAAATGGTTTAAAGTCGAACATTACGGCGTCAGTCGCGAAACCGAACGCCTCGATTATGACCAAATTCGGGACTTGGCGAAGCAACATCAGCCGAAAATGATAATTTGCGGCTATTCTGCCTATCCCAGAATCATTGATTTCGAGAAATTCCGGGCGATCGCCGATGAAGTTGGGGCCTATCTCATGGCGGATATTGCCCACATCGCCGGATTAGTCGCTACGGGACATCATCCCAATCCCCTCTCCCACTGCCACGTTGTCACCACCACCACCCACAAAACCCTACGCGGTCCTCGGGGTGGGTTAATCCTCACCAACGACGAGGAACTGGGTAAAAAATTCGATAAAGCCGTCTTCCCGGGTACTCAAGGCGGTCCCTTAGAGCACGTCATCGCCGGAAAAGCCGTCGCCTTCGGAGAAGCCCTCAAACCTGAGTTTAAAGCCTATTCGGGCCAAGTGATTGCTAATGCTCAAGCAATGGCAGCGCAATTGCAAAGCCGAGGACTGAAATTGGTGAGCGATGGGACAGATAATCATTTGATGCTGCTGGACCTGCGATCGGTTGATATGACGGGTAAACTAGCCGATAAACTGGTTAGCGAAGTGCATATCACCGCGAACAAAAACACGGTTCCGTTTGATCCCCAATCGCCGTTCGTCACCAGTGGACTGCGCCTAGGGTCCCCTGCCATGACCACACGCGGCATGGGAACGAAGGAATTTACCGAAATTGCCAACATCATCAGCGATCGCCTGTTAAACCCCGAGGATGATTCCGTAGCAGCCGACTGTCGCCAACGAGTCGCCAGTCTATGCGATCGCTTCCCCCTCTATCCCCACTTGACTATTCCCGTTCCTGCCTTAGCGTAGAAGATAGCTCAGTTTGTAGTAACAACTTCAGTCGTTGCCGCGTGACTTGGCTGACGCCAAGTCACGCAGATCCATCTCCTCAATCTCCGCTAACGGTACTTCCGGTCCCCTCCCCTTGGCAAGGGGAGGGCTAGGGTGGGGTCCTCTTGACCTGCGTAAGCAGGTCAAGAGGAATGGTTCGTTGGAGGGTGTCGGCGGTGACGCGCTTACGCCATGTCATGAAGAAAGAGGTTTCCTTAGTCTCCAGGCGCGATCGCTGCAAAGAGTGCGTGAGGTGCGATCGCCCAAGAGGGACCCCACCCTAACCCTCCCCTTGCCAAGGGGAGGGGACCCGAGGTGCACTTCAGAATAATGACCAATGACCAATGACCAATGACCTCAATCTTTAACAAAACCTGCAAATTCCAACACCTTGCCGACGATTCGCTCTAAGATAAAAGATTGCACCCATCAACGAAGCCCGATCAAGTTATGAGTAAGGGGACACTTTTCGATAAGGTTTGGAATTTACATACCGTCGGTACTCTAACCTCCGGACAAACCCAGTTGTTTATTGGACTGCACCTCATCCACGAAGTCACCAGTCCCCAAGCCTTCGCCATGTTGCGCGAACGGGAACTGAAGGTGTTGTTTCCAGAACGGACGGTGGCAACGGTAGACCATATTGTACCCACGGAAAATCAAGCGCGTCCCTTTGCCGATGTCCTGGCAGAAGAGATGATTGTTGCGTTAGAGGACAATTGTAAGGCGCATAATATTCGCTTTTATAATGTGGGGTCAGGACGGCAGGGAATTGTCCATGTGATTGCACCGGAACAGGGACTCACCCAGCCGGGAATGACGATCGCCTGTGGGGATTCACACACCTCAACTCATGGCGCATTTGGGGCGATCGCCTTTGGAATTGGTACCAGTCAAGTGCGTGATGTTCTTGCCTCCCAAACATTAGCTTTATCTAAGCTCAAAGTTAGGAAAATTGAGGTTAATGGCACTCTGAATCCCGGGGTTTATGCTAAAGATGTTGTCCTGCACCTAATCCGTAAATTAGGGGTGAATGGCGGCGTGGGATATGCTTACGAATATGCCGGAACCACCTTTGAGCAAATGTCGATGGAAGAACGGATGACCGTTTGTAACATGGCGATTGAAGGCGGTGCGCGATGTGGATATATTAATCCAGATCAGGTGACGTTTGACTATCTCAAAGGGAGAGAATTTGCACCGAAAGGGGAAGAGTGGGATAAGGCGGTAGAGTGGTGGACGAGTATCCGCAGTGATGCGGATGCGGAATATGATGATGTGGTCGTTTTTGATGCGGCAGACATTGCGCCGACGGTGACTTGGGGAATTACACCGGGACAAGGAATTGGCATCAATGAAACGATTCCCACTCCCGAGGAATTATCGGAGAGCGATCGGGCGATCGCGCAAGAAGCGTATCGCTATATGAAACTAAATCCAGGCGATCGCATTGCGGGAACAAAAGTAGATGTTTGCTTTGTTGGAAGCTGCACCAATGGGCGAATTAGTGACTTGCGAGAAGCAGCAAAATTCGCCAAAGGTCATCACGTTGCACCAGGAATTAAAGCCTTTATTGTCCCCGGTTCTGAAGATGTGAAAAAGCAAGCAGAAGCGGAAGGATTAGATAAAGTTTTCCTAGAAGCGGGCTTTGAATGGCGTGAGTCGGGCTGTTCTATGTGTTTGGCAATGAATCCCGATAAGTTGCAAGGCAGTCAAATTAGTGCCTCTTCTTCTAATCGGAATTTTAAAGGTCGTCAAGGATCTTCGGAGGGTCGCACGTTATTAATGAGTCCGGCAATGGTTGTTGCGGCTGCTATTAAGGGCGCGGTTTCTGATGTTCGGGATTTGTTGTAAGAATTAACGACTGAAGTCATTACTACGAACGTCGGAGAAATCACGAAATTATGGCAGTCGGTTTTAACAGACTTTAGCTATTACCTGGGGGTTTAAACCCCCAGCAATTGTCGCTATTAAGAGCAAATCAAGGAGAAAAATATCGATGAGTAGTGAAGTAAAAATCATTCAGGGCCGGGGAATTCCCCTGGTAGGGAATGATATTGATACCGATCGCATTATTCCGGCGCGGTTTTTGCGCTGTGTGACGTTTGATGGGTTGGGGGAAGAAGTTTTTAAGGACGATCGCGCCCAATCTAATGGCACTCATCCCTTTGACCAATCCCAATATCAAGAGGCGAAATTGTTAGTGGTGAATGCGAATTTTGGCTGTGGTTCCAGTCGGGAACACGCACCCCAAGCGATCGCCCGCTGGGGAATAGATGGCATTATTGGGGAAAGTTTTGCTGAGATTTTCTTTGGCAATTGTGTAGCGATGGGGGTTGCCTGTGTCACCGCTGACCCTGCCACAGTGAAAACTTTGCAAGAGGCGATCGCCGATAATCCTAACCTGGAAATCACCTTAGATGTAGAGGCGAAACAAGTACAGTTTCCAGGATTTAGTGCATCGGTTAATATGGCAGCAGGTCCCCACCAAATGCTCACTACGGGCACCTGGGATACTTGTGGACAATTAGTCGGTAATCGCGATTCCATCCGGGATACCGCTGCTCAATTGCCTTATCTCGCCTGGAAATAGCGATCGCAACTATGCCTTGTAACCGGGGGTAATTTACCCCCTCAATCCTTTTAAATTTTTAGCGAGTTTAGCGATTAAGTAGGGATTGAACGCCTTACTGGATAAAAAAGCCATGCTCAACATTCCCCATCTTATCAGTCAAGAACTTTCTGTGAATCTGTGGCAAGTAGAAAATGCCTTAGAATTGTTACAGGAAGGGGCAACGATTCCCTTTATTGCCCGGTATCGGAAAGAACGTACCGGGTCTTTAGACGAGGTTCAGTTACGCGATATTGCGGAACGGTTTGCTTATATTACGGAAATTGAAGACCGTAAAAAAGTAATTTTAGAAGCAATTTCTCAAGCGGGAAAACTCACCGATGAACTGAAGCAAAAAATTGAATCTTGTCAGCAAAAAACTGAACTGGAAGACCTCTATCTTCCCTATCGCGCCAAGCGCAGAACTCGCGCCACTGTTGCCCGAGAAAAAGGTTTAGAACCCTTATCAGAGTGGATTGCTGCCCTCAATTTGAGCAAAGCAACCGCCAGTTTAGCAGCAGAAGCAGCGAAATATCTCTCCCCAGAACAGGGAATTAATACAGTAGAAGAGGCTCTCCAAGGTGCTTCGGATATTTTAGCAGAAGCGGTCTCGGAACGAGCAGAATCTCGCGCCTATTTGCGGGATTATTTTTTACAGGAAGGGCGATTTGTCTCCCAGATTAAAGATGAGCATCCCGAAGGAAGTACCAAATATGAAATGTACCGGGATTATCAGGCCAAAGTCAAGGATATTGCACCGCACAATTTGTTAGCTTTGTTCCGGGGAGAAAAGGAGGAAATTCTCACCCTAGATTTAGATTTTGATGAATCTCAGGTGTTGGGATATTTGGAGTCGCAGGAGATTAAAACCAAGGTTCCAGAGATTAAAAACTTTTATCGAGAGATGATAAAAGATGCGTTTAATCGGTTGATGAAGAATTCTCTAACGACTGAGGTGCGATCGCTCAAAAAACTAGAGGCGGATCTCGCTTCTATTAGCACCTTTGAATCTAATTTACGGGAGTTATTACTTTCTGCACCTGCGGGGATGAAACCCACGATCGCCATTGACCCCGGATTTAGAACCGGATGCAAAGTCACGGTTCTTGATGGCACTGGGCAGTTTTTAGAATATCACACCATTTTCCCCCACACTGGCGATCGGCAGCGCCCAGAAGCAGCAAAAACCATTAAAACCCTAATTGCTAAGTATCAAATCGAATTGATTGCCATTGGTAATGGAACTGCGGGACGAGAAACTGATGCCTTTATTGGAGACGTGATTAAAACCTGTACTCCCCCACCAATTAAGGTGATGGTGAATGAATCCGGTGCTTCTATCTATTCTGCCAGTGATGTGGCGCGGGAGGAGTTTCCCGATTTAGATTTAACGGTTCGGGGTGCGATTAGTATTGGGAGACGGTTGCAAGATCCGTTAGCAGAATTGGTGAAAATTGACCCAAAATCCATTGGAGTGGGTCAATATCAACATGATGTAGACCAAAAGTTATTGCGGAAAAAATTAGAGGAAACCGTAGAAAGTTGCGTCAACTATGTTGGCGTAGATTTGAATACTGCCTCTAAGGAATTACTGACGTTTGTTTCCGGATTAACCCCCACAATTGCTAAAAATATTGTCGCCTATCGCAATGAAAATGGGGCGTTTAAAAATCGCCGTCAATTGCTGAAAGTGGCAAAATTAGGACCGAAAACATACGAACAAGCGGCGGGATTTTTACGAATTCGCGGGGGAGAGAATCCCTTAGATAATACCGCAGTGCATCCGGAGAGTTATCCGGTGGTGAAGGCAATCGCCGCTGATTTGAATGTCCCGTTAACAGAGATTGCCAAAGCATCGGACCAACTCAAATCGGTGAAACTGGATAAATATGTCACTGATTTAGTGGGAATTCCCACCTTAAGGGATATCATTGCCGAGTTAGAAAAACCGGGACGAGACCCTCGTGCTCAGTTTAAATCCGCTACCTTTAAAGAAGGAGTGAATGAACTGACGGATTTGCAACCAGGAATGGAATTAGAAGGAGTAGTCACCAATGTTGCCAACTTTGGCGCATTTGTGGATATTGGGGTGCATCAGGATGGATTGGTGCATATTTCTCAACTCGCCGATCGCTTTGTGGATAATCCGAATCAAGTGGTTAAAGTAGGACAAGTGGTGAAAGTGCGTGTCCTTTCCGTGGATGAAAAATTAAAGCGGATTAGTCTCACCATGCGATCGCAGCAGGAAAAACCCAATCCCAGCAGCGGAGTCAACCGTAGACCTCGTTAAACAGGGAGAAAAAAACCACTGAAGTCGTTACTACGAACTGGGGAAATGACTAAATCACCCCGTTTGTAGTAACGACTTCAGTCGTTATCTGGGTTGATGCAGACTGAGAGAGAACCGAGGGCGCGATATAATAATGACAGTGTAATCATTGTCTAATCTTTCAAAAATACAGTTGTAAAATTATGATTCAACAAAATTTTAAGGGAAAAAATGAACCCCAGGAGTTAACAAAATGTCCCTCGGGTATTCGAGGTTTGGATGAAATAACCGGCGGTGGATTACCCCAAGGACGACCGACGTTAGTCTGTGGAACAGCCGGTTGTGGGAAAACTTTGATGGCGATGCAGTTTTTAATCAAAGGAGTTGAGGACTATGATGAACCGGGGGTATTTCTGTCTTTTGAAGAAACCGCCGAAGAATTAAGACAAAATGTCATTTCCCTAGGGTGGGATGTTAAAGCCTTACAAGACCAAAAAAAATTAGGGATTGATTATGTGCATATCGATCGCAGCGAGTTTCAAGAAACGGGAGAATATAATTTAGAAGGATTATTTCTGCGATTGGCGATCGCCATTGATCGCGTCCAAGCCAAGCGCGTTGCCTTGGATACCCTAGAAGTGCTCTTTGGCGGATTGGACAATGAGGCGATCGTGCGATCCGAACTGCGGCGGTTGTTTCGGTGGCTGAAAGAGAAAGGGGTTACGGCGATTATTACTGCTGAAAGTGGGGAAAATTCCCTCACCCGCCAAGGATTAGAGGAATATGTTTCCGATTGTGTCATCCGTTTGCAACAGCAAGTTAGCGATCGCATTGCCACTCGGACTTTACACATCGTCAAATATCGGGGGTCCAAACATGGCAGTAATGAGTATCCCTTTTTAATTGAAAAGGACGGAATTTCTGTTGTCCCCATTACCTCGATTGGACTGAATCATAAAGTTTCTACGGAACGAATTTCTACGGGAATTGACCGCCTGGATGCCATGTTGGGAGGTCAGGGATATTATCGCGGCAGTAGCGTTTTAATTAGTGGCACTGCCGGTACAGGAAAAAGCACAGTAGCGGCACATTTTGCTCACGCCACTTGTAGCCGGGGAGAACGATGTTTGTACATTGCATTTGAAGAATCTCCTAACCAAATTATTCGGAATATGCGATCAATTGGGTTAGACTTAGAAAGTTGCGTTCAAGATGGTCTGCTGGTCTTCCAATCGGTCCGCCCGACCCTGTATGGGTTAGAAATGCACCTGGTTAAATTTTATCATGCGATCGAGACCTTAAAACCCCAGGTGGTGATTGTCGATCCGATTTCTAACCTGCATTATGTCGGCAATGATATCGAGGTCAAATCTTTTCTGATGCGCCTCATAGACTTTCTGAAAACCCACATTATCACCAGTTTGATGACGAGTCTCACCATCAGCAGCAGTACCTCCTTAGAACGCACTGATATCGGTGTTTCTTCATTAATGGATACCTGGCTGATGCTGCGAGATATGGAAACCAATGGTGAACGGAATCGATTACTTTACCTGCTCAAATCTCGTGGCATGGAACACTCCAATCAAGTCCGGGAATTTCGGCTCAGTTCATCCGGGGTAGAATTAATCAAAGCGTATCTTGGACCCGGAGGGGTCCTGACGGGTTCAGCGCGCGCCGTCCAGGAATCTCGCGAACAAGCAGATACATTACTGCGGCAAAAAGAAATTGAAACCAAACAACGAAACATCGAACGAAAACGAGCGGTGATTGAAGCCAAAATCCAGGCCCTACAAGCTGATTTTGAATTAGAAAAAGCGGAAATAGAACGGATGATCCATAAAGAAGAGTTGGAGGAAAAAATTCACCGAGAAACAGAAATCAAAATGGGGGAAATGCGACGGGTTGAGGGGAATGCTGGCTTATAGTGGGTTTAAATTATTCCGTGATGGGTGAAAGAGCGAGTCACCCTTCTGTTGTGGGTCAGAAGAGATTATCCCTCGTAAAAACTGGTCTACAGCCTCCAATTTGAATATTCCCCCGCCAAGTCTGGAAGGACTAACGAACCCTCTTCCCCGGACTTACCAAAATTCGTATCAATGTTGAAACTTTTGCTATTTCTCTGTTAGGAGTAGCCCATGCTATCAGTGACTCATTCAAGGAAAAAAACATGGAAAACAATTCAGAAAAAATCTCTAAACCCGAGGTCGATGTATTTGAAGAGTTTTTGTCGCGACCCCCGCAGGAAAAATACTTACTTAGATTATTTATTGCTGGAAATACGCCCAATTCTAATCGGGCTTTCAACAAAATTAAAAATATTTGTGAAGAATATTTACCGGGACGATATGAATTAGAAGTTATTGATATTTATGAACAGCCAGAAATGATGGAGCAAGAACAAATTATTGCCATTCCCACTTTAGTCAAGAAACTGCCGCCCCCGCTACAGAAGTTTATTGGGGATTTGGCGAATACGGAAAAGGTCTTGCTGGGGTTAGATATTAACTATTATCGCTCCAATTAATCGGGGCAAATGATGGAGAGTTCAAGGCGGTTTGAGGCTTCACAGCACTCCTGTGATCCAGCCGATGCAAGAGAAGGAGCGCACGATGGTGTGCGCCCCAATTCTGGGGACTCCTCCCTCATCTGTGCTTAGAGCGGCGGTGCACCATTTCCCCGAGGCAGTCTCATCCCTTCTGTTGCTTGCCGGTATTCTTCCACACTATCGGAGTAGTCAATCGGTAGCACCGATGCCACGTTTTCATGGGGACGCGGAATAATCACCCACGTTTCTAAGGTCGCCCCAAATGTATGCTCTACGGCATCGATTCCAGCCGCCATTGCCGTTTTGACTTCCGAGACATCCCCCCGAATCATCACGGTGAAGCGTGCGCTTCCGGCTCTAATATATCCCACTAAGGTGACGCGACCTGCTTTCACCATCGCGTCTGCTGCTGCTAAAATTCCTGGAAACCCCTTGGTTTCAAGTGCTCCAACTGCTTGCTGTGATGGCATCCTCTATTTCCTCAATCAAAACGGTAAAACTCCCAAACCCAATTTTACGCAGCTTGTTGACACATTTAGTCTTCAGATGCGGATTATTTTAGAATTGCTGGGTTCTGGGTAGGGGCAGGAATCATCGCCACTGTTCCACTGCATCGGTGTAGCCGATCGACATGACATCGACCACATTTTCGGTGGGATTGGCAATAATATAATGGGTCACGACTACACCCCCAGGGGTGTTCTCTCCGGCGGCAATTCCTGCCGCCATCGCTGTTTCCACCTCAGAAACAGGTCCGCGAATCACCACCATAAACTCGGCTCGTTCCGCTAAATCATAATGCACGAGGGTGACTCGGGCGGCTTTAACCATCGCATCAGCAGCGGCAAGCACAGCCGGAAACCCTAATGTTTGAATTACTCCAACAGCAGCAGGCATTCTCGCTCTGTCTCCTCGAACGATAAAAGATATCCCTTAATTGTATGGGGTTTTTCGCCCGTTTTTACCGCTAAGTACCGATCGCCCGATGGGAGAATTAAGCTCAGGGTTGCGGGGACTGCCTCGCCTACTCTCCCTCGGGTTTTAGTTGGCTTTAGGATTTTCAGAAAAAGTCAGCAAAAAGGCTAAATTTTCTTGGGCTTTTAAAGCATGAGGGGCACTACCGGGCATGAATACAAAAACACCGGGTTCTAGGATGATTTCTTTCCCCTCTAAGGTGAGGATGCCTCGCCCTTCAATCACATGGACTGTGGCATTACGAGGGGCAGTATGTTCAGAAATATCCGTATCGGCAGCTAGGCAAAATAAGGTATATTGACAGGCTTTATCTTGCAAGACGACTTTGCTTAAAACCCCAGCGGTGGGATATTCAATCAGGGTTTTTAATTGGGTTGTAAACGATGCGTTATTAGGGGCGATCGCAGTCATGGTTATCTTTACTCCTATTATTCTTGCAGCCCCTTGAATTCAAGGGGTTGTCCCTAAATTTTACCAAGCAATCTATAAACTTGGGGCGGTTTCCTTGAATTGTCCTAGTTTGGCGGGAATATTCCCCCGCCTAGGACTGAAAGAATCAGGGTTTTTAAGTTAAATTAGACCTCAATTTTTATTGAGCGATCGCGCAAAAGGTGACGTAGCCTAATTCTTTTTGATAGTTAAGATAAGTCTGGCGCATTTCTAACACCCGTTCTCGTAAGGGCGGATTGGTTAAGATATTTTTGGCAATGCGGATAGTTCCCCCCAATCCTTCATCGCGAATCAGTTGTTTCAAGCTTAATAATTCCATGCCTCCGCTATCGGTTTGCTGCACTTGTAACCCAGCTTCTGCATAAAGTGCTTGCCAATGGGTGAGGGAAAGGGGAGAGGAATTGACCCGAATCACTTGAGCTAAGACTTTATGAATTTCTGCTTCTTTGTCCCGAATGAGCATTTCTTGGGAGAGAAATTTGCCGCCCGGTTTGAGTTTTTGGCGAATGGATTTGACCAATTTAGTTTTTCCCGGGAGGGATTGCAGGGTTAAAATTGCCTCGGCTAAAACATAATCAAATTCTCCGGGAATCTCCTCTAAATGAAAAATATCTCCTTCGATAATTTCGATTTGAGATTCTAATCCGGCATCGCGAATATTTTGGCGCGATCGCTCAACACTTTGGGGATTTTTTTCTACTCCCACTACTCGCACTCCAAACCGTTTGGCAATGGCGATCGCACTCTCACCAAAACTGGAGGCTAACTCCAATACCGTTTCTCCCCCTTGAAAATTAGCCCATTCCAATAACTGCTCAGTTGCCGCCCGTCCTCCGGGTCTGAGAACGGTTTTCCCCGCAGCGGCTAAAATTTGATGTCCTGGGGCTGTTTTAAAATTTAAAGGGACAGTTGTCATGATATTAACTTCCTGATTTTTGATGCCAACAAGGGGTTAAAATCCCTTAACTTTTTGTTAAAAATTCTACCCGGGGTAGCAGGGGGTCTTGAACGAGACCCACTCCTATAAACCCCCACCGATTTAGTATAGCACCGAGCTGAGAACCTGGTAGGGATTCGATCGCCACTCGATCTTTCAAGTCCGGGGCATATTTATTCATATAGGTTAAGGCATCAAAATGTTCGCGAAAGAGCAGCAAATAGCCGGAGTCTGTGGGTTTGTCTGGGTTATTTCTGCGATCGGGATGGGCTACAATATAGCTGCCATCAATGTTGGACCGAATTAAATAATGAATTTGGGAGTACATAATTATCTAAAAGGTTTCGATTAAGGGTGATAAAACAGCCCGAAATATTGTTGAGAACAATTGAAAATCAGGGGAAGTTCGGATAAAATTTTATCGGAATTTCCCCTGATTTTCGACTATTTGAGATTCGCTAACTTAATGCGCGGGTCAATGGATTTGAGGAGTAAGTCAGCTAATAAGTTGCCGACAATTAACATGACTGCTCCCATCATCAAACTGACCATGACTAGATAAATATCTTGACTTCGGACTGCATCTAAAATCAACCGTCCCAAACCGGGCCAATTAAAGAAAAATTCGGCAATAAATGCCCCACTTAGTAAACTAGCAAATTCAAAGCCTAAAATGGTAATTAAGGGATTGATAGCATTTCTGAGGGCATGAACGTAAACGACGCGATTTTCCGGCAATCCTTTAGCACGGGCAGTTTGAATGTAGTCTTGACGAAGAACATCTAATAATTCCCCCCGAGTAATCCGTTGCAACCCAGCAAAACTGGTAATCGAGAGAGCGAGGGTGGGTAAAATCATGTGCCATGCAATATCCACAACTTTGCCGAAGGGAGTCAGTTCATTGTAGTAAATACTGGTCATGCCGCCAACGGGAAAGAGGGGAGAGAGTCTTTGGGCTAAAAACAGGAATAACAAGGCAGTAATAAAGCTGGGAAATCCTTGTCCCATGTAACTGAGGGTGCGTAAGAATTTGTCAAGGGTGGTATTTTGTTGAACGGCACTGATAATCCCCAAAGGAATGGCGATCGCCCAAGTTAGGATTAAAGAAGAAAAAGACAAGAGCAGGGTATTGGGAATCCGTTCCCATAGTAATTCAGTCACGGGGCGAAGATATTTGAAACTATACCCAAAATCCCCACGAGTGATAATTTGAATTAGCCAGCGGAAATACTGTTCAATGGGAGGGAGATCCAGACCAAATCTTTTGGTCAAAGCATCTAAGGTTTCTGGGGCAATTTGGGGATTTTGCCGCCAGGTATCTAAGTAATCTCCCGGGGCAAGTTGAATAATGGCAAAACTCAAAGCAGAGGCTAGTAATAGGGTTAATAAGGCTTGTAATAAGCGCTTAACCACATATAAAAAGGTTTCGCTACGGAAGGCGTTAGTTAAGCGGTCTTTTGCCGGATCTAGGGGTTGGGGACCCGAGGGGTCTTTAGTAATAGCCATAGGTTTTATTTGTATTGGGTAACAACCTCTATGATTGTTGGGTGAATTAGGTGGTAAAGGTTGGCGCTTTTAGGCAGTCACAAAGCCGGGGAGAGAGGGTGGGAGAATCCAGCCCCGTTAGTTCTAATACTCTATCAAAGTTAGAATGGGGACATTGGGGAGTCTTTGTCGTCCCTTCAAATTCTGCAATTCAATTAAAAAGCAAAAGCCAACCAATTCAGCTTGGGCGAGTTCTAAAAGTTGGACGGTGGCAACGGCAGTTCCTCCAGTGGCAATCAAGTCATCTACAATTAAGACCCGAGTCCCCGGTTGGATGGCGTCCTGGTGCATGGAAAGGCGATCGCTACCATATTCCAACTCGTACTCAATTTCGTGACAAGGGGCGGGTAATTTACCGGGTTTGCGGACGGGGATAAACCCGATGCCGAGTTGATACGCGAGGGGGACCCCAAACAGGAACCCCCGAGACTCCATGCCGACGATACAATCGGGTTGGAGAGGGGCACATTTTTCTGTCATGGTATCCACCGCATACCGTAAACCCTGGGGGTCTCGCAGGAGGGTGGTAATATCCCGAAACAGAATGCCCGGTTTGGGAAAGTCGGAAATGTCACGAACTAGAGATTTTATATCCATAGAAGTAAAGTTTAGAAGATGAAAGAGTGCCTAGGAGGTGGGTTCAGTCTTCAATCAGGGGTAAATCACGGGCCCAGACTTGGGTTTTTGGGACCGGATTGATGACGAATGGGGACAGAATTTGCACCGCAATCCAAGGGTCTGCCCTCTACTGTACCGATCGCCGACCGAGGCGGTCGCTAGAATAAAACCGGCAAGGGTGCGATCGCGCTTTAAATCCTACCATTACCCAGGAGGACTCAGCCCGGAGGTTCCTCATCCCCGTCGCCCTCTTCAAGCGACATCCCTCCCCAAATCCGGTAAAACCTGGGATCTTTTTTGGGGTAAGGCGCTGGATTGGTAGAATAAAACATTTGGGCGTTCCCTGGTGGCAGTTGCTCTGACCAGAAAGGTGAGGCAACAGGATCGTTTGGATCGCTAGATCAAAGATCAACGCTTTAGGTCAATACTAAAATCAAAGTTAGAGAAGGAAACCTTGCGGTCAATTGCACTCAAGTCAGTCATCCATCAAGGCTAATTACTACAATGAATGCTCCGGTAAGCGTAATGCAAACAACCCATCCACCCGAAACAACCACTCCCATCATTTTAGGGCATCTGCCGGAACCCCCAGGGTTTTCCGGGCGGGGATGCCCCAGACGCGCCCGGTTGCAAATTGACT
Source organism: Laspinema sp. D2d (assembly GCF_025370755.1). Taxonomy (GTDB): domain Bacteria; phylum Cyanobacteriota; class Cyanobacteriia; order Cyanobacteriales; family Laspinemataceae; genus Laspinema. Next base: position 195,974 of record NZ_JAMXFC010000005.1, on the reverse strand, counting down.
TGCTGCTGTTGGCGATCGAAGCCTTGGATCTGAATGCAGCTCAATCGATCTTAGCCGTCGCCAAAGAAGAACAACTGCAAGATATCATTAAAAATCGGGTCTTCCTCTGGATGCTGCGAAGCACTAATCCCCTGCGGCGCTATAGTCAACGTCGCCCCCTGAGTTTAGAGGAAGCCAAGGCGTTGGTCGCGATCGCTTGTAAATTAGCTCGAAGGATGACCGTCACAATTCGGCAGTTACTCACGGACTATCAGCAATTGCAACACAAACAAATTCCCCTGGAGCATCATTTGCGATTATCTCATTACCTAGAGCGTTTCCGGGCGCATTTCCGGAGTCGGATGAATCCGCGCCGTGCGGGGGTGGCGATTTATAATACCAATGAAAAGTTAAATGACCTGGCAATGGAACTGCTCGGGGAATTGCTGTTTTGTACCGGGACAGCAGGGATGCAACGGTTGTGGTTCAGTTTGTTTGATGGAGAGGTTGAATGAGCATTCAACGTCAATATAGTTTACCGACTTGCAAGCTGGTGTTAGAGGGATTAACCGACGAGAATCCCTCGGGCGATCGCCAGGATGGTGCCCGACCTCTGATGTCGATTTTGGTCAGTGCTGAGTGCTATTTACCCCCCCGTAAAGAACCCATTGCTGGGGGACAGGAGTTCTTTCAAAGTTTAGTGACCGTAGTCAGCCACTATGCCCAAGAATTTTTGAGTGGGGTCAAGCGCTTCTCGTTCTATACGATTCCGGTGGAACGCCCAGATGGGGCCCCCACGCCGGTACAGTTGCACAAAATTAATCCCAATTTGCACCGCTTGATTGTCCAACCCCAGGAGTCTTATAACAGTGCGCCGATTGAGATTGATTTGAGCGCAGTGCAATTGTTTGACTTGGTGGAGGCAGTGGATCAATTTTGTGCGGATACCCAGACATTACCCCAGATCCACGGTAATTTAAGACCCCTGAGCCGACAAGAAGCGAAGGTTCATGAACCCGTCGCCAAACGCGCATTACCGGCAACGGTGGGCCTATCGAGTTTAGCGATCGCGGCCCTGGCCTTTTTCTTTATGCCCATTCCGGAATATCAACGTCCCCTCGAACCCGTCCCAGAAGAGAGTTCCGAGGAGTCGAGCCAGGGAACAGCGGCGATCGCCAGTGGCAATGGTCCCGGCAGCAGTCCAGCAGGTTCCCCCCCTGGTGCTGCCGGGTTCGGCATCACCCCGATGAGCAATCAACAGATTACTGATGTCGCGGAATTGCAGCGTCTGAAACAGGAGGTTTATAACCAAATTGAGGGGGCCTGGAGAACCACTCCAACTTTTAGCGAGGCGTTAATCTATCAAGTCACCGCTGGGAGTGATGGGGCGATTCTGGGCTATAAACCGGAAAACCAAGCGGCACAAGATTATCAAGATGAAACCCCCCTCTTGGATTTGGTCTATATTCCTGTGGATGGGGGGACGGCAACAGCGGAAGAAGTAGCTGTATTTAAAGTAGTGTTTGAACCCCCAAACACGCTTCAGGTAAGCCCTTGGGAAAGCGATCGCTCTGAGGAAGAAGAGGAAAGCGATCGCTCTGAAGAAGAGGAAAGCGATCGCTCTGAGGTCCCGGAAGTCACTCCCGTGGCAGATATTCAAGATCCCGTCGTTCTGGAATCGTTACAACAGCAGGTTTACGAGACGATTGACCGAGCCTGGACCCAAAATCCCGACTTTGAGCGGGACCTGATCTATCGGATTTGGGTGAATGCAGAAGGGGCGATCGTGGACTACGAAGCAACAGATGCACTCGCCACGACGAGCCTAGATCAAACTCCCCTAACGGAGTTGCATCAACCCTCCGCCGATTATGTCCGCAACACCACCGGCAGTAATTCCTCTTTGGCTGAATTCCGAGTGGTTTTTACCTCCGGGGGCATTTTGCAGGTTAGCCCTTGGAAAGGTTTTCGGTAGGCGGAATCTGGGGCAAGCGCCCCGCCCTTCCTTGATACTCCCTCACGGATAGGGTGCTTCAGTCCAGTCCTCACACCGTTCCCTAACCCGGTTCGCTCCTTCCATACAATCGGGAATTTTGCCCCGGGGTCCCCTGAGTGATCCCGCCTTGGAGTTAGTCCGAATCGCCAACAAAAACAGACTGGGATAGGACTTGGGCTGCTTGCTGATGATCAAAGCGAACGTGAGCTTTTGATTTCGACCCAGACTGAGGGGAAACAACCCAGGGGTTTAGGTGGGTGGGGTCAGACTGACTCCAGCAAGGGGAAACTCCCAATTGCCAAGGGAGGGCGATCGCTGCTAAATGTAATCTGTTGATTGGCAATAGTCCATTCTTATCCACTCCGGAGCCTTCCATTCTGATCAGTCCCCCCTTAACCACCTACCACTGAGCGCTGACGCACCATGAAAGTTGTCTTCTTCGGTACTCCCCATTTTGCTGTTCCCACCTTGCAAATTCTGTTAGCCACTCCCGAGGTTGACGTATTAGCAGTGGTCACTCAGCCCGATAAACGTCGCAGTCGCGGCAGTCAATTGGACCCGTCCCCGGTCAAAAGTTTAGCTTTAGCTCATAATCTGCCCATCTGGCAGCCCGAACGAGTCAAAAAAGATGCTGATACCCTGGCGTTTTTGAGACAAGCTCAGGCAGATTTATTCGTGGTGGTGGCTTATGGACAGATTTTATCTCAGGAAATTTTGGATATGCCTGCCCTCGGCTGTGTGAATGTCCATGCCTCTCTCTTACCTCAATATCGGGGGGCTGCTCCGATTCAATGGTCTCTGTACAATGGGGACGCGGTTACCGGCGTCACGACGATGCAAATGGAGGCCGGATTAGATACCGGACCGATGTTGCTCAAGGCGGAAGTGCCCATCGAACTGTTAGACAATGCCGATCGCTTGGCGCGTACGCTCTCGACAGTAGGGGCGGAGTTGTTGCTGAAAACCGTGGTGAAGTTAGGGCGTCAGCAAATTCAAGCGGTCCCCCAAAATGATGCGGAATCGACTTATGCGCCGTTAATTCAGAAGGAGGATTATGTGCTGGACTGGTCCCGCAGTGCGATCGCCCTCCATAACCAAATTCGCGGCTTTTTTCCCAACTGCATGGCGCAATTTCGCGGCCAAGACCTCAAAATTATCGCGACTGCGCCGGTGGGCGATCGCTACTGGGACCAGCTTCCCCCGTCTTTTACCGTTCTTGAACATAATTGGCCTGCCCTCTATCCGGGAGAGGGCAAACCTGGTGAAATTGTCAGTATTGCCAAACATATCGGGCCTATTATTCAAACCGGCGACGGTTTTTTACTCTTACAACAAGTCCAGCTTTCGGGTAAACGCGCTCAATCAGGTTGGGATTTTGCCAATGGGATGCATCTACTCGCGGGGGAAATGTTGGGTAACGGGAATGCCTAAGTGCCAATAGAAACGCGATCGATGCCTAAGTCGGAAGCGATCGCGTCTCTGGAGATTCGGATTCGGTTAAGGGTTCAAAAAAACGACATCCTGCACAGGGTCCCTCGGGATTCACGGCACAGCGAATCAGTTCAGATTTAGCATTGAAGCGGCAGTTGGCCTCTCCAATCACCCAGCGCCCCTCTACAAGGCTTTTTTCAATCGGTCGCTGCGCTGACTGAACGTACAGAGCAATATTTTGCAACCGATAACGACCCGATTTCAGTTGATATCGATGACGGCGTTCTAAAACGGCATAAGTTTTTCCTTCAAGATCCAGATAGTGCCCCGGTTGCGGATTCCAATCTAAATGCACTTTCCCCAAGGATTGCGAGGGTTTGGTCAATATCACCTCTGTCGGTAAAGAATCTGGTTCCATGATTCCTCTGTAATGTTCTTTACCTTTTTACGTTACCTTACACCACCCCTGGATGCAGAGACTTCTCCAGATCCCTTTATCTTTGACTCTTCTGTGAGTCCCGTGAGCGATCGCCTGTTATCCCCCCGTTTCCCAACGCCCTCTTTTCAGGTTAACCCTTCTCCCCTGGGCTTGCTCTGGAGCACTTCCACCCCGAACCGGCTAAGGGTTTTTCTAAATTACCCCTTTTTCAGAATGATCACGAACCTGTCTAACCCCCCTAAAATTCGGTATAATTTAAACTAGAAAAGCTGTCCAAAATTTTTATTTCTCAATCTATAACATCAAGTCGGCAGCTAAAACCAAAGCAGCGTAATCCAAGCGCCTTGCACAAGCACTCACAATCAAAGCATAAAAAATCACAATTCCCTAGATCTAAACCGGAGAAATTGATATGTTTTTAGAACAAAAATCCACGGGCAATTTGATTGAAATTGTCAAAACAGAGGATTTGTCTGACCCCAGTTGCGGTGAAGTTGAGGGCCGCTCTCATGCAGGAGAAGAAATGCAAGAGGTGGAGGCTTTTGCGAAAGAAGATTTGAAATTCCCCTCGGGGGAAACCCTACCCATCTGCTGGCTCGATCCGAACTATCGGGCTTCTGCACCAACCGTGTCATCGTCAGCAGGATAACGCAGAAATGACCCTATAGGCGCTAGGGACGAGAGTCCTCAGATGAACGGCTGCGAGGGGGTACTTGCGTATTCCCTCGCGGTAATGGCGCTGCTTATTAGATCTCTTACAAAATTCTTTAAAGCCGATTGGCGTTTTTAAGGGGGTTTGGGGGGATTAATCCTTTTTTTGCAAGCGGTCTATTCTCTGACGCGATCGCACGGTTTTTTTCCCTCGATTTCACCGGGCGATCGCGGCGTAATGGGTAAACTGATGATAAACTCTGTCCCCTCTCCCGGGGTGGAAATACAGCGTAGTTTTCCCCCATGTTTTTCCACCACAATGGAGTAAGCAATTGAGAGTCCTAAACCCGTCCCTTTGCCGACGGGTTTTGTTGTAAAAAAGGGGTCGAAAATTTTCAACCGGACCTGTTCACTGATCCCCGGACCATTATCCGCAATCCGCACCTGAACCCAATCGCGATCGCTCACTTCGGTGCGCAGGATAATTCTCGGTACGCGGGTTTTCTCTGGGTATAAATCCGCTGGAATCATTTGACTAGAAGTTGCCGCAGAAGTTACGGAGGATCTAGAATAACCGGGTCCTTCTTCGTTGTTCTGAACCCAGAATCCCTCACACTCATCCATTGCATCGATCGCATTATTTAAAATATTCATCACCACCTGATTCACTTGGGAGGCATAGCAGGTAATTTTCGGGAGGTTGCCATATTCTTTGATCACTTCAATTCCCGAATGTCGATCATTATTTGTAAGACGAGACTGCAAAATTAACAGGGTAGAATCAATCCCTTCATGAAGATCAACCTCTTTCATCGCTGATTCATCCAGACGAGAGAAATTTCGCAATCCTAGAACAATCTGGCGAATGCGATCGGCCCCGGTTTTCATGGAAGAGAGCAACCGAGGTAAATCTTCCAATAAAAACTCCAGATCCATCTCCTTGATCGCTGCTTGAATTTCAGGTTTTGAATCCGGATAATGCTGTTGATAAAGATAAACTAAATTAAACAAGTCATCCAGATACTCTTCGGCATGATTAAGATTTCCATAGATAAAACTCACGGGATTATTAATTTCATGAGCAATTCCCGCCACCATTTGCCCCAGACTGGACATTTTTTCCGTTTGAATGAGTTGAGTTTGGGTCTGTTTGAGGGTTTCTAAGGTTTGGGATAAGCGCAGATTTTTTTCATTTAAGGCATCATTGGCCTGATTTAAAGCCTGAGTACGCTCTTGTACTTTGGCTTCCAAGTTGGCATAAAGCAGAGCATTTTCCAACGCGATCGCTGCTTGGGAGGAGAGAATTTTCAAAATTTCTAGGCGGTCCCGGGTAAAAGCTCCCCGGGTTAAATTATTTTCTAAATATAAGATTCCTAATGTTTTTCCCCCGTTCACAATTGGGGTACATAACAAGGATTTTAACTGATGAGCCACCACATAAGGCTCCTTGGTAAATGCTCCTTCATAAGCGGCATCACTTAAAACTAAATTAGAGCCAGTTCGCGCCACATATTTGACGATCGCCACGGGTAAATCGGCGCAAGTTTCCAGATCCAGAGATTGTTCGACCGTTACTGCCTCAGCCGCCGTAGAAGCGGAAGCTGATATCAACAGTTTGCCCTCAACATCTAAAATTAAAAATGCTTTTTCGGCTCCGGCATTTTCAATGGCAGTTTTCATCAGGGTTGCCAGCAATTTATCGAGGACAATTTCACTGGCGATCGCTTGTGAAGCTTTCAAAACTGTAGTCAAATCCAGGCGATCGCTACTCTCCCGAGAAACGGAGACTCCCCTCGGGGTTAGTTTCTGTGCATTCGTGGGAGGAAATTGCTCCGGAGTGACGGGTAACAAGTGGGAATAGGTAGACTCCAACTGCTGCACTTTTGCGGTTGCTCCCCATTTTTTATATCCCTCCCGCGCTTCCTGCATATAGGCTTTCGCATGGGTGATTTTTCCTAATCCTAAATAAAATTTCCCGGCCAATTCGTTGGCGAGGGCTGCTTCTTGCACATACTCCTGTTCGGTGGCGAGTTGAATAGCCAGATCATATCCCTCCATTGCCTGCAATTTGTGACCCAGAACCCGGTCTCTTTCGGCCTGAACGAGATAAGATTTATGCAAATAATTCATCGGGGCATGATCGGCCCATTTTTTCAGCCTTTTTTGATTCGTGGCGACTTTTTTGAGGAGAAGTTTTCGGTCTTCTTCCGGTGCGCGATCGCATAGAGCCATTCTCGTCAGAGAATCATACCAATAAAACAGCCCCACCACCGGCAAGGCGATCGCTCCATCTAAATAGTTCTGAGCTTCTTCGGCATTCATCAGCGCTTCGTCGTAATTTTCAAACCAATAACACAGCATTAATTGATTCACAAAGTAATCATGCAGTCCGTTCCGATCATTGGCAGTGAGCATCAACGAAAGCGCTTGTTCTCGATTATAGGCTTCTCCCACTAACTGATATGAACTCTCACTTCTTCCCAACAAATTCAGCACTGCTTGCCGATAGATTTCATTCCATTGCACGACGTTCATCTGTTGCCAGTCGGTGAGGGAATGCCTCAAAGACAACATTTCCCGTTCTACTTCATTGAGGTCTTTTCCAATAAAGTATAAATTTTGACAACGGTTTTTGGCTGCATAAGAAGCCCATTCTAAATCTCCATTTTCAACCCCACTCCGTTCGGCATTTTGTAATGGAATTAAGGTGTCTTTGAGATGTACGGCCCAAGGATTGATTAGCCCTTCTACCATCGTTAAAATTTTAGCATTGGCTTGACCTGCACCGAACTGGGATAACAGGTTTAAGGCTAATTGTCCAAATTTATACCCGAGTTCAATTTCCCAAAATAAGCCCGATAAAAGCACCCCATAAGTGGCATAAGCAAAGGCGGACCAGGGTGAATTTCCCGATGCAATGGATAAGTTGACCTGTTCAAATACAATCAGCGGCAGTAAGGAAGGGGCGGCTTGATAGGCTGCGGATATCAAGCTAGAGAGAATTCTCATGGCGGCGAGTTTCTGGGGTTCCATCATGACAGGTAATGCCAGTAAGTCAGTTGGCTCTTTGTCCCCCATTGCCGCTTGGTTTTTTTCTCGTTGCCTTTGGATATCTGCTCGGGTGGGATTAGATATTAAATTAATCCCCAGTTGTTGGGCAATTTGTACGCCAATTTGTACAGCTTCCAAGGGTTGAGCCTGGGCCATACAAGCTTGAATTTTGAATTCATAAATTTTGACGGCATCTAGCAGGGTTTTGCTGGCTTCAATGACGGGATGAGCTAAGGTCGTCATTTGCTGGAAATCCGCGCATAAATAAGCCGCTTCGGTGGCTTCTTGATACAGGGTAAAGGTTAAGTCATAGTGGGTTTGCCAGCGATCGCTCCCTAAGAGTTGAATGCCTTGATTGAGATAGTTGAGCGCCGTTTGGTAGGCGGACGATCGCTTGGCTTTTTGTCCGGCTTGTAGGTTTAATTCAGCAATTTGTGTTCGCTCCCCGGGAGAAGCACTTAGTGAGATACCTTTATTGAGTTGATTGATGATATCAAATAGAATCTCCTCCCGGCGATCGCTCTGAGTCTGGTTGAGCCAGTATTGTCCGATGCTCAAATGCACCGCCGACTTGGCGGTATCGGAAATCAGAGAGTAAGCAGCGGCATGAATGCGATCGTGTACAAATTTGTAGTGTGCGATCAAGCAATCCAAATTGGCTTCTTCATGAGTGTTGGCTTTCCATTCCGCGATCGTCACGGACCAGTCGGCACTTTCCGTTGCCGGTAACACAAACCCTTGGGTGACTCCTGCTCGCAAATTCGCCGCCGTTTCTTTCACAGACTGCTTGGAAATAGCCGCCAAAGTTTGCAGATCGAAGCGTTTACCAATACAAGCCGCCAACTTGAGTACGGATTGCTCTCGTTCCCCCAGCTTGCGGATTTTCGCCGCCAGCAGTTGCACGACATTATCTGTAATCCCTCGTCTTTTTATTTTCTCAATGGACCACTGCCATGCTAAACTTTTATTATCAAATTCAATTAACCCATCCTCATACAACGCTCTCAAAAACTCTTGAATAAAAAAGGGATTTCCTCCGGTTTTATCTACCACTAATCCCGCCAAAGGTCCGGCTTGTCGTAAAGAGCATTGAAAGGTATCGGCTAATAGCTGATTGATACTCGCTAAGTTTAACGGTTCTAACTCAATACGATTGACAATTCCTCCGGTTTGCTCGATGTGGGCCAACCTTTCTAAAACTAGGGGAACCGTATCTCTGCCGGGGAGGGGCGCTTCTATCTCCCGATAGGATAAAATTAAAAAGAGTCCCGGATCGGCTACCGTCATCAGCCGTTCAATTAATTGCAAAGACCCGGCATCTGCCCATTGAATATCATCTAAAAATAGGGTTAAGGGATGGTGGGGAGTGGCGACGACTTTGAGGAAATTTTGAAACGTCAGATGAAAGCGATTTTCGGCTTCGGCTGGGCATAAACTTGTGATGGGTGGTTGCTTGCCCAAAATTAGCTCCATTTCGGGAATTACTTCCACAATGACTTGTCCATTGTTTCCCAATGCTATCTTCAGTTGCTCTTGCCAGCATTTGAGGCGATCGTCGGGTTCCATGAGCAGGTTAGCCACTAATTCATCAAAGGCTTTAATCCAGCCTAGATAGGGAATATCCTGCTTATTTTTGTCAAACTTTCCAGAAAGAAAATAGCCATTTTTTTTAGCAATCGGGGATTCGAGTTGCTGCACCAAGGCAGTTTTCCCGATGCCGCTTTCCCCGATGACTACCATCACTTCTCGTTGGGAGTTCAAGGTGCGCTCAAAAGCATTCCATAAGGTTTTAATTTGAGTTAGTCGTCCATAAAATTTAGGAGAAATATTAAATTTTCGGCAAATATCATTTTCCCCTAAGATAAACTCTTCGATTTCTCCAGTTGCCTCTAATTGCATCAAGCAGACGACCAAATCGGCTTGGAGTCCCCACGCACTTTGATAGCGGTCTTCTGCGGTTTTAGACAGCAATTTCATTACGAGGTCGGAAATAACTTTTGGAATGGAGGGGTCAATTTGATGGGGGGGAATTGCCTGTTTTGCCAGATGGGAATGGACCAGTTCCATCGGTTCGGGACTGGTAAAGGGAAGTTGGTTGACCAGGAGTTCGTAGAGGGTGACGCCGAGGGAATAAAAATCGGTCCGATAATCCAGGGTGCGGTTCATCCTGCCGGTTTGTTCCGGGGACATATAGGCCAGTGTACCTTCTAAGAGGTTAGGATTTTTTAAGGGGGGATTTTCTTGGGAAACAATGGTGGCAATGCTAAATCCAATCAGCTTGACTTCTTCGGTTTCGGGGTTGAAGAGGATATGCTCGGGATTGATATCTTTGTGGATGATGTTGGCACTATGTATGGAACCCAGGGCTTCGGCAATTTGAATGGCAAGGGTTAAAAATTCCGCCTGAGTCAAGGTGCGATTTTTGATGAATTGTTTGAGGGATTCTGCGCCAAAGTCTTCTAAGATTAAGGCGATCGCCTGGTTATACTTTTGGAGGCCATAAGTCTGCACTACTCCATCTAAATTGAGCCGATAAATTTCATACTCTTGCTTGTATCGGCTAAAATCTCCGGCATTGGTTCCCTCTGAGTGCAAGATTTTCACGATCGCCGGTAAGTTATCCCGTGATCGGATGGTGCGATAGACGCTGGACCGAGCATTTTGGCTCAGTTGATCAATGATTCTAAAACCGTTGAGGGCTTGGGTCGGTATTTGGCTTTCTATCATAGGTCCAGTGGGTAGATTGGTCCAGTCAGAATAGGGAAAAGTTAAAATACCCCCAGAACGGTTCAAACAAGTCTTCTCGGGGTGGGTTCAAACGGGTTTTAGGGTGGCGATCGCTCAGTCGGCACATTCTGTTACGAACCGGGCTTGCCTTTGTTTTCTCAGTTTAACTTAAGCCCTTGTCCTTGTCTGTAAAAATAATCAGCAAATCTCTACTAAATATCACGCCACTGATGGGGGAATCTATTCCCCGATGCCTTGCTCTCGTGATTTATCCTTGTTCTCTCACTGGATCACCCCGGATCAATCTGGGATTTGCATCGATTTCTTTTAAAATTAAGAGATAATTTAGCGGCCTTTTTCCCCATGAGCAATCCCTTAGATCGCTTAAAATATTTGCCCTGGACTTCCCTTCTGCCGGTTGCGGGCCTCACTACCCAACTTGTGGCTGCAGTCGAGGTCTGGGTGGCTTATGGTGCGAGCCAATCCAGCGCCCTTGGGAATGCCTTGACGTTACTCTATGCACCTCCCCTGGGAATCTTGGTGATGTTTGCATGGGGGATCGGAATGGGGGCGATCGCCGTCTATGGATGCGAACTTTGGAATCGGTCCATGCTCAACACCCCTAGTCTGTGGGCCTTAGCCTTTTGCATACTCCTCGGGCTTTTCATTAAGTCCCTTCTCCCCATCCCGGGGTTACTCGTGGATCTTTCCGAACGGTCTTTTATCGCCGTAGTGGTGGGCATTTTCTGGAAGGGCCGACCTTATATCCGCTAACTCCCCTTGGAGGCACTCGGTTAAGCTTCATCACCATCCCAGGATTGAGTCTTGAGCTTTGAAGATTGCAGATGGATTGTCCCTGCGCCCTTCTCAATCCTGGAGCTTTTATTTCCCTGGACAAAAAAAAATCCCGCTCAAGTTGAACGGGAAGCCATCAGGGTGCATCTACTAATGCACCTTATCTTAAACCATGAGGGGTGTAACCCCACAGTTCTTTAACAAAAATTTATAAAATCGCCGAAAAGCTCGAAATCTCGTTAACTGCCCCGGGAAACTTAACCCAAATCAGGTTAAAAACACCGATGAATGAGCACTAAACCTTTATTCCTTTGGCATCCCCCTTTCCAAGGGGGACGGGAGGGGGATCTCCTTACAAGAGTAGATTTTTTACGCTTAACTACATCTCCGGTCCCCTCCCCTTGGCAAGGGGAGGGTTAGGGTGGGGTCCTCTCTGACGTGGCTTGCGCCCCTTGCGCGTCACTCATAAGGAGGCGATCGCACCTGTATGGAGCCGGGTGCCAACCTCTTTCTTCGTGACGTGGCGATCGCCAGATGAAGAGGACCCCACCCTAACCCTCCCCTTGCCAAGGGGAGGGGACCGGATGTGCAGTTAATCTAAGGCAATCTCCCTGAGCGTAAAAAACCTACTCTTGTAAGAGGGGGATCGACCGGAGACAAAGAGGGATCAATCTGTTATTTTGCGAGCAGTCTAATCATTTAACGGATTAGCGAGAAAGTTAGTCCGGGGGTACAGTAGAGGAGGAAAAGAGGTCAGAAAACTCCAAAGCAGCTAATTGAGCGCGACGCTGAGAGAGTTGAAACTCCAAGGATTCGATTTCTGAAAGCAGTTGCTGTCGTCGTTGTTCTACCCCATCGGTTTGCAAGGCCAGAAAGGCTTCAATATCCGGCCATAATTCCACTGCCCAATCTTTACTCGAACTCCGGTATTCTTTGATAATTTGGACTGTGCCATTGGGTTCGAGTACAAATAAACTGTACAACCGCTTCTGAGTCGCTTTTTTGCTGCCTTTTTTCTCGCAATGGAGATAGAGTCCGGGTTGTTGAAAGGTTTGGACGCTGAGGTTACTGACAAAATCACCCAGAATCGAATACCCATCCGTCACTGTGGTATCGACTCCCTCAATTCGCTTGCACCAGTTACCTGATTTTTCGGAAAGACTGCCTTCCCAAAACCCCGGTGCATTCAGGAAGGCTTCTTTAAGATTAACCAGAAAGGATTCACTCATGGATTTAAGGTTGAATTTGGGGATGGGCCGATCGCCCTGGGTGGATAGGGCTAAGTCGCAGGCGTTACTTGGTGGAAACTGAACCCCATTGAGCTTCCCCAGACATCGGCTGAGTGTTCACCTGTTTGCTCTGATTGCGCACGGATTTTTTTTCCAAAGGTGGTGCGCTGGGGGTGACCAACTCGGATCCCGTGGATTCTTGATGGGGAATGACGGATTCAGGCGATCGCCACTCCGAGACTTGCGGCATCAGTTCGGCAGTCATTTTTTTAGGTTCAACATAGGAGGGCCCTGAAGAAACCAATGGGGTACGTCGAAGGGAGGGCATTTTTTTCGGACGACGCATCACAGGTTTGGGCTTGTTCGGATCCGCAATGAACCAGAGAACGGCAAGAATAACGAAGATATCTAATAGGAGCATTTCCAACATAATCAAACCTTAAATCGTGCGGCAGAAAAACCCGAGAGTGGGGTCAGGTCGCGATCGCCTGCCCTACAAGGAACGGTGAGCCACTGTCCTCGTAGCTGGGAGCGCGATTCCTTTCTTGATTGTAGAGTTTAAGAGCACCCAGAGCCAACTGTTTGCTCCAAAGGACCTCCTCTTTGAACCGGGTATTCCACCGCCAGATAGGGATTCAGGGATTCAAGCATGAGAAAACTGAGTCAGAAACCCCCTAGCTGGCGATCGCTGAGTCACCCCGGAACTTTCACCCACCCGATAACTCCACTCTTCATCCAAAGGGGAGGCTACAATCTGGGGTTTTGTGCTTTGGGCTCCATTTGGGATTCCGGGATATCCGGTGCAGGGATCATTTGTTTCAAGTGATAACCCTGATGGTCCATTTCTCGCACAAAATTAGTCGGTTCCTCGGGTTGAACCGGGGGTGCTGCGTCTGAGGGTGGCGCTTCCCGTCTGATTTTTTTAAGTTTAGCGTTTCGTCCCATTGTATCCGTCTCCATTGAGGTTTTTACCTGAATTTTAGTGCAATTTGGTCGGGAGGAATTCAGGGTTTCACCGTTTTGAGATCCGGTGTCTGGAGGACTGGCTAATTGCAGATTAAAAATTGAGTCACGATTTGACCCCGGCGACCCTCGGGAGTGATGACATTGGCAAAATAGCCTACGGTATGATTCTCGGCAGTTACAAGGGTTCCGTTCGGGACACGACCCATCACTTCTCCACTGGGCGATCGCAAGTTAACGGGTCCCCCTTCTAAGGTTTTGACCTGCATTGTCCCTGTAAACTGCGTGTTCCCGTAATGATGGTAGGTGAGAAAGCGATCGGCGACCCACCCTGTCAACCCGCCTGGTACAGTTATTTCCGACCAATTTCCCGTGCGATCGCCTGTATTAAATAATACCACCGTACCATTCGGAACTGTTCCCCGGATTTTTGAAGTCCGATCGGTATTCTCTCGCACATTGAGTACACCCCCTTCCGTCGTCACCCGACGATACCAGGTCCGGCAGCGCGGATCAATATTCTGATCCGATTGTGCCCAACTCAACGGCACAAGCGCCAAAATTGTCAAGAAGCTCAAGACAGAAAAAACCACAACATTGCGTTTCATTTCTACACTCCTATAGAATTCGGTGAGAGCACAGAATCTGATGTTGTTTGATGAAACTGGGCAGATTCTGTGAGCCAGAGATAGCCCGTGTCAATCAAGATTGTCAGAAAATTCATAAGTATAAGCATCTTGCTTCCTAGTCTAATAAGGGAGCAAGATGCTCCCCCTCCTGCCCGATTCGCTATCTTACCGCGTGATTTAGCTTTTTTTTACTCTTCCTAGTTTTTAGAGGAATTGAAAGTTCAACCGGATGAGAGGAAGTTTTCTATCTCAATTATGACATGGCTGTGCCATGTCCCTATCCGGTTGATTTTAAATTAACCCAAGATATCGAAGACCCCATCTTCAATAATACCATTAGGATTGGCAGTTCCGGTAATAATTTGCTCAACTTGTTCGGGAGTTAAATTGGGATTAGCACTCAGCATGAGTGCCGCTACACCGCTGACAACGGGAGCCGCCATTGAGGTTCCTTTCCAGAAATCATAGGTATTAATGGGCACCGAGGAATAGACATCTTCGCCCGGTGCAACCACATAATTAAGGAGGTCAGTACCTGCACGGTTGGTAAAGTCAGCAATCTGGCGATCGCGATTCACTGCACCCACGGCAATCCCGAATTCTGATGCATAAGCGGCGGGATATCGGACTGAACTAAACCGTTGATCTCCTCCAAGCGAGTTAAGTCCATCATTTCCCGAGGCGGAGACAATAACGGCTCCTTTTTCTCGCGCATAAATGAGGGCATCTTTCAGGATATTATTCACAGTCCCACCGCCCAAACTCAAGTTAATCACCCTCGCGCCATTATCCACAGCATAGCGAACTCCATCAGCAATTTGTTCTTCTTTTCCCGTAAATGCCCCAATGACAGGGACGGGCATAATCACGGCATTCGGAGCAATTCCCGTATTCCCAATGCCATTGTTATTACCCGCAATAATTCCCGCAACATGACTGGCATGACCCTCTAAAGGATCGATGCGATTAATCTGATTACTGCCTTCCAAGAAATTCCAGCCGATGATATCATCAACAAATCCATTGCCCTCATCATCAATCCCATTGCCGTTGATTTCATTGGGGTTGGTCCAAATCCGGCCTGCTAACTGAGGGTGAGTATAGTCTAAATAACCATCAATAACGGCAACAATCACCCCTTCACCTGTATAACCTTGATTCCAGACAGCCGGTGCATTCACCATATCGGGAACCCAATTCGACCCCACCTGTGTCGGTGCGGCAACGAAGGGTTCAGTCCCGATCGCTGCTGCCACTGCGGCTGCTGCATTCACCATTCCATAGCCCGATGAGCGATTAAAAAGCTGTGGAGAAATACTCAAATCATAGGCCGTTGGACCCCCCACTTGGGAGACTAAAATTTGATAGTTTCCTGGATCGAGGGTGAGGTGAATTTGTTCTAATGTAGAACCTTTTTGAGTGGAAAGGGCAACCACTTCTTCGGGTTCAATAACTTGATTAAAATTCCGGTCTTGCACTAAATACAAATCGGCATTATCACTTAACCCATCTACAAATAGGCTGATGGTTTTAGGGCGATCAAGTTGGAATTGGTAAAAATCATTGGGATTTTCGGTGCCAATAATTCCTGATGTGCGCTGCACGCGATCGAGCAACCCAAAATTAAAGGCTTCCGCGACATTACTCCCCCCTCCATTGGGGAAAAGTTCTGGAACTTTAGCTTCTAACCAAAGATTATAAGTGCTATCTCCTTGAATAGTATTGGCCCGGACAAAATAGGTTCCCGGATTCAAAATCCGTTCAATTTTTTCTTGAGAGGCACCCTGAGATTCCGAGGAAACAATGACTTCATCGGGGTCAATGACCCCATTTACATTGATATCTTCAATCAAAGAAAGTTGAGCATTTCCACTGAGTTCATACAGAGAAATTTGGACTTCTTTAAAAGAATCCAGCGTAAATTTATAGTAGTCTTCGGGGTTCGTGCTTTCCAAAAAATCACTGGGGATTTGCACCTCGGATAATAGTCCTATATCGGCGGCAGTCCCCAAGGTATTTCCCGCGCCGGAAGAGGGTAGGTTGGGAGCCGTTTGATCGATGGTGAGGAAATAGGGTGTATTTCCGCCAACTTTAACCACCCCCAGGAAATAAGTTCCTTGTCCCAGTACCCGATTAATTTGTGGGCTGAATGTGGGTTCTTGTTGGGGATAAGCGATAAATTCCTGGAAGGTAAAAACACCATCATTATTGATATCCTGCATCAAGAACAAATCCGCAGGCTGTTCTAAACTTTGCAATTTGATATCAATATTTCGAGTCTGATTGACCTCGAATTGATAAAAGTCGTAAGGGTTAGCTTCGCCAATAAAATCAGCCACTTCAAAGCGATCGCGTAATACCCCAATCTGTCCGAAACTAATGGGTTCGGTATTTCTTGCACCGGATGCGGGTACTCCCGATGGAATAGACTCGATCATCAAATCGTAAGGTGTCTCATTATCAACCTGAACAACTCGGGCAAAGTAGGTTCCTGGTAGTAACCCAGAGAGGTAAACTGTGGCCGGATAGGGTTCGGGTTCTTCTACGGGTCGGAAGGAATTGAGATACTCCATGAAGTCAATTTCTCCATCCCCGTTTAAATCAATCAGGTTGCGAGTATTATTAGTTTGGGTTGAAACAATTTCTCCATTATCAATAATACCATTCGCATTGCGGTCTTGAATTACTTGAATTTGGAGATTAGCGCTTAAATTCTCCAAAGAGAGCCGTAAATCGCTGGTAGAATTAACGGTAAATTGATAAAAATCATGGTAATTTTGAGTGCCAATAAACCCTTTATGGGCTTGAGGACGAGTTAAATCTCCAATCCATAATGCCTCATTTAAAGTATTATCAGGATTGGCCTGCAAGAGGCGACTTGAGGGAATGGCAGAGACGTTAATTTGGTAAGCCGTATCTCCCTCAGATTCAGACACTTTTACAAAATAGGTTCCCGGTGCTGTGGCAAAGCGATCAAGTTGTGAGACAGGAGCTTTTTCCGCAGCGATCGCCGCTTGTACTTCAGCGTCATCCGGAATCCCATTATTATTCAGGTCCCGAATTAAGTCAATGTTCGCTGAGGCATCGTTGCCGTCCAATTTGACGCTGATATCACTAAAAGTATCGAGACGAAACTTATAGTAGTCTTCCGTATCCAGGGACGTGACAACAGGACGGGTGTTCGGATCAGACCCCACAGTGTGAGACGAATTGATGACCCCGATATCTCCCGGCAAGTATCGGCGTCCTTCGGCAATCCCGGTATTCACCAAATGGTAAAATGCCGCACGGCGATCGCCTCCTAACGCTTGCTCTAAATCCGGATTAACCGCTAAGTAGTAGTCCAAATCAACAAATTGGGAAAATCGGCGATTTTCAGCAAATCCTCGGGTTAAAAAGTGTTGAAATGCTCCTTCCAGGTTGCCTGCAAATACTGAGGCAAGGCCCGGATTTGCATTCACATAATACTTGAGATCAAACAAAGGGGAGAAACTCCGCCCCTCCGCAATCCCCCACCCTTCCAGATGTTTTAAAATTTGGCTGTTAGAGGTAAGTCCTGCAAAGGCTAATTCAGGATTTTGTTCTCGATAATAATTTAGATTTACAAACGGTGAAAAAGGCCGTCCTTCCTCTAAACCCGAGGTTTGAAAATGTCGGTACAGTCGGTCTGGGCTGACAATTCCAACAGCAGCCAAATCCGGATTGGCAGCAAGGTAATAACTAGCATCAAATAATTCTAAAGACATCGGTGATGGGTCCAGAAGTGTTTTATATTCGCTAGGATGACTTCTATTAAAGCACTGAGTTCCAGAAACCGTTGAATTTAGCAACAATAGTTTATGCTTGTGGCTACGATTAAGGTAAAATTTACGAGTTTACAAGGTTACCTACTCGTTCGTGAAGTCAGAATCCCGTTTCTGGAAGTCCCCATTGTGAATAGAGCGGTTCCCTAGTGATCCTGTACATTTTTTTTGCCCCCGCCAACCCCTTCTTCATCGCATCTGTACCCGATGAGTCCAGGAAAGGCTATCCCCCTCATTGTCCCCGATTTCTGATACCATAGGAACCGATTAGTCGGCTTGAGGAGTGACCCCAACGGAAGTGAACGAAGTTCTGTTACCACCCAATTCTAGGAACGAAATGCCAAACGGGTTACGGATTATTCAAACCCTACCCCCAGATGTCGTACATCTGATCGCCGCTGGAGAAGTGATCGACTCTCTGGCGGCAGTTTTGCGGGAATTGGTAGAAAATGCCCTAGATGCCGGTGCAACGAGGATTTCGGTATCAGTGTGGCCCCAACTCTGGCGGGTGCGGGTGGCGGACAATGGATGTGGGATGGATGTGCAGAATTTGCAACAGGCGGCAACTGCCCACAGTACCAGCAAAATTCACAATGTTTACGACTTATGGAACATTACCAGTTTAGGATTTAGAGGTGAGGCCCTGCATAGTTTGGCACAGTTGTCCCAGTTAGAAATTAGGAGTCGAGTCGCAGAAGGTGAGGGATGGTGTGCGAAATATAATTCTCAAGGTGAAGCAGTACAAGTCCAACCCACGGCGATCGCCCCGGGAACAATTGTAACCGTCTGTGATCTATTTGAACGCTGGAAACCCCGGCGTCAGGGGTTGCCCAATGTTTCCCAACAAGTTAAAAATATCCAGCAGATGATTCAGCACATCGCCTTATGCCATCCTCATGTGCTGTGGCAGGTGGAACAAGACGATCGCCCTTGGTTTAAAATTACCCCCGGACAAAGTGCGCAGCAAATTTTGCCCCAAATTTTGCGCGGGGTCAAAGGTGGGGATTTAGAAGCGTTAACCCTATCGGTGAGTGAGGCAGAATCCATCTCCCTGGTGTTGGGATTACCCGATCGCTGTCATCGCCAACGTCCTGATTGGATCAAGGTGGCGGTAAACGGACGCTGTGTGCGATCGCCGGAATTGGAACAAACCATAATTGCTGGATTTGCCCGAACCTTACCGCGCGATCGATACCCCGTTTGCTTGCTGCATCTGCGAATTTCCCCGGAACAAATCGACTGGAACCGGCATCCGGCGAAAGCTGAAATTTATCTCAAGAATATCAACCAATGGCAAGAACGAATTAAGGAGGCGATCGCCCAAGGGTTGCAGTTAAATCCAGAAACCACCCCCGACGCCGCACAACACCGCGTCACCCAACTCTTGAAAGCGTCCGAAGAAAAAGGCGCATATCACGTCAACCCGAACCCCGAGGAGAATTCCCAATCAGGCAGTCGGGCGCAACCCCTGCACTTACGCGCTGTCGCCCAAGTCAGCCAAATGTATATCGTTGCGGAACATCCTAACGGATTATGGTTAGTGGAACAACATATCGCTCATGAGCGCATTTTATACGAACAACTCTGCGATCGTTGGCAACTTGTCCCTATCGAACCCGCGATCGTCCTCAATCAACTCACCCCCGCCCAACTCGAACAACTCAACCGCCTCGGACTTGATATCCAACCCTTTGGCAGCGAATTATGGGCCGTTCGCACCCTCCCCGAACTGTTAGCAGAACGGGACGATTGTGCCGACGCCCTCATAGAACTGAGCTTAGGAGGAGACTTACAACAAGCACAAGTCGCCACCGCCTGCCGTAGCGCCATCCGTAACGGAACCCCTCTCACTTTACCCCAAATGCAGGATATTTTAGACCGCTGGCAACGCACCCGTAACCCCCGCACCTGTCCCCACGGCCGACCTATCTATTTATCCTTAGAAGAGTCCTCCCTAGCGCGCTTTTTCCGCCGTCACTGGGTCATCGGAAAAAGTCATGGTATTTAACACAATAATTTTTTTAGTTTGTAGTAACAATTTCTGTCGTTGAATTTATCAATAAATTAGTGCTAAATTTGGGCATAATCACTACCATTTGGAGCAGACAATGGGACGTTATGATAATCTGAATAAAATCCAGGCAATGGACCCAATAAAAGACCATGCAGAAATCGTTAAAATCATGGTGAGCTATGAGTTTCCTTGGGATTTCCAACGCAGTCAAATAGAAATGGCATTTGCTCGGTTCTTTGCCGGTCCCCGAATAGCGGGTCTGGTTGCGAAACGAGGTTATGCGAAGACACATCCCCAAAAGCGGTATGATGACACCTCTATTCTTTTGTATGAAATGATTAAGCATGGCTATGATAGCGAACAGGGTCGTGCTTGTATTGAGCGCATGAATTATATTCACAGTCACTTTCCCATTCATAACGATGACTTTTTATACGTCACCACTGTTTTAATTGTGGAGCCTGTGGAATGGAATGCCCGTTTTGGCTGGCGGCTGATGTGTGGAAATGAAATACAGGCATGGGTACAATTTTGGTGGGAAATTAGTCAGCGAATGCACATGAAAAACCTTCCCAATACCCTCGAAGGAATAAAAGCATTTAAAACCGATTATGAAAATAAATATGTTTACAATTCCCCCTGGACTAAAGATTTGGTTCAAGTTTTTGTAGATTTGATTTCTAGCTGGTTCCCCCTAGTTCCCAAATCCCTAATTAACGTAGCCTTTCGCTGCCTGTTAGATGACAAATCACTCCAGGCTTTTGAAATGCAGGCTCCCCCAATTCCGGTCAAGAAATTGGTAGAATTTAGCCTGCGATCGCGGGGGATACTTCTGAGTTTCCTACCCCCACGCACCACCTCGGGTCTCTTTGTTGATCACCCTTCTCGCTCTTATCCCAATAAGGACTATAATATTGCTAAACTTGGCCCATCGGATGAAAACTTAAAACAAAAAATTGGTTTATGAAGTCGAAAATAATTGATAGAAAATTCTGGTTTTAAAAGTCAAAAAACCGAATTTTTTATCATATATAGTCTATGATTTAAAGATTTTATAGCAATTTCAAAACACGAAAGAGAGGGAACATCTTTCTGTATTCTACTCATCAGCCGCCAGATGTTCCCACTTGTTGATATTACTATTCAGGTTATTCAGACTGATGAGATGAGGAAGGAACACCCACAGATTTTGCCATGAAAATATCTGGTTTCCCTTTACCATTAGCATCGGGCATCACTCCAACAATTTCAAATCCACATTTTTGATAAAATTGATAGGGATGACCGCGTAAATTTTGAATATCCCGAATTTTTTCCCACAGATTAGAATAAAGATTGACTCCAGAAAGACTGGTCATATTCATTTCATCATCACTTCCCAACCAAAGGGTTAATGCACCGCGTTGTCTGACTTGTTTTTCTAAATCTTGCAGGAGGGTTCTGCCAATTCCTTGGCGGCGATAATTCGCGGCAACGACAAGGGGATGAACTTCCCAAACATGGCCGTTATATTGAGAGATTCCGCCAACCCATCCCAAAACTTTGCCTACTTCATTGATGGCAACTCGATTAATTCTATCATCGGTCAGTGAATCTAAAACTTCTTGTCGGGCGGCATCGAGGGTGGGCCATGCTTCCGGCCAGTTTTCGCGAAACCCTTCTAGGAGTAATTGACTCAAGGGTTCGATTAAGGCATCCTGGCGATCGCTCAAGTTAATGATATTAAGCATGAGTTTATTTGCGGTGATGGGTAATTAATGCAGACAAAATTCGAGCAATATTCCAAGCATCATCATGACCTCGGTGGTGGGTTCCCTCTAAGGGTAAATTGAGCCGTTCTAATGCCCCAGCCATTCCCACTTCTTTTTCTAACGCATACATAACAGAAAACAAAGTTTTTACATTAATATGACGATTACTAAAGGGATAGCGAACCCCTTTTTTCTCGCACTCGACTTCAAATTGTCGTTTATCAAATTCGCCATAACTGGCCCAAATTCTTTGATGTGAAATATATTTATTTCTGAGGATTGAGCAAGCTTGTCCCAAGGATACCCCTTGGTTCACTTGTGCTTGAGTTAAGGTGGTGAGTTGGGTACAAAATTCACTCACTTGGGACTGTTTTGGTTTGACTAAGATACTCTCTTTTTCGAGTAATTCCCCGGAGGTGATATCCAGGGGACAAATGCCAATTTCAATAATTTCTCGTTCTTGATTGGGGGGCGGTTCTTTTTCCCAGCAGGTTGCTTCAATGTCAATGACTATAATCCGATCTAGTCTGATTGCCATATTTGACTACTTTGATGGAGGTGATAGGATATTAGTACAGTAGAGAGAAACCCCCGGGATTTTTGACAAAATTCCTGCCAATTTCTAATAAATTTTGTTAAAAATCCCGGGGTTTGGGGTCTGAGTTTGATAACTGGACTGGGGCTATAACGACTCGATGAGTTTTAATTTTAGACCAAAGCAACGGCTTAGTGCTTACTTGAAATTTAAC
The DNA here is from genome assembly GCF_025370755.1 of Laspinema sp. D2d. Lineage (GTDB taxonomy): Bacteria > Cyanobacteriota > Cyanobacteriia > Cyanobacteriales > Laspinemataceae > Laspinema. Next base: position 173,767 of record NZ_JAMXFC010000005.1, on the reverse strand, counting down.
CTGCCCGTAGTTTTTCGACGACGCGCTCAAGTTGGACGGAATGAGAGGCTTTAAAGAGAATGCGATCGCCTTTTTTCATCCAATCTTTGACACGCTGACAGAGGTAATCATGGGCATTCGGCTGTTCGATATCGATAATTTCTACTACGGGTAAACCTGTAGCACCTTTTGCCATTGCTTCGGCTTCTGCGGAGTCGGCAAAGATAAACAATGCATCCAAATTTAAGGATTGGGCAACGCTGCCGATGCGCTCATGAAATTCTAGCGATCGCTCCCCCAATTCTTTCATGGTTCCCAGGACCGCTATTTGCCGTTCTCCTGGGGTTTTTGCCAGCATTTGGAGGGCAGCGGTCATGGATTCTAAACCGGCATTATAGGTTTCATCTAAAAGCACAATATCATCGGCTAATTCATACCGTCTCGCCCTGCCATCGGGGAGTTCCACGGTTAAACCGGATTTGAGGGGTTCCCAACTCACATTGAGCAGTTTTGCCACGGCTAATGCGGCTAAATAGTTTAAAGCATTATGTTCCCCAGGAAGGGGAACTGGGAAAGTTACGCCTTCGACTTCTAGGAAATCCCCCTCTTTTAAGGTTCCCTGCAAGTCTCCCCCAGTTAACCCATAAGTGAGAGTTTTGCCGGACCAGACTTTTGCTGCGGTTTCCATGAGGCGGGAATTGTCGTAATTGAGGACGGCAATCCCTTCTGGGGACATTTTTTCTAATAACTCACATTTGGCGGAGGCGATCGCCGCTTCAGAACCTAAGCGTTCAATATGGGCAGTACCCACATTGGTAATGACACCAATGGTAGGGGCGGCAATTTTGGCGAGGAGGGCAATTTCTCCTTTCCCGCGCATCGCCATTTCAATTACGGCATAATCATGGTCTGAGGTTAAATTTAAGAGAGTTTTGGGAACACCAATTTCGTTATTATAATTCTTCTCGGTTTTGAGAACCGGACCCTGGGTGTTTAAAACCGCTGAGATTAATTCTTTAGTCGTGGTTTTGCCGACGGATCCGGTGATGCCAATCACGGGGATGTCAAACTGAGTTCGCCACCAATGGGCGATCGCCTGATAAGCTGCCAAGGTATCCGGGACCACCAAAAGGGGCCAGTCTGGATGGGTGTTCACATAGTCCCGATCCACAATCGCCGCGATCGCCCCTTTGTCAAATGCGGACCCAATAAACTGATGCCCATCAAATTGGGTCCCTCTTAGGGCCACAAATACCTCACCGGCCCGTAAATTGCGCGTATCCGTAATAATACTGAGGGCCTGTTTTGCGCCAAGTTCCTCCGAGAGCGGGTTAACGACTTGGGCATTCAAGAGGGAAATTAGTTGAGCAAGGGTCACAAAACGAGACATGGTGGCAGGACTTGAATTTAATAAAAATTAATGATACCATCCCCGCAAGCGGTGACGAAGCCAGCGATCGCCCCAATCTAAGCATCGGATATACCATAAAGGTGTTTCCACGGTCAACCGTGATAAATCTTCATTAAAATTCCGTGAATCCCCCCTGGCATCTTCACAGACTTTTTACCATACTGAATGGTTGAGGAGATCTGCCTAGGTTATTCTAATAGATAGAGATCCTATGGATCAGGGAAAGCTCAGACCTATTCAAAAGTGGCCCGAGATCACCGACTCTTTTAGGGAGTTTCATGTAACATGGGTGAATCCCAGTGGCCTGAGACTGGTCTGAATCTGTGTGATAGCTATTATCCAAGCGGATTTAAACATAAATTATCTATCAAAGTCGGGCCAATATTCCACTGGGAAAATGGTGTCCTATTGAAAACGCTCGCTCTGGAAAATTGAATCAAGCCAAACATCTGGGCAGGGGGAAAGTCAAGTGAATCATCGAACGGATCCTTACAACCGAAAAACAAGCCAGGAGGAGCAGTTACTATACGATCACCTCCTCAATCTGGTGAAAGCGGAGCCACCGTCCGAAATGATCTCGCGCTTTCACAGCCTCTTTATTGAAGGCAGGGACTACCCCGAATCTGAGATCTCAGGGGCGTTAGGTCGAATGCTTACCTATAAGGGCATGGACCAAGATTTTAAGTTTATTCTAAATAGATGTTGCCACATTTTAGTGAATCGCTGGCAAATGCACAGCCAAACGCAAGAAGCGATTCCGGAGTTAGTGGCCCTGTTTGAGCAACCTGGGGGCTATAATCCTTATAGTCGCTCAAGAACGGGCCGACAGTTGCAAGAATTGGTCAAAGATTTCACCGCAACGGAGCAGTACCTGACCCTACGCCGGTTATCCAAGGTGGTGCAACATAGTTCGGAAATCAGCCCGCCTAAAGAGCATCGGCCCTTGGGAACGTTTATCGATCGCTATCCCTACCTCTATTCTCATTGCCTGCTGAGTGAAGATAGCAGCTATGAGCATCAACAAACCGTGCGCAAAATTCAAGCGCAACGGCAACGGCAATTTGAAATTAACTTATCCCAGTATGTCACCTATCAAGTCCGGCGATCGCAGGTCCGACGGACGGGAAATGTGAATGCAGTCCGAAACCTATCGCCGGTGAACAATCCCACCTTACTCAGCGATCGCGAACTGTATTATTCCCTCAAAGATTATGTCGGCAAAGCAGAAGGGGGCCACACTTACCGCGACTTAGCCCAGAGCTTTATCACCCACACCAGTCAGACTCCGAACTACGCAGAATTTAAAGCGGATCTATACGACTACCTGATCGGGTCCATCGACCCCGAATATGGCAAACGCCAATTTAACGACAAGTTATGTAAGCATTTAAAAGCCACCCTGCCCCAGAGTGATTCCCAGAAACTCAGTGATTTTCTAGTCGTTAGAACTTGCAGCCAGCTTTTGAATTTTTTAGTCGTAGAAAGTTCTCAAAAGCCCACTCATTTTATCTTTCTGGATGTGGTTTCTAATATTGGACCCACCCGGACAACCGGAATGCTTTTGAAAATTGTACTGCTCTGTCGGAAAGTCAAACCCTACTTAGAAAAACGGCTTTCCATCTTGTTTAACCACTATGAAAATTCTAATAATGATAGCATTATTTGGCTCATCAAAATGTTAGAAAATATCAACGTAGCCTTAAGTACAAATTTTGGTGCCCTTGACTTATCTTTCATGAGCCAAATTGCTTAAAATCCCACCCTTAAATTCTTTTAATCCTGGAAATTGAAGGTGAATACCTCAATTTCATTTCCCCGTCTCGGGCGGGTCTGCACTAGGATTGGTAGTGTAGCGCGCTGAAGGATAGCCCACCTCTTATGACTCACGGAGGTTCCAACGAGAACGAGGAACAAATTCCTAACCCCCATCAGACCCCCATGCCCTCAGCCGGTTCCGCCAATTTAGATGGAGAACTGGATGAGGCAATTTTGTCGTTTGCAGATATTCAAGCGGACCTGAATTACAAACAAGCTAAAGATGCCCTGCGAGAGTTAGTGGCGAATCTGGACCTGACTCCGGAAGAACGAGCAGGCTTGGATCCAGAGATTGAAGGACTCAGCACCATGCTGGATAAACTAGAACGGACGGTGGTGCAAATCGCTGTGTTTGGCATGGTGGGACGGGGAAAATCATCGATTTTAAATGCATTATTGGGGCAGAATGTCTTTGAAACCGGGCCGATTCATGGGGTAACCCGGACCTCTCAGGGAGTGAATTGGCGAGTGGAGCGATCGCCCCTCGATGGCGGAGAGGGCAACATTACCCAACTTACCCTCTCTGGCATCGGACAGTCTCAAATCGAACTGATTGACACTCCCGGAATCGATGAAGTGGATGGTCAAACCCGGGAAATTTTGGCCCAGCAAGTCGCTTCTCGTGCGGACTTAATTTTATTTGCCGTTGCCGGGGATATGACCCAGGTGGAATATGAAGCCCTCTCCCAGTTGCGGGATGCGGGGAAACCCATGCTGCTGATTTTTAACAAAATTGACCAATATCCCGAAGCCGATCGGGAGGCAGTCTATCGTAAAATCCGCGATGATCGGGTCAAAGAACTCCTGTCGGAGGATGAAATCGTTATGGCGGCAGCAGCCCCCTTAGTCGCCCAAGCGACCCCGCGAAGCGATGGCACAATGGCGGTGCAGATGAAGCGGGGTTTACCCCAAGTCGATGACTTAAAATTAAAAATTCTGGAAATTTTAGACCGGGAGGGGAAATCCCTGGTGGCGTTGAATACCCTGCTGTATGCCGGGGATGTGAATGAACAATTGGTTGAGCGCAAAATGCAGATTCGGGACAAGAGTGCCAACCGATTGATTTGGAATGCGGTGATGACGAAAGCGGTGGCGATCGCCCTCAATCCGATTACGGCGATCGATATCCTCAGTGGGGCGGTGATTGATGTCGCTACAATTTTAACCTTATCTAAGCTCTATGGCATTCCCATGACTCAAGCCGGTGCCATCAATCTGCTCAAAAAAATAGCCCTGAGTATGGGCGGAATTAGTGCCAGCGAACTCTTGGCAAATCTGGGATTATCATCCCTGAAAGGTTTATTAGGATTAGCGGCACCGGCTACGGGTGGGGCATCTTTAGTCCCCTATCTTTCCGTTGCCATTACCCAAGCCGGTGTCGCCGGGTTTTCCTCCTACGCCATTGGTCAGGTGACCAAAACCTACTTGGCTAATGGGGCATCCTGGGGACCGGATGGGCCAAAAGCTGTGGTCACCCGAATCATTGATTCCCTTGATGAAACCACCATTATGGGTCGGATTAAGGAGGAACTTCAAGAAAAACTCCTAAAAGTGAGAGAAAGAAAAAAGCCCAAAAACTCAAGTGAGTTAAATTAAAACTTGTTTTTCAAGGCTTTATCCTGAAAAGGTCGGATATTTCTCACTTAAAGAGAGATACTTAAATTATGGGATATGAACCCTCTTGTTATTTTTCTTGTCGTTGTTTGAAATCATTGCGCCATTCTCGCAATTGCTCCGAGGCCACATCGCGGCCCCCTAACCCAAAGGCTAAGGCAATGGCAACAGCAAGGGCACCAAAGAGTAAACCAAAGGCCAGGTTAACAATATGAGGAGCAATCCCCATTTGTTGGAGTGCCATCGCACCGGCGAGAGCAATAATCGCAATTCGAGCCGCTTGAGCCAGAAGTTGAGATTGGGAACCTCGGGAACCGGAAATGAGATGATAGGCCAAATTTGCTAGGTAAAGGCCAATGCCAAAGACGATCAAACCGACGAGAACCTGACCAGCAATGACCAGTAAGCCTTGCATGATGATGGTAAGGGCTGGCAATTGCAGGACTTCAGTCGCTGCCACTGCTCCAAAGAGCATAATGCCCACCCAGGTAACAATCCCGACAATTTCTGCGGGAGTTCTCGTGGGAGACGAGGAGGGTTGGACGACGGTTTGTTGACCCGATCGCATATCCGGTGCATCTGCCGGTGGGGGTTGGGGCGGATTACCACTGGGGGTCGTTGGCAGACCGATCCAGGAGAAGATATTGTTAAACCCGATGCTACGAAGAATGCGGATGACCAGATCCGAGGTGAACTTGGCGATCGCATAGAATAACGCCAAAATGAACCCGGCAGTCAAAATCAGGGGAATGGCGGACATGATTTGCGACAGCATGGCGATCGCAGGAGCCGAGATCGCTGCGATTTCCAACGCATTCAACGCCGCGATCGCCGTCGGAATCAGAATCAAGACATAGACAATCGTCCCAATCAGTTGAGACAGCGACATTCCGTCTTGAGTCCGGGACAGTCCCAATTGAGCACCAAGGCGATCGGTTCCTGTCGCCGCCAGCAAGTTGGTGACAATCCCCCGCACAATCCGGGCCATAAACCACCCGACAGCCCCAATAATCAGGGCCATCAGAATTTTAGGCACTGCCGACAGAAAGTCATTGACCAAATTCTGAACCGGCAGCACATTTAATTCTAAGGCATTCAGAATTAGGGGCAGAAAGAACAGAAAGATAAACCAGTAGAGCGCATTACCGAGGGTTTCATTGAGTAAAAACCGGCTTTCCCCAGCAGTCTGGGGGTCTGTCGTCTCTGCTGTTTCTGCAAGCCGTTCATCTAACCGGAACTGCGCTAATCCCCGAGTCAGCAACATTTTAGACAGGGTTGCCAGGATCCAGGCTACACCCAGCAGAACTGCGGCACCGCCAATCTTGGGTAGATAGGCGAAAATCTGCTCTAAGAACCGATTTAAGGGCTGGGAAACCACCTCCAGATTCAGGGCCTGGAGAAAGGCGACCAAGACAAAAATCATGATCAGCCAGTAAACCGTATTCGAGATCCACTTTTCAGTAGGAGGCATCTCCTGTCCCGGTGCTCGTCCCATGACGGCACTGGCAATCCGGTTGTCCAGATTCGTGTTGTGGAGGACCTTTCTAATAATTCCTGCCGCAATCGTGGCAACAAACCAGCCACCGATGAGAATGGCGAGCGCTCCTAATAAACTGGGCAGGAATGACCCCAACTGTTCAAAGAGCGCCGTAAAAAATCCTGTAACGTTCCCCAAAGCAAAGCCAGAAAAGAATCCTGGTTCCTGAGCCAGCAGCGCTTCGGGGCTTAAACTTCCCCGCGCTATTGCTGATATTCCGTGCAAAATTCCATTCATAAGGTGATTTGAGTGTACTTCCGATATGACCGTTCAACAGCGTTGATCATTCAATAAATGCCAGTCAGTGCATTTGCCCTTATCCTACAGGGCTATGCATCTTTTGCTGTAGTCTATGCGATCTTTTGCGTTTTTCCCCACTCTCAACTGAGGCAGAGCAAACGCTTTATGCTTCAATTGTTCGTAACTAGAAATTAGATTAGGGACAATTTGTCACAAAAGATTGAAACTGTAGTGATTTGTAACAATTCTGCCCCAGTCTGAGGGAAGGGTCTGCTGTCTTTTAGGACCGATTCCTCCTGGCCTTGTGCCCCGCCTCTCCCAGTTGGATTCCCTTTCTCGGGGAAATTTCTATAACAACTTGTCATCATTAGGTCTCATTTCTCATGTCATCTCAAGTCTTTGAACAGTCTATTCAAATTCAGGCGAGTCCTACGGTGGTTGATTACTGTATTACCGATCGCGCATTAATGCACCAATGGTTGAATCCCGCTTTGCGTTGCGAACCGATTGGCGAATGGGATACCCGGGTGGGGAGTCGTAGTCGGTTTATTTTGAATATTCCCCTGTTGCAACCCAGCTTAAACTGTGCGATCGCCCAACGACAACCGGGACTGATTGTGTGGGAGTTTCAGGGATTTTTCAAAGGCTGCGATCGCTGGGATTGTCAACCGGACGGCAACCAAACTCGCCTCGTCAATCGTTTTGAATTTGAAATTCCCAATCCCCTAGTCGCCTGGGGCTTCAATCTATTTGCTGCAACCTGGACCCAAAAAGATATGCAGGCCCAACTCCATCGCCTCAAACAAATTGCTGAACAACTTGATCCCGATCTAAACCTATCTTAAATCGGTTAAAAGCTCTTTCCAAAGAAATATTGACAAAACTAGAAACCTATGTATATACAACAACGTTTTTAAGATTTTCCTTACTCATTCTCTTGCCAACGGATGCGATCGAGAATTTGCTGAATGATTGAGGCATCTTCAGCTTGGGGAACTCCATCCAAATAGGTTTGTAAGTCCTGACGGGCCTGAGTCCATCGGCCATTTTGATAGTAAAACAAACCGCGATCGCGCAATTCCAACGGTGAATCGGGAAATAACAGCAAAATCCGTTCGATCGCCCCGAGGCATTTCTCCGAATCCCCGCGATTCAGATAAATCATTTTTAAATTAGTCAGCATCCGGGCCAAAAATTGTTTGCGCGTCACCGCTTTTAAAAACTCCGGACGCATGGACACTTCCGGACCATAAATTTGCTGGAGACGTTGTTCGCAGTCTTCTTGAAACAACACCTCACCCCGATTAAAGGCATCCACAAAAATACCCGCCCCATCAAACTCTGGGCGAATTAAAAAGTGTCCCGGCATCCCAATTCCCACCATTGGAAAATCCAGCCGCCTTGCAATTTCCAGGTAAATTAATGCTAGGGTGATGGGAATGCCAGTCCGACGGGCGATCGCATCATTTAGAAAACTATTACAAGGGTCATAATAATCCCGGGTATTACCCGTAAACCCTAAATCTTCAAAGAGATAGTCATTGATCGCTTTAACAATTCGCAAAGGATAGCGTTGATCCTTTAACCGTTGTGCCACCTCCCCCGCCATCACATCCAGCACATTCAGATATTCCGCCGGATCGAGGGTTGGGTATTCTTCTTGCGCGATGTACAGCGCTGCCTTAGCGAGATCGATTTGGTCGTCGTTTTGGTTAATCTCGTGGTAGAACGATTGCCGCGCTAGGGGAAAGTTCATCTGAATTTAAGTAAATAGAATTGCCCTGGGGTCTCAAGGCGATCGCGCCTATCTCCCCCTGAAGATAGCAAAAATTCGGCCCCCTGACTATTTGTTCCTTCAATGTACTTTATGGCGTGAAGTACCCTAGAAACAAAACACAACCAAGGCAACTGCACCTGTCGTCCCCCTAAGCGCGTATTATTAAGGTTATGACTCTTGTTACTCTACCCCTAGCCTTGACCTTTGCCTCCCCAGGCCCGATCATCGTTGAAATCGGACCCTTAACCATCCGTTGGTATGGGTTCTTAATTGCGACTGCCGTCTTGATTGGCGTCAGTCTCTCGCAATTTTTAGCCAAACGCCGCAACATCAACCCGGACCTCATGGGTGACTTGATCCTTTGGTTAGTGGTTGGCGCAATTCCCTTGGCGCGACTGTATTATGTTTTGTTTCAGTGGGAAAATTATGCCGATAATCCGGGCCAAATCTTTGCGATTTGGCGAGGCGGCATTGCCATTCACGGCGCAATTATTGGCGGGACGATCGCCACGTTAATTTTTGCCCGACTCAAACGAATTCCCTTCTGGCAATTAGCCGATTTAGTCGCACCCTCCGTAATTTTAGGTCAGGCGATCGGACGTTGGGGAAACTTCTTTAATTCCGAAGCCTTCGGCAGACCCACAGATTTACCCTGGAAACTCTACATTCCCCCAGAATCTCGGCCCTTTCAATATGTGGGCGAGCAATATTTTCATCCCACTTTTTTATATGAATCCCTGTGGAATTTGGCCTTATTTGCCTTATTACTGTTTTTATTCTTTCGGGACCTCCAAGGCAAACCCCGTTTAAAAGTTGGCACATTATTTTTAGTCTATATGGCCGTCTATAGCTGCGGTCGTTTCTGGATTGAAGGGTTACGACTCGATAGCTTAATGTTCGGTCCTCTCAGAATGGCTCAGTTTGTCAGTTTAACGGGTATTGTCATAGGAATCGCTGGCTTAGTCTGGCTTTATGGGTTCAATCGTCCTTTGCCAGATGTGGTATCCCGGAACAATAGTGAACCCTCTTCTTCCTAGAAATTCCCCTCAAAAGAAACCAAGCACTAGAAACCGGGTTTCTATCTTAAATTTTTGCCTAAGTTGCACAGATATTGCCAAGAAGCCCGGTTTCTAATTTTTACCGTAACCCTGCCCTATAATTGATTGCAAAAAATAAAAAACCCTAGAATAAATTCTAGGGTTAAACCAGGGTGCATCTACCAGTGGTTGATTACCTCATAGAGCCGGTAACATCCGGAACCTTCTCAATTCTTTCCTTGATTTTGTTTTAGTTTGATGTCAAAATTCCAGCCAACTGACCTCCAAAAAACTGCCTCTGCACCGCTCAAACCCGCTGTTTATATCGTCGGTGCAGGACCGGGTGATCCCGAGTTATTAACGGTCAAAGCCCAAAAAATCCTCGCGATCGCCAATACGATTCTCTACGCCGACTCCCTCGTTCCTAAACAAATTTTAGAAGGGGTTCGTCCGGATGCCGAAGTTATTCCCACCGGCAATAAAACCCTAGAAGATATCTTACCCATCATGATTGACCGCGTGCGCCAAGGTCAGTCCGTCGTTCGCCTCCATTCCGGGGACCCCAGCCTCTACAGTGCCATCTCCGAACAAATGCACGCCTTAGCCGATGCGGACATTCCCTGTGAAATTATCCCCGGAATTAGTGCCTTTCAAGCAGCAGCAGCCAAACTCAACTTGGAACTCACCATCCCAGCACTGGTGCAAACCATCATTCTGACCCGCGTCAGTGGTCGAGCTTCCTCAGTCCCGGAATCGGAGGAATTAGCGGCTTTAGCCGCCCATAAAGCCAGTTTGTGCCTGTATCTGAGTGCGCGCCACATTGAAGAAGCTCAAGCCAAACTGATGGAACATTATCCCGCAGAAATGCCGATCGCCATTTGCTACCGGATTGGGTGGCCCGATGAAAAAATTGTCGTGGTCCCTCTGAAAGAGATGGCCCAAGTTACCCAGAGTGAAAACTTAATTCGGACGACCCTGTATTTAATTAGTCCAGCTTTGGCAGAACCGGAAAAGCAGTCAGGGAAAGAAACTGCGCGATCGCGCCTCTACCATCCCGAACATACCCACCTGTTTCGACCGACCCCTCGGCAGGGATGATGCCCGGTCGGATACTCTAATATAAATGTCCATCAGTTCTGTATCGAAAAATAGGTAAAGCCTTGCTAGACGAACAAGCGAAAAAAACAATCCTCAGAAAGATTCCCCACGGACTCTATGTTTGCGGTGTCAAAGATGGGGAAAATGTCAACGGATTCACCGCCAGTTGGGTGATGCAGGGGTCCTTTGAACCCCCCTTAGTCATCAACTGTGTTAAACAAGATTCCGGCTCCCATGCCATGATTGAAGCTAGTGGCGTTTTTGCCCTGAGTGTCTTAGAAGCGGGACAAAAAGACTTAGCCCAAAAATTCTTTAAACCCCAACGACGGGTCGGGGATAAATTTGAAGATGTGGAGTTTTATCTGGGAGAAACCGGCTGTCCCATTATCTCCGACTCCCTAGGGTATGTGGAATGTAATGTGGTGGGTTCGGTGAAAAAGGGCGATCACACCGTCTTTGTCGGCGAAGTGATTGCGGCAGGAGTCCACCGAGAAGGAGACCCCTTGTTGCTAGAAAGCACCGGCTGGAATTACGGCGGATAATTTGGGATAGAAACTGTTTCGGGATCCCGATTTGAATCAGCAAGACGCAAGTTAGAAGGTCAATTTATGCCCCTGATTAAAGTTAAAACTTCCGTGTCTACACCGGAAAATGCTGCAATCCAAACCCTGCTCAAGGGACTTTCCTCCAGCTTGGCGAAGCATCTGGGAAAACCTGAATCTTATGTGATGACGGCATTTAATGCGGATGTCTCGATGACATTTGCGGGGACTTTTGACCCGGTTTGCTATATCGAAGTCAAGAGTGTAGGGACAATTCGTCCCGAACAAACCCAAGCGATGAGCAAAGATTTTTGCAATAAGATTCACCAGGCGATCGGGGTTCCGCAAAATCGGATCTATATCGAATTTACCGATGCCGAGGGCTCCATGTGGGGCTGGAATGGCTCCACGTTTTAAAGTTTAGGCGGATTCATGAGGGTCCGCTTTTATTTCAGGGCCAGGACCTGGGTTGCCCATTAAATTAGGGATTTCCATAAAAAAAGTTCTGCATTAGAAATTTTGCAGCATTATTCAAGCCCCCCTTAAGAACGCCAATCGGTTGGGGGGATCCCTCCTGGAAGATGTTATTTTTTGGAGTTCCCTAGTCGAACCAGAAACCGGGTTTCTGAGCCTAATTTGTTGCCTCTGAGCAGAAATTGGGTCAGATACCCGGTTTGTCTGACTCTGACTGTACCGCCCCATTGAGGGTGGCTTTTTTTTGAAGGGTGGGGGGAGATGGAGGGGTGCGGGGGGGCGATCGCCTCAAACCCTGGAAAGCTCACTCCCTCGAAAACGGATTTCCCCCTCTATACTGGAGGGGGTCGAAAATGTTGTAAATCTTTACAACGGGATCGCCTGTGATACTATCGGGTTGGTGTGCGAGGCCAGATGCCTGTCAAGCGGCTCTGACTAATGGTGGTGGAAGAGACATCAAGGAGTGCAAAATAATCCCATGAAAGCTCGGCAATTGAATCATCATAATCTAAAAAGTCAACCGGAACCCTTACGAATTGGGGTGATTGGCGTGGGCAGTATGGGACAACATCATACCCGGGTTCTCAGCTTGCTCAAAGATATTGAATTAGTCGGGGTGGCTGATGTTAATGTAGAGCGCGGACTCGACATCGCCAGTAAGTATCGGATTCGGTTTTTTGAAGATTATCAAGATTTGCTGCCTCATGTGGATGCGGTTTGTATTGCCGTCCCCACGCGCCTGCATCATGCGGTAGGAATGACCTGCTTGCGATCGGGGGTTCATGTTTTAATTGAAAAACCGATCGCCGCGAGTATTGCGGAAGCAGAATCTTTGGTAAATGAGGCAGCAGAATCGGGATGTATTCTGCAAGTGGGTCATATTGAACGGTTTAATCCGGCATTCCAGGAATTGAGCAAGGTTCTCAAAACCGAACAAGTGCTGGCGATCGAAGCGCATCGCATGAGTCCCTACAGCGATCGGGCGAACGATGTCTCCGTCGTCTTGGATTTAATGATCCATGACATCGACCTCATTTTAGAATTAGCTGCCGCCCCTGTTGTGCGATTAACCGCCAGTGGCAGTCGCACCAGTCAAGACACCTCACAAGCTAATTCTTATTTAGATTATGTCACCGCAACCTTGGGATTTGCTAATGGTGTAATTGCCACCGTCACCGCTAGTAAAGTCACTCACCGAAAATTACGGCGCATCGTCACCCATTGCAAACATTCCCTCACCGAAGCCGATTTTCTCAACAATGAAATTTTAATTCATCGGAAAACAACAGCAAATTACAGGACCGAATATGGTCAAGTTCTGTATCGCCAAGATGGCTTAATCGAAAAAGTTTATACCAGTAATATTGAACCTTTACACGCTGAATTAGAACATTTTATCCACTGTGTTCGCGGCGGCAATCAACCCTCCGTCGGCGGAGAACAAGCCCTGAAAGCCCTCAGATTAGCTAGTTTAATCGAACAAATGGCCCTTGATGGTCAAGTGTGGAATGTTGATAATTTAGAGTTTGTCAAACCCACTGGCGTCAGTTTTGGGTGATGGAAACACATTTAAAGAAATTATGTAGGGGCAATTTATCTACTGCCCCGCATCCAGTCTGGAAGGTTTGAACTCATCTAATTTATTTAGACTTGCTTTGCGATGGGGGGTAAGTCATGATTCTCTAACCAGACAGTGCTATAAATCATATCCCAATGTTATCAAAACGACCGTTTCTAGTTGGATGATTGTTTCAGCATTAAGCTGTCCCAACTTCCGAATTAGCCGAGTTTTATCTAATACTCGCATTTGAAAACATAACGCAACTGAATCCTCGGCTAATCCGCCATTTCCTTGGGCGATCGCCAGACAAATTGGCAAGGCGGCACGACGTTGGTTTGTTGTGAGGGGAATGGTTAGAATTGTTGTGGAAAACTGAGAAACAATATCATTTTGGAATATAATTACTGGGCGAATCCCTGCTTGTTCAGAACCTTGAGTGGGATTGAGATTTGCTAACCAAACTTCTCCCCGTTTAATTGGGTTCGTCATGGTTAATCTTCCTGACCCAACAGTTCTACATAATCATCCATTCCTGCTTCTGCCAAAGTGTGGTCTTCTTCCGCAAACTCAGTTGCCAGGGAAGCAAGCTGGGTGGCGTTGAGGTTAACACGATGGCGTTGATCTCGAAATTTGAGGAAGGCAATAAAATCAGCAACGGCACGAAGTTGCTCGTCACTCAGGCGATCGAGGTCTTGTTTAATTGTTTCACTCGTGATTGTCATCAGATGGAAGTCAAAGGTTTACAAAGGATTGGTTAATGATATATAGCGGTTCCCCTAGTTATGAGGTACATTTTGGAAGGGGTAAAGCCTACAGCATAGTTTCGCTTACGCCCCTGCTAATTCTACAATGTTTAGGGGATAAAATTTTGAGAATTTTGGAGATTTCTAATTGTGACGATTCCCCCTTTAATAGCTTGGATTTGTCAATCGTAACCATAGAGCAAACTCATACCAACCAAGGGATCGGTTTCGGATTCATTCACTGGAATATCACGGTATGTACCATCCCAAATTACCTTCACCGCATAAACTTCAAAGGTAACTTCACTCCCATCGCCTAAAGTGCCTCGCTCGACTCCTGTCCAAGGTAAACTTAAAGCAGTGATAATTTCCCTGGGCAAAGTTAAAAATCCGGTATATCCTGTGTCTATCACCGCGTCAATGAGTTGGGACTGCCGATTCTCATTTGCAACAACAATGGAAATGATGGCTTCACAGTTTGTATTGACCCGACCCTCCATCATGCGGGGTTTCTCCGACTCCTTGCACCAAAACGATCAACAGCCCGATGTCCGATGCGAACGATCCAAGGTTGGGCTTCTGGAATCCTTTTAAATAAGCGATCGCTGGCATCCAAGATTTCATCAGCTACTTCAAAAGCGCCGGTTTCAATATCGATCGCGACGATTTTGCCGTGATTCCCCGCTTCAACGTTTTGGCGGATTTGAGTTTCGTACCAGTGATCCCCCCTTCGGGCAAATTCTTCTTGACTATAGCGAGGCTGACGGACTGCCATAATTTTAATATCTCCTTTGCGGTGTCCCCATCCTAATTATAGGGTTTTCCACTCTTATGAGATACCTTTTTTGTTAGTGGGTGGGAGATTTTTAATAATTAATCGCATCTGTATCTCCTGAGTTCACAGAACCGCTATAACATTTTTAAACCCCTCATAAATAAATGGAGGGGCGATCGCTTTCTCGCCCCTCTATTTAAGGTTGATTCTCTAAGACTGTGTAAGTCTTAATTCACTTACAACTGCTTGACTTCCGAGACTAACTTGGTAATCACATCTTTTGCACTACCAAATAGCATCATGGTCTTATCTTTGTAGAACAAATCATTGTCAATCCCGGCAAATCCGGTACTCATGCCGCGTTTGATGACAATGGTATGACTCGCTTTATCTACTTCCAAAATCGGCATTCCGTAGATGGGACTCGCGGAATTATCTCGGGCGGCAGGATTGACGACATCGTTTGCGCCAATGACTAAGGCGACATCAGTGCGATCGAATTCGGCATTGATATCTTCCATGTCATACAACTGTTCGTAAGGCACATTGGCCTCGGCTAGTAAGACATTCATGTGTCCAGGCATCCGACCCGCTACGGGGTGAATGGCATATTTGACTTCTACACCTAAGCGGTCTAATTGGTCGGCCAATTCTCGGACAGCGTGTTGTGCTTGGGCGACGGCCATGCCATATCCGGGAACGATGACAACGGAACGGGCATATCCTAACATCATCGCACTTTCTTCGGAGTCAATGGAGCGGACGGTTTTATCGCCCATGTCCCCAGCAGCGGCGGCAGTTTCGCCCCCTTCCCCACTACCGAAAGCGGCAAACAGGACGTTAGTGAGCGATCGGTTCATCGCTTTACACATAATCACGGTCAGGATGATCCCCGAGGCACCGACTAAGGCACCGGCGACGATCAGCATATTATTCATGACTACGAAACCGGCAGCGGATGCAGCTAAACCGGAAAAGGAGTTTAGCAGGGAAATCACCACCGGCATATCCCCACCACCAATGGGAATCACGAACATGACACCCAGGACTAGGGAAACGCCGGTTAAGGCCAAAAATACTGGGGTATTTAAGGGATTGAAGGCTAAATATACACTGCCAACGAGGAAACCGCCGAAGAGGAGGGCGTTGACAGGTTGTTGCAAGGGAAAGGTGATCGGTCTGCCGGTGACGAGTCCTTGCAGTTTAGCAAAGGCCATCACAGAACCTGTAAAGGTAATCCCCCCGATTAAGACGCCGAGTAGGGCGGTGATGGTGGTATCTAGGGGTGGTTCCTGGAATTTTTGATAGTAGCGCCAGAATTCACCGACGGCAATGAGAGCAGAGGCAGCACCCCCAAAGCCGTTGAAGAGACCGACCATTTGTGGCATGGCGGTCATTTCCACTTTCTGGGCGGAGACGACCCCGATCGCCGACCCGATCGCAATCCCCAGCAAAATCATTTCATAGTTGAGCACTTGGCGATCGAGTAGGGTGGCAACGATCGCCAACAACATTCCCACGGATGCTAATAAATTGCCGTTGCGGGCCGTCGCCGGTGAACTCAACTGTTTCAGACCGACGAAAAATAAGGATGATGCTACTAAATAGCTTAACTGTATTCCAGTTGGGATTAAGTCGCTCATGCTTTCACCTCTTTTTTCTTGAACATTTGCAACATCCGATCGGTCACGAGAAATCCACCGACTACGTTAATAGTGGAAAACACGACGGCAATTAATCCTAAAATCACCGTAACGCTCCAATCCCGGTCTCCTGCCACGATGATGGCTCCTAACAGGGCAATCCCGGAAATCGCATTCGCCCCGGACATTAAGGGGGTATGCAGGGTGGGTGGTACTTTGTTGATGACTTCAAATCCAGCAAATGAAGCCAGAACAAACACAAATAAAGCAGAAATGATCGCTTCGGGCATCTTAATTCAATACTCCGGTTTATGGATGAGTGGGGAAATTTCAGATCGGAAAATGAAGGAAAAAATTTTCCAGTTCATCCTTCATTTTCCTCGGTCAAACTTACACCTTTTCCCCGATGACTTCTAGCGCTTCCCGCACTCGGGAGTTGCGAATTTCATGACCGTGGGCAACGCAGGTACTGCCGATAATTTCGTCAGAAAAATCAAGGTTTAAGGCGTTGTCTTTAATCATGTACTGAATGAATGTGGCGATATTTTTCGAGTACATTTGGGACGCATGGACGGGCATGGAAGCGGGTAAGTTAATGGGACCGACAATGGTCACCCCATTGCGAACGATATCTTTTCCAGCTTCGGTATAGGCGCAGTTGCCTCCTTGTTCGGCTGCTAAGTCTACGATCGCCGCCCCGGGTTTCATCCGTGCAAACATTTCTTCGGTAATCAGTCGCGGCGCTTTTCTGCCGGGAACTTGTGCGGTAGTAATCACAATATCCGCCGCCGCTACCGTATCGGAAAGCACTTCTTGGGTGCGTCGCTTGGATTCTTCGGAAATTTCGCGGGCATATCCCCCTTCTGCAACGGTTTCTTCATCAAGTTTGACCTCGACAAATTTTGCCCCAAGGCTTTGCACTTCTTCTTTCACCGCAGGGCGAATGTCGAACGCTTCTACGACAGCACCCAGACGACGGGCGGTGGCGATCGCCTGCAATCCTGCCACCCCTGCACCCATTACCAACACTTTTGCGGGTCGAATGGTCCCGGCAGCAGTGGTTAACATGGGGAAGAATTTCGGGGCAGTGGCAGCCGCCAGCAGGACGGCTTTATATCCGGCGATCGCCGCCTGGGAGGACAGCGCATCCATGCTTTGGGCTTTCGTCGTCCGAGGGATCATTTCCATACTGAAAGCAGTGACCCCCCTTTGGGCGAGGCGATCGACGATAATTGGATTACCCAGGGGATTCAAAAAGCTAACGATCGCACTGCCTTCGCGCAGTTTGTGAATTTCCTCATCCCTAGGGGCAGCCACTTTCAGCAATAAGTCCGCTTCCCCCCACAGTTGAGCGCTATCGGACACAATCTTAGCGCCAGCGGCTTCATAAGCGTCATCGTAAAAAAACGATTGCTCTCCCGCACCTGCTTCTACAAAAATTTCTAGTCCAGCTTTGACTAACCGCGCCACCATATCAGGGATTAAGGCAACACGACGTTCTCCCACTTCGATTTCTTTTGCTACGGCTATTTTCATCGTTTCTCCTTATGGGGTGAAACCCATTAAATTTGTGAGGGGGACTTAATCAAGACAGGGGGTAGCCACTTTTCGGGCGTGACTGATGACTACCGGGGCTTTGTGAGTTCAATTCTTTCAATGGTATTAAGTTTACTAATTTTTTTGGGGGGGCTGATCCCGGAGGGATGGTGCTTTTTATTAGCAAGGGTAGAGACATCCGTTGTACTACTTTCTACGAGGTTAGGGAGTGCGCTTTAAGTTGAGAAACCATGACACCAGTCAACTGATTGCTGGGAAACGGGGGTTGAGCTTTTGCCGTTTTGCATCCTATTCGATCCCCAAGCCCTTGTCCATTTTTTATCTGTTCTGGGTAAATTTATCAGGAAAAACGGAAGTGTTCACCGACTGAAGGAGTGGCTGCGTGCGATCGCAATGGACCGGCCTGCTTGGAAATGAGTTTAGATGGGTCATCCCTCCTCTGTCAACCGGGGTAACCCGTAACCTTTGCCCTCGATATTAGCGTTTTTTTTCGCGCTTGTTCCGCTGAATTCCCCTTTATCTCAGAGTTTTAATATAAATTCAGATAACTTCATCTTTGTTTGCTGACAAATCTGTAGAAAAACTTACGTTTTTGAGAAAGGATCCCATTAGTTGATGGGGATCGCTCGGTTTGCAGTGTGATCGGTCTTCAGAATCTTAAGGGTTCACTGCACCTCCGGTCCCCTCCCCTGTGTCTTGGGGAGGGTTAGGGTGGGGTTCCCCCTTGGCGATCGCCACCTCAAGCACTCTTAAGGTTTAAGCACCTGTATGGAGGCTGGAGAAACCTTTTTCTTCGCCAATCGCGCCTGTACGAGAAGTCTTCACCCACTCATTCCTCAACTGACGCCCGCTTGCAGGTCAAGAGGACCCCACCCTAACCCTCCCCTTGGCAAGGGGAGGGGACCGGAGGTAAAAACCCTACTCTTGTCAGAGGGTGCGGACCCCAATTTACCATTTTAAGAAGGCAGCTTCGGGACCTTGTTCATAACGCAACTTGGCATCTTTCTCAAACCAGGCAATGATCTCTTCGTGAGTAAGGGACTCCATTGGAACTCCCGAATCGGTAGCGATATGTCGGAGTAGCTTCAGGGAAGAAATCGTCAGGCGGGTTAAAAACTTTTCATGGGATGCCAGGAGAGCGCCATCAACGGCGTAGGATTCTTCTGAGGTTAAAAATTGGGCAGAGGGTTCGGGAGAGGCCATAGTTTTTTATTTAGACAGCATAATATTAATGCCGCAGTTGCGATAACAGCAGCAATTTTAAATCTTAAAGTTACAGGTTGAGGAGTCTGGAAGCAGCTAAAGGGCCGATCGCCCCTTGGATGATTTTAAAGTAATCAAGTAGCCACAGCGGTGTTCACCGTCAATCATCCAGTAAGTCCGTTCCACAGTGCAATCGGGGAGAATTGCCCCAAACATTTCTAGTTCATGTTCACAGACACTAGGAAAAGACTCCGCCACGGTGGAAATGGCGCAGTTGTGTTCGGTGAGTAAAAAGCGATCGCCATTGTTGGACCCCTCTGGTTCGACCCGATGGACTTCCGCCATATAGCCTTCTGCTTGCCGCAGTTTGACTAATCCCGCCACCCGTTCGGATAACGGCTGATTTCCCAGGCGATCGCGGTAATGAATGGCTTTGCGTTCCCACTGCTTCCGCAAAATTGAGCTCATCTGGTCCTCCCCCATCGTTTCTGCCAGAGTTCCTAACAGGGAAACGGCAAAATCATCATATTGATTGGGAAAGAAATCTTTACCCTTGTGGGTGAGTTCATATTGATGCTGGGGTCGTCCCATCCCCGCCTGTACTGCCTTATGCCGAATCAATTCCTCCGCTTCCAGGTCCTTGAGATGGCGGCGAATCGCTTGGGGAGAGATATCTAAAACTTCGGCTAACTCTTGAGCCGTGGCTAGACCCTGCTTTAATAAGTATTGCAGGATATCTTCTTTAGTGGAAGGTTGCTGAGTAGTCGTCATCATCTTGCCTGTAGTCAAACGCCAAAACGCTCGAAAAAATCTATTGCCGACTTTGACAACACACTTGTTGCTAAAGTATTCTAAAATAGAATTAAGCAACCGGCGTGTTGTTTTAACTCTATTATTATAGACGGAGGGCAAGGATGCCCAACCAGGCAAAGAGAAAGAATCCAAAGGACGGGAGATCAGGGACCCGTGATTGGGAACGATAACAGCAAACGGCCCCCCAGTAAAGAGGGTACAGCCACTTGCTGAGAGTTCAGGGATTGACTCATTTCGGGGGCGATCGCCTGAATTCCGACCTCAACCTTCCCCTAAATCGGGGATCCTCCGCCCAAAATTTGCTCGTTATATCAATCTGGATAATGACTTTAGAACAGCCTACACAACAAGCCACCGACAAGAACCTAGAAGCGATGCGGCACTTTTCCGAGCAGTACGCTAAACGCACTGGGACCTACTTCTGCTCTGATCTGGGCGTTACTGCCGTTGTCATCGAAGGATTAGCGAAAAACAAGGATGAGTTAGGGTCACCCCTATGTCCCTGCCGCCACTACGAAGACAAAGAAGCTGAAGTTAAAGCCACCTTCTGGAATTGTCCCTGCATTCCCATGCGCGAGCGCAAAGAATGTCACTGTATGTTATTTCTGACCGAAGATAATCCATTTGCGGGCAAAGAACAGAATATCTCGTTCGAGCAAATTCGCGAAATGACCAATCAATATTAACCCTTTCCGAACACTTTTAAATTTCCAAGGCGTCGGCACTGCAACCCTTAGAAACCGGGTTTCTTTACAAAATTTATCGCTCAATTGCTGCAAATCTAGGGAAGAAACCCGGTTTCTTCCCGACTCTCACCCTCAGCCGACGTTCTAGGAGCCCATTCAACCCTCCTGTTGACTCAGTTCCACCCCTGCCCTGGATCCGAACCTAGAGAGAACACTGAACTAAGACTATGACTGCTACTACTGCAAAAACCCTCGTTAATCAACCCTATAAATATGGATTCATCACCGATGTTGAATCCGATACTTTACCCCCCGGCATTAATGAAGATGTCGTCCGGTTAATTTCGGCCAAAAAAGAAGAACCGGAGTTCATGTTAGAATTCCGCCTCAGAGCCTTTCGGCAATGGCAAAAAATGGCCGATCCAACTTGGGCACACGTTAACTATCCCAAAATTAATTATCAAGATATCATTTACTATTCTGCTCCCAAGAAAAAGCAAAAACTCAATAGCATGGATGAGGTTGACCCCGCCATTCTCGAAACCTTCGAGAAACTGGGAATTCCCCTCTCTGAACAAAAGCGCTTGAGTAACGTTGCCGTCGATGCCGTCTTTGATAGCGTTTCCATCGCCACCACTTTTAGAGAAAAATTAGCAGAAGAAGGCGTCATTTTCTGTTCTATTTCTGAAGCCGTCAAGGAATATCCTGAACTGGTGAAGCAATATCTGGGGAGTGTTGTCCCCATCGCCGATAATTACTTCGCCGCCCTCAACTCGGCAGCATTTAGTGATGGTTCCTTTGTGTATATTCCCAAAGGCGTCAAATGTCCGATGGAACTCTCTACCTATTTCCGGATTAACAATGGCGAATCGGGGCAGTTTGAGCGCACCTTGATTATTGCCGAAGAAGGGAGTCATGTATCCTATTTGGAAGGCTGTACCGCCCCCATGTTTGATACCAATCAACTCCATGCGGCGGTTGTGGAACTGGTTGCCTTGGATAATGCGGAAATTAAATATTCCACCGTCCAAAACTGGTACGCTGGAGATGAAAATGGCAAGGGTGGAATTTATAATTTCGTCACCAAGCGCGGATTGTGCAAAGGCAAAAATTCTAAAATTTCTTGGACTCAAGTCGAAACGGGTTCAGCAATTACTTGGAAATATCCCAGTTGTATGTTAGTCGGGGATAATTCCGTGGGAGAATTTTACTCCGTTGCCCTCACGAATAACAAACAACAAGCCGATACCGGCACCAAGATGATTCATATTGGCAAAAACACCCGCAGCACGATTATTTCTAAGGGAATTTCGGCGGGTAATTCGTCCAATAGCTATCGCGGATTAGTGAAAGTTTCACCCAAAGCCCAGGGGGCGCGCAACTATTCCCAATGTGATTCTATGCTGATTGGGGACAACGCTCAGGCGAATACCTTCCCCTATATTCAGGTAGAAAATGATACAGCAAAAGTGGAGCATGAAGCCTCGACTTCTAAGATTGGGGAAGATCAACTGTTCTATTTTGCCCAACGGGGAATCTCGCCAGAAGATGCAGTTTCGATGATGATTAGCGGATTCTGCAAGGATGTGTTTAATCAGTTGCCAATGGAATTTGCAGTGGAAGCCGATCGCTTGTTGAGCTTGAAGTTAGAAGGCTCAGTAGGGTAAGGGTTTGGGACTGTTTCCCGGGAGTGAAAGAATTGAGGGGAGGCGATCGCCACTGAACGGATTGCTCGCCTTTTCTAACCCTCGGATTTAGATTGTTCAATGGAAGGAATTGATTGAAGAGAAATGATTAAAGAAGGTAGTCCAGTGATTCTCTCCGTTCGCGATTTAACCGCGAATGTGAATGATACCCCAATTCTCAAAGGTTTGAATTTGGAAATTAAGGCAGGAGAAATCCATGCCATTATGGGACCGAATGGTTCCGGAAAAAGTACCTTTTCTAAGGTACTTTCGGGGCATCCCGCCTACGAAGTCACCGGAGGAGAGGTGATTTTTATGGGTCAAAATCTCCTAGATTTGGAACCGGAACAACGCTCATTAGCAGGCGTTTTCTTGGCATTCCAATATCCATTGGAAATTCCGGGAGTGAGCAATTTAGACTTTTTGCGAGTTGCCTACAATTCTCGCCGCAAGCATTTGGGGTTAGAGGAAGTCGATGCCTTTGATTTTGAAGACATCATCGAAGAAAAGCTGGACGTAGTGAAAATGAATCCAGCCTTTCTCAACCGCAGTGTAAATGAAGGATTTTCCGGCGGTGAAAAGAAGCGTAACGAAATCTTGCAAATGGCACTGTTAGAGCCAAAATTAGCCATCCTGGATGAAACTGATTCTGGCTTAGATATTGATGCTTTAAAAATTGTCGCCAATGGGGTGAATCAGTTATCTTCGGCAGATAATGCAGTGTTAGCAATTACCCACTATCAGCGCTTGCTGAATTATATTGTCCCGGATTATGTCCATGTTATGGAAGGGGGTCGAATTTTGACCACCGGAACCAAAGAATTGGCACTGGAATTGGAAGAACGGGGATATGATTGGGTGGTAGAAGCCGATCGGGTGAAGGCAGGTGTGTAATGGTTATAGAGGTTTCTAAAAAACCCCAAGTGTCTTATTTAGATGAATTGTTGAAACAGGCAGTTGCCTCTCCTGCGCCGGTGGTGAATCCAGAATATGGAATTGCACCCCCGATTGCCGCGTTATTGCAGCAGGTGCGGGATAATTCGGCAACCTGGGTACGAGAGTTGGCAATGCCGACTCGCAAAGATGAGGAATGGCGAGTTACGGATTTATCTGGGTTACAAGCATTGACGTTCCAGGCAGCACCTCCCGAGGCAATTCCGGCGACGGGAATCGCGCCTTTTGTGTTACCCGAAATGCTAGACAGCCGCTTAGTTTTTGTCAACGGCTGTTATTCGGCTGAACTTTCCAATGTTTCTGCGTTACCGGAAGGGGTATTTGTCGGAAATCTAGGACAATTGCCAGAATTATTGCAGACTGATTTGCCAAAATATTTGGGCAATGTTGACGGCAACAAAGAGGTGTTTACCTCTTTAAATACCGCCGGATTGATGGATGCAGCAGTGGTATGGATTGCCAAAAATGTGGCAGTTGACAAACCCATTCATCTATTATTTATGGCAGTTCCTGGGGATCAACCTCGGTTGATTCAACCCCGCTGTTTAGTGGTAGCGGAACGGGGAAGTCGCTGCACCGCGATCGAGGAATATGTAGTTGCCGATGACGATTCCTGCGGTAATTTTAAGGGAAATGCACCTTATTTTACCAATGCTGTTACGGAAATTTGGGTAACAGAAAATGCTCAAGTGACTCATGCCAAAATCCAGCGTGAGAGTACCAACTCGTTCCATATTGGCAAGACTGCGATCGCCCAAGCGAAAGATAGCAATTATTCCTGTACCGCAGTTTCCACCGGCGGTTTACTCTCTCGGCATCATCTGGAAGTGTACCAACAGGGGGAAGGAACCTATACCACCCTCAACGGATTGGCGATCGCCGCTGGGAAACAAGTCAGCGATACTCACAGTGCGATCGTGCTTAACCATCCCAACGGCACTAGCAAACAACTACACAAATGTATCATTGATGATGCAGCCCAGGGCGTGTTTAATGGCAAAGTTTTTGTTCCCAAACCGGCACAACTCACCGATGCCAGCCAGTTGAATCGTACCTTATTGCTCTCGCCAAAAGCCAGAGTCGATACCAAACCCCAACTAGAAATCACCGCTGATAACGTCAAATGTTCTCACGGTGCTACCATTAGCCAACTGGAAGAAGATGAACTCTTCTACTTGCGGAGTCGCGGATTAGACCCTGTGATGAGTCGCAGCTTACTGATTGATGGATTTGCCGGAGAAATTCTCCAAGAATTACCGTCCGCTGCCTTGCAAACGAAAATTTCTCGATGTGTTGCTTGCAAAAGTATCTAATTTCTCCACATTGAGGAATTTATCGATGTAGAGACGTAAAAAATTGCGTCTCTACAACCCAAGTCTTCAACTTATAAAAAACCATGATAACAACTTTTTCTTTAGACTCTTCGCCAAAGACTAAAAAGCCCCCCTTGTTAAGGGGGGTTGGGGGGATCAATCCGGATGTTTACAAGTCTGATTTAACCCGCACCCTCAACGATGGAGGCTCACAGGAAAAAGCCTCCCTTAGCCCACGAAGAGAGAAATTTGAATAAATTTGCATTAATTTTCTCTAACTGATTTTTTTCACATCTCCAACCCATTCATCCTTTATTCATTCAGGACCATGATAGTTACCCGAGAAAAAACATTAGCGCAAAAAGTTCGCCCTGATTTCCCGATTTTAAATCAAGAAATTCATGGTAAACCCTTAGTTTATTTAGATAACGCCGCCACTTCCCAAAAGCCGGTGCAGGTTTTGGATGCCTTGCGGCATTACTATGATTTTGACAATGCTAACGTTCATAGAGGAGTTCATACTCTTAGTGGACGTGCTACCGATGCTTATGAAGGGGCCCGAGAAAAAATTGCTAAATTTGTCAATGCGGCATCGGAACAAGAAATCATCTATACCCGCAATGCCAGTGAGGGAATTAACCTCGTTGCTAATACTTGGGGAGTCAGTAATATTAGCGCGGGAGATGAAATTATTCTCACCGTCATGGAACATCACAGCAACTTAGTTCCTTGGCAAATTCTAGCCCAAAAAACAGGAGCAGTTCTCAAATTTGTCGAACTCACGGCAACTCAAGAGTTTGATATAGACCAATATCAAACCCTGCTATCTGATAAAACAAAATTAGTAGCAGTCGTGCATATTTCTAATACCTTGGGTTGTATTAATCCAGTCAAAGAAATTGCTGCTCTGGCCCATGAAAAGGGCGCAAAAGTCTTAATTGATGCTTGTCAAAGTATGCCACATTTGCCGATTGATGTCCAGGAAATGGATTGTGATTGGTTAGTGGCATCGGGACATAAAATGTGTGCGCCGACAGGAATTGGCTTCCTGTATGGCAAACTGGCCCTGTTGCGATCGATGCCGCCCTTTTTAGGGGGAGGTGAGATGATTGCCGATGTATTTTTAGACCATTCCACCTATGCGGATGTGCCTCATAAATTTGAAGCGGGTACGCCTGCGATCGGAGAAGCGGTAGCATTGGGTGCAGCAGTAGACTATCTCAGCAGCATTGGCCTGGATAAAATCTATGACTATGAGAAACAGTTAACCGCCTATTTGTTCGAGCAACTCAACCCGATTTCTGATGTCAAAATTTACGGACCTCAACCGCAAGCAGATGGTTCAGGACGAGCGGCATTAGCCTCATTTACCTGCGGCACAGTCCATCCCCATGACCTTTCCACTATTTTAGATCAAGCAGGAGTCGCGATTCGTGCTGGACATCATTGCACCCAACCTTTACACCGTGTCATAGGTGCACAATCCACCGCCCGAGCGAGTTTGTATTTCTACAATACTCGGGAAGAAATTGATGCGTTTATTGGGGCATTAAAAGAGGCGATCGAGTTTTTTGGGGGCATATTTGGGTAAGTTAATTGAAAGGGTGAGCAATGGCCCACCCTTTTAATTGTGGGAGTAATCATGACGTAAGAATTAGCCGATTTAAGAACCCCTTACCGGAGTATATTTTTACTCTTATAAGGGCAGGGCGGAGAGAGGTCAGATCGGTTTTTGGGCAAAATTGAAATGCTCCCACGGCTATAACCTGCCTAAGCGCTGTCGCGCAGGCTGCGCCAAACGCAGCGTCATAGAAAACACCGACTTTTGACCACCGAATTTAGTATCAACAAGAAAAACATCTGCCCTTCCCTGCGCCTCAAGTATTCCTCACTGCTGCCTCAAGTGACGAATTGCTGCGCTAGTGTTGCGTTGATAGGCAATTTCCAAACATCGGGCGACGATATCAGCTAAGTTCAACTCTGGGAAGTATAGACTTTGGGATTTGACCTCATACTCATCGCCTTGAAGCTGGTAAATCAACAATTGTTGTTGACGAAATAACCAGACCTCTGGGACTCGATAGGGTAGATAATCCTGTACATCTGAATAACTGGTCACATCAATTTCTAACACCAAATCGGGCGGGGGGTCATTGCGCCAATCAATCCGTTCTTTGCCCGAAACCGCTTGCCAATGGTCAATGTAAAAACAATAGTCCGGCTCGATGCCGCTTTCTTCTGGCAGTTGCATTGTGACTGGCGTAAAGGCATCATATTCCTGTTCCTGGTTATCCAGCAACGTGGTGATGATGGCAGCAATCAAATGCGCATCACGTCCGTGTTTTGGCAAGGGAGACATCAGCCATACTTCTCCAGAATGATATTTAATTCGGGGAATGGAACCGTCCCCACGGCGATCGCATAAAGCTTGATACTCCTGCCAGGTTCCCGGTAGCCGAATGACACTGCCCGCTGGCAATTTAATTTCTTCAGGAGAAATCACCGCATACATGGCTAGTTTCCTCGATAAAATGGGCAGATTTTACCCCTCCTATTTTAAATCTTTCAGATGTTCAATTCAACCTATAGCGTTTCTCATGTCCATAAGGTACAGCCCTCACCCCGGGTCCCTCTGGCAAGATGGGAGAGGGACTTGGGGTGAAGATGGATCCACTGAACCGCTATACCCTTATCTTGATGTTTTTGGTAAACAGCCAGACTGGAAAACTTAACAATACTTATTAACTTCTGAAAGCCCGGTGCAATAAGTATTTTAAGGGTTGAATATCCCCAAGTGACTTAAGGATAGGCTAATAAGAGCATCAAACCTCCTATCCAAAAATACTCAGGCAGCCTTAGAATAATTGAGTATGGGTAATTCCGAGGTTGATTATGAGCTATTGCCTTAATCCTGATTGCAAGAATCCTAAGAATGTAGACCAAACCAAATTTTGTCAAAATTGTGGCTCTAAATTACTACTTCAGGAGCGTTATAGAGCGATTAAACCCATTGGCGAAGGCGGGTTTAGCCGAACATTCTTAGGGGTAGATAGCTCAGACCCTACTGAACCCCGTTGTGTGATTAAGCAGTTTTCTCCGGCTAACGTCAATCCCAACAATGTTGAAAGAGCTACACAATTCTTTCACCAAGAAGCGGATTGGTTGAAAAAATTAGGCGACCATCCTCAAATTCCTGCCCTGTTAACCTCGTTTGCCCAAGACAACTATCAATATTTAGTGCAAGAGTTTATTGAAGGGGACAATTTAGCAGAGGAATTGAAGCAGGAAGGACCTTTTACTGAAACAAAAATTGGGATATTACTCCATGATTTATTGCCCGTGTTGAAGGTTATCCACGACGCCAAGGCAATCCACCGGGATATTAAACCTGAGAACATTATTCGTCGCGCTACGGATGGAAAACTCGTTCTTGTGGATTGGGGTGCGGCAAAATCAGTAACCGGAACCTCGATGATTAATACGGGAACCTCAATCGGGAGTCCCGCCTATGTTGCCCCAGAACAAGCCAAAGGAAAAGCCGTCTTTGCCAGTGATCTATATAGTTTAGGGGTAACCTGTATTCATTTAATGACTCAAGTCTCTCCATTTGAATTATTTAATGATACTGAAGATACCTGGATTTGGCGGCAATACTTAAACAACAATTCAGTGAGCGATCGCCTCGGTTCAATTTTGGACAAAATGCTCGAACGTGCCACGAACCGACGCTATTCTTCAGCGGATGATGTTCTGAACTCCTTATCCAGCGAAGAGGAATCCTCCGACACCCCCCCACCTGACACAGAATCCACTAAAAAATCCGGCTTGTATTGGACACTTGAATCCTTAGAAGTTTATCAGCTTCAGGCAATCTACAAACGTATTTTCTGGACGACTCCTCCGACTGAAAGCAAAAATCTCACTGAGAAAATTTATGGATTTTTAGAGGGATTCACAGAACAGCATAAGAAAGAAACGAATGTCAAGGAAGAAGACATTTTATCTCTCTGGATAACTCACCTATTAGAACTGGTCAACTCTTTATCCATGCCTCAAGAAAAAATGGAGGCTAATAAAAATCTGATTTTAGTAGAAATTTCTAAAATCAAACTTCTTAAAAATTCGCAAGAACGAGATGAAAAATTAGAAGCGATTGCCAAGCAACTCTTGCGATTATTCTTTGAAGAGTCTAATGCAGAAGGTGTATTTAAAGAGGTCATCACCAAAAATTCTGAACCTTACCAGTCGCTCCTAACCAAAAAGCCACTTAAGCAAGCAGCACAGTCGAATCTTTTAGAGGCAGGGACTTCTATGTTGCTGATAGCAATAGGTATTTTCTTTACTAAAAAATTCTTTCCTAATTCACCAGTTTCTGAAGGAATGACCGTTATAAATACAAAGTTAGCGGATGCAGGAAACTCGGTATGTGAGGGCATATCATTCTCAAATAAGCTATTTTTTTGTAATAAAGCCACTATAAATCAGACTACTCAGATGCCGCAAAATAATCCTGTTTCTCAATTTTGGCCCTTGATTGTACTAGCGGCGCTCTTGTTCTCAATCTTTTTCTTTATTCGGTACAACAATAGGCGCAAAAAACTTTTATTTATCCAGACGATTTTCTCGATTTACAGCTATAAATTTCAAAATGGACTGGATAAACTTTAAATGACACCCCCCCAATTTTTAGTCCAACTCCCTGAGCATCTCATAGAAGCTTATAAGGCTGGAGAAATCATGATTAGTGGCGGTGTAGCGAGAGATGTTGCTACAAAACAAATTGTTGCCCATTTGGAGCAAGCAGCACCCGAACTCTTAAAAGTGGGAATCAAATGGGGTGTCAGTTTTACGCCATTATCAGCCGCATTGGTTGCTACTGATGTAGTAGAATCTTTGTTCCAAGGTGTGGTTATCTCCAAAAGACTGGATGAGGTTAGCCAGCGCGTTAATGAAATTTATAATTTAGTCAATCAGTTACAATTTATTGCCTGGATGAATACAGGTTTGCTGAGTTTAAATTTGGGACTGAATTTGATTGGCTTTTGTAAAATCAGTTCCCAAATCAATAAACTCAGCCGAAAGCTGGATCGAATTAGTTCTCAAATTGATAGTTTGTTGAGCAATGAGCAGAGAAAGCTCTTTAAAGAAACTCAGATTTATATCAAGCAAGCGGAGACGTTATCGGGAAAGTTAGATCAAGTCGGATTAACTGAAGGTTTGGGAATAAAGACCCTGGAATTACTTAATCACCTGGAAGTTCATTTACAGGACTTAATTAGTCGGTATCAAAAAGGTGAGTTGATTCAGCTCTCTTTAGAATATATTTACACCTCATATTTAGCTTATGCAAATCTATTAAGAGCCTATTTTACGGCTCAACATTTAAAAGGGGAGACTTTTTACCAAGTTACTGAACGAATTCAGGCATTGGAGAAACTTAAAAAAGAGCTAATTTCTCAGCAGATTCTGGACCTCCTCTATGAAGAATGCACTTGGAATCAGGAAAGAATGCTGACGGAACGGGAAATCAAAGACATTCTATGTTTTTATAAAGCCTCCTGTAGAGAGTCGTTTGAGCGGGTGAACTCTCATTTTGAGATTCTTTCAAAAAATGGATTAGAACAGCTAGACCTGTGGAGAAAAACGGCTAGAAAGGCATCCGCTCCGGTGATATTGATTTCTCATTAGTTAAGGATAAGGTTACTTTATTCTATTAATTAATCTGAAAAGCGCGACTCAATGCAGCATTAAGGTGTTGAATCTGTTGCTGACCTAAGCTGCCTAATCGTCTTTTAATAAGTCGGCGCTCAAGAGTAACTACTCTAGCTACTCTAATTTTTGAAGCCAGTTTCAGGCCAGTTCGGGCAAATTCTGGGTCGCTGGGTTCAATTATAAATTCATCATCACTTGTGCAATCAAGATTTTGTGAAGAGATAAAGCAGACCGTAATATCTTGCCCTTGTGAATCTACCCACAAAACTACCGCAGGCCGTAGCTTGGTTTGACTCAGGTCTGTGAAGGGAAAAGGCACTAAAACAATATCGCCTTTAGTCAAATTCATACAATGGGTTCTCCATCGTCGATGGTATAAAGGTCTGGTTCGTCGTTGAGAAAATCAAAGCTACTGCTGTGCAAAGCCAGGTTAATCGCCTCGGGGGTAGAGGGATAAGCATTGTCAAAAAATAGTTTTTCTTCTAAGGCGGCCCGGTCTTCTGGGGATAGGGAATGAATCAATTGAAATAGGGCGTTGACCAGTGGCGTATTCATAACAATCGTGGGTATAGAATTGATGGGTAATTACAAGGTTTCGGTGATTTTTTCTCTCTTTTATTTTAAGTCATTCACCCCAAAAAAACAACGGTTTTAGAATTGAGGGGTTTATGATGTGATAGGGGATAGGACAAGGCATTGCCTTGTCCCGACGGGGTGTTATTTGTAACGGGTGGTGAAGCCGGTGAGTCCTTGGGGTTGTTGATAGGTGACGGTGACTTCGGTGACTTGGGCGGATGAGGGTCCTTGATGACACCAAGCTATCATGCGATCGAGAGTTTCGGGGTTGCCTTCAAAGATGGCTTCGACTCGACCATCGGTGAGGTTTCTCACCCAACCAGATACTCCTAATTTCTGCGCTTGATGGACGGTACTAAATCGATAACCGACTCCCTGAACGATTCCCGAAATTAAGACGTGAGCGCACTTTGTTTCGGTCATGGTCTTTTAGTCCTCTTCAGGCAGGTCAAATAAGACTTGGGTCATATAATATTCGGCCCATTCGTTGCCAAAAGCGTTTTCTAAAACTCGGCGCGTTTTGTCATTTTTGCGCTGATGGTCGCAGTAATTGCGTTGTCCGGCAAGGATTTCGCTGTGGAGTTCGGGGGTTGCTGGGGTGTTTCTGGCTTGTTGGCAGTGAATTTGCATATAGGCTTTGACGCGATCGAGAAATAGGGTTTCTTCGACAGAATTATCGGGTCGTACAAAGAGGCAAAATTCTGAGAAGATATGACCCCAGGGGGGGAGATCTCGGGGATTGGTAAAAGCGATCGCCGGTAAGTCAGAAAGTTGCTGTTGATAAGCTGGGGGGAGGACTTTTTGACGAATGGGGGATAAGTCGGCGATCGCAGCCCCGATTTTCCCTTTTGCACCGACTAAATCAGTCCCAAACATGGGTAAATCATAGTTGGGGTTGGGAAACATCACGCAGTGCAAAATATCCAGGGTAGTGCCAACTTTTGCCAGTTCTAAATGGATTTTCCGAAATTCTGGGGTCTGATAGCAGCGATTTTCAATTCTGAGTTTTTCCCCTTCTAATCGTCCTTCGACATATCCTAGGTCCTCCGGGAGGGGATAAGGGGAGAGTTCTAACTGTTCTTGCCACACTCCCTCGATGCAGTCGGCGAGTTTTTGGATCAGGCTATGTTGTTCGGTTCGTAGGGATGGACTAGAGGTTGATGTCACGGGTTTTTCCTATATGAGGGTGGATCAATATAACGCGGGGCGCGGTGTTTATTTTATCTTATTTAGGGGGTGGGAAGTTGGGATGTTGTTACTACGAACATGAGAAACGACTGAAGTTGTTCCAGTGAACTTGGATAACGACTGAAGTTGTTAGGACGAACCTTAGAAATGGCTTTTAGAAAAGATAGCTTTAATTAGGTATGTTTTTAATAAAAAAAGACTTGAAAAGGGAGGGTTATCCTTTTCAAGTCTTTTCGGAAAATTCAGGGCTGAATTAAGTGGAAGACTCGCTATATTCAACCGAGGAAGATTCTACGGGCTGAGAATTTTTGAGGGGAATGCGCGGTTCTTCTAGGGGTTTGCGCTTCTCGATTAGGTTAATCGCCCGAGTGACGCTTTCGGGAAGAATGACAACTAAGCTACCAGAGGGGGCCTCATTGAGGGCGGTTTCGATCGCCTCGGTTTCATTCAAGATCGTTTGATAGGCCGCTGGACCATTCGCTTGGGCGATGCCTGCACAGATGAAGTGGGCGGCATTTCCCCGGGGACGACCTCGGGTATCATTATCTTCTTTGACAATAATTTGGTTGAAGATTTCGGCAGAGAGTTTGCCTAGGTTGGTCAAATCTTCATCCCGGCGATCGCCAGGACCACCGATGACGCCAATGGTTTCTCCCGGCCAATTGCGCACGAACCCGCCCAAGGCTTCATAACTGGCGGCATTATGGGCATAATCCACCAAGGCATGATAGGTCCCCATATTGAACAGATTCATCCGTCCCGGAGTTTGGGCAACCGATGCCTCAAAGGTCGCCAATCCCGTGCGAATTTGCTCAATGGGAACCCCATTGCTATAGGCAGCTAAGGCAGCGGCAAGGGCGTTGGCAATCATAAAGGGAGCCAATCCTGCCATTGTCAGCGGGACGTTAACCGCTTGTTCAATCCGCAGGGTCCAATCTCCTTTAATAATCGAGAGATAGCCATTTTCATAGACGGCGGCGAGTCCCCCACTACGAACATGATTTTGCAAAATTTCGTTCTCGGGGTCCATCGAGAAATAGGCGATTTGAGATTTCACCCGTTTTGCCATCTTGACGACGAGGGGGTCTTCGGCATTCAAAATCGCATAACCTTTGGCATCCACGGATTCGGCGAGGACGCTCTTGAGGGTTGCCATTTGTTCGATGGTATCGATATCGCCGATGCCGAGATGATCCGCAGAGACGTTTAAAACGACCCCTACATCACAGCGATCGAAGGCTAAACCCGATCGCAAAATGCCTCCTCGGGCCGTTTCTAAGACAGCCACTTCGACGGTGGGGTCTTTCAAAATCAGTTCGGCACTTTGGGGCCCGGTGTTATCCCCTTTTTCAACGATAAAATCGCCGATATAAGTCCCATCGGTGGTGGTGTAACCGATGGTTTTGCCAGTTTGTTTATAAATATGGGCTAAAAGGCGGGTTGTGGTGGTTTTACCATTGGTGCCAGTGACGGCGAGAATGGGAATTCGCGAGGGAGTGCCTGTCGGAAAGAGCATTTCCATGACCGGGGCTGCGACGTTGCGGGGCAGGCCCTGGCTGGGACAGACGTGCATCCGGAAACCGGGGGCAGCATTCACTTCCACGATGACGCCATCATTGTCCCGGAGGGGTTGGGAAATATCCTCGGTGACGACATCGATGCCACAGATATCTAAGCCAATTAGTTTGGCAATTCTTTCGGCCATCCAGAGATTTTCTGGGTGAATTTCATCGGTGCGATCGATGGCAATACCGCCGGTGCTGAGGTTGGCGGTGTAGCGCAGATAGCAGATTTCGCCGTCTTGGAGTACGGTGTTGAGGTCGTATCCTTTGCGCTCCAAGATTTGCATACTCATCCGGTCTACTTGGATACGAGTCAGAACGTTATCGTGACCGTCGCCTCGGTTGGGGTCGCGATTGGTTTCTTCGATGAGTTCTTGGATGGTAGATTTACCATTCCCGATCGCATGAGCGGGAACCCGTTCTGCCACAGCGATCAGTTTACCATTGACCACGAGCACCCGGTGGTCCCGACCTTTGTAGTAGCGTTCGACGATCACCGATCGCGTTTTCGAGGCGGTTGTAGCGGCGTCGTAAGCTTCTTCCGCCTCTTCCCAGGTGTGGATATCGATGGTAATCCCGCGTCCGTGGTTGCCATCAAGGGGTTTAATCACAATGGGATAACCACCCACCTCATCGATCGCCTCTTGCAGTTCATCCAGATAATGAATCAACGTGCCTCGGGGAACCGGCACTCCCGCATCCCGCAGAGTTTTTTTGGTTCCTTCTTTATCGCAGGCGAGTTCAACGCCTAAAATACTGCTGCGATCGGTCAGGGTTGCCTGGACTCGTTTTTGATAAATCCCCGTTCCCAGTTGGATCATGGATCTAGCACTGGAGTGAAACCAGGGAATATCGCGAGCT
Source organism: Laspinema sp. D2d (assembly GCF_025370755.1). Taxonomy (GTDB): domain Bacteria; phylum Cyanobacteriota; class Cyanobacteriia; order Cyanobacteriales; family Laspinemataceae; genus Laspinema. The sequence continues at coordinate 139,411 of NZ_JAMXFC010000005.1, read as the reverse complement.
TCGGCTTCTTTAATCAGGGTCTCGGTACTGGGACCCAAGGACGCTTTAGCCGCCAAATCTTTCAAGTCTTGGATGTCCTGTTCCAACTCGGAAACCGGATAGCGACCCGTATCGACAATACTGCGACAGAGGCGTACCGCTGCTCTAGCGGCATAGCGACCCGCTTGTTCATCGACATATTCAAACGCCACTTGGTAGGTGCCTGGGGTCGAGGTTTCGCGGGTGCGACCAAAACCAACTATCATCCCCGCGAGTTCCTGGAGCTCTAAGGCAACGTGTTCCACCACATGACCCATATAGGTCCCCTCTTGGACTCGGCTGAGGAATCCTCCTCTACAACCCGGAGAGCAGTAGTGGTCTACCAAACTGGGTAGTGCCTCAACGAGACCTTGATAAAAGCCGGGGATCAAAGAGGTCGGCTTGGGTGCTAAGTCCTCTAGGTCGAGGCGCATCACGATGACCTTGTGGCGTCGAATGCTCCAATAGTTCGGACCCCGTAATGTCTGGATTTTAAGTATTTTCATAAGCTGCGCGAGGATGAAGCTCTTGTTTTGGAAGCAATAGAGGCACTTGTTCTAGTTTCTGGCTTTCGTGCGTTACAAGATGTTCAAAATGAACATCTTGATCGAGTCCAGTGCAGGACAAGTGCAAACTGAATCAGGAGAAAATGGGGGGTTCAGGTGAAGCGTGAAGTGGAATGGGGTAAGGTTTGGGCTTTGAACGTTCAGGTTTCACCGGAAAGGACCTATTCTCTTCTGTGCAGTTTAATCATAACGAGGGAGTTGGGTGGATATGCTGCCATAAAAGCCTAGGGATGGTTGGGACGACTGACACGCTGACGTAACTCAAAGCGATCGCCGTGACACAGAATATGTAAGCGCATATTGTACAAACTCAAGGGGTCTGTGGCTCCCACTTGTTGCTCGTTGGTGACGAAAGCCGAACCGGGATCGACGATGGTTACCGTGCCTTTGCCAATCACTTCAATGACGCCATCGCCTTGAAACATGGCGCAAGTATCTTCGTCAATGCCGATGCCAAGGCGGTCTGGATGAGAGGCGATCGCCGAGAGTAGCCGTGCCATGCGATTCCGGTTATGGAAATGCTGATCCACAATCACATCGGGCAGAATTCCTAATCCCGTTGCCATATCCACTAACGAGCGATTCGGTGATTCTCCACTGCCTCCCCCGGCAATCATGTGATGGCCCATTACTGCCGCACCGGCACTGGTTCCCGCTAAAACAATTTTTCCTTCCCGCACCTTCATCCGAACCTTTTCCATTAAAGGCGTATCCGCAACTAAGGCGCAGAGTCGGAGTTGATCTCCGCCTGTCATAAAGACTCCAGTACATTCTTCCATGTACTCTTGCCACTTCGGATCCTCTCCCTGGGTCCTTTCGCGGATATCTAGCAATTCTATGCTTGTGGCACCCATCTCCGCAAAGATCTTCTGATATCGGTCCCCGATCGCCGAGGGTTCCCGCGAAGCACAAGGAACGATCGCAATTTTTGCCTCGCTTCCTCCAGCACGAGTAAAAAACGTATGCAGGATCTCGCGGCCATGAACTTTGTCTTCCGCACCGCCAATCACCATTACAGTGCTTTTAAGTGTTTGGGGCATCTTCTGTTGTAGGGATTGAGTGTCTAACTGTAGCATGGGTGGTCTTGCTATTGGCCCTTATTTTTTGTACGTTTCGATCCTTCCCCAAGCGCAGGGCTTTAGAGGGCATTCTTGTCCGTTTTTGTATTACCGGATGGGCTTTTCTTTCGCCCAAGTGCGGACCCAGGGTCAGGGAGTTTAATTTTCTCACGTTTTTACGATTCCACGGTTTTTTTTTGCCGTGTCTGCTGAAGCCCTAAGCGAGTTAGCGATCGCCCCGCTTACTTGCTTCCAGGATTTTTGCCCGTTTTTACCGGGTCAGCATGGGTAGTTATTCAATCGATATAATGGCAAAAATTTCCACAAATATTTAGAATTAAAACATCACCCCCCTGGTATTTTTCCTCAATAGTGGCGTGCCCGTGGCAAAGATAACAGCAGGGTAAAGGATTGGGCTAAGGCGATCGTCTCTACCGGATAAGGGAGGGATTCCCAACCTCGGATAGCTTGGATAGTCGGACTTATAATAAAAGATTGTATCCGCTCCCTTGTTGTCCCTGTGCGAATAGATATTATCACGTTATTTCCCGATTTTTTTACCACCCCGCTCCAATCTTCCCTCCTTGGGAAAGCCCTCGCGAACCAGATTGCTGCGGTCAATCTCGTTAATCCTCGCGACTTTACGACGGATAAGCATCGTCGAGTCGATGACGAACCCTATGGCGGGGGAGTCGGAATGGTCATGAAACCTGAACCTTTATTTGCGGCGGTCGAATCCTTACCCATCCTGCCTCGCCGCGAGGTGATTTTTCTTAGCCCCCAAGGGCAACCGATGAATCGTAACCTCTGTTGGGAACTCGCCCAAAACTTCGAGCAACTTGTCTTGATTTGCGGACATTATGAAGGCATTGACGAACGGGTGATGAATCTCGTCACTCGGGAAGTCTCCCTGGGGGATTTCGTCCTAACAGGGGGAGAAATTCCGGCTTTAGCCTTAGTCGATGGGGTCGTCCGCCTTCTCCCAGGAACTGTGGGTAAAGCCGAATCCCTAGAAGCGGAGAGTTTTGAGGATGGATTGCTGGACTATCCCCATTACACCCGTCCGGCCCAATTTCGCGACTGGAAAGTACCGGACGTTTTACTCTCGGGACATCACGGGAAAATTGAGGAATGGCGCAAAGCACAACAACTGCAACGCACTCGCGATCGCCGACCAGACCTCCTCCAAAACCTCAACAATCTGTCAGTAAAAGATGACAATTCCGAGGGGGATAAGCTATGACTAAATAAATAAAGCTGGGTTTTCAGCCATGCATAAATTTAATCTCACCTTAACCACTCTCCTGTGTCTCTTGCTCTTTAATGAAGTCAAGATTAACCCCACAACCCGCCCAATGGGAGAGTGGATAGAGGTTCAATCCACTGCTCTAGCCCGCACCGGAGGACGAAGCCGAGGAGGGTCTTTCAGTCGCCCCGCCCCCTCCCGTTCCAGTCCCTCTCGTTCTACCCCGTCCCGTTCTACCCCGTCCCGTTCCACTCCTTCTCGCACCACCAGTCCTCCTCCCACTCGTTCGGCCCCCCGTTCCAGTGGTTCCGGTAGTAGCAACACGCCCTCACGCCCGAACAATCCTCCGCCCACAGAGTCTACTCCCAGTCGTGGCAATACGGGAGGACGAGCCAGGGGTGGTTCTTTCGAGGCACAACCCACTCCAGCGCCCATTCCAGCGCCCATTCCAGCACCCACTCCAGTCCCCCAAACCTCTTCTCCCTCCAGAGGCGGAACGGTGGTGGTCCCGGTGCCAGTTCCAGTGCCGCAACCCTACTATCCGACTCCCCAATATAGCGATCGCCCGTATCAAGATTCTGCCGGAACCGGACTCAAACCCGCCCCAGTCGTCCCGCCAACCTATGTCCCCAGTCCCACTGCACCGGCAGCAACCCAACCCGTCCCAGGCGCACCTCCCCAATCGGGCTATGCCGGGACCCAATCTGCTGGAAATACTCGCTTTCCGTGGAAATTTCTACTATTTTTACTCCTAGCTGGAGGGGCGATCGCTGCCGTCTTTTGGATTCGTTCTAAACGTGCCGCCACAGCCGTTTCAGAACTCGACAATGAGATTGTCACCGTCACCAAATTGCAGGTTGCCCTATTAGCTTCCGCCCGAGATATTCAATCCCATCTCACCGATTTAAGCCTGAGTGCCGAACTCGATACTCCCGAAGGATTGACGGAATTTTTACAAGAATCCGCCTTATCCTTACTCCGCCATCCCGAATATTGGACTCATGTTCAAACCCATTCCCAAACCGTCAAAAATCGGGAAGAAGCAGGGCGAGTTTTTGAGCAATTATCGATTCAAGAACGCAGTAAATTTAGTGCAGAAACCTTGAGTAATGTGGGGGGTAAAATTCGCCAGAATCAAGCCCGCCCCCAATCCGAAGGGGACCCCGCCTCTTATCTGGTGGTAACCCTCCTCCTGGGCACAGAAGATGATCAGCCCTTATTCGGACCCCTCCATTCTGCGGAAGAATTGCGATCGGCCCTGCAACAAGTCGCCGCTATTACCCCGGATTATCTCTTAGTATTTGAGTTACTCTGGAGTCCCCAGGAAGCCACAGATAGTTTGAGTTATGATGACTTACTAACTCAGTATAGTGACCTGGTTCAAATTTGATAAGCAGCAGTTCTAACCCTTGTATAGTGCGGCTATCCGGACAACAAAGCCCGCTTGAGCGGGCTAAAATAAGAACAACCTACCTTTTAACTTTTAAAAAGGGTATCTGTATAACATTCAAGCCCGTTTACTTAGGATAAATATAAATGATACATTCAGAACTTGATAACGATATCGTCACGGTGAGCCAAATTCAAATTGCCCTGAGTGTTGGAGTGAGTTCGATTCAATCTCAATTGTCCGACTTAAGTCTGAAAGCCGACACAAAAACCCCGGAGGGATTATATGAATTACTCGAAGTTACCGTAGAACAGTTACTCGAAAACGCCCTCTATTGGACTCATCTTTTAGGCAGTTCGGAAACTTTCGAGAGTCGCGAAGCAGCAGAAGAGGTATTTGAACGCTTATCCCTTCAAGAACGAGGTAAATTTAGCGCGGAAACCCTGAGTAATGTGGAAGGAATCATTACCCAAACCGATAAACCGGCCGTGATTCAGGACGGAGGAGAAGCCGCCTATGTGGTGATTACGTTATTGCTGGGGACGGCACACGATCGCCCGTTATTTGGCCCAATTGATACGATCGGTGGGATGAAAACAGCGCTGAGTCAATTGCGATCGCTCTCGTCAGAGTATCTGCTTATCTTAGAACTGCTCTGGAGTCCGCAAGCTGAAACCGATACGCTTTCGGTGCAGGATATGGCAACCTACTACAGCGATATGAAGGCGATCGCCTCCTAATCCCGGTATTGATATCACCCTGCCTCCACATTCTCTCTCCCTCGCCCTGGCTACTGTCAGCACTTTGTGTCAGTCGAGTTTAGGAGTGGAGGCAGCGGTTAAGCTGGATTAAGTTTTTGACTGACCAAGGGAATCGCAACCAGCGCCAGTTTCACAATCCAAGGAGCAAAGATTACGCTTAAAATCAGGCAAAAGGCAGCAAGAACCGTGGCAGCGACTTTGACGATTTCTTCGGTTGTATTGACACTCAGACAAAAGGCTAAGGAAGCGATCGCCAAGGACATTAATGAAGGCACAAGCATCATTGTATCTACCTCATATACTTTCTGGAAAGATGCAGTGCGTTCCTTCGGCTAGAATACCTACTTCCGTTTTTCCCCGTCGAGCGATCGCCGGGGGAAAAATGAACGATTAGATTATTTAATAAGTTTTACAACTTTTTTGGAAGTCTTGTCAAGCCCTGGACTCAAACTCATTACCAGGTCCCTTGAGGATCCCCTTTATTGGGGTTCGGGAATGGTTTGCGGAATCGGCGCAGGAACAGTTTGAGGAATGGGTGCCGGGACTGTTTCAGGTACAGGTGCCGGAATGGTTTGCGGAATCGGTTCAGGGACTGGTTCGGGCGTCGGGGGTTCGGGATTCGGGGGAGGTTCCGGTTGCGGTAAAGGGTTAGGCTCCGGAATTTGAATCCCTTGAGGGGTGGGTTCGACTGTAAGATAGTTCATGATTTTTTTGCATTAAAACAAGGTATTTTACACCAGGGGGCGATCGCACTTCTCTCGTTCCAGAATTTCTTCTATAAAACTCTGAGCCCGAGGGCAATACCTGATATAATTTTTAGTAAAAAACCGATGCTATGTCCGGCAGATCCGGTCAATAGCTAGATTTGGTTTATTTGACTCTAAACTATCAGTAATCCGCGCCCCACCGCATCTATCAAAAGCAGGATTTTTTTTCAGGGGTGAATAATCCCTCCCTTCCTTTTGGGCGATCGGGTGAGGTTCACCTAAGAGTGCATCGTTGCTACAAAATTGCTTAGAAACCGGGTATTTTTACGCGATTTCTGGCAAGAAAGCACCCAATTTGGGCCAAAAACCCGGTTTCTTGTCCCTAGGATGTAAACAGGGTACTGATGCGCTAGAGTATTATTGGTTAATTTAAAATTAACATTCAGGACTAAAATTTATGAACTTAGCAACCGCTTTTATTTCCGTCCCCGATTATTTTAAACAGGAAGAAACTAGCCCCATCCGTCATGAATATCTGGGGGGACAACTTTTTGCAATGGCGGGTGCCAGTGAGGAACATAATCGGATTTCAGGTAACATTTATGCTTATTTACTCACTCATTTGCGGGGAAGTGGCTGTAAAACATTTATGTCTGATATGAAAATAAAAATCCAAGTGGCCCAAGGGACTGGAGATATCTTTTACTATCCGGATGTCCTGGTAACTTGTGACGAGGAAGATCGAGACAAATTTTATAAAACTCAACCTTGTTTAGTCGTAGAGGTTTTATCTCCTTCGACAGAAACGATAGACCGGCGAGAAAAACGTCTGAATTATCAAAGTTTAACCAGTTTGCAAGAATATGTGCTGGTTGCTCAAGACCAGATGCAGGTAGAGGTTTATCGCCGCAAGGCTTCAGGGAATTGGGAAGTTGAGCGATTAGGGCCGAATGATAGTTTAGAATTAAATTCTGTGGGCTTAACCTTGACTCTGGCCGAGATTTATGATGAAGTATTTGCCGGTTAATGCGGTTGATTCTCTGAAGGTATAGCGCTATCCTATTTAACCAAGCTTGTTTTGCTGGTTAGTAAATAAGCGAAGCGATAGGTCAACAACAAACCGGAAAAAGCGAGTCCGAGGACTAAGCCTAACCACAAGCCGACTCCGCCAAAATGAAGACGTAATCCCAGGATATAGCCACTGAATAGGCCAATACACCAATAGCCTAAAAAGCCGATCGCCATTGGAACTCGGGTATCTTTTACGCCGCGTAAAGCACCGGCTGCAATCACTTGCATTCCATCAAAAATTTGAAACATGGCAGCCATGCCTAACAAGGACATTGCCAATTCTAATACAGGTTGATTCTCTGAATTCTGAATATCCAAATACAAGGCAACAATTTTATCAGGGTTGGTCCACAAAAATAACCCGGTGAGACTCATGAAACTGACCCCGATCGCAATGCCGACATATCCAGCGCGTCTGGCACTGAGAGTATCGTTTCGTCCCATTGCTTGTCCAACTCTCACCGTGGTGGCAAGGGACAATCCAACGGGAACCATAAAGGTGATATTGGCGGTTTGTAAGGCGATGTTATGGGCGGCTAAGGTGACAGTTCCCAAAGTTCCCATCAGAAAGGTAGTGACGGCAAAAAGTCCGGTTTCTATGACAAAAAGTCCGGCGATCGGCCAGCCAATTTTGACAATTTCTCTAAATTCTCGGGCATCAAATTGATAAGAAGTCCGAAAAATATGATAGGGTTTTAACCGGCGACTAAAGGCAAGAAACCCCGCAGCGGTGATAAACATCACCCAAAAAGACAGGGTGCTTGACCATCCAATTCCTGCTAAACCCAAGGCGGGTAACCCCCATTTGCCAAACATGAAAACATAATTACCGCCAATATTGAGGGGAACACAACAGGCAACGATCGCCATGATCGGGCGGGTATAATTGAGGGCAGAAAGGATATTGCGTAACACGGCAAATCCTAGGGCGGCGGGAAATCCCAAAATCAGCGCCCGCAGATAGGTTTGAGCTAATTCGACGGCCCTCGGGTCCTGTCCGAAACGCAGTAACAGGGGGGTGAGGTTCCAGATTAGGAATCCCATCAGAATGGAGAGTGCGAGAGTTAACCAGAGTCCCTGAATGGTTAAGCGACTGATTCGGTGGAGTTCTCCGGCACCATGCGCTGTGGCAGCGATCGCCCCAACGGCGGAAACCATCCCGTTGCAAATTAGGATTAAAGTGAAAAAGATGATCGCACCTAAACCCCCTGCGGCTAAAGTCTCACTGCCGAGTAACCCCATCATGACTGTATCTACAAACCCGGTTGCCGCTTGCGCCAGTTGGGCGGCAATCAGAGGAATTGCCAGGTGCAGGGTAGCTTTGGCTTCAGAGAAAACTTTAGATTTAGATAGACTGTGCATGACAATAGTATCGGTCCCTGGTATATTTCCGTCAAGTTTTCCGGCGTTTCTTCCACCGGGGAACGACGAGGAGGAGAATCAAGCCGATCGCTAGTCCCAAGGCGGTACTGAGGATTACTACATACTCGCTTTGCCGAACGGCGATCGCAATATAAGCCCACACAAACACTAGATTAAAAGCAGTATCCCCCCGTTGAATTGTCACAACAGCGGCGATCGCGGTGGAGACTCCTAACATGACAATAGTCCAAAATACCAAGGTATTCGGGTCCTTCCAACCCCAGTTATAGAGGGTACTGGCAATATTCACCACCGTTGCAACACTAATCCAAGCTAAATAAATACTTAAGGGAATATTAATCAACCACTTTTCCCGAGGGGGAACTCGTTCTACCCCGATCTGTAGGCGCAGATAGGTGAGAATCAGAGACCCTAAAATAATCAGCATGGCTAAGACGGACCAGCCAAACTGGAGATATTCAAACAAAAATACCCACGCAATCTGAGCTAAACTGGCTAGAACCAGCAAGTAACTCATGCGCCTTAACCGAGGATGATGCCGTTGCGCCGGTAAGACTTGATAGATGCCAAAGCTAATGAGAGATAAATAAATTAACCCCCAAATCGAAAAGGCATAGTTGGCGGGAATAATTAAAACATCTCCAAAGAATTGGCTAGAAATTTCCCCAATGGTTAGGCCATTAAAGGGGAAAATATTGGCGATAATATTAGTAACAAAGGCAGCAAGAATCGCCAACAACGTGGATACTGACCGGAATAGGTCAGAGTTAGAGCGTTCAGAGAGCTGTGTCATGGGAATGACTCCTAGATTCTAAACTTTATCCTAGGCGATCGCCCCTGACTTTGCACTCATCCTGTGAGTCTATTTTTCCCGGGTTAGTCAACCGGCATAGTAATCAAACGGACAGAGAATACACTCCGCCCGTTCAATGCACTAGAATGACTAACATTAAATGACAAACTCTTCCGTGACTTGCTCGCGCTCTAAGGTAAGCTGAATGCTATAGCGTTCTCCAGGTTGTCCGCTTAACTCCATTTGCAATCCGGAGTCAGCATTTCGGGCTACCACTTCATGGAGGCGATCGCCGTGGTGAGAGAGTAACGTCAGTTGTAACCCAGCAGGTAATTCCGGGCGATCGCCGGTGGGATAAACCTGGACTAATACCCCCGTTTCCCCGTGAGATTCAGCCTTAATCGTCACAATCAACGCGATTGATCGATGCTGGCTATTTTGATGGCCTAATTGCAGTGTTTTAGCCCGTTTTACGCCAGCCGTTTCTCGGATTAACGCCAGGGAATCTTCTTCCGGACAAAAGACTTCATCGATCGCCTGCCATCCGGGTTCAAATCGCTCTTGAAACCACTTTCCCAAATTCACCGGATTCTGCCACGCTTGCCCTTCTCCCCAGGTTTCTATCCAATCCCCTTCTACATCCTCGACATACAAATTCACATGATCCAGACCAAACCTTAGTCGGTCCTCCTGTAAATCTTGAGCCGCTTGAAGGGCTTGCCATGCTTTTTCGAGGCGGTCTTTACTTGATGTTTGGATTGTCGTACCCATATCTAAAGTCTTAAAAAAGGTTTGTTGTCCAATGGAATGATTAAGAAACAGAGTTTCTTAAAAACTAAATTTCAGATATTTTGACTCTTCCAGATGGCTGCTGTTATGCAATACCAAATTCACCACTTGACTCACGAATTCTTCTTTTCCCGGATTGTAACTCACAAAAATCCCCCGTTCTATATTCCAGTCTTTCAGGGTTTTTTTCCACTCTTCATACTTGTGTTCGGAAAAATCATCAGAGATGCTAGTCACTTGGACGCAAAGCGGTCGGCCCTTGTTGCTGCTGACGATCGCATCGGTTGCCATCGAGAAATCTGCCACATACCGTTGGACGAGGCTCCCTTCACGAATCTTTATCTTTTGTGCGATTAGGTCAATCAGTTGAGCATCCTCCTGATTGAATTCTCCGGATCTTAATTTTTGTTTCCAAATGTAAAATTTGTTATCTTTTTCATTAAACCACTTGGGGAACAGGAATTCATACCAATACCGAACCGGGGGAGTCAGTTGATTTAAAAATGATTCCCGTTCTTCATCGGTTAAAACTTTGAGCGCTAACCAAAATTCTGCATCCTTAATGACTTCGAGCAGAAACCCCATTAAAAATTTTTTCTGCATTAATAAACCGGGTCTCATATCTTTGATCCAACGCCAGATTTCCTCCAAACGGTACTCTAGCCCTGGATCCACAGAGGAAGCTATCCCCATGAGTTCCCTAAGTTTCGGCTCGATTTCAATCGCTTGCAAACACTCCCCCTACATCCGAAAAGCGCCTTTCCTGCATATATTCTGATCTTACTTTAAAAAGTGACCGACTGAATAGAGGGGCGATCGCCCTCTCGATAGAGATTTGCAGTGAAATCCTAATCCAGTTAAGCGGCGAAAAAGCTCAGTTGAGTCAGTTGCCCCCGGGCCAACGACCTCTACTGTAACTGCCACACCTTAATTGTATGATCTTGACTGCCACTTGTCAGCATTTTGCCATCGGCACTAATTGCCAGGGAATTAATGGTATCCGAATGACCTTTCAGGGTTTGTAACAATTGTCCCGTGCCAATATTCCAAAGTTTCAGCGTACTATCGAGAGACCCACCCCCACTCACCAACGTCTGACCATCGGGACTAAAGGCGATCGCGTGAACCGCATCAGAATGTCCGAATAACGTGCGGACCAACTGACCACTACTCACCTGCCAAATCAGAATTGAACTATCCCCACTGGCACCCGCTACCCATTGACCATTGGGACTAAAAGCCACCGAACGAAACCGATACAACCCCCCTTCTAACGTGCGTACCACCTCTCCAGTTTGAGTATGCCAGATTTTAATCGAGCGATCAAAACTGCCACTCGCTAACAGTTGACCATCGGGACTATAAGCGAGGGAAAACACCCAACCGGAATGACCGGCGATCGACCGAATCAACTCCCCAGTTTCCACATTCCACAGCTTGATCGTATTGTCAAATCCCCCAGACGCTAACTGCTTGCCATCGGGACTAAACGCCACGGACATCACCCAAGCTGCATGATCCGTTAAAGTATGTAAGAGCTGACCCGTACTTGTCTCCCAAACTTTAATCGTCCCATCTCCACTGCTACTGGCGACCTTGCTGCCATCGGGACTAAACGTCACCGACCAAATTTCATGGGAATGACCGGATAAACTCTGGCGGACCTGACCCGATTCTATATCCCATAGCTTTACCGTTTTGTCAACACTACCACTGACCAAGAGGCGGCTATCGGGACTCAAAGCAATGGAATTGACCCCCCACAGATGACCCCCTAGAGTTTTCGCTAACGTAACGGGTTGTTTTGCGCTCAAGGGTTGAGCCGACACCGTAGAAATTGGAGTGAAGGGTTCGTCCGGGTTAACTGGAACTTCAGGCATTACCCCAGGATTACCATAGTTCAACCACAGTAAAGCCGAGACATTGGGTAATGTAAACCCGCCGAATAGTTGGGTGGCTGTTCCTGCTAAGGCTAAGAAAAATCCACCCACTAGGAATTTTTGAGCAGATTTCAGGGCTTTTTTGTAATGAACCCGCGATGATCGCCGACTGTGACGACTATAATTTTTGGCTCCATTCAATCGCAGCAGTCGTGTGGGAATCCTCGCTGCCACTTGATAAGGTTGCATTCCCCCCATTGGTTGAGGCGATCGCACAGGCATGGGAGAAGAACCCCAAGGTTGCTGCATCTCCTGCTCGATTTCTTCCAACCGCTTTAAAATCACCTGCGTATTTTGAGGCCGATTCCCCGGAAAAGGGGCCATCATGTAATCAATACAATCTGCTAACGGGTTCGTCGTGAATCCCGCTGTGGGACTGTGACGACTCCCATCCGATCGCCACAACAGTTGACCCGTCCTTGTATCTTCAGGAAAGGCATTCGGTTCCTTTCCGGTTAACAGGAATACAAAGGTTCGTCCTAAAGCAAAAAAATCTGATTGCGGAACCGCTTTACCATTCGCCTGTTCTGGCGGTGTGTAACCGGGGGAAACAATCCCCGTAATTTGATGACCTCCCCCGACTTTAGCCAGATAAGTTCCCGTCACCTCTCTAGCACTGCCAAAATCAATCAACGCCAGTTGACCATTCGGCTGAAGCATGATGTTTGAGGGTTTGATATCGCGGTGGAAAAACTGCTGTTGATGGACAATATGTAAAATTTCCGCAAGCTGTTTCAACCAATTGAGGGCCTGATGCTGCGGAATCGGTAGATGATGGCGATCGGCCATCCACACCTCTAAATTCCGGCCCTCAATCCGTTGCATCACCAGACAGTGTAACGGCTGCTGGCTATCTCTAGGCAGGACAGTAAAGTACCCGTCGGATTCCACCCGAGGAATCCCGGGGTGATTCAAATGACTTAAGACTTGAGCTTCCCGCTGAAACAGGGCGATCGCCTTGGGATTATCATCCGTCAGGACCTTCAGGACCTTTAGGATACCCCCATCATTCACCTCAAAGGTTTGACCAAACCCCCCTTCTCCCAATAATCGCCCAATCCGATATCGCCCTTGGAAAATCAACAGCGAACCACAATGCCGACAGATCCGGTTTTGTGCATTTAAGGGGTCAGCCCGATTGAGACATTTAGGATTGAGGCAATAACTCACAGCAACTCTATCCAACGATTGAGGATACCTTGATTATCCTAACTTTCCCCGGGAAAAAACAACTATCATTGGTCAGATGTCTTTATCAAGAAACGATAGGGGAGATGGGGAGGATGGGGGAGATGGGGGAGATAGGGAGGATAGGGGAGATGGGGGAGATAGGGGAACTTTGTAGTAACGACTGAGGGGGTTTCCTCGTTATGTGCTTAAGGCAACTCCCCATCCTCCCCATCCTCCCCATCCTCCCCATCCTCCCCATCTCCCCTATCCTCCCCATCTCCCCCATCCTCCCCATCCTCCCCATCTCAAAAAAAAAGGGGCCAATTGCCCCTTTAGTCGGATTCTTCAGGTGATGAGTGCAACCCGATCGCTTATGCGTCTGGTTCCACGCGACCGTAAAATAGACCGCGAATCTTCACTTCTACGGGTTCTTTTGCACCTAAGTCAGTATCCGAAGACTGTTCGCTGACGAAAACACCAGCAATTTCGCCTGTGGCATTGTTGACTTTAGAAACACTCAGGGAAATATGACCTTTACCCTGAAGTGCACGCTTAACATTGGACCGATTCAAATCCTGTGCATCCGAGCTGGCAGGCAACGCAACGGCGTTATCATATCCCGTGGCTCCGCCACGACCTTTGGGGTCGAGGAAAGAAGCAGAACGGTAGGAGGGAACGGTATAGTCGCCTTCAAAGTCGGTGGAGGTATTAATGCTATCAAGTCCGGGTTGACTTTTGGCTTTGAGTCCTTTGACGGTAAACAGGAAAGGAACTTCCTCACCACCCGGAAGCATGACGGTAATCGCTTGGAAGTCGATCCCATCTTTTTCCACGAAGGTGAGGCTGCCATCTCCACCCACTTCTAAGGGTCCAGAGATTTGGGTCAGGGAGGAGGTATAACGAGTCAAAGGTTTGCTGGGAATATATTCGGCTTCTTTCCGTTTATTGGAGCCTTCTTCCAGAACGAAATATTCCGTCGGTTGCAAACACAGCTCACTCAGCAAATAAGATTGGCTGCCCTCAATGGGAATTGCACCCCGAGCGGTTTCTGCCAATTCCGGACAGCTATTTGCTAAACCCGTGTTTCTAATATCATCATAGGTGAGTTCTGTACTCCCCACAGTCGGCCCTTCACTACAAGCCGTTAGCACGCTCAAGCATACTGCTAGAAATGCGACAATTAAAGCGCGATACCTCATGGTCAACCTTTATTTCAAAATTTGACAATCCCACCAGGGGTTAATCTGCGGTTTGGGTTCAATTTCGTTTGAAAGACCGAACCCAAACCGTTAAGCCTTTGCAAGTTCGATTCAGAACTAATGAGTAAACTTACTCATCTATGACAACGAAACGTCTACCGCAGAAATCACGACGGAGCCACCCAAATCCTCAATCGGTTTTGTCAGTTGTGGCACTGTCGGAAAAGAGTGCGGGCGTTTTTGTTCGGCGATCCGGGATTGAGGAGGTTGCATCTAGGTCAGTCAGCGGGATTGGGTAAGCTGACCGGAAGAGATGATCTCCTCGGTCCGTTTCAGCTTGCTACGGCGACAAGGCGACTCCGACTTCTCAGGGAAGCGGGAATTGTCCTGTCGAGGTTTAAGCATTTTACGTTGGTTTTAGATGCCATAGAGCATTTTACCGAAATAAGCACCCATCGTAACGTAGGTTGCTTTTAATTCTTGTGGAGAGAGGGAAGAATGCAAGGGTTGTGATCCCCAGACGATATTTTCTGGAATCCAAGGGTATTTTCATCAATGCCAGAATGCACCATTTATAGGGATCCTCAAACCTGGGATCGGGATAAAGACTGGCGGATTGAGTATCTTAACTTCGGAAACCAACCCCTTGAAGGCGAGAAAGGTTGAAGAGGGTCTGAGCGATCGCCACTGAGACTGAAGCGTTTGAATGAAAACTCTGTTGCAACCCAGGCGGGGAATTTTTCAAGCAACCGAGTTTCTACCCTAGAGGGTCCCCCTACGTTAAGAATGGAGGGAGTCAGGGAGCGATCGCCTCGGGAAACCCGGATTTTTAACCGAACCTCAACGGATCCCCTTTCTCTTCCTCGGTACAAAGTTAGATAAAATATCAAATTTGATAGCCATAGACTCCCAGTACAAGCCGGTGAAAGCCCAGCTTAAGGATTGGAATGTTTACCCGCGACTTTGAGGCAAAAAAACTACAATGGACTTGACTACAAATCTTGACTCTGACGGCAAACTACCCAATTTAAGCAGTACGATTGAAGACTTGCGACTTGTCGCCAATCATTACCAAGGGGATTGTCTGGCACTCTTGGAGTTACTGCGGACTTTAGAGCAACTTCATCGAGAAATTTGCGAAAGTTTGTTTTTGGAATCTCTACCCAGTAACCGACAGGCACTTTACAACTTGTTGCGAGATATCGAAACCTCTGGAGGGTGGCCCTACATCCAGCGGATCAAGTTGCGATCGCTCCTGGACGTGTTATCAGAAGCGGCGATCGAGCATACCCCCGATCTTGAGGATTCGGTGAGGGTTGACGGAGAATAACAAGTTGGGGAGGGTCGGGTCCATCAGGAACTCGACCCTCGTGAGGGTCCCTTTGATTGTAATTCCGGGCTTACCCTCTTTTCTAAAAGGCTGCTATTGTCCTTGGGATTCACATGATCCCTGGGTCAACTTCAAAGGCGATCGCCCCTACCCTGGCTCCCTAATAGTTTAAAGTTTCAGCCGCTCCCACTCCTGATCTCCTCCTCTTCTATTCCTCGGGTTAAATTAGTCCCAGGCTATCCGTATTATCCAAGGCCAAAAAATCAGATCCACTGCGAATATTCTGATTAACACTAGATTCCAAATTCTCCTCTGTCGGCGTTGCAAACAGATCCGCCAAACCCGTCGCAAATAGATTATTAGTCGCTGTAATATCCTCAGTTTCCTCACTCGTATTATCTTCCACGGGGGGACGTTCAATAGAAATCGGTTGTCCAGAAATATCCACAAAATCTGCCCCGGTGAAAGTAGAGGCGGACGCTCCCGATAAAATGGCAATAATTCTTTCTGTATCTCTAAGCAAGATAGCGGTACTAGAGGTAAGACTATTATCTGGACCAACATTTGTAATATTTTTAAAGTCCAAATCCCCGAATTCCAAGCCCTTATCTAAAGCTAAGAAATCCTCTTGCGGGTTGTAGTCAGTAATCAAATCTACCCCAGCATTTGATTGCAACACAAAATAGTCTGACCCGGTGCTACCCGTCAAGCTATCCGCACCTAAATCCCCAAACAGCCAATCACTTCCTGCACCTCCAAAAAAACTGTCATCCCCACGTCCACCATAGAGGGTATCTTCACCTTCTCCCCCCTCTAAGGTATCGGTACCGATGTTGCCATTTAAGATATCATTTCCTAAATCCCCAAATAGCTGGTCATTCCCCTCTTCTCCAAACAGGTTATCGTCATCCCGTCCACCATAGAGGGTTTCGTCTCCCAGTCCTCCTAGGATCAGATCATCCCCTTTATTCCCAAATAAGACGTCATCGCCTATTTCTCCAAATAGCGTATCATCCCCAGTGTCCCCGAGGAGGGTGTCGTTATCATCCCCACCCTGCAAAAGATCATTTCCATCGCCCCCGTAGAGGATATCTCGTCCCGCCTCACCTAATAGCAGATCGTTTCCAGATTCCCCAAATAGGTTGTCATTGTCTAAGTTTCCAAAGAGGGTGTCATTTCCCGTGCCGCTATAAATGACGTCATCTCCTTGACCCCCAAACAGGAAGTCATCCCCTTCCTTGCCACTGATGATATCCGCCCCCTGGTTACCGTTGATGGTATTATTTCCTGAGCTTCCGTCGATTGTGTCTTCACCTTTTAAGCCCAAAATTGAATCCGATTCAACGGTTCCCAAGATGAGGTCAGCCTGCTCTGTGCCAATTATAATAGCCATATTCGATTACGGGTTTCCTGAATTTACAAGAGAATAAAACAGACTCAATTATTTTAGCAGTTTTAAGGATTGCTCCCAGTAAACCAGTCCCCGAAAAATTACCAAATATTTACATTGGGTCAAGTGCCTTCGGTCTAGTATTGATTTACCCGATCGCTGTGAACCAGGCGATTGTGTCGATTCATTAACTTTTGGCCTAAAATATCTCACAAATCTCTCCTTTAAAGGGACGAACTTTCACTGACTAATCTGTTTAAACCTGTTTTATCTCTCAAGTTTTTTGATAAAATCTTAAACGCTTAGGACAGAGATCAGTCGGTAACCACCGAGTGCAAAACCTGATGAGTCAATCTATCTTTTGCGCTGATTCTCTGAGGGTCGATTAGGATCCTGGCTAAGTTGATATTTCTTTAACAATTATTGTGGTTTGAGGCACATATTTATGAGCTCTGCGCCTATCTCTCTCCCCGTGAATGGTAGCCCGATTAAGTTTGGTACCGATGGTTGGCGCGGTGTGATTGCCGCTGATTTTACTTTTGAGCGGGTGGTCCGGGTGGCGGCGATCGCCGCCCAGATTTTAGAGGAAGTTTATGGACCCGCCACGGGAAGCCGAACGATTATCGTGGGGTTCGATCGCCGTTTTATGGCGGAAACCTTTGCCCAAGCTGCGGCTGAGTCTATCCAATCTGTGGGGTTTGACGTGATGCTGTCAGAATCCTACGCCCCTACCCCCGCCTTTAGTTGGTTAGCCAACCAACGCAAGGCCCTCGGTGCCATTGTCTTGACTGCTTCCCATAATCCGGCAGCCTACCTGGGCTTAAAAGTCAAGGGCGCATTTGGAGGTTCAGTTCCTCCGGAAGTCACCCACCGGATTGAAGCGCAACTGGCACAGGAAAACCCGGTAGGGTCTGCTTCCCCAGGGAAGTTAGAGAAGTTCAATATCTGGCCGAGTTACTGCGAAATGCTGCGCTCAATGGTGGATATTGCCCGGATTAAAGAGGCCGTCGCCCAAGGTCAACTCACGGTGTTTGTGGATGCGATGCATGGGGCGGGAGCTACGGGATTGGGTAAAATCCTGGAGGTCCCGGTGCAGGAAATCAATAGCGATCGCGACCCCCTCTTTGATGGCGGTGCCCCAGAACCCCTGCCGCGCTACCTCTCCTCCCTCTTCCGACTCATGCGAACTCACCGGCGATCGGTCAATCCCGGGTTATCGGTCGGATTTGTCTTCGATGGCGATGCCGATCGCATTGCTGCGGTTGATGGTGATGGCACTTTCCTCAGTTCCCAAATCTTGATCCCCGTCTTAATCGAACATCTCGCTAAACGGCGCGGATTTATGGGGGCCGTCATCAAAACGGTCAGTGGTTCGGACCTGATTCCCCGGGTAGCCAAATTGTACGATAGACCTCTGATGGAAACGGCGATTGGCTTCAAATATATCGCCGATCGGATGCTAGAAAATCGCGTCTTGATTGGCGGCGAAGAGTCGGGCGGTATTGGATATGGCACTCATGTCCCAGAACGGGATGCCTTGCTCTCTTCTTTGTACCTCCTAGAGGCGATCGTTCACTCCGGCTTAGAACTAGGCACTCTGTATCGTCGGGCTCAGGACCAAGCGGACTACCACTTTAGCTACGATCGCATCGATTTACCCTTAAGCAGTATGGCCGTGGCCGATCGCCTGCGGGAACAACTCAAAACCACCACATTGAAGGAAATCGCCGGTCAATCTGTGGTGGATTGTCTGACTATTGATGGCTACAAATTCCGCTTAAGCGATGGCAGTTGGTTGCTGATTCGGTTTAGCGGCACTGAACCCGTTTTGAGGCTGTATTGTGAAGCTCCCAACCTAGCCCAAGTCCGTGATACCTTAGCCTGGGCCAAACAATGGGCCGAGGGGGTTTAGCGGGTCATTTTCCCGTTGTTTTCCGCTCCTTCTGAACCGTTGATACAGAATCCCTTTTCCTACTATGACTTTAGAATCCGAACCTGAAATGCAAAAAACCCTGGTGGTTGCCACCAGCAATCCCGGTAAGCTCGACGAAATGGAGGCTTATTTGGGAGAGTTGGGCTGGGAATTGCAGCTTAAACCCCCAGAAATCGATGTTGAGGAGACCGGCGAGACCTTTATGGAAAATGCAGTGCTTAAGGCGTCGGAGGTGGCGATCGCAACGGGACAATGGGCGATCGCCGATGATTCGGGGTTGGCTGTGGATGCTCTCGATGGTAGTCCCGGGATTTTTTCCGCTCGCTATGGTGCAACGGATCAGGAGCGGATTGATCGCCTGCTATTTGAGTTAGGGAGTGAATTGAATCGCGAGGCGCAGTTTGTCTGTGCCATTGCGATCGCCCGTCCCGATGGTTCTATTGCCTTACAAGCGGAAGGGATTTGTCCGGGTCGGATCCTCCATCGTCCCCGGGGAAATAACGGCTTTGGTTACGACCCTATTTTTTACCACCCCGAACAGCGTCAGTCCTTTGCGGAAATGGACCCCGAGACTAAAAAACGTCTGAGTCATCGGGGTGAAGCCTTTAAGATTCTCTTGCCTCAATTGGCTACCTTAGATTTTTCCTAAAAAATCCCTCTCCAACCTAAGTTGGAGAGGGATTTGAGGAGAACGGAGAATGAGGAATTGAGGATCCATTAAATCAGTCTCAATTCAGGAGTCTTTATTCTGTCTCAGGGTTCTAAATGGCTTCCAGGTTCTTTTCTCCGGTGCGAATCCGGACGATTTCATCTACGGAAGAGATGAAAATTTTACCGTCCCCAATTTCGCCAGTTCTAGCGGCAGCAACAACTTTGTCCACCACGAGATCCACCATGTCGTCATCAACGACAATCTCCACTTTGAGTTTTTGTAAAAATTCTACCGTGTACTCAGAACCGCGATACCGTTCAGTTTGACCTTTTTGCCGTCCGAAGCCTCGGACTTCTGAAACAGTCATCCCTACTACGCCTGCGTTAACTAAGGCGATTTTTACTTCGTCGAGTTTAAATGGCCGAATAATGGCTTCTACCTTTTTCAAGCTTCTGACTCCTCACGCTGTTGAACTGCTGATTGCGTAACCTGCATCGTACCTTAGTATCACCGCCCTGTCCTGGGTTTTTGTAGCTTTTGATACAGAAATTCTCGATTGAGGTGCCAGTTAGGGTAGGATCCGGGAAAATTGCGGGGGTCAATCAATCCCATTGAGCCCAGCTAATAGCCCTCGGATTGGCGATCGCCCCAGAAGAAAGCCTAGACTTGAGGGGCTTGAAATTCAAACCCATGTGCATCGGCATATCGGTGCAAAAATCTCATCACCCGTTCCCAAGCTTCATCAGAAGTCACCTCAAACGAACATTCAGCTTGAGACAGATTATCATCATCAACAAATTGAAATTTCATGCCATTGGGAATGACTTGAATTTCCCCTTCTTCATCAGACAAATTTAAGGTTTCTATTTTATTGATAAAGCTTCGGCCTTTTTCCATCGCTTGGACCCGTTCAAACAGTAATACTACTGTTTTCGTTCCTGAGTTTCGGCCTTTTCGCAGACTAATTCCGCCGAGTTCCTCATCTAAACCCTTGATAAATTGTACGGAGACACTCACGAGTCGCACCCGTCTAAACGTCTTTCTTATCGTAGCATTTTTTCCGAGGGGCGATCGCGCTTAATCTTTACCGGGTCAAGGGTTTAACTTCTCTGATTCAGCCTACACCAACCCTTGACCGTCAAGGGGACCGAGTAAGGGCTACAGCCTAGGGATGAGATCTCTAGGACAGAATGCTAAACCAAGGTCCTAGGGAAGAATTATAAAATGCTCAGCAAAAATTGCCCTCAATACTCACTCCAGGAGAGGGAGATTCATCAAAATTTTTGCCCTTTGAAGATTCTGGAGTCTGGGAGAATCAATTAAGAGATGAAAAACCAAAGGATGCTGACAGGTTGAGGAACTGTTCTCAGCGGACAACATCCGAATATAAAATCGGATAAAACGAATAAAAGAAAAAGATACCGTACTCACTGCTTAAAGTCAGAAGCAGGTTTTTTTATAAGGGGGTGGGAGTTCAATCGATAAGCTGGAGCCATCCCCGGCGGACATTATAAAGCACTCGGTCAATAATGGCTTGTTCATCTTCGCTCAAGCAATCTTTTAGCAGCGCGGCTTTAAGCTGTTGGCGATCGGCACGAGTCACCACATTAGAAAACATGACTTGACCGTATAATTCTTCCAGCGGGACTTGAGACATGGCTGCGGTTAGTTCCATTGTTCTACGGAAACCTATAATTTCCACTGAAAATCGGTAGGATCGATATGATATAGATCTTAGCGATTCTGCTTTTCTACGATGCGATCGCATCCAGGGTATGGGTGTGATCTAGATCGCGACTCCCGAGGATCTCCATCATTGAAATAGACCAGAAAACCGTATATTGAAAAAACGGCTAGGGAAGACAAGTCCCCAGTTGCCACAGACGCCTCATTTCGGGTCTCCCGATCAAAGCAAGGTGGGACCCCACTCTAACTCCCATTCCCAAGGGGACTGGAGTCGGAGTCTGACTCTGTATTTTTACCTCTGAGGTCACCCAATTGTCTACACTGAATACCAGCACCTAATTCTCTGGTTCAAGCTCACCTACCGAGTTTCTATGATTGACAGGAGCAAAGTTTGCGGTCTACTCGGCGTTTTTGGTCCCTCCAGGGCAATCAAGCGCTAATAATAACAGGCAGAAGGGGATATGTTTAATACCACGGAAATCTTGATTGATGACTTCGTGCGCCAGCTTAAAGCAGGCTATGCCCGGACATACGGGGGTTTGAAACCAGACTATGCGGATATTATCGGGTGGGCGGGCCACATGGCCCTAGAGAACCTAGCCAATACCGATGCTTTGTACCACAATATCGAACACACCATTAACATCACGTTAGTGGGACAAGAGATCTTGCGGGGGAAACACATCCGTGAGGGGGGCGTTTCCTGTGAAGATTGGCTGCACTTTATCATTTCTCTCGTCTGCCACGATATCGGCTATGTCAAAGGGGTTTGCAAACAGGATCAAACCGCTGCCGGAATCTATGCCACGGGTTGCAATGGCGAAACGGTGACTCTACCGGAAGGGGCGACCTCTGCGAGTTTGACACCCTATCGAGTTGATCGCGATAAGCTATTTATTCAAGAGCGCTTTGGCGGCCATAAACTGATTGATGCTGAAGCCCTCAAGCGGAATATCGAACTAACGCGGTTTCCCATGCCGATGGTTGAGGATTCTCAGGAAAATGGCACTTATCCGGGACTGGTGCGGGCGGCGGCCCTAGTCGGCCAACTCAGCGATCCTAGATATTTGAAAAAGATTAGTGCGCTGTTCTATGAATTTGAAGAAATTGGCATGAACGCAAAGCTGGGGTATGAAAACCCTGGGGATCTGCGGGCCAAATATCCTCGGGTTTATTGGGAAAGCGTTTATCCTTACATTCAGGAGGCCCTCCCTTACTTAGGGCTGACCCAACAGGGACAACAGGTTTTAGCGAATCTGTATGCCAATGTGTTTGTAATCGAGCATGAAAATTTTCATTCATGAGGACCCAGGGGGAAAACTGGGTAGGGTATGAAAATTTTTTACCCCAGAAAGCCGCAAACGACTCGCGGTGCGATCGCAGAGTCAAGATTATGGCTTAAAATGGAAAGGTTGTCAAAAATTTGAGTCATTCAGGTTATGGCGGTTCCCAAGAAGAAAACCTCGAAATCCAAGCGCGATAAACGTAAAGCAACTTGGAAGAACAAAGCAGCTTTACAAGCTCAAAAAGCCCTGTCCCTCGGCAAGTCGGTATTGACCGGACGTTCTACGGGTTTTGTCTATCCTTCTGACGAAGATAACGAGGACGAAGAATCCTAACGGTTGGGGTTCATTGATGGTCAAGACGCGGGCGATCGCGTCTTGCTATCCGTTCCAGGCAAAAATCAAGCATGAAGCATTGTCATTTGTCAAGTGCTTGATGCTTAATTTTTTAGGAGGCTGAGGTTTCAGTTTTGGCAGCAGGTAAAATGATCATCGCGTCCCCAAAGGAATAAAAGCGATACTCCTGAGCGATCGCCTCCTGATACAATCCCAACAGGCGATCGCGCCCCACTAATGCACTCACCAACATCAGCAAACTCGATTTCGGTAGATGAAAATTGGTAATCAATCCATCGACGACGCGCCACTGATATCCCGGATAGATAAATAAATCGGTCTTGCCACAAAACGGCTGCAATTCCCCGGTAACCGCTGCACCTTCAAGCGATCGCACTCCCGTTGTTCCCACCGCAATCACTCGACCCCCCCGCGCTTTGGTTTCGCGGATTTTTTTCACCGTTTCCTCCGGCACTTGCACCCATTCTTCATGCATTTGATGGCGGGTAACATCTTCAACCTCCACCGGGCGAAAGGTTCCCACGCCGACGTGCAAGGTGACAAAAGCGCGATGAATTCCCTTGGCTTCCAGGCGATCGAGCAATTCTTCCGTAAAGTGCAACCCCGCCGTAGGTGCGGCTGCGGATCCAGACTGTTCCGCATAAACCGTTTGATACTGGTCCGGTGAAGCAACCGATTGAGTAATATAAGGCGGTAACGGCACCTGTCCATAGGACTCTAGCAACTCTCGCACTGACTCTCCCGGTGCCGCTTCAAATTGCAAGATTCTCCCCCCCGTCGCGTCATCGGTGGCTAAAACCGTGGCCCATAAGGTGGAGTTTGATAGAGGTTCGCCCGCTGGAGGGTTTGGCGCAGGAAACCGAATCAGCGCCCCCGGTTTTAACCGCCGTCCCGGTTTGACTAATCCTAACCACTGGTTCTCCTTTTGTTCTTCTAATAGCAGAACCTCAACAGGTGCACCTGTGGATTTAGAGCCGTAGAGTCTAGCAGGCATTACCCGAGTATTGTTGAGAACCAGTAAGTCACCGGGTTCTAGGAGTTTGGGGAGGTCGCGGAATCTCCGATGCTGGTGAGTGGTGGGGGAATCCACCACCAGCAAACGAGAATGATCCCGAGGGGTCACCGGATTCTGAGCGATACGGTCTTCCGGCAGGTGGTAGTCATATCCGGATAGGGTGCGATCGCCCCCCGTATTACTGTGGCTGGGGCCGTTGAGGGCGGTGACCGGGGAGATTAGGGTCTCAGAATCGATTTTGTTAGGGAACATACTTGTCATCCCAAAAAGGGATTTATTCGGTTTAATCTGTGCTAAGATAGAAAATTATAATGTAAGGTTTAGCTAATTAAACTTTTTTTAAAAATCGGCTAAATTTAAAGACGAAGGGAGTGAAGGGTTGAGGGAAACCTGGCGATAAATACCTAGGATAGTTTAAGAAATGTTTAAAGAAAGGTAATTTCTCAGTAGGTGTAAAAACTTGGGTAGACTTCCCCATATCATCAGAGGGATCTTACCCATGTTAGAAAAACCAGGCGATCGCCACAATAGAAGGTGGAGCTTTGATGGTGACGGGATCAAAGGATCACGAGGTCAGGGGTAAATTAGATCAAAGCAGATCAACCCCTCACAAAGTTGGCAAAATCTTCCGATTTTCCCCACCGAATACCTCCTCTAAAGTCTCATCTCTCAGAAGTTCAATTCTTCCCGACTTCAGTTGAGTCTCGTTTAAATTCCATGAGAACGCACAGCATCTGGATTCCTTTCCTAGCACTGGCCTGAACTCATGTAGCCATATTTTACCTGGCGCTACAAAGTCCAAAAGCTAGAGTGATTAAAGCTTTGCTAGGGATGGGGAGAGCTAGGTTCCTGAGCCAACAAGCAATCAACTAACCCACAGGACAAACCAGATGACTCATTATTGTCCAAGAATACGGAAATTGGTGAAGATGGATTACCTCTATCACCTGGCAAATGCCAGTCTAACCCTAAGAGTTGCGGAATATCTTAACACAAGCGGGAACCTGCCGGTGCGTTTCCTCACCGTGATTCATCAAATTGATGGATGGATTGTGCGGGTGAAAATGAATCACCCCCTCAAAGCGCACCAGGATGGGGATTTTCGAGCCTTTATGAATGAACTCGGAATCCCGGGTCAACCTAGTATCCGCTTGCAAATGGCCTTATGGGCATTGGAAAACGAACAGTCTCCGATTGAGGTGATGCGTCGTTATCAGATTGCCGTCGTCTCTCACGGTCATCCTGATTTGAGTGAAATTGAGGAGTTTCGTGAACAATTTGTGCAAGGGTTGGGATATTGTCCGGAAACTTTAGCATAATCCGGGCCAATTCCCACAACCGAAGTCTCGTCACCGGGAAATATTAGGGTGTTTTGATATTTAGGCATCGAACGCTCCACAAATATAATCATGCAGGGTAAAGCAATAATCTCCAATGGGTTGGGGTTGACCGAGGCAGACGGGATTCCGTGGCGGTGAGGGTTGACTGGCGCGATCGCCTGGGAGGTTAACCCCCAACTGAGGCGATCGCCTCTGCCGCTGATATTGGACCAACGCCACATCAAACCGGCAGGGAAACTCCGCTAACTCCGGATGTTCCGCTAAAAATAACTCGGCGGTTTGGATCAGTTTGGCTTGCTTCCCGGACGAAATTGCCAGGAGACCCCCAGCATCCCAACTCCTTGGCGATCGCGTTTTGACCTCCACAAAAGTCACCAGACCCCCCTCACTCCGGACCCAATCCGGGGTAATATCTCCCTTGACAAACGAGCTACTTTGTGTTGTATAACCCGACTGCCAAGCAATCACATCAATTTCCCCCCAGCGACAGCGCCAACGCTGCGCCCAAATCTCCCACCCCGTATCCAGTAACCATTGGGCCACCAACGCCTCACCCCACAAACCGGGGTTTTGACTCGGATCAGCCGGGATACTGCACCACAGGGGAGAAGAAGCAGACATCAGACAACTCCAGGGTTACGCTTGCTGGTAAAATAACAACGAATACTTGAATTTTCTTTCTTAGTAAAACTTATTCCTCCCATTGCCCAGGAGTCACTTTTGGATCGACGAAACGAACGTATGAAAAATTGGTTTTGTAATTGGGGTTGGACTCGGGTCATGAGTCTGGTTATTTCCGTACTGGTTTGGATCTCAGCAGTCGGAACCGTCGCCACCCTGACCACAGCTTATCCTCCCGACGCTCTCGCCCAAAACTATAACAAAGAAAACCTCCTCGGTGCCGATTTTTCTGGGCGTGACCTTACCCAAGCCAGCTTTAACCACGCTAACCTCCGGAAAAGTAACCTCAGTCATGCCAACTTGCAAGGGGCCAGCTTATTTGCCGCGCACCTCGAAGAGGCCAATTTAGAAGGCGCAAACCTGAGTAACACCACCTTAGATACCGCCCGGTTTATCAAAGCTAACCTCAAAAATGCCATCCTCGAAGGGTCTTTTGCCTTTAGTGCTAAATTTAACGGGGCCAACATCGAAGGTGCAGATTTTACCGATGTCTTTCTACGCGATGATGCCAATGAAATCCTCTGCCAACTCGCGACGGGGACCAATCCGGTGACGGGACGCAACACCCGGGATACCCTTTATTGCGATTAATTGATTGCAATTAAAGCGGGTTGGGGAAAGGGATGGACAAGGACGGGCAATTCCAGGGGGGCGATCGCCCGTTTTTGCTTCTCCCAGGAGGTCGTTTCACCTCCTCCAGTTCTACTGCCTCTAACCCCAGACTCAAGCAACTTCTCTCTCAAGATAGATGTCCGGTCTTTTGAGATTCAGATAAAGTAAAAACATAGAAAATCAAAATAACACAGACCTCAAAGGTCTTTTTAACAAGTCAATATAACAGGCAGTCCTGTCAGAAGAACTCTGGCAGGACTGTTGCCTTAAAAGCCCCTCTTTCCCTGAGATTGGGGGGGATGAATTGGGAATGATGAAAGCGGTTTATTTCAGAACTGAGGAGAGGATTGCACTCAGAAACCTGGGTGTTTTAAGCTTCGCGAGTGCGGGCTAAATATTGTCCGACTTGGAGACGAACATCTTTGAGTTCGAGAATAACCGATCGCGTAATTAACTTACCGGATTCCACCACAACTTGACCTGTGATGGGATGTAATAAATCTTGTTCCGTGCGCCGCCCGATGAGGGCCTCGATATCTTCAATCGCATCGAGATACATCCCCGTCGGAACTTCGACGACGACCCCTTCTCCAAGAATTCGGGACTGACAGGCGAGGCGGGAATTAGTTTTGGCGGTGGTGATCACCTCTAGGGTCCGTTGTTCTCGGCGTCCCATTGGAGAGACACTCTCCATACCTTGTTTAATAAACACATGGCAAGTGGCACATAATCCTCGCCCTCCACATTCTTTGAGCACGTGGAGATCTTCAGCGAGTAGGGCCGAGAGAATGTTAGCATTGGTCTGAACTTCAGTATCTTGGGCGATTGGTTCTAAACGAACAATTTTGACCATCTTAATTGGGTGATTGGTGGTGGGTTGTGGGATGGATTCCGAGTTACGGTAGATCCGGTTTTAACTGCGGGGATAACGGGCAAGGGGACTGGCCTTTTTTTGATATTAACCCTTGACAATTAAAGATAATTATGCTGCTGAATCGGACAAATTTAAACGTTAATGCACCCTGAAGACTGGCTCAATCTTAATTATTGTGACATTGGCGGTTCCAGTCAGGATATCTGAGACCGGGTGGGAAACGGTCATTTGCGGGCAAAGGGATTTAGGATAGGAAGGGGCAATACCCCCGCAGAGTCTGGATGACTCATCAGAGGACAGAGCGATCGCATGATCAAGACATGATCAACAAGGGAGAGAGGATGGACCGGACTAACCAATCCGATGAGGGGCCGAATCGCGGCTATCTGAGAGGAAGTCGTCCCTCGGGTCCCGCAACACCCACGGAATTGCGGCAACTCCAAAAGCAACTACCCAAATATCGAGTTTTAGCATTAGTTGGGCAGGGGCAATTTGGCAAAGTCTTTTGTGCCATTGAGCGCAAAACCGGCCAATTGGTGGCCCTCAAAGAACTGACTCACCTGCGTTTACCTACCCATAAATTTTTGCGGGAACTGTTGTCCTTACTCACCTTGCAACATCCGCATATTGTCACCTGTCGCGCCTTAGAACAAACCACCACAGCCCGATATTTGGTGATGGACTACTGTGAAGGGGCAACCCTGCGGGAACTCCTAGAAGCCAATGCTTCCCTGAGTTTAGGGGAAGGGATGCAATTAATGTTGGGGATTCTGGCCGGATTAGAATCCGCTCATGAGGCGGGAATCATTCACTGTGATATTAAACCCGAAAATATCCTGTTGAGCGTGAGAAACGGGTCCTGGTTTGCCCGCCTCTCCGATTTTGGCATTGCACGGCGTTTCGGCGAACTCCAAGGGAGTCATCGAGGGGAGAATGATGAAATGGCAGCAGTAGGGGCGACGGCTTATGCCGCCCCCGAAGGCTTTTATGGCTTGTACTCTCGGGGTGCGGATATTTACTCAATGGGGATTTTGCTGTTTGAACTGCTTCTGGGATATCGTCCCTTTAGCGGAAAACCTGGGGACCTAATGTGGGCGCATTTGAATCAGCGCTTGCAGGTTCCCGAACAGGTGCCTTTGCCCTTGCGGGTAATCCTGGAAAAAGCCTTAGCGAAACTGCCAGCGCGTCGGTATGCCAGCGCGGCGCAAATGGCGCAAGGGATAGAGGAAGCGATGAATGAACCAGCGGTAAGACTCTTGAGCGATCGCCCGTTACCCTTGCACGAGTCCCCCTTGCAGAAAAGGCCAGAATCCTCCAGTAGCCAACACTCCCGCACTCCCCTGCCAGTCCCTACCACCGCATTAGTCTCCCAGGATGGCTATCTCTACGCCGCCCATGCAAATCAGGTGAGACTTTGGCATCAATTGGCCCTCCCGCCCCAGGTGGTGGATTTTCCCGATCGCGTCACTGAACTTCTGCCGGTGACGGGGGGCTGCTGGGTGAGCACCGGACGTCGGTTATATTGGCTGGCGATCGCCCAGGGTCAACCCCAACACCAACTCACCTGCGATGGGGAATTTCGGATGGCGATCGACCCAGACTGCCACTGGTTAGCCATTGCCCTTCCGGGACAACTTCACTTTTATTCCCTCGCTACCCTCTTCCCAACCGGGTTTAAAGCCCCGGACCATCATTGCCCAATTCCTGACGATCAGCTACCTCAAATCCTATTTCTCGACTCCAAACATCTCCTGGCAATCCGCTACGATTCCACCCCAAACCAGGGCCGGACCCTGTTTCAGGTTTATACCCGTCGGGGAACCCGGATCGGGTCGGAATCCTTTCAGGGCATTTTAGACCCGGTAATTTTAACCGAACAACCCTATACCCTGGCGGGAATCAGCCGTCACCCCAGACCCGCCCTCTGGCAGATTCAACTTTGGCCCCTGCGGGTGCGTCGGTTACCCTTAGCAACCCTGCCGGTTTGTTTATCGGTCGTCCCTGGGGGTGGGGCGATTGCTGATGAGAAAGGGCAAATTCTCTGGTTTAATAACGATTTAGAGCCAGTTGCTGCGGTGCAAGGACCTGGGTCCCCGATCGCCCTCGCTGCCGCCTTCCATTCCAAAACCCAAATGCCACCGAGTCCCCTGAATTTAGCGATCGCCACCCGGACCGAATTTGGCGGCGCGATCCACTTCTTCCAGATTGATGGAAGGAAACCTCATGAGTGAACCCCAACTCTTAAACCCGGAACATTCCCCCTTTAACCCCTTAAAGGTCCGGCAGACCATTCTCAAGCTGATTCCCTCAAAGACTAGCCCTAAAGGGGCTAAATGTTGCTTAGACCCTGGGGCGATCGCTGCCTGGGAGAACCTCATTGCAAAGGTGGCTGAAATGCGGGGACCCGAAGCCGTCCCGCACTTCGACTCTCCCCCCACTCCGGAAATTCTCACCCCCTACCTCCTCCCCGAAGCTTGTCAGGTCCTCAATGCCTTCAAACAAGCGGCTATTCTCACCCCAGAACCCAACCCCGCCCCAAATACACCCCCAGAAACCCGGTTCATCCCCCTAGAAGACTGGATTCCGGAACTCCTCTGGTACGCCGTCAGCAGTTCTGAAGCCGTGATGCGACTGATTAGCGGGATTCCGGCCCATATTTTCCAACCGGAACAGGGATGGGATGGAGGAATGGTGCGACTGGTGCTTGGATTACGGGGACAGAGTGGGGATTGCCACTGGTTTTTTGACCTTGCCAGCGATCGCCCTTGTCCCTACCCCGGAGAATTAGTCCCCCTCGACTCCAAAACGACCCGAATTCAGTCTGATGCAGTCGCCCCCTTGCGCGAGTCTATTCCCCTGGGCGACTTCCTGTCCCAACTCTGCCAACAACTGCACCTCGCCACCCCAGAACTCGCCCGCTTCCTCCAACCCACTGCGGTGGAATTCCTCGAACCCGGGAGTCCCTGGCAGGTGGGTCAGATTCAACTCACCTTAGAGTTTGAATTTGTCCGGGATCCGGAACTGGAGTTCTTCTCGGAACCCTTTTCAGACCCGGATCACCCCACCTCGGCGAAAATTCGTCCGGTACAACCGCTGGTAGATTATCCAGATTCCTCCAGAACTCCTGGGCCTTCCGGTGGGGGGATTGCCGCTGAGGTTCTTCCTCTCCTCTGGGACTGGCAAGAAAAGAATCATGGCATCCCTAGAAACAACAACCGAGGGGAAGAGTCGGAATTGATTCCCTTATTCGTGGCGATCGCCAGTCGCCTCGCCCTCACCCCTCCCCAACTCCCCCCTCCCCTAGAGATTTCCATCGACGAATTAGCCTCTCAACTGTTGTGGAAGATGCTAGGGTCAGGATTAGAGGCCATGCAATGGATCGCTGGAGTCCATGCCCGTATCCTACAACCCGAACGAGAGTGGGAAGCGGGAATGGTGCGACTGGTGGGAATTTTGACCGTGGAAACCCCGAGATTGTCTTGGGAAATTGATATTGCCACAGGACAGCCTCCCAGTCCAGTCACGCCTTTGGCATCGGGGACCGTGATTCAATCGGACCGGAGTGGATGGTATCCTGAAGCGATCGCCCTGGAACAGTTATCCGCCCGATTATGGGCCGGATTGTCAGGGGTCTCATGGCCTTCAACTCCGGGGAAAATGGCCGGGGAGCCCGTCGAAACCCTCATGGCAGCCCTGTTAGCCGGTGAGGATACCATCGGAGTAGAAATTTGCCCCTCCCAGCAATACTGGCAATCCGGGTGGGCACAGCTAGGCTTGGCGATCGAATTTATTCCCAGTTAACGGATGGAAGTTTACGCTTACGCTTTTTTAAAAATGCCTCCGGTGGAGTTAGAACTCCCCCTGGGAATTAACCAATTGGTGCAACTGGTTCCCGGGAAGCAGATCTGTGCTGTCGTGGAATTCGATGTGGATATTAACCGTTTGCAAGGGGATGATGCGCTGTTGGTTCAGGCGATCGTCGCCCACGATCGCACCTTGGGGGAATTGTTTCAGCAACAGTGCCTGTTACCCCTAAGATTTGGGACTCTATTTCGGTCTGTGCAGGCATTACAAGAGCATTTAGTCACTCGGGAAGCGGAATATTTAGAGAAACTCGATCGCTTTGTGGGTCAAGGGGAGTACATTTTAAAATGCCTTCCCCATCCTGAACCCGAGTTCGAGATTTCTACTGAGGTCCGGGGTAAAGCCTATTTACTGGCGAAAAAACAGCGCTATCAAGCGATTCAAGCCTTTCAAAATCAGCAATCCGCCCAGTGGGACGGGTTGCGCCGCCAAGTCACTCAATGGTATCCCGAGGCGATCGCCTCGGACCTTGAGGATCAGAGTCATCGGATTTTTCTGTTAGCCCATAAGCAGGAAGAACCGCTACTCTATGAACGATTCCAAGAGTGGCAGCAAACCTGTTCCGCCTGGGAGTTACAGTTGGGAGAGGCCCTCCCGCCGTATCATTTCGTTTGATCCGGAATCCAGATCAGCGGCTGCTGGCATCTGTCACCCCCCGCCGGTTACCCCTCCTCAGCGTATTTACTGAAATATTAAAAATTACATCAATCCCTTGCGGGAAGGGGTTGCGATCGATAACACTAGACATAGAAAAGCCATAAAAATTGGGTTGGGGTTCAGAAAGAGGGGGATGCAATGCAAGCTATCAATTCAAAATTACAAGAACTCATTAACGACAACGAAGGGCAGTATCTTAGTCCTGGGGATTTACAAGGGACAAAACGGTATCTGCAAACCTTTGCAGAACGGGTGAAAACTTACGAAATGTTACGGGAGAAGGGAGACCTGCTGGTTCGTCATGCCTTGAAAAAGTTTATGTCTCTCCATCCAGACATTATGCAAAAGCATGGACAGCGCTGTTATTATGATATGACTCAGGTGATGCGATACAGTGCCTTATCCATTCTCAAAGATGACCCGCGCTTCTTTAATGATTCCTTGGTGTTGTGGCAATCTAATATTTTGACCGCCTATCAAAGACAAAATTCTTGTGGGGTAGCCTATCGTTGTCTGAAAGAAACGACTCATGCTCATTTACCCAGTAGTGCGAATCAGTACCTTGATCCTTATATTAATCGGATGATTGAGGCATTAGATATTCCGCCGAAACTCATGGCAAATGTTCAGAAAGCGGCGATCGGCGTCTAAGATTTCCCCAGCAATCTCTGAATTCCAGGGACAAGAGACTCAGTTTAAATCAGTAAGAAACAGCCTCAGTCCGTCATATTTTGGGATTAATTTCCCACTCGGTTTATCCACATAGAGGAGCAGACCATGAGCTTACAAGAACCCGTGACGATGAAGCAGAAAGCCACCGTTGAAGAACGAGAAAGGGTTCTGCGACAAATTTATCATCAAGTTTTAGAACGGCAACCTTATCAGTTTGAGCGCAAAAAGTTAGCGGCGTTAGAGAAAGAATTCATCAAGGGAAAAATAGGGATTCGGCATTTTTTGAAAAGTATAGCCGTCTCTTCCATTTATTTGGAAAGTTTCTATGAGAAAAGTTCCAATGTCAAGTTTATTGAGAATGCGTTTAAGCATTTTTTAGGCCGATCGCCCCATGATGAAGCGGAAATCCGTGAATCTGATTGGGTACTGGTTGAACATGGGGTCGGGGCAATGGTATCCGCCTTGATTGACTCGGATGAATATCGCAAAAGATATGGGTCCTTGACCGTTCCCTATTGGCATCCTCATCGCTATGAATCTCCCAATGATTATTTAGAAAATCGCTGGTTAGGAGAAGAACACGCAGGCGATCGCGGATGGGCGATCCCTACCCTTTATTGGCATGAACTCCATCTCAATTGTACCGGCGGGACTTGTCGGCCCTCTTGGACCCCCTCCTCACGAGTCCGGGAATCTTGAATCGGGAGTCTAATGTCAGCCATTCTTCAAGGGGTGCGAGTTTTCGCACCCCTTTGCGATCCAGGGAGGGTGGCGATCGACCCGTTTTAGCCACGAACGCCTCAAAATTAGCCCCCTTCCAGCAAAGATTTCACCGGGGTTCTAGCACAGTCACAAAATTCCCTTTAAAATCAGTGAGCAGGTAGGGGTGGTAATCGCTACCCTTTGCTCAGGGTTGTAACCGAGGGCAACAATCAGGTTAGTCTACATTCAAAGCGCGATCGGAAAGCAGATCTCGTAAAATGCTTTCCCTTCCCCGATAGAATGCCGCCCTTACTTACAACCGAAAAAACATTGAATCCTAGGTTAGTGAAGGAGACACCCTCATTTACCCTCTTGCTTTCCTCCACCGGAGTCCAGCAACGGGGGACTAAAAGCCCTCGAAGGCGTCTTATCATAATCAATAGAGATTCATTGGAGTTCGATGGATTAATCCACCTTTTGAGGGCAATAGGGTGCAGCTTCTACAGGGGTGTTCTCAGGGTTCTGTTCCTCCATCCGGTTAAATGACACCGGATTGTTTCGCTCAGGTCAAAAGAATTCGTTTCGACCCGATTCAGCGGTGAGCATTCATGACAATGGCCCTGGGGTGGGGTGCGATGATTCTATAAATGGGGTATGACCAACATCCCCTGGGGAGAAACAAAATCCAGACCGGGCAAATCAAGGGTCTACCTCCACCGATTGTCTCAGTTGTAATGGAGCCGCAAACGGGGTAAATCCCTGAAAACAAGCCACTGTTGAACTGGGGATCAAACATTTTTCATTCTAACGCCTACCTATCGACTATTGTTGAGACTCATGACGATCTCGCTTAAAGGCTACACCATCATTGAAAAAATTTACGAAGGTGTCAACACCATCGTTTATCGCGCTCAACGAGAACTCGACGATCAACGAGTGATCCTCAAGCTGCTCAAAGCCGAGTACCCCACCCCGGAGGAACTGGCTAAACTTCACCATGAATATGAAATTACCCGGAATTTAAACAGTTCAGGGATTATCAAGGTCTATGCCTTGGAAACCTTTGAATATAATCAACTGGCCCTCGTCCTCGAAGATATGGGCGGGGTTTCCCTCAAACACTATTTGACAGGCATCCGATTAAACTTAAAAGAATTTTTACAGATTGCCATCCAACTGGCGGAAATTTTAGGAGAAATTCATAACGCCCATATTATTCATCGCGACCTTCATCCTTTAAATATTATTATTCAGGGGAAAACCCAGCAAGTCAAAATTACAGATTTTAGTATTTCCATCGTCCAAAAAGCTGTCAATCCCGGGGCAATTGAGGGAACTTTACCTTATATGTCCCCGGAGCAAACGGGGCGGATGCATCGGGAACTGGATTATCGGTCCGACTTCTATTCTCTCGGGGTAACTTTTTATGAAATGCTCCTGGGGGAACTCCCCTTTCAAGGGACCGATCCGATGGAAATTGTCCATGCCCATTTAGCCAAAAATCCCCGTCCCCTCACAGAAGTTAAGCCAGAAATTCCTAGGGCGGTTTCTAATATCGTCATGAAACTGTTGGCAAAAAACCCGGAAGACCGCTATCAAAGTGCTTACGGACTTAAAGGGGATTTGGTCACCTGTTTGACGCAACTCAATGAAACGGGCAAAATCACGAAATTCCCCCTAGGGACGGCGGATTTATCGGGGGAATTGCTCGTTTCAGAGAAACTTTATGGGCGCGATCGCGAACTAACTCTCCTCCAAGAAGCCTACTGGAGAATCCGCCGCAAAACTCCGGCAATGTCCGCTATTTCGGGAATAGAAAAAACCGGAGAAGTTCCCTCCTCATCCTGTGAAATTGTTCTGATTTCTGGCTACTCCGGGGTAGGAAAATCAGCCCTACTTCAGGCCATGCACCAACCCCTGATCCGACAGAATGGCTATTTTATTTCGGGAAAATTTGAGCGGTATAGGAGTAATATCCCTTACGGCGGACTGATTGAAGCCTTTGAGCAATTAATTCGCATAATTTTAAGCGAAAGTGAAGACCGCATCACCGAATGGCGAGAGCAAATTTTATTGCAATTGGGCAAAAATGCTCAGGTGATTATTGACCTGATTCCGGAAGTGGAACTCATTATTGGGAAACAGCCCCCGGTTCCGGTTCTACCCCCTGCGGAATCCCAGAATCGGTTAAGTGTGGTCTTTCAAAAATTCCTGAGTGTTTTTACGACTCAAGAACATCCGCTGGTGCTATTTTTAGATGATTTACATTGGGCGGATGCGGCATCAATGACCCTGTTACAGGCGATCGTCAGCACATCCGATCGCCAATGTTTATTGCTGATTGGAGCCTATCCGGAAAACGAAATCGACAGCGATCGCCATCCGTTACTCCAAATGCTCCAGCGATTTCAACAGTCCGGAGTCCGGGTCACCACGATCGCCCTCGAACCTTTAAATATCGAATATCTCAACCAACTCATTGCCGATACCCTAAGCTGTCCCACCCTTAGATCCCGACCCTTAGCGGAACTCATCCACCATAAAACTCATGGCAATCCTTTTTTTGTAAGGATGCTGCTCAATTCTCTCATCCAAGATAATCTACTGGTTTGTAATCTCAGTGCAGGGCGTTGGGAGTGGGATCTGTCCAGAATTGAGCAACTTTCCATCACCGATAATGTGGTGGATTTAATGGTCAACAAAATTCAGCAACTTCCCGAAACGACTCAAAATGCGTTACAAGTTGCCGCTTGTATTGGGAATATTTTTTATATTGATATTCTCGCCCTCGTCAATGAAAAATCTCTCTCAGCAACTGCTACAGACCTCCAGGAAGCGGTAGAGCAAGGGTTAATTTTACCCGTGGCGAATACTTATAAAATTCCCTTAATTTTTGGCAATGAGGAACCCGTTGCCTTGCCCGTGGATAACTTAGTGGTCGCCTATCAGTTTTTGCACGATCGCGTGGCCCAGGTCGCCTATGCTTTGATTTCTGAGGAACGGAAACAACAGGTTCACCTCAAAGTTGGAAAGCTGCTGCTGAAACATTGCACTGCCGAAGAACGGGAAGAAAAGCTATTCGAGATTGTCAATCACTTGAATACGGGATTAAGTTTAATCGCCTCTCAATCCGAAACCAGTAAAATTGCTCATCTCAACTTTTTGGCAGGTCAAAAGGCTAAAACCACGATGGCCTACACCAATGCCGTAAAATATCTCTCGAAAGCGGTTCAATTGCTCCCAGAAGATAGCTGGATTTCGCGCTATGAATTCACTTTAAATCTTTATAATGAATTAATTGAAGCTGAATATTTAGTTGCCAATTATGAAAGAGCCAATCACTTGGCTCAAGATGCCCTTAAAAATACCCGAACCTTATTAGAAAGAATCGATATCTACGAAAAGAAAATTCAATCTTACGTTTCTCAAAATCAAATGGAGAACGCTATTAATACGGGGGCGATGGTTCTCCAACTGTTAGGCATAACCTTCCCAAAACAGCCCCATCAATTCCATCGGATTTGGGGGGCAATCCGCACGAAATGGCTTCTCAAAAACAAGAGCATTGAAGATTTAGCAGCCTTGCCACCGATGAGCAATCCGGAACAGTTGGCCGCCATGAGAATTTTAGTGGCGATGACCCCAGCGGCTTATGTTTCTTCCGTGAATATGCTGCACCTGGTGGTCTATACCATGATAGAACTCTGTGTAAAGTATGGAAACTCCGTGCTTTCTGCCTTTGCTTATGGGTTTTATGGGGTGCTGTTGTATAGTTCTTGGTCGGATATTAAAGGAGGCGATCGCAGTGGGGAACTCGCCTTACGGCTGTTAGAACAATTTGATGATAAAACCATGAAAGCAAAGGTGGGCGATTTAGTGTATGCCCATATCAAACACGCCAAAATTCCCCTCCAGGATACCATTGACCCCTTAAAAAATGCCTTTACTTATGGCCTAGAAACCGGGGATATCGAATGGGCAGGACACGCCGCTTTACATTATTGCAACCATAATTTATTTCGCGGAGAACCCCTAGATGCAGTCGCCACTGAGTCTGACCATTATATTGCTTGGATGGTCCAGCTTAAGTTGGAATTTCATGTGTATTATGCGCGGATTTGGAGACAATTTATCCTCAACTTACAAGGAGAATTACCCAATCCCTGGCTCTTGATTGGAGACAGTTTTGATGAGGAAAGGCTACTCCCCACTTTAATTGAATCTAACAATACCATGTCGGTATTTGCGGCCTATCTTGCCAAAACCATCTTATGTTATTTATTTGGGGAATATGAACGGGCGGTTTATTATGCCGCCTTAGCCGAAAATTATCAACATGGGGTCGTCGGGTTACTCAGTGTTAATGAACACAACTTTTACCAGTCTTTAGCCTTACTGGCTCTCTATCCCCAAGGGACACCGGCTCAGAAAATCCAAGGGTTGGTGCGGGTCCAATTGGCCCAGCAAAAAATGAAACGATGGGCTTTACACGCCCCGCAAAACTATCGACATAAGTATGAATTGGTGGAGGCGGAAAAAGCCCGAGTTTTAGGGCGAACCGTAGCGGCGATGAATCATTACGATCGCGCTATCAAATCCGCCCGCAAATATGGTTACATCCAGGAAGCGGCGATCGCCTGTGAACGGGCCGGAGAATTTTATCAGCAACTCAATTTAGATAAAATCACCTCCACTTATATTACTGAAGCTTATTATGCCTACCTGCGGTGGGGAGCAACTCGTAAAGCCAGCGAACTCGATGCCACCTATTCCCATTCCATCGCCCGGGGGAGTCTGGAAGGACAGGGCAAAGGAGGAGTCATGAGCACTACCACCACTATTTCCACGACCACTGGCTCTCACACAGGTTTACTCGATTTAACTGCCTTTGTTAAAGCTTCTGCTGCCATTAATGGGGAAATTGTCCTCGATAATTTGCTCAAAAAGCTGATGAAAATTGTCATGGAAAATGCAGGAGCAGAAACCATCTCCTTAATTTTAGAAACTAACAATAAACTCTATATTGAAGCCACCGGAACTACCCACGAAAGTGAAGTGATCATCGGCCAACATATCCCGGTGGAAAACAGCAGTCGCCTACCCCTGACTATCATCAACTATGTCGCCCGGACTCAGGAATCGGTGGTGATTAAAGAGGCGATCGCCGAGGAACGGTTCATCCATGACCCCTATATTATCGAATATCAACCCCAGTCTATCCTCTGTGCGCCGATCGTGCATCAGGGAAAACTCATCGGCATTCTGTACTTAGAAAATAACATCACAACCGGGGCCTTTACCCCGGACCGCTTGGAAGTCCTTAAACTCCTCTCCTCCCAAGCAGCAATTTCCATTGATAATGCTCGCCTCTATACCAACTTACTCACTTCATCGGAAGAGTTAGAAACCAAAAATCGGGCCTTACAAGACCTCGATGAACTCAAAGATGAATTTCTCGCCAGTACCTCCCATGAACTCTGCACTCCCCTGAATGGAATTATCGGAATTACCGAATCCATGTTAGATGGGGCTACCGGAGAACTCAGCGAACTACAACGCGCTAATCTCTCTCTCGTCGTTTCTAGTGGTCAAACTCTGGCGCAATTGGTTCAGGATTTGCTCGACTTTTCTAAACTCAAGCATAAAAATATCCAACTTGACCTGAAACCCTTGGGAATGCGAGAAATTACCAATGTCGTCCTCACCATTTGTCAACCCTTAGTCGGAGGAAAAACCCTGCAATTGGTGAATGGGGTTGGGAAAGATGTTCCCTTGGTAGATGCCGATGAAAACCGCGTCCAGCAAATTTTACATAATTTAGTCGGGAATGCGATTAAATATACAGATTCTGGGACTGTGGAAGTATCGGCAGCGGTGTTATCGGGACAAGAAGGACTGATGACGGAAGACGAAGAGGGAGAAACCGACGATGGGGGATGGAGTCGTGTGAGATATCCCCGTTCCATCCTCCAAGGCAAAGTGACTCGTCCGGCAATGGATGCGGAAAACCAACATTTATATTTAGCAATTACCGTCTCGGATACGGGGATTGGGATTACCCAAAGTAAGTTAAGTCAGATTTTTGAACTGTTTGAGCAAAACGATAGGGCCTCACTCCGCGCTTACGGGTCTGTGGGGTTAGGATTGTCGATCGCCAAGCAACTGGTAGAACTCCATGAGGGTAAAATCTGGGTGGAGTCCGGAGTGGGAGAAGGGTCTCGGTTTACTTTTACCCTGCCGATTTCGGCCAACCAGGTTCAGACTCCTGAAATTCCCTTGCCTGAACCCTCAGAACCCGTTGTCACGGAAGAAGAACTTGCCCCAGTCGCCCTGCCGATCGCCCCGGTGGAAGGGTGGCGGACCCGCAGTAATGGCGAGTTCCAAATTTTAATCGTGGATGATGAACCGATTAATTTACAAGTGCTGGTCAATCATTTATCCCTGGAAAATTATGCGATCGCCACCGCGAATAATGGACCAGAAGCCTTATCTGAACTGGAAAATGGCTTGCGACCGGATTTGATTCTGCTCGATGTGATGATGCCGAAAATGACCGGCTATGAAGTCTGCCAGCGAATTCGGGAAAAGTTCCCCGCCAATGAGTTACCTGTGGTGTTGTTAACCGCCCGAAATCAAGCCTCGGACATGATGGAAGCCTTTGGATCCGGGGCCAATGATTATTTAACGAAACCCATCTCTAAAAATGAGCTGTTGGCGCGGATTAAAATGCACATCCAACTGTCTAAAATCAACTTGGCTTATGCCCGATTTGTACCGAGAGAGTTTATCCAGTTCCTCGGCTATGACACGATTTTGGATGTGCAATTGGGGGATCAGGTCCAGAAAGATATGACGATTCTGTTCTCAGATATTCGTTCCTTTACTACCCTCTCGGAACGGATGTCCCCTCGGGAGAATTTTAACTTTATCAACTCTTATTTGAGTCGAGTCGGTCCGGTGATTAGGAATCATCATGGGTTTATTGATAAATATATCGGCGATGCGGTGATGGCGCTATTTCCCGATACCGCAGAAGATGCCATGCGGGCGGCGATTGAGATGCAAAAACAGGTGATGATTTATAACGTGCATCGCCAAAAGAGCGGCTATATGCCGATCGCCATTGGGATTGGCTTACATACGGGTAGCTTGATGCTGGGGACCATTGGGGAAGAACAACGCATGGAAACCACCGTGATTTCTGATGCAGTGAATTTGGCATCCCGAATGGAAGGACTCACCAAATTGTATGGCGCTTCAATCGTGATTAGCGGCCAAACCTTGATTCATTTAGATGACCCCACTAAGTACAATTATCGATTTTTAGGGAAGGTTCAAGTCAAAGGTAAAAAAGACTCCGTGGCGGTGTTTGAAGTGCTAGATTGTTATCCCCAAAGTTTGATTGAGACGAAGTTAGGCTCGCGGACTAAATTCGAGCGAGGAATTGTCTTATATCAAGGGGAAAAATTTGCAGAAGCCCATCAATTGTTTAAAAAAGTATTAGAAAATAACCCCCAAGACCAAGCGGCGCGCTTCTATGTCGAGCGTTGCGAGTATTTCTTGAGGCATGGCATCTCGAAAGTCTGGGAGGGATTAGATCCCCTGAATGTCAATGAAAAATTATAATCCCCACTGGTTACCGTACCCGCCCGGATTTTTTGGAATGACCTTGTAGAGTGTGCCATACCGGGGGATGGAAAGTCTCAGTTCTGAGGACGCCTTAAGACTGAGCATCAGGGGACCAGACACCGGGTTTCTCGCCCCGATTGTGTCAAGAAACCGGGTTTCTAACCTGTGGGGTAGGAGTTCGGCCATTTTAGGGGAGGTAATCCACCCTACCTCAAGTTAGGGGGATAAGATTCCCTTTAAATTAGCCGATGGGGGGGAGTGATTTTATGGGGTTAGGGTTGGGGGATTTCCATTTTTGGTACAATAAAGGTAGAGTGCCGTAAGTGGGGTTGATTTGTGGGCGGAGACTGTGCCACATCTTGTCCTGTCCTCAGTCACGAGTCGAGGTGCGATCGCCTCAAACGGGAGCAGATGGGGGCGTAAAAAACCAATGGATTACCAGCACTGGAGTCAAGGTTATCCCGGGTGTAGGAGGGTAGGCTCACTCTCCAGGAGGAGTGTGAACGTAACGGGACAATCCATTGTCGAAACTGTCACTGTATTCGTCCTATTTTGGATGTAAACTCGACAAAATTAAGGGAGTTGGATTGAGGAGGACTACAAAGCTCGGCGACTGCACCGAAAGGTGTAAAAGCTTTCCCTGAATCGAGTGGCTTCATCTCCGGGAGGAAGCCTACAAAAAATCAGGAAATTTGCTGAAATTTTTCCGAAATTCCACTATTTCTAGGTCCTCACCCAAGGCAGAGCAAAAATCCTGACCTTCGGAAATAGAATCAGAAATAGCAACTTAAGTAAGTGTAAAAAAGTCGAGGAATACAAGAGGGTGCTTAACCTATCCCAGGAGATGATTGAGATGTTGAATACCAAACTGATGAATACCAAACTGTTGAGTCTATTATTTGCCCTGCCCGTTCTCGTTACAACTGGCAGCAATACCTTCGCTAGAGATGGACTGTTAAAGGCTCCTGACCCTACATTCTTATTAGAGCAGCAAGCAAATTCTGTGGTGACTGAGGATGAGTCTAGGTCAGTGGAACTACTGGTGGCCGCTAGGGGTGAACAACCCGGAAAATGCGAGTTATTAGGGATTTGTAAATAAGCTCGGATTCACCGGATCACGGTTGATTCACAAAGGAACAATCCATCGCTTCATCAGGAAGGGTAGAAATTTGAGCAGGAACCTAGGAAATCGGGAAAAATAGGGGCGATCGCACCCTGAATAACGATTCACCAAACTAGGGCAAAATGGCGGCGGGTTTTCTTTTTCAGAAATCTGAGCAACAGACCGTGAGAGTCGAGTGCGCCGTCCGGGGTTTAGACAAGATGATCTCATCCCGTTTAAATTGAGTTGAACGCAATCAAAGCATCCCGGTCTTTCGGGAGCAAAACATTCAAAGAATCTCTATCAAAAGGGTTGCACGACTGCTCTTTTGAGGAAATAGAAGAGGAAACAGAAGGCGAGTTGTGGCGTGGAAGAAAGCCTCTACAGCTTGGAACCCAGGGGCAAAAAACCGAACCTGAATCCCCGATCAAGACTCCCCGTGGCTAACGGAGACGGAACACAGGGGAAACCGAGCACAGCCGGGGTGGACGATTCATACCGTCCCCTGATCAACCGGGGTGTCGGGTCCAGATTTATGACGAATTGGTATAGATTTGATGAGGAAACCCGGTAGTCTTGCCGCTGTACTGATACCCCAAGGGGGTTGGTTTCTGCCGAGGAGTACGGCAAAGTAACTGGGGTAGGGACGGTCTTCCTGTAGAAAAACCCTGATGGGAAAAAAATCCATTTGCTGTTAATGTTAGAAGTGTTGACGTTTTCGGCTTTTCTTTCAGGGGATTAGTGGCTTCTACCCAGTTCAAAAACCAAGGGCAAGGGTGATGGAAATTAATTTGAGAAAATTTTATCAAGCGTGTAACCCCAGTAAGACGTTATCCATTGGAAATCCGGAGGATAGACCGTATTATATTGATTTCTCCGGGGTCCGAGGGGGTAAAATTATTGAGGAGTTGGGCCGAACCATTACCCGATTATCTCCGGATATTCCGACTTGCCAGTTATTTACGGGACATATTGGCTGCGGGAAATCTACGGAGTTGTTGCGGCTAAAGTCTCAATTGGAAGAGGCAGAATTTCATGTGGTATATTTTGAGTCTTCGCGGGATTTGGAAATGGCCGATGTGGATATTTCCGATATTTTGCTGGCGATCGCCAGACAAGTGACGGAAAATCTAGCAGTCAGTGGAATTCCTTTGACCTCTAGCTATTTTACCAAGCTGTTTAAAGAAATCACGGAAGTTTGGCAAGCGCCCCTGGACATTGATCCCACGGCAGATTTAGCGATTTCTATTGCTCAAATTACCAGCCAAGCGAAAGAAAGTCCTAAACTCAGAACGCAGTTACGGCAATATTTAGAACCGCGTACCAGTGGGATTTTACAATCGATTAATGAGGATATTCTCTCGGCAGCAACTCAGGAGTTGCAACGGCGGGATAAACGGGGGTTAGTGGTGATTGTGGATAACCTTGATCGCGTGGATAATCGACCCTTACCTTCCGGGCGATCGCAAACAGAATACCTATTTGTGGATCGCGGTGAACAACTTCGCAAACTTAAATGTCATTTAGTTTATACGATTCCGCTTTCCTTAATGTTTTCCCATGAATCTGAAGCGCTTAAAAGCCGATTGGGCGCGGGAGTGGCCCCGAAAGTGCTGCCA
Source organism: Laspinema sp. D2d (assembly GCF_025370755.1). Classification (GTDB taxonomy): domain Bacteria; phylum Cyanobacteriota; class Cyanobacteriia; order Cyanobacteriales; family Laspinemataceae; genus Laspinema. Next base: position 95,922 of record NZ_JAMXFC010000005.1, on the reverse strand, counting down.
ATGGTGCCGGTGCGATCGCGCGATGGAGAAGACTTTGAGGAAGGGTTAGAATTACTCCGACAAATGGTCCTAGCCCGGGCCTTTCCGGAACTAACCCCCCCAGAACGCCTAAAATTCATTACCCAAGTCTTTGATAGTGCGGATACCTTAGACCGCTTGTGCCGGATTAGTGGCGGCCATGTGCGAAATTTATTGGGGTTGATCTATCGATGCTTACAACAAGAAGACCCGCCTTTTAATCGAGAAACGATTGAAACTGTCATTTCGGAACGGCGGAACGATTTGGTCCTGGCGATCGCCCCGACGGATTGGGAACTGCTCAATCAAGTACATGAGACTAAAAATGTTAGAGGCGAGGCCGCCTATCAACATTTATTGCGAAGTATGTTTGTGTTTGAATACCGCGATCGCGACTCCGGTCGTTGGTTTGATATTAACCCCATTTTGGCAGAAGCCCAATCCAAAAAGGAAGCCCTCTCTTCGTCTTTTCCCCTGCCTAAAATCCCGAGTCGAGTACCCAAGACCCACGATGACGGTTGAACCATGATGAATCTACAGTATGACGACGCCTCTATAAGGCGCAACGAACAATCTTTAAAGGTTTTACACCGGGCCATTTCTTTTTCTCAAGGGCAGTTTTCCTTGATTTTGGCGCGGTGTAATTATGCGAGTTTGCGCGATCGCGTGACAGCAGATTTGCATGATTCCGTCTCTGTAGAGATTCGCGAACTTCATCTACCGACTTCTGTGCGGACCCTATACCAAACGATTCAAGATGAAATTGGGACAGCACAACCCGAGGCATTAATGGTCTTTGGACTCGAATCGGTCAGTCATTTAGATCGCCTCTTTATGGCGGCTAATCAGGTGCGGGAAGAGTTTAGAAAGCACTTTCCGTTTCCCATAGTCTTTTGGGTGGATGACCGGGTTTTAAAAAGCTTTATTCGGGTGGCACCGGACTTTGAAAGTTGGGCTACAAGTACGGAGTTTTCTCTGTCTACAACAGCGGCGATCGAGACGATCGCCATCAGTGTTGATCGGGTCTTCTCCGAGGTGTTGGAACGGGGTTCTCTCACTTTTATTCCTAACTCCACAATTCTCGGACCCCGCAACTGCTTGGAATTGGGATTTGCCAAACAGGAATTAAGCGATCGCCAGGTGCAGTTGGTTCCGGAACTGGAGGCCAGCTTACACTTTGTGCTGGGTCGGGATGATTATGCCAGCGATCGCCTAGATTTGGCCTTAAAACGCTATCACGAAAGCTTGGCCTTTTGGCAAGAACAAATCCCCCATTCCTCCAGGGAGAACGGTGAAAAAGACTCGATTGCCCGGGGCGATCGCCAGTCCCCGCCCTTCATTCCCATGACTTCTAACCCCTCTCCCCTGATTTGGGAGATGCCACCCTTACGGTATTCCTTGCAACAGGGAGTGGTGTTGTTTCACATCGGACTTTGTTACTGTCGTTTAGCACAACTGAATCAACCCCAGGAACAGCAGCATTTACAAAAGGCCCGGTATCATTTAGAAGAATGTATCCGCGTCTTTGAAGAGTCCAAACATCCGGAATTAGTCGCCAAGTTTATTGGACAACTCGGTGAGATTTTGCAGCGGTTACAGGCATGGGATGCCTTATCCATTGTTGCCAAAAAGTCGATTACTTTGCATCAGCATTGCAAACCCCAGGAGTTGGCCCGGGATTATGGATTTTTGGCGGAAGTAGCGTTGCAGCAGTCCCACTGGGAAAAAGCTCGGAATTTTGCCGAACGCGCCCTAGAGGTCCTCTCCGATGCCCCCAAGGTGGTTATTCCCCGGCCTCATGGGTTATATTTACTCCTGTTAGCCCGGGCCTTTGCTCACCTGGGGCAGGGGGAACAGGCGCTTTCTCACTTGCACCTGGCCGAACAGCAGACCGATCCGCAGTATGACTTACAGTTATATCGCCGGATTTTAGAGGAGTTGCGATCGCTGTATTTTCAACAGTCGGAATATCTAAAAGCCTTTGAAATCAAGCAAAAACAACGGGCCGTCGAGGCTCAATTTGGCTTACGGGCTTTTATTGGGGCGGGACGTTTACAAGCGCGCCTCCACACCTTGAATCCCTCTTTGATGGTGAGTGCTCAACCCACTCATGTTCCCGTGGAAATTGCCACATCAGGACGGGAAGGGGATGTCAATCGCTTAATCGAACGCTTGGGGCGGAATGACTACCGACTCACGGTGATTCATGGTCATTCCGGGGTCGGCAAAAGTTCCCTGGTTCAAGCGGGATTGGTGCCGGTGCTCAAACAAACCGCGATCGCTGCTAGAAATGCTTTCCCGGTTCTTCTGCAAGTGTACACCGATTGGGTCACCGGCTTGAAGCAAGGCATCCAACGGGGACTTGAAGAGTCTGGATATGACCGGGATGACTCGGGCCGATTAACGGGAAATCAGCCCCCTACTCTCGATTTTAATGCCAATCAGTTCTCGGAAAAGGTTAAAGAATTACTAGAAGAATTGCATCGCAATAACGAGCGCAATTTACTCACCGTTTTAATTTTTGACCAATTTGAAGAGTTCTTTTTTGTTGAAACTGACCCAGGTCAAAGACAGGAATTTTATCAATTCTTAAATGCCTGCGTTAATGTTCCTTTTGTAAAAGTAATCTTTTCTTTACGAGAAGATTACTTACATTATTTGCTGGAGTGCGAACGCCTCGGGAATCTGGAGGTGGTGGATCAAGATATCCTGAATAAAAAGTTCCGGTATTACCTGGGAAATCTGTCCCAGGCGAAAGCGCGTCAGGTGATTGAAAGCTTGACCCAACGCGCTCAATTTTATTTAGAACCAGCCTTAATTGAAGAATTGGTTGAGGACCTGGCCGATCGCGTCGGGGAAGTGCGTCCCATTGAGTTACAGGTTGTCGGTGCTCAACTGCAAGCGGAGAATATCACCACATTAGCGCAATATCGCCAATCCGGGCCGAAAGAGAAACTGGTACAACGCTTCCTAGAAGAGGCGATCGCAGACTGCGGACCGGAAAATGAATATACAGCGCGGTTATTGCTGTACTTTCTCACGGAAGAAAGCGGCATTCGTCCTCTGAAAAAACAGGCGGAGTTATTAGCGGATTTAACCCCGGAATTAGCGGTTCATCCTGATAATTTAGAAGAAATTTTAAAAATCCTGGAAAAGGCAGGGTTAGTGTTTGTGCTGCCGGAACTTCCGGAAAGCCGCTATCAGTTGGTTCATGATTATTTAGTTAAATTTATTCGAGAACAAGACCGGATCCAAGCTGGATTAAAAGGGTTGCGAGAAAAAAACAAAGAGTTACAAGCAACGAATTTACAACTCCATCGAGAGAAAGAAGTTCAGGCGGAGTTAACCCAATCCAAAGAAAAAGCCAAGCAGATCCAAACTACGCTGAATGTATTTTTGGGCTGCGCTGTTGTCGTGTGTGGATTATTAACCTGGCAAGCCTTTTATAAAAGCAACAAGGCAGAGTTAGCCGAACTCGAAGCCAAGAATTTGTCTTCGGAAGCATTGCGCTTGCAAAACAATGAATTTGGGGCGTTGGTGAATAGCATTCAGGTGGGGCAGAAAACCGCCGAAATCATCCGATCGCCCCTCACCATGAGATCGCCCCTATCGTTGGAAATGCAGACCGCCAGTGTCTTACAACTGGCCTATACCGTTCGAGAAGTCAACCGCTTAGAAGAACATAAAAACAGTGTAGTCAGCGTCACCTTTTCCGACGATGGTGAACTGATTGCCACGGCCAGTACGGATAAAACCGTTAAATTGTTTACGGCTGAGGGTAGCTTCGTGCGGACCCTGAATGGTCATGAAAAGGCCGTGACCCGGGTTGCCTTTAGTCCTGATGGACAAACCATCGCCTCCACCAGTACCGATGGCACTATCAAACTGTGGCAGCGGGATGGCACATTGATCCGCACCCTCACGGGTCATCGTCTCGGCGTCACCAGCGCCAGCTTCAGTCCCGATGGACAAATCCTCGCCTCCAGCAGTCAAGATAGAACCATTAAACTCTGGAACCTCCAGGGACAGTTACTCCGCACCATTAATACGGAGAAGGCATCGATTTTGTTAGTGAAGTTTTCCCCCGATGGACAGACGATCGCCTCGGCTAGTTTAGATAAGACCGTCAAACTGTGGGATATTAACGGCAATGCGATCGCCACCTTTACCGGCCATGAACAAGGGGTAACCAGTGTGAGTTTCTCCCCCGATGGACAAACCCTCGCCTCTGGTAGTATCGATAAAACCGTGAAGTTGTGGAGACGCAACGGTACCCAAATCGCCACCCTGCGCGGACATACCGAAGCGGTATTCGGGGTTAATTTTAGTCCCGATGGTACGACCCTTGCCAGCGCCAGTCTGGATCGCACCGCCAAATTGTGGCGTCAAGACCCGCAAACGCAGCAATGGGTAGAAAGTGATACCCTCCAAGGACATCGCGATGAAGTCTGGAGTGTGAGTTTTTCTCCCGATGGACAAACCATCGCCACTGCCAGTCTGGACAACACCGTAAAACTTTGGAACAGTGTTCCCCGACAACTGCCGGGATTTCGGCAACATACTGATGAAGTCTTGGTAGTTGCCTTCTCTCCCAATGGCCGGGTGCTCGCCTCTGCCAGCAAAGATAACACAGTTATGCTGTGGCAACCCAACGGGAACAAAATTGCAGACTTAAGAGGACATCAGGATGACGTCTGGAACCTGAGTTTTAGTCCCGATGGCGAACTCTTTGCCACCGCAAGCGCCGACAACACGGTAAAACTCTGGAGTAAATCCAAACAGGATTTAATGGCTACTTTAGAGGGTCATCAGGACCGAGTTTTGGGAATCGATTTCAGTCCTGATGGACAACAGGTGATCTCCGGCAGTGGTGACGGCATGGCGATTCTCTGGAGTAAGACGGGAGAACGACTTCGCACATTTCGGGCGGATGAAAATTCCCTGAATAGTGTTACCTTTTCCCCAGATGGTAAACTCATTGCCACTGCTGGGGGCGATGGCACAGTGAAACTCTGGAATTTAGAAGGGAGACTGGTCCGAACGATTAGGGAACATCAGGGGGAAGTATATAGTGTCACCTTCTCCCCCGATGGACAACAGATTGCCACGGCAAGTCAGGATAAAACGGTAAAAATTTGGACCAAAGAGGGCAAGGCGATCGCCACCCTAGAGGGACATATTCGGTCTGTGTACTGGGTAACTTATAGTCCCGATGGAAAACTGATTGCGACGGCGAGTGAGGATAAGACGGTCAAGCTTTGGACTAAAGACGGCAAGGCGATCGCTACCCTAGAAGGTCATAACGATGCGGTCCTAAGTCTGAGTTTCAGTCCGGATAGTAAAACGTTGGCCTCTTCCAGTACAGATAAAACTGTGATTTTATGGAACTTGAACTTGGAAGATTTGTTAAACCGTAGCTGTTTGTGGGTGGATGATTATTTGGCGAATAATTCCCGAGTGAGAGAAGGCGATCGCGCGGTCTGCGATAAGATTTTGGAAGAGAAAGCGCAGGGGTTTGAATTGTGGAAAAATGAAGAGTAAACGCTTCTGTGAATATTCTGTAACTATTTCGTAGGTGAGTGGTGCAAGGATAGGCGATCGCCTCTGGGTTTTTAGGGTGCGATCGCCTATTTTATACCAACTTGAACTCAACTACGCCAAGACTGGAGTCCGTTGCTTTTGTTGGGCCATTTCTTGCAAACGAGCAATCCGTTCTTCGGTGGGGGGGTGAGTGCGGAATAAGGCTTGTAATCCTTTGGCATTTAGTGGATTGACAATCAATAAGGGTGAAAATGCTGGATTGCCATTCATGGGAATTTGTTTTCCCATTGCCTCCAATTTCTCTAAAGCACTCGCTAAAGCTAAAGGATTTTGTGTGATTTCGGCTGAACCGATATCAGCCGCAAATTCTCGGGTTCGGGAAATTGCCATCTGAATTAATCCAGCAGACAGGGGTGCTAAAACCACCAAAAACAATAATCCTAGGGGGTTTGCGCCTTGGCGATTGTCCCGGGTGACGGGACCGTATAACGCGCCAAAAGTGAGAATCCGCCCCACAAAGGTAATCGCACCGCCAATGGTTCCGGCAACGGCTTGGGTGAGAGTGTCGCGGTTTTTGACGTGGGTCAGTTCGTGCGCGAGGACGCCTTCCAGTTCTTCTGGGGTGAGGAGTTTTTTCAGTCCTTGGGTGACGGCAACCGCCGCATTGTTGGGATCGCGACCTGTGGCGAAGGCGTTCGGGGTCTGGGTCGGTACTGTAAACAGTTTTGGCATGGGGATTTCGGCCCGATCGCACAATCGAGCGACCATATCATACAATTCCGGGTCTTCCTGTCGTTCCATTGGTCTAGCACGATAGGCCATTAATGCAGCGCGATCGGAAAAGTACCAGGAACTCAAACTACTCGCAGCGGCCAAAATTAATCCGAAAATTAAGCCCTGCTCATTGCCCATTAAGGCATAGCTTCCCAATACTAGAAGACCGCTTAATAGTCCCAGTAATGCTGCCGTTTTAACTTGATTGCTTAACATAAAAGTGAGGCCATTATAGCTGTTGCTTTTTATTCCCCTAGTTTGGCAATAAACCAGGCGATCGCAACTCTATCCCTTGTATGAACTATTTCTCTATCCTCTGGTATAGATTCCTACCCGGGGTATGCTCTTGGAGATTTCTGGTAGTAAATTATCCTTTAATCCAGAGTGCCGATTTCCTCCTTTCGGAACTAGAATGGAAATATAACCAAGCGATCGGCTGGATTATCATCTTTCGGTTTTGCTTCAATTTTCCCCGGTCTAGCGGTCATATTTTGGGGTGTTAATTCCTTTTGATAAATCTCTATGAACATAACGGTAATAAATACCCGTCAAACTAACCTCTGAAATAGAGTATTATCCCCAATGATGCTGCCCCCTACATGAAGTGCCATAGAGGCTGCTGAGTTTAGTTTGGTTAATAAGTGCGATCGCTGAACACCTCCGGCGAATTTTGCTCAAGCAACCGAGTCTTACTTAAGTCCCTTGTCTGTGTTCCCTAGAAACTCCTAAGATTCATCCCATCTCCCCAAATAACCCTCTTTATTAGGGTCTCGCCTACAGCAACCCCTGTTAACGAAGAATGTTACAATTTAACCGGGGCGATCGGGCAAAAGGGGGTTTCTATGATGAATCAGAATTGGGGACCGATGGATGTTGAGGCGGGCGATCGCCTCACTCAATCCCTTCAAGAACAGGTTGCATTGGCACAACGTCGTTGTGAAGCGTTGGAGTTGGCCTTAGAACAGATGCAAGCAGAATTAACAAATGCTCGGACTTGGGAAGCATTTGCAGCAGTGTCTCAAAAAAGTGCCGAACGATACCAAAATATTTTTGAGCGCGCACCGATTGGGATGTTTTTAATCAGTTGGAAGACGCAAAGTTTTGTTGAAGTTAATCCTACCTTTTGTAATCTATTGGGTTATTCTCATTCAGAACTATTAACCCTAACTTTTGAAGAAATTACTGACCCACTAGAGCGGGAAAAAGACCAAGAATTTATCGAGTTAAGGGATAAAAACCAGGAAATTTCCAGCTATCAAACGGAGAAACGTTTGATTCGCAAAAATGGGGAGGTTTTGTGGGTTTATTTATCTCTCTCGGTCCTGGAAGATAGTCAGGGGAATCCGCTTTATCTGTTGGGGACAATTCAGGATGATAGCGATCGCCTCCGCACTCAATCCGCCCTTAAAGAGAGTCAAGAGCGACTACAAAATGTCTTGGATACTTTGCCCCTTGGGGTCTGGATTACCGATGCCGAGGGGACGATCCTCCAAGGAAATCCTGCGGGTCAAAAAATTTGGGGCGGTGCTCGATATGTGGGAATGGACAGCTACCATGAATATAAAGGATGGTGGCCCGATACAGGAGAGCAACTCTCTAGCGAAGAATGGGCGTTATCCCGAACCTTACTAACGGGACAAAGTATTTTAAATGAAGAAATTGACATTGAAGATTTTAATGGGAAGCGGAAAACCATTCTCAACTCGACCATGCCGTTACGAAATCAAGCGGGGGTGATGGTTGGTGCAATTTTTGTCAATCAAGATATCACTGAGCAACGGTTGGTAGAAAAGGCTCTGTGGGAAAATCAGCGAGTAATTCAACAAATTGCTGATGCGACTCCCACGATTTTATATGTTTATGATTTGGTAGAAAATCGAAATATTTATTCTAACCAACATCTTAAGGAAATTTTGGGGTATCTTCCCGAAGAGATTCAAAAGATGGGATCGGATTTTTTGCCAAATTCGATTCATCCGGAGGATTGGCCCCGGGTAGTGGAAAACCGCGTCAAATTAATGTCGGCTAAGGATGGGGAGATTATTGAAAGCGAATATCGAATCCGTGATGTTCAGGGAGAATGGCACTGGTTGGTGAGTCGAGACACGGTGTTTGCACGCACGTTGGAAGGGGGTACAAAACAAATTCTCGGCATGGGTTTGGATATCAGCCGTCGCAAGCGAGCAGAGGCAGAATTGGCGGAATATCGTCAACAATTGGAGGCATTAGTTCAGTGTCGAACGGCGGAACTTCAAAACACAAATCAACAGTTAGAACGAGAAATTGCCGATCGCATTCGCGCAGAGGTTCAGCTTCGGGAGAGTGAAACTCGCTATCGGTTGTTAGCTGAAAATGCCACGGATCTGATTTGTATTCATACTCCCGAGGGCGTCTATCAGTATGTTTCTCCTTCCTGCTTCACTCTCCTGGGGTATAACCCCGCTGAATTAATCGGTCATTCGGCTTATGAGTGGATACATCCCGAAGATATCCCCGAGGTGGAAATTGCTCATCGGGCGGTTTTAGAAGTGTTGGGTCCGTTCCAGTTAGTTTACCGGCTTCGTCATAAAGACGGACATTATCTTTGGTTCGAGACCAATGCTCAGGCTATCTGTCATCAAGAAACAGGGGAGGTTGTTAAAATTCAGGCGGCTTCCCGGGATATCAGCGATCGCCAACGCATTGAAAAAGAACTCGCCCAACATACGGCAGATTTAGCCCGTTCTAATGCCGAGTTAGAGCAATTTGCCTATATTGCCTCTCACGATTTACAAGAACCCCTCCGCATGATTGCCAGTTATACTCAATTATTAGCTCTGCGCTATCCAGAAAAGCTCGATGCTCAAGTGGATAAATACATTGCTTATATTCTGGATGGCGCAACTCGGATGCAGCAATTGATTCATGATTTGTTGCAATATTCTCGGGTGGGTACTCATGGCAAGTCCTTCAATTTCGTGGATTGTAATGAAATTATCACTCGGGCTATTTCTAATTTAAAACTCGCCATTCGCCAAAGTGATGCCCGGATCACTTCGCAGAATTTGCCCCAGGTTTTTGGAGATAAAACTCAATTACTCCAGTTATTTCAAAACCTTCTCTCTAATGCGATTAAATATCGGGGTAGCCAAACTCCCCAGGTAGAAATTCAGGCTCATTTTAGGGAGGGAGAATGGTTATTTTCAGTGCGAGATAATGGCATTGGAATTGATCCCAAATATGGCGATCGCATCTTTCAAATTTTCCAACGGTTGCATACCCGAGAGGAATATCCCGGGACCGGAATTGGATTAGCCATTTGCAAGCGAATTGTTGAACGACATGGGGGACATATTTGGGTGGAGTCTCAAAGCGATCGCGGGGCAATTTTCTACTTTACCCTGGCTAATTCTAGCCCCATTGAGGCGTGATTTCTACTTTGGCTCTCTTAACCCACCTTGAGGCTTGAGCCAGCAAAATGGGGGCCATAACCCGCGATCGCGTTAAACCCGGGCGGCGATCGCTCACCGAATATAGGGTAAAGAGTAAAAGATTGCAGGGGCATAGATTGTGTGTCAATCCCACCCCTGAAGGGAGGTCCAGGACCAAAATGTGATGTGCCGACAAGGCACATCATTCTAACCCCCTAAGCAGTTGCCACAAAATTTTTTCTCAATATCCTTGAAAGTTGAATAGTTCGATGATAAAATTTTTAGAAAACTTGTTTTTAATTAGCGGAATCAGACCCATTAAGAACATGGCAAGGGTTTAAATCGTGGGAAAACATCTTGAGGGGGTGGTCCAACCTTCTAAGGGGATAGGTTCCAGCTTCATCAGACAGAAACCAGACCGGCCATTGGACACATTAATCTTTCCCCAGGAAAAAGAGTCGGGAAAACCGAACGACAGTCACCCCATTTCCCAGAGATATTGAAATGACCCTTTCCTTGTGGGCACAACATGATTCTGCTCAGACTGATATTAAGCCCGCTCACTTTTGACTCCTTCCGGGTTCTAAAATCGGCAGTCCCGAACTGCCCAGTGAGTCTCGCCCAGTCAGGGTTCCAAATGGATGGAGAGGCCCTATTTTGAGGATTTTTCCGGACGAGTCCCGATCGCCTGTAAGCCCCTTAAGAGAGTTGACGCAATCCAATGGAGGACCAACCATGAATCGAGAATTAATAAATATCCTATTGGTTGAGGATAATTGCCGCGACGCCGAACTATTCCAGGACATTTTAGAAATGAGCCAGGAGAGTCACGAGAGTCAGGCTTGGAATGTGACTCATGTGATGCGATTAGCAGAGGCCCTCGTTCAACTCGATCGCACTCCCGTCCAAGTTATCCTGTTAGACCTCTCACTTCCAGATAGTCAAGGACTCCAGACCCTGGTAACCCTGCGGGAAAAAGCCCCTACTCTCCCCATTGTGGTTCTGACGGGGTTAAATGATGAACACCTGGCAATTACTGCAGTCCGTGAAGGGGCTCAAGATTATCTGGTGAAAGGGTTAGTTAGTGGAGGGACAATCACCCGCTCAATGTTCTACGCGATCGAGCGAAAAAAGAACGAAATTGCCATGAAATCATGCTTAGAACAAGAACGGGAACTCCGCGAAATCAAATCTCGATTTATCTCAATGCTCTCTCATGAATTACGCAATCCCCTCACCACTATTCTGGCCTCGGCACACTTGATGGAAAAATTATCCAAGGAATTGAGTGAACAGAAAAAAGGGGAGATGAATCGGAAAATTAAAGAATCTGCCGGACGCATGAATAAAATTCTCGATGACCTGTTGGTACTTTGGCATCAGGAATCTCCTGAACCGACTCCCTTTAAACCCAGTTGGTTTGATCTGCCCCAATTTTGTCAAAAGTTGGTGGCTGAGTTTCAAATTCAACTGGATCATCAATGCTCCCAAGGCACTCATTCTATTCACTTAATATTTGTGAGTCGGGTCAAGTCCTATCCGGTGTACTTGGACCTCAATCTCCTAGAACAAATTTTGACCAACCTGCTCTCCAATGCGATTAAGTATTCGCCCAATGGTGGCAAGGTTGAATTTGAGCTAATCGCGGACTCTCATCAGGTAATTTTTCGGATTCAGGATTCTGGAATCGGGATTCCTCCGTGGGAATGCGATCGCTTATTTACCTCCTTTTATCGCGCCAGTAATACTGAAGGAATCTCTGGGACCGGCCTAGGTTTATCCATTGTTAAAAATGCGGTGGAGGTGCAAGGGGGAACGATTCAGGTTAACAGTGAGGTATCAATTGGATCTACGTTTACGGTTACTTTACCGTTCAGGGTTAACTCCGTTTTAATGGACCCCTCTAACTGTTCCCGACCCCTTTAATTCAACTCAGCCTGGGCCAGCCTCGGGGTGAGGTATCTATCCCCATTTGAAGGGGCTTAAATTCTCAAAATAGCAAAATAGTTTCTTTCAAAGATTAGAAAAAATTAAGGTAAAATCAGGAAAGAATTTAGTTTGTTTAAAATTAATTCCGTTGGATGAAGCGTAAAATATGAAAATTTTATTGGTGGAGGACAATCTCGCAGATGCAGAACTTCTACAAGAGATATTATCCGAGTTTGGCGAGGAGCAATTTACCTTTGCTCATGTTTGGCGCGTGAGTGAAGCCCTAAAACAGTTGGCACAAACTGAGTTTGATCTAGTTTTATTAGATTTATCTTTGCCTGATTCCTGGGGATTAGAAACCCTGATGCAAGTGCAAACCCAAGCCCCCACAATTCCCGTGGTGGTGTTGACGGGTTCTCAGGATGAAGAACAGGCGATCGAGGCGGTTCGCAAAGGCGCACAGGATTATCTCCTCAAGGGACAGCTAGTGGGAGCACTGTTGGTCCGGGCGATCCACCATGCGATCGAGCGTAATCGCACGTTAGAAGCCCTCCGGCGCAGTGAGGAGCGATTTCAAACCCTGGCAGCGGAATTAGATTTGCAAGTCCAAGAACGTACCAGGCAGTTACAACGCGCCCTAGAAAAAGAAGCGATGTTGAATCGGATTACTGAGAAACTGCGCGATAGTTTGGACGAACGGCAAATTTTACAGACGGCAGTCCGAGAGTTAGCGGTTGCTTTAGAGTCAGATTATTGTAATGCTGCTTTGTACCGAACATCATCCCAGGCCGAAACGATATGCTATGAATATGCTCACGACCGGGGATCGCATTTAGGGCAGGCGATTCGGCAGGTTCCAGAGATTTATGGACCCTTGCTGCATCAGGATTGTATGCAGTTTTGTCCTATCTTCCTGGATGAGTTCCCAAAGGGAATGACTATTCTGGTGACTCCTATTTTTGGGGAAAGTGGGGCGATCGGGAACTTATGTTTATGCAAACCCGCCCAGGAGAGATTCAGTCTGACAGAAATTGGACTGGTACAACAAGTAGCCTCCCAATGCGCGATCGCCGTCCGACAAGCTCGATTGTATCAAGCTTCCCTGGCGCAAGTCCAGGAATTAGAGCGTCTTAATCGCTTGAAAGATGATTTTCTCAGTACCGTCAGCCATGAATTACGCACCCCGATCGCGAATATCAAAATGGCGGTGCAAATTTTGGAAATGGTGGAACAAAAACGGCAACAGGAGTCTTCTGCGGTGAGCACCTCATCGGAGGGGAGAGAGAATAAACCCTCTCACAGCTTGGATCGTGCGGAGGGATATATTAAGATTTTGCGGGAAGAGTGCGATCGGGAAATTCGCCTGATCGATAGTATTTTGGAGTTACAACGCCTGGAAGCAGCGATCGAACCCGTCTGTTTTACCCCGGTTTTGATACAACAATGGGTGGGAAATGTTGTTGCCCCTTTTATGCAAAAAGTAAAAAGCACCCAACAAATCTTAGCGGTGGATATTGATCCAGCCCTTCCACCGATTCTCTGCGATTCCGACATTTTGCAGAGAATTCTCACCGAATTGCTAGAAAATGCCTGTAAATATACCCCCGCCCAAGGGACAATCAAGATTACGGCCCATTGCGATCGCTCCCGGTTACACCTGAAAGTGAGCAACTCGGGGCTGGAAATCCCCGCTACGGAATTAACTCACGTTTTTGATAAATTCTACCGCGTTCCGAGTTCCGACCCCTGGAAACATGGGGGAACTGGATTGGGATTAGCCCTAGTGCGTAAACAAACTGAGTATATTGGAGGCCAGATTACAGTTACCAGCGCATTGGGGGAAACCTGCTTTACCCTTGAATTGCCCCTATTTCCCCAGCATTACGTCACCGAGCCTTGTGAGAAGGTGAACACCGGGTTGTGAATCCTCTGGTGTTCATTCCCGACGGATTCAGGTCACCCTCCGATGAATTTCTAAGCTTCCGCTCTCGATTTGACTGCTCAAACCCAAACCTGACCCTGTAAAATGGGAATAGGTTATCACCAACAGTTAAGGGCCTTCTTTGGATTATAATGCTGAATCATCCTGACTCCCCCCAAGTTTACGATGCCGTCCTAGGCGGTCAAACTCAGCCCCATACGGCCTTAATTGCCCAATTGGATTTAATGATTCGGGCCCGTTATCCCATTCTTTATTTGGTGGGTGTGGAAGAAGAACCTGTTGAGGAAGTATTGCACAAAGTGGCCGGATTGTCAATGCCCCATCGGAAACTTTTGTTCTGGGATATCGTGCGAGGCTGGGGAGATAATGGATCAGCAAAAGGATCAGTGATGGCGGCCCTTGAACGCATTACCAAAGCACCCCCCCAAGATTCCATCTTTGTCTTACGCGACTTGCACCCGATCCTCAAAAACTCCACCTCAGACAAAAATATTCCCGTAATTCGGGAGTTGCGAAATCTCACTCGGGAGTTACAGCGATCGCGCAAAACCTTAATTTTAACCGCCTATACTCTCGCTATTCCCCCCGAATTAAGTGAGGAAATCACCGTCATCGATTTTCCCCTCCCCGATGCTGCCCATATTAATGCCTTAATTACAAAATTCGTCAACCCCGAACAACTTAAAATAAAAGGATTAGCCCGAGAACAATTAGTAAAAGCGTGCCAGGGATTGAGTCGTACCCGCATTCAACGGGTTTTAGCTAGGGCTTTAGCGGATAAACAACAAGTCAACGAAACCGACATTGAAAGTGTTTTAGATGAAAAGAAACAAACCATTCGCCAAACGGGAATTTTAGAGTTTTTACCCGCCCGGGAATCCCTCAAAAATGTGGGAGGATTAGATAACCTCAAAACCTGGGTGAGAATGCGAAATGACGTCTTTAGCGAAGAAGCGCGTCGCTATGGAATTCCTAACCCGAAGGGTGTGTTATTAGTGGGGATTCAAGGCACAGGAAAATCCCTGTCCGCCAAAACTATTGCCCATGAGTGGCGCTTACCGTTATTGCGCTTAGATACCGGGAGATTATTTGGCGGAATTGTCGGCGAAAGCGAGAGTCGGTTACGCCAAATGATTCAATTGGCAGAAGCGATGTCTCCTTGTGTATTATGGATTGATGAAATTGATAAAGCCTTTGGTAATATTTCCGGTGGAACCGATGGGGATTCGGGGACCAGTCGTCGGGTATTTGGAACTTTAATTACCTGGATGCAGGAAAAAACCGCGCCCGTTTTTATTGTGGCTACGGCCAATAACGTGAGGATTTTACCCGCTGAATTGTTGAGAAAAGGACGATTTGATGAGATATTCTTTTTAAATTTGCCCACAGAAGCCGAACGTCGGGAAATTTTTAAAGTTCACCTGATGCGACTGCGCCCGACTCGCTTGCGGGAGTTTGATTTGGGATTACTCGCCCGTCAAACGAACCATTTTAGTGGGGCGGAAATTGAACAAGTCATTATTGATGGAATGCACCGTGCCTTTGGAGGAAATACGACCGAAAAACGCCGAGATTTTACCACGGAGGATATTTTACGTGCCAGTGAAGAAACGGTCCCCTTAGCGGCGATCGCCCGCTATCAAATCGAAGAATTAAAACATTGGGCAGCGGAAGCCGGTGCGAGAACTGCTTCCAATGATACTGAATTAACCCAGGAGTTAAAACAGTGGTCCATCCAAAAAGGTATGGATTCCCTTGACTCCGATTAGATCCAGGAAATCGTCCAGCATACTTGATTGATTTAGGAAAAGCTATCATGTCTCATTTTACCACGATTAAAGTCGAAATTAAAAACGGCCAAACCCTCTATCGCTGCTTGCGAGAATTGGGGTATCAGGTTGAGGAAAATACGACCGTTCGAGGCTATCAAAAACAAACCACCCAGGCGGATTATGTGATTCGCCAAAAAAATGGGTATGATTTAGGGTTTCGTCGGATAGGAGACAGTTATGAGTTAGTGGCAGATTTTTGGGGGGCGCGAATTAATCCGGAGAAATTTGTTCAGGATGTGACTCAAAAATATGCTTATAAAACTTTGATGACCTCTGTAGAAGAACAGGGTTTTCAGGTGGAAGAAGAGCAACTCTTAGCAGATGGAACGTTGCGGGTTGTTGTCGGAAAATGGATGTAGCCTGACCAGGAGAAGTTAAATAATATGTCCCATTTTACGAGTATTCGGACGGAGATTTGCCAGATAGAGTATTTGACCCAAGCCTTAGCCGATCTGGGGTTTAATTCCGTTGAAGTTCATGAATTTCCTAATCCCCTCTATGGATTTGAGGGCGATATCCGAGAGGAATCGGCGGAGGTGATTGTGCGGCGCAAGTTTATCAGTTCTCGGAGTAATGATATTGGATTTAAACGACAAGCTGACGGAACGTTTATAGCGGTGATTTCAGATTATGATTCTCAAAAGTATTCTGGGGAGTGGGTTAAGGCATTAACTCAGCGCTATGCGTATCATACCCTGATTAAAACTGCACCTGAAAAAGGGTTTACGGTTGAGGAGGAAGAGGTTTTAGAAGATGGGACAATTCGGGTGATTATTGGTCAGTGGGTATAGGGGATGGGGAACGACTGAAATTATGACATTGAATTGGGGAAAAGAGGAGTCGATCGCCTATTTGAGTTTGGCGATCGCTTCTTTATCTACGAGAGTTTCTCCGGTGACTAAATCGCGGACGGTTGCCAGTAAAACGCGCCCTGAGTTGACTTCAAAGCGGACGGAAATGCGATCAATGCCGATTTGTCCCGGGGGGTTAAGATGGGCGACACAGACGCGATCGCGATCGCGATCTAAGGACCGATAAGCTTCCTGTTTATGTAACGCACCTCCTACCATCCGTCCCGATTCATCAAACATCACCTCCGCTTGGGAAATTTCAGCTACTTCTCCGATATCTAAGCGGATTTCTTGTTGTCCTTCGATCGCCGCTTGTAACATCAAAGGTTCCAATCGCTGGCAGGGATATTTTACCCCTTTTTCAAACAGGGGAAAATAGGAGTAGGTTTTACAATGGGGGTCCCATAACCGAATTGCGTAACTGTGGCGGAGATAATCTTCTACCTTCACATAGTCATTTAAGGCTAATGCACCATGTGCCACCGCTTCAAAGGGTTTATCCATTTTCACTCGCGATCGGCCAAAATAAGAGACAATCAAAGTCTGAACAGCAGGAATTAAACAACTGCCCCCAACTAACAGTACCTGTTCAATTTCTGCCTTACTCATTCCCTTCATTTGGGCAACTGCCAACACTTCATCCAATGCCCCGCGCAACTGTTCTAAGAGTTGATGATAATCTAACAGAGACTCAAGGCGATCGCGACTTAATTCGACTTCGTAGGACATAAAATTTTCATCATCAAACCATGCCTCTTTCGCCTCCGTTGCCCGAGACAAGCGCATTTTTAATTTTTCCGCAATTTCTAATAACCGTTGCCAGCCAATTTCCCCTATTTGAGACCGAGATAAACCCTGGCGTTGCAAATAATCTTCCACAATCCAAATATCAATATCCACCCCCCCAATATACGCATCAGATTTCGCTAAAACCTCCGCTTGTAACGCCGAGTTTCCCGGTTGCGAGGGGTTGGTACGAATTAAGCTTAAATCCAGAGTTCCCCCGCCAAAATCCACCACCAATACCACAGAACCCGGCTTTTTAATGGCATAGCCGAGGGCCGCTGCGGTGGATTCATCAATAATTTGAATTTCAGCAATTTCTAGGCGACTGCCCAAGTCTCGAAACCAATCTAAATAGCGCTCAAATGCCCCGACAGGAACCGTAAAAATGAGTTTACTCGGTTTGATTCCGTCCTCAAAAAGACGATGGCAAATTTCTTTTAAAAAAGATTCTGAAATAGTTGATGCTGAGTACGTCAATCCATCGATTATCCGGGGTGGGGGTTGAAAATCCCCTGCTAATTCTCGTTTAAATCCTTGAAATAATCGTTCTGGGTGCGCCTGTCCTAACCGGGTTGAATTGACCTGCTGTCCTAAAATGATTTGATTCGCTTCTTTAATAAAAACTACCGTCGGAATAACAGGTATTTCTAAATTCTCTCCGGTTTGTTTTTTACCTTTAAAAATTCTGGAAATATCCCCAAATCTGAGGGTTTCGGGGGCATGATTATCGGGGTTAAGAATACTAATAACGGTGTTACTGGTGCCAAAATCAATCGCAACTACAGTCATAATTTTCCAAAGAGAGAGGCAAAAACCCACATTTTTAAGGGTGGAGGCTCACAGGATAAAGCCTGCCTACGCAGGCTAACTAGAGAGAAAAAACTGACTTTTCATCCCTAGATTTGGGCTTAGGAAGAGGGCTTGATCCCGCTGGGAAGGGTTCGGCTGACTTTCGCTGGGGACAGAATGCGATCGCCTTGACGATAGCCCACAAAACGAATATAAACCACCTCTCCGGGTTGAATTTCCTCAGAGTCCCCCTGATGGAATTGCGGGTTATAAGCAACCGATTCCCAAGGATGACCAATCGGTTCATAGCCCCAATTTTCTAATAAATTATCCAGAGGGGCAAATAAAGCGGTGAGATTTTTAGCCGGTAAATCCGGTTTGATTCGGGCCATTTCTGCCGCAGTGGGATAGTTCGTCAGTAAGGTTTGCAATTCCTCAAAAGTGGACTGACAAAACTCTTCCCAAATCTGGGATTTTTGGGCCTCTAATTCCTCTCTCAGGCGCTGGCATTGTTGGCGTAATTGGGCTTCTAATTCCGAGTGACAAGTGCCAATAACCAGCGCGGTTTTTGAGGGGGTGGGTAACGGGTTTAACTGTTGCTCTAATTCTCCTATCGACCAATTTAAAGCCTGGGCCAATTGGCGCAGTTCACCCCAAGGAATATTGCCGATCGCCCCGGACCGAATCTGGCGCAGGCGGAGGGTCGATATCCCGGCTGTTTGCGCTAACTGTTTCCAGTGAATTAGGCCCAACTGCTTCATGCGATCGCCTAATAGCGCATCATACTTCAACGGTTGATTTTCTATTGTCCCAGACCCTAATAAATATAAAATTGCCATGAACAAGACCAAGGTGAGAACCCAGCCAAATCCGATTAAATTGGGTTCTTCTATCATCAATCCTACTCCCTAAAATGGTTGAATAGACTGATGTGATTCCGTGACAATATTTTCATCATCTTGGTAATAATCCGGTAGCAATTCTTGGGATTCAACTTTGCCGAGGGCTTTTTCAATTTCAGCGGTCGTTTCGGTGCAGTTTTGTCCGTTGCCATTGAGGACCGTTTCCAGAATTTTTCCGTCCTTGCCAATCCGATATTCTACTTTGCGATATTCAGTCATTTCAACCTCCAGTTAGGTTTCAGGGATGGGGAGTCAGGTTTCTACCCCTGCTTTGTCTTATTTTATTCCGATTGGGCCAGGATTGACTCAGCAGTTCGGGTCATGGGTAACTTAGGCAGGTTTGCCTTTACCGATCGCTGCTGCGATCGCAGCGGCGGAAGCTTCGGCAACGACGCTAATTAGGCGATAGAAGGCAACAGCCCCTAAAATAGCCGCTGGGGAGAATTGCTGATCCAACAGGGCGATCGCCGTTGCCTCAAAGATGCCAATGCCCCCCGGTGCCCCGGGAACCACCAAACCCAGCAACCAAGCAAAACTAAAAGCCCCCATCAACGGCGGTAATTGTCCGGGCTGTACGGGAGTCATCGCTTGCACGGTTAAAATAAATCCGGCCCCGCGCAATAGCAGAAACCCCAGTTCCCCCAATAGGGGCAGCAGGGGG
Source organism: Laspinema sp. D2d (assembly GCF_025370755.1). Taxonomy (GTDB): domain Bacteria; phylum Cyanobacteriota; class Cyanobacteriia; order Cyanobacteriales; family Laspinemataceae; genus Laspinema. The sequence continues at coordinate 76,487 of NZ_JAMXFC010000005.1, read as the reverse complement.
TAACGAGTCAGCTTGGCGGCAGTGGGCGCAGGAGACTCCGGGGAGACTTCTAACAGTCCCTCAGTTTTGGGAGGAGCTTTTTTGAGTTTGAGTTTGCTTAAAACTTGAATGATTGGGTTTAAAATGCGGGGATGAATACCCACTAGGACCGCCCCTAATCCCAGTCCCAGGAGAATCGGAGGAACTGCACCCGGGGCCGTTCCCCACAGGGTACTACTGCCCAATGCAGCGATGATTAAGGCAGATGCTGCCATTAACAAGGGCTCTAATAAGACGCTGAGGACCGCTACCGCTAGGGGGACATCCCGCTTGGCGATCGCCGCAATTCGACCATAGAAATGCCAGACATTGCCCGGTAAATATTTCGCAATATTGGTGGTGAGATAGACCGATAAGCCCCAACCCAAAGGAACCGGGCGATCGAACTCCCGCAGAATCCACAACCACACCCAACCGGACCACAAATGCGCCAAAAAGGTCACTCCTAGGGCGATCGCCAGGGCAATCCAACTGGATCCGGTCATCCGCAGATCCGCAACAGCACCCGCATTATCTTTGAGGGTTTTTGCCAGAAAAAATAGAGTAGCCCCGAGAATGGCCCACCGTAAAAAAGGTTTTAATTGCGATCGCAGGCGATTCATAACAAATAGGGGACGAGAGTAAGCCAGAAGTGCAATGCCCACCCTACATCCTAACCCTCTAGGTCCAATTAGAGTTTAAACCCTGGGAAAAGTGGGACCCTGATAGCCCCGAGCACGCCACTCATCATTCCCGTCCCATTGATTAAAAAGAGTTATTTATAACCCGTGCATTTATTTTACATTTGATTGATATAATAGGCAATGCGCAAAAAGCCCATATTCCTTTACCCCACTAAAAACCATGTTGAATGCCCAGGATTTATATAATGAGACCTATTATCTAGCCCGTAACCCCGACGTTGCCAATGCCGTCGCCTCTGGACTGTTTCCCAGCGGGTTCGCTCATTTTGAAAGCTTCGGCCAAAATGAAGGACGCAACCCCACCGCCCTTTTTGATACCCGCTACTACCTCACCTTAAATTCCGATGTAGCTGCCGCAGTATCCGCCAATCAACTCACCCCCTTTCAACACTACATCGCCTTTGGGCAAGCAGAAGGACGCAACCCTAGCGCTTTATATAACAATCAATTATATCTTTCGCTCCATCCCGATGTTCAAGAGGCGGTCAACGCATCTTCTCTCACCGGCATCCAACACTTTCAGGTATTCGGACAAGGCGAGGGGCGAATTCCCAGCAAATTATATAATCCTGCCTACTATTTAGCGAAAAATTCTGACGTAGCCGCTGCGGTAGAACGGGATGAAATCACCGGAATTGGACATTATCTCAACTTTGGTGTCACTGAAGGCCGGGATTTTACCCCGTTTATGCGAGGCAATACCACCCTCCCCAATGGAGTGGCTGCTGGGGATGTGACCCAAAATAGTGCGGTGTTGTGGACCCGTAGTACAGAAGTGGGGCCGGTGATTTTTGAGTATGCCACCGATGCCAACTTTGGGGCGATCGCCGGACAAACGACTAACTTTGTCACCGACCCCACCGTACCCGTGCAAGTGCAAGTGAGCGACTTGGCCCCGCAAACCCAATATTACTATCGTGTCACCGATGCCGCAGGCACTGCCGCAGTCGGTCAATTTCGCACTCCCGCCCCCTTGGGCACTCAAACCGGATTACGGTTTGGCGTCACCGGAGACTGGCAAGGAGAACTCGCCCCCTATCCCTCGATTAGCAACGTCCCCGATCGCAACCTAGACTTTTTCGTACTCATGGGGGATACGGTAGAAATCGATAGTATCTCCCCGGACCTCCCCGGTGTTCGTCAATCCGGTAATATCGATCAATTCCGCACTAAATATAACGAAATTTTCACCGACCGATTTGGACTCAACCCCTGGGCGGATTTGCGCGCCTCTACGGCGACCTATAACACGTGGGATGACCACGAAATCACCAATGATTTTGCCGGAGGTGCAGCGCCAGCAGAATCTCCCCAACGGAATGGGATTTTTGGGACCGAAGGTCGGTTTGTCAATGAAACCCCCGTGTTTAATCAGGCGTTAGAAGCGTTCCTCGATTACAAACCCATGACGGAACAACAGTATGGCGAAACTGGCGACCCCCGGACCGCGAACAAGGAGAAATTGTATCGATACAATGTTCATGGCAGCGATGCCGCCAGCTTTGTTTTAGACCTGCGATCGTTCCGCGATAAACCCTTGCCCTTTATCCCAGAAACCGCTTCCCCAGAAGCCGTCAGCGCCTATTTGCAAAACTCATTTGACCCCAATCGCACCGTCTTAGGCCAACCGCAGTTAGAGGAATTCAAAAACGATTTACTCGCCGCTGAAAATGCCGGAATTACCTGGAAATTTGTCATGTCTACCGTCCCCATGCAACATTTTGGAATTGCAGTTTCTGGGGAACGTTGGGAGGGATTTGAAGCCGAACGAACCGAGATATTACGGTTTATTGATGAAAACAATATTAGCAATGTAGTGTTTGTCAGCGGAGATTTTCATGGTAATGTGGTCAATAATGTGACCTACCAGGATGGATTCGGTCAACCGCAAAAACCGACCGGGGCTTTTGATGTGATGATTGGTCCAGCAGCGATTCAGTTGAATATCGGTCAAGGACCTTTTGCCGCCCCCTTTGGACCCGCAACCGTTGCCTTTACCCCAGATGCACTGCTGTCTCCCGCAGAAAAAGACCGTTATCGGGCCATGACCAATGAAGCGGAAAAGAATGCTTTTGTGCGCCAGGTAATTGATAATCGGATTCTACCATTAGGATATGATCCCGTAGGGTTAGAAGGGTCAGAAATTGATGCCCAATTACTCCAGGGTTCTTATTTTAATGGTCACAATTATGGGTGGACTGAATTTGCGATCGCCCCAGAAACCCAACAGCTTACCGTCACCACCTTTGGCGTTGAACCCTATACCCAAGGGGACATGGAAGCGAATCCCGCAGAAGTTGCCAATCGCACCCCGACCATTGGCTTACAATTTACAGTGAATCCGCAGAGTGGGGATGTTCTTTTACCCTCGGATATCACAACTGCCGTGGAGGAAAATCTAGCCCGAGATTTCGGACTACAACCGGGTAATTTTACCCTAGTTTCCTCACAAAAACAAACTTGGTCCGATGGCTGTTTGGGCTTAGGTGAAGCCAATGAAAGCTGTTTGCTGGCACTCGTGGAGGGGTGGCAGGTAACGGTCCAAAGTGGCGATCGCACCTTAGTCTACCGCACCAATGACACCGGGTCCGAAGTCAGACTCGATCGCCAAGCATCCCAGTTGTAAAATCCCCTTCCGGTCCCCTCCAGACACAGTGGAGGGGACCGGAGAAGCAGTTAAGCGTAAAAAACATCCTCCCCATCCTCCCTATCCTCCCCATCTCCCCCATCCTCCCTATCCTCCCCATCTCCCCCATCCTCCCTATCCTCCCCATCTCCCCCACCCTCCCCATCTCCCCCATCATCGCTGCTTCATCACCACCAAAGTAATATCATCAAACACCTTCTGTTCCCCAATAAACGCTCGCACATCCTGAATCACCATCTCCCGAATCGCCTCCGCAGACTCCTGCCAATACTGGGACACCACCGCACACAATCGGTCCATCCCATAGAACTCTCCCGCCATATTTTCCGCCTCCGGTATCCCATCGGTATAAAGCACCACCCCATCCCCAGGATTTAACTCAACTTCCGCCTGAGTAATAAAGTCAGAAATATCTAACTCTAACCCCACAGGAAATCCTAAATCCACCGTATCCAGTCGCTCAATTTCTCCCGTCCCCCGGACTACCAAAACCTCCTCATGTTGTCCAGTAATTCGCAACACCCCATCAGCATAATCCAGTAATGCTAAGGTCAGGTTCTTATCCGTTCGCATCCGCTGCACGTTATCATGAATCATCCGGTTAATCGTATTTAAAAACTTCACATAATCTTTCTCATCATTCACCAACAAAGTCCGCACAGCAGTTTGGACCATCACCATCACCATTCCGGCTTCTAATCCATGTCCCGTCACATCCCCAATCCCGATTTTAATATGTCCCTCATGGTTCAACACATCATAATAATCTCCCCCAATTTCATCAGCGGGTTCCATAAATCCAGCGATTTCTAATCCAGGAATTGCCTGCAATTCTTCAGGGTTTGGCAACATTTTTTGTTGCAGTTGACGGGTGACATCCAGTTCCGCACTCATCCGCAGGTTGTCGGATTTGAGCAGTTCATTCAGGGTGCTGATTTCTTCGTTCGCTTCCGCAAGTTGAGCCGTTCGTTCAATGACTTTATCTTCTAAAGTGCGATAGAGTTGAGCATTTTCCAGGGAAATTGCGGCTTGGGCGGAGATGACTTGTAAGAGTTCGATCCGTTCTGGGGTAAATGCGCCGGTTGCTAAGTTATTTTCTAGGTAAATAATGCCAATCAGTTTGCCTTGGTTGACAATGGCAGCACAAAGAAGGGACTGGGTTTGCTGTTGGAGAATATACGGTTCTGAGGTGAAAATTCCTTCTTCGGTAGCGTTGGCGAGGATGACACTTTCTTGAGTCCGGGCGACATAGTTAATGATAGCCGGAGGGACGAAGTTTCCGCTTTCTAAGGGGAGGGATTCCAGGATTTGGACCTCGCCATTGGGGAGTTTAGCGGCTTCGATTTTGAGTTGATTGTTGTCAGATAAAATGAGGACGCCTTTTTGGGCACCGGCGTTTTCTATGGCAAGATTTAGAAGTTGGGCGAGGAGTTTATTGAGTTGAATTTCGCTAGAAATCGCTTGGGAGGCTTTGAGTACGGTGGCAATATCCAGGGTTTCTCCGGAACTGGTGCCACTGGTGGAGGTGGTGGAAAGTTTGCTACGGGTGGAGGTGCGTAATTCGATGAGTTGGGGATAGCGGGTTTCTAGGTGTTGGACTTTGGCAGTGGCCCCCCAGCGTTGATAGGCATAGTGGGCTTCTTGCAGGTAGAAGCGGGCGAGGTGAGGGATGTTGCGCGCGATGTAAAAACGGGCGGCGAGTTCGTACGCGAGGGCTTCTTCGTTGAGGTATTCGTGTTCTTTGGCGAGGGTGATGGCGCGATCGTAGTAGTCTCGCGCTTGTAAATCATGGTTGAAGATTCGCGCGCGTTCAGCTTCAACTAGATAATATTTATGGAGGTAGTTCATGGGAGCGTGTTGCGCCCAAAGGTGCATTTTTTCTTGGTTGGCAGTGACTTTTTCTAGGATGCGCTGTTGTTCGGTTTCGGAGGCTTCGGGATAGATGGCAAGATGGGTGAGGGAATCGTAGAAATGGAAGAGAGGAACCGTATGCTTGGCGATTACCATTCCCGCATACTCTTCCCCCAAGGCTGCATTTTCAGCCGCTTCTGGAAACCGTTCAAATAGGTAGCACAACATGACTTTGTTTAAATAACTTAAACAAAGTGCAACGCTATCACCGGCTTGTTGATAAGATAAGAGCTGACTCGATTCATCAAACGTATCACTGTTGAGGGTCCAGGGGTCTTCAGTTGGAGTTAACAGTTTAAAGACCGATTGTCGAAACGATTTTATCCAGCGTAACGATAGTTCGTGCTTTAATTTTATGATTTCATCCGTGTGAGCAGAAATTGCAGAATTAACTTGAATTAGTTCTTGACCTGTCCAATAAGAATGGGCGCAGTACATCAATAAGGCCAGACCTCCATAAACGATATCTCCGGATTCCAACCCAGTTTGATAGGTCTCTAAAAACAGCTTTAAACTATTTTTTAAATGGGTTTTCCAGTGATTGATAAACGTGCTAAAAACATATAAAACTTTGCTTAAATGTGCTTGCAAGGGACCCAAATTACGCTCAATTTTTAAAGCTAATTGGCCTAATTCATATCCCGCATCATAATCCCCTTCTACCCCACATAAAAACAAGCCATAAGCAGCATAACCAATAGAAGATTCTGAGGTATTGCCATATTGGAGGAATAAACTAGACATCCGGAGTAAAACGATGGGATAAAGTTCCGGAAATACAACGTAAGTAGAGGCAGATAGGCTCATTAAAACCTTGCTGGCAGCCAACTTATAGGGGTCCGTCATAGGAGGTAGCTCGATTAAATCCTGAATCCGCTTTCCTGCCCAAGCTGCCCGAGTTTCTGCTATAGCCTCTGCAAGAGCCGCTGGAGTGGGGGTTTCCGGAAGTGGCATTTCTAACCGTTCTAAAATTTCTAGCCCAATTTTCATTGCTTCAGATAATTGGTTTTGTGCATAATAGGCTTGCATATTCAGTTCATAAACTTTAACTAGATCTAAAACCGATCGCGCTTTTTGTAAAACTACTTCTCCGAATTCTTCCATCAAGGCATAAGAACTACTAACAACAGCGGCTTCAACGGTTTCTAAATAGAGGGCTAAGGTTAAATCATATTGCTCTTCCCAACTGTTTGGGGGAAGTAACTCGATCGCCGCTTGAAAGTAACGTAAGGCCGATTTAAAAGCAGCAGAGGCTTTGGCTTTTTTACCGGCTATTTCATTTAAGAAAACTAACTCTTGTTGTAAAGATAGGTCCAGAATGGCTTCCCGGCCCAAGTTAAGTTGATGGACGATATCAAAGATATTTTGCTCGCGATTCTCTGGGGGAATATTTTCGAGAAATAACTGACCAATCTGGAGATGGACCGCTTGTTTATCAGTTTCCGGAATTAAAGAATAAGCCGCTTGCTGGATGCGGTCATGAGCAAATTTATACTCCACGGTTACCCCCTGTGCAATCTCCGGGATATCGACTTCCATGAGCTTATAGTCGTCCCCAAGGGGTAAAATTAAAGTCTCAGAAATGGCCTCCCATAATGCGGCTGCGGTTTCTGAACGAGATTTTTGAGAGACTAGGGCCAATGTTTCTAGGTCAAAGCGATAGCCCATACAAGCCGCTAATTTTAAGCAAGTTTGGGTGGCTTCCGGCAGTTTTTTCACTTGATCTCCCATCAAGTCAACCACATTATCTGTAATGTTTTGGGCGGCTATTTCCTGAATATCCCACTGCCAACAGCGATGGGAAGACTCAAAATTTAGAACTTTATTTTTATAGAGAGAATTTAAAAATTGGTTGACAAAAAACGGATTCCCCTTCGTTTTTACCTCTACTAACTCCGCAAGGGGTCGGGCAATTTTTTCAGGAGCATTTAGGGTATCGGCAACCAACTGGGTGACATCACTCAGACTCAAGGGAGTCAGAAAAATTTGATTCACGGTTGCTTGGGTTTGTTGAATTTCCTCTAGGGTGAGCATCAATGGATGTGCGGAAGAAACTTCGTTATCTCGATAGGCCCCGATGAGATATAAATACTGACTCGCCGGAGTCATCATCAGGAGTTCTAACAATTTCAGGGAAGCGCTATCGGACCATTGCAAATCATCTAAAAAGAGAATTAGAGGATGTTCAGCTTGGGTAAAGACGTGGATAAAGTTTTGGAAGACTAATTTAAAGCGATTTTCAGCTTCCGTTGCTGGCAGTTCGGGGACCGGGGGTTGTTCACCAATGATGGCTTTCAGTTCGGGAATGACCTCAATGAGGATTTGTGCATTAGACCCAAGTGCCGTCAGCAGTTTCTCCCGCCAAGTGGCGATTTGGGTCGCGCTTTCTGTGAGCAATTGCAAGATTAAAGAGCGAAAGGCTTGCACCAGAGAAGCATAAGGAATATCCCGTTGCAGTTGGTCAAATTTGCCGGAGATAAAATAACCTCGTTGTCGGGTAATCGGTTTATAAACTTCTTGAACTAAGGCCGATTTCCCAATTCCAGAATATCCGGCTACGAGCATCAGTTCAGTCTGACCCCCGCTACAAACTCGCTCAAACCCGGATAGTAGCTCGGCAATTTCTTGCTGTCGTCCATATAGTTTTTGCGGCAGTTGGAATCGATCCGAAATATCCTGAGTTGCGAGGGTAAAGGTTTCGAGTTGTTCAGTGGTTTGCCACTGGCGCAAACCTTCTTCTAAATCTCTCTTTAAGCCATAAGCAGATTGATAGCGGTCTTCGGCATTTTTTGACATCAATTTTAAGATAATGTCCGAAATCGCTTCAGGAATCTCTGGATTTAGCTGATGGGGTGGGATGGGTTGTTGTGCTATATGGGAATGTACTAAAGCCAGGGGGTCATCGCTGGGGAAGGGCACTGTGCCAGTAAGCAGTTCATAAAAGGTCGCCCCGAGGGAATAAAAATCACTGCGATAGTCTACAGTGCGATTCATCCGTCCGGTTTGTTCTGGGGCAATATAGGGGAGGGTTCCTTCTAAAAGATTAGGATTCCGAAAGGTAGGATTTTCTCGACTCAGTTGGGTAGAGATGCCAAAGTCGATGAGTTTGAGTTCTTGGGTGTTGGGGTTAAGAATGAGGTTACTGGGGTTAATATCTTTATGGATAATTTGTTGCTGATGGACGTGATCCAAGATTTCGGCAATGTTAATGGCAAGGGGTAAAAATTCGCTCAGGGTCAGCGGTTGATTTTGAATGATTTTTTTCAGAGAAATCCCGCCAAAATCTTCAAATACCATCACCCACTGACGGTCAGACCTTTCTAAACCATAGGCATTGATGACTCCGGGAAGATTTAAAGACTGAGTGGTTTCATATTCCCGCTTAAACTGAGCAATTTTTTCTGGGGAGGGGTAGGCTTGATTGAGCAGTTTGAGGATAACGGGTTGGTTATCGGATAGACCCACGGCGCGATAGATTCGGGAGTTGTTGCTTTCGTGGAGTAGTTCGCCGATTTGATAGTCTAAAATTGCGATCGCCATCAGAGTCTGTCCTTGTTTAGGGTCTACAGGGGATACCTACCCTCATCCAAAGTTCCCGATCCGGACGGATGGTTAACCCCGCCTTGGGTAAGATATTTCTTTCACCCTCTTATGTTAGCCGATTCTTGTAGAGTGTAATAAGCATTTAGGCCGTCAGTCTTCTCTAGTCAGGCTTCAGCCGTGGAATTCAAGGTTGGTAACCCTTTGTCCGTCACTGCTTCAGCCAAAGCAAACCACAATTTATCCGCCTGTTTCATCTAGGCTTGAGCCGCTCAAGTGAGAGTCCCTCCCAGTTGAATGCCAGTTTCCCCAAATGAACTCCGTTGTAACGGGTTTCTCCTATATTTCTAGGGTTTAATAGATGCAAAGTATAGTACATTTTAGGGTTAAAAAAATAAAGGGTAGGTTGTGAGAAAAATTTCTCACAACCTACCCCCAGAACTGAGCCGATCGCCGGTTACTGCATCCCCGGACGGGGAAGGGCCAAGCCGCTACCGCCTCCGGGATAAGCCCCGGGGTGTCCCAAGGGAATATAAGCCATTCCCGCTTGATGCATCCCCGAGTTGCGATCGCCAGACATTCCCATGCCACTGCCATAGAGTCCGATCGCCCCATCCAACTTGGCATGAGCCAAATTTGCACCTCCCAAGTTTGCCCCAGTGAGATTCGCCCCACTGAGATTGGCATTAAACAAATTGGCATTTCTAAGATCCGCCCCATTGAGATTGGCATCTCGCAAGTCCGCATCCACTAACCTTGTATCACTCAAATCCCCATTGGTTAAATTAGCCTCAACCAATTGTGCGTTTCCCAAATTCGCCCCGGCACATTGCACCCCACTGAGATTGGCATGATTGAGGACAGCCCCAATCAGATTTGCGCCTTTGAAATCCACACCACTGAGATTTGCATCAGTGAAATTTGTATTGACGCAATTGGCAAAGGTCAAATCGGCCCCACTGAGGTTGGCATGATTCAACTTCGCCTCAAACAGGTTCATCCCCTTGCCATCCATCCCACTCAGATCCGAGTGAGTGAGGTTGGCATCGACTAAGTTCGCAAAACTCAAATCAGCCCCACTCAAGTTGGCATGACTGAGATTGGTTTGATTGAGGTTGGCAAACAGTAATTTAGCACCGCTTAAGTCCGCTTTATTGAGATTAAAACGACCCAGGTTTGCTTCATTGAGGATGCCTCCCTGACACTGCTTGGTTTCGAGTAACCGTTTGATGTGGGCATTATTAGCAGCCATATAGTTTTTAAGGGATAGATGTTTTCTGATGGAAAATTATTCTTCTCATCTTACTCCCCTGGGTGGGGGATGGGGGGATGGGGAGGATGGGGGAGATGGGGGAGATGGGGGAGATGGGGGGATGGGGAGGATGGGGGAGATGGGGGGGATGGGTTTGTGTGCAAGTTACGAGGAAGCTGATACAGGGGAGGGGGTAGAGTCTCGCCTTTTATGCGGGACTTGCGATCGCCAAGTCCCGAGGAAGATGAACCACTGAAGGCGTGACTACAAACCAGAGTTTTTAGGAATTGTGATGGAGTGGTGACTTTAAATTAGATTTAACTTCATGCCTTCTCGCGCGAGGAAGGCATCGGGGAATTCGGCTTGAATTTGAGATTCCACATCCGCCAGAAAGTCATCATCATGAGAGGGGTCGTGATGAAAAATCACTAAATGCTTGACTCCCGCAGCTTTGGCGAGTTTGATGCCTTCTTTCCAAGTGGAGTGGCCCCAGCCTACTTTGGGGGTGACGGGGTGATAGTATTCTTCATCGGTGTAGGTGGCATCGTAGATGAAAATATCAGCATTTCGGGCGAGAGAGAGGATATTTTCATCAAGGCGATCGGGATAATGTTCGGTATCAGTACAGTAAACTGCGGTATGTCCTCGCCAGGTGATGCGATAGCCGAGGGCTTCACTGGGATGATTCAAATGGGCGGTTTCGATGGTGATATCATCAATGGTGACCACATCCCCGGGGTGTAAGTCGTAGAATTTTAACTCAGACCTCATGCCCTGAAGCGGAATGGGAAAGTTGGGATGTAACATTTGGTCCGAGAGGCGCTGTTTCATGGTTGCACCATTGGGGGCAACAGCACCGTAAACATGAAAGAGATTGCCGGGGATAAAGGCAGGGACGAAGAAGGGGAAGCCTTGAATGTGATCCCAGTGGGAGTGGGAAAAAAATAGATGTGCCTCGACGGGCATCTGAGATATTAAACTGGTGCCGAGGAGTCGCAAGCCGGTCCCGCCATCAAAAATCAGGCGTTTACCCCCGACGCGCATTTCTACACAAGAGGTATTGCCACCGTAGTGAACCGTTTCTTTTCCCGGAGTGGCGACACTGCCGCGCACTCCCCAAAAGTTGATAAAAAACGCAGATTCCAGGCTGGTTTCCATAGAGACTATCCGATCGCAAGGCAGTGGGGTGGGTACTTTAGGTCAAAACAGGCGGAGTTTAGCGTAATCAGCAAAAGCCGGGTTTAGGGGGATATCACTAAACGAGGCTAAAGGTATGCAATTCTTCATACCGGCGAACTTCCAACAGACGGTTTTGCTCATCAACCAGAACAACCCGAGGCGAGTATGTTGTAACCTCTTCTGGGGTGAATTGTCCATAGGTCATAATAATCAGGCGATCGCCCGGTGCACCCAGACGTGCTGCGGCCCCATTGAGTTCGATCGCCCCAGACTCTCCCGGGGCCTCAATTGCATAGGTAATTAACCGTTCTCCGTTGGATTTGTTGACAACCTGCACCTGCTCGTAAGGCAAGATACCTGCTGCCTCCATTAACTTTTGATCAATACTAATGCTTCCCACATAATTCAAATTAGCATCGGTCAGAGTGCAGTTATGGATTTTCGCTAATAGAAGAGTTCGCTGCATGATGCGGAGTTGTTTCTAAGGAGGTTAGCGGCTTTCTGCCTCAATGTTAGAACATCAGGACCGGAAAACCCAGGAAATTCGGGCAGGCTTTGCGATCGCCCTGGATTGCCAGGAGTCCGACTGGATGGAGACGGGGAATTGCCCTGAAGTTGTTAGCACCATTGAACTTACAGTGTAGCGGGAGTTGGTTGCTTTAGTCAGCGATCGTCGAGGAAATCAACATTAAGGGAACGTTTCCCGATATTCTTCCCTGGCCGATGGAGGGCCTTAAAGGGGCGCAAGAATTGCGCCCCTACAAGAAACAACAATTATCCAGTTTTCTGGTGTTTATGGGGTCCCCAAGATCCGGGAACCTCAACTGAACTCAGTCTCTATTAACCTTTTTGACCGGCTTTAACGCACTTCTCAACCAGAGGCATCACCTTTTCCACATCATGCCAGCCGAGAATCTCAGTTTTTTTCTTTTCCAGATTTTTGTAGGTTCTGAAAAATTCCGCAACTTCCTCTAATCGGTGTGGGGCGATATCTTTCAAAGATTTGACATGAGCATAACGGGGGTCTTTGTCCGGAACGCAGAGAATTTTTTCATCCGGGTCCCCCCCGTCAATCATTTCTAAAAACCCGACGGGACGGGCGGTAATCACACAACCGGGAAAAGTGGGTTCATCCATAATCACCATGCCATCGAGGGGGTCTCCATCCTCAGCCAGGGTATTGGGGATGAAGCCATAATCGAAGGGATACTGAACCGAGGCATACAGGACGCGATCGAGAGCCAAAGCGCCTAACTCTTTATCAAATTCATACTTATTCTTGCTTCCGCCTGCGATTTCAATTAAGACATTAATCAGACCAGGTTTCGGTTGGGCGGGAATCTTCGTTAAATCCACAATAACTCCTTGGATGGCGAGGGTCGTTTTCCTATCCGAATCTTGCCGATTCAGCAGGGTTCAATTGGGATCAGCCTAGGGTGTAAAACGCGGTCGCGCAGATTGGCGATCGCGCTTGAACACCCCATGACAGTCCGTCAGCCATCGTACCAGAAACCTTGAACCCACAAACCATCGGTTTGCAGCAAAGTAAGGACGCAAAACCCCAGTTTCTGGTCCCGGGGATATCAAGGCTCTGGGATCATCGCCTCACCCCGGTGAGGGGATAAGATGTGGGAGACGGCAGATTGGGGAGACGATTCGCAGAAAAGGTCGCGATCGCCAGGAGGGGGAGCAAGAGCGTGAGTAAAGCGATCGCCCCGCCGAATAAATTGGATAAAGTATTTTGGGGAACAGGTTCAGAAGACCGGGCAGACGGACTACCGGATTCCATAAAGAAAACTATTGAATTTTTTTAAAGTGTCGCTGTGAAATCAATGTAACCAAACGCTCTCGCACTGAGCCTCTATCATCAGTATTAAATATTTTTCGCGATAAGATTGTCATCAAGCAAACAATCTGGGATATTTCTATTGTACTCAACACCCTGGAAATTAACTGGATCGCCGACCTGCCTGAGAAGGCGGGGCTTTTCCCCTGTATAGTTCCACAAGGATAAGAATTGCTATGTTGCTGTCCCTGCGGATAGAAAATTTTGCCTTAATTGACTGCTTAGATTTGGACTTTGGTAGGGGTCTGAATGTTCTAACTGGGGAAACGGGGGCGGGAAAATCAATTATTCTGGATGCTCTGGATGCTGTGTTGGGGGGCAAATGTACGGGAAGGGCTATCCGCACAGGAACCGGGCGATCGCTGATTGAGGCCACCTTTGAACTGGAACCCCTGGTGGCTAATTATGTCCGAGACCAAGAAATTGAGCTGTTAGACGGCACGCTTCTCGTGGTGAGTCGGGAACTCGTGTTCGGTAAAGGCGGGGCCATGAGGAGCCGATCGCGGTTAAATGGGGTGTTAGTCAATCGGCAACTCATGGAACAACTGCGTGATCGCCTGGTAGAAATCACCGCCCAAGGTCAAACCGTCCAACTGGGACAATCAGCACGTCAGCGCGATTGGCTAGATGCGTTTGCCGGGCCCGAGGTCCTGGCAGTCCGTCAAGCAGTAGTCAGCCAGTATGCCGAAGCCAATGCCGCCCGACAAGCTTTAGAAGATAGTCGGCAATCGGAACAACAGCGCTTGCAACGGATTGATTTACTAGATTATCAAGTCAAAGAACTCTCGGAAGCCAATCTCAGCGAGGCGGACGAATTAGATCAACTGGAACAGGAACGGCAGCGCCTGTCCCATGTGGTAGAACTTCAGGAACAAAGCGATCGCGTTTATCAAGCCCTCTATCAACAAAATGATGGGTCCTTGGCGGCGGCGGACCTGTTGGGAGAAGTAGAACAAACCCTGCGGGATATGGTGGCGTATGACCCGGAACTACAAGGGGTCCTAGAGATGGTCAATGATGCCTTAGCTTTGGCGATCGAAGCAGGAAGGCAGATGAGTAGCTACAGTTCCAGTTTAGAAGGCGATCCCGACCGATTGGCGGAGGTGGAACAACGGATTGCCCAACTCAAGCAAATTTGTCGCAAGTATGGACCAAACCTGAGTGCAGCGATCGCCTACTTCCATCGCATCGAAGCGGAACTGGAAGAACTCACCCAAGCCGATCGCGCCATCGAGGTCCTAGAACGCCTCTATCAAGCTCGTCAAGGCGAACTGATTCAAACTTGTGAAGAATTAACCCATCTGCGTCGCACTGCTGCCTTAAGGCTAGAACAACGCCTAATCGATGAACTCAAACCCCTGGCGATGGATAATGTCCAATTTCAGGTTCAGATTGAACCCGTAACGCCCAGCAGTACCGGCAGCGATCGGATTATTTTCCTGTTTAGTCCCAATCCCGGGGAACCCTTGCAACCTGTAGCCGAAATCGCCTCCGGAGGGGAAATGAGCCGGTTTTTGCTGGCCCTGCAATCCTGTTTCGTCCAGGTGGATAGTGCTGCTACCCTGGTTTTTGATGAAATTGATGCGGGAGTTTCGGGACGAGTTGCTGGGGCGATCGCCCAAAAACTCCACCAACTCTCCCAGGGTCAACAGGTATTATTTGTCACCCATCAACCGATTGTCGCAGCAATGGCCGACTTTCATTTTCGGGTGAATAAACAAGTCATTGGTAGTGCTGAAGAAACCCCCGAGACAACGGGTCCTGAACTCAAATCAGCCCAATCCCCGGGCAACGGGTCCACCCCCCCTACCCCTATTGCACCGGAAGAACGCACCGTAGTCCGGGTGACGGCCCTTGACCGGGAACAAAGACGAGAAGAACTGGCGCAACTGGCCGGAGGACAAGGGGCCTCCGAGGCGATCGCCTGGGCCCAATCCCTGCTCAACCAAGCCGCCTCCGTCCGACAAATCCAAACCCCCAGTTCTTAAGTCCCCCTAGATTTTCAGACCAAATTGGACCGCTCGAAAAAAAGCCGACGAAACCGGATATGATAACGGTCTGTAATCCCTGGCCTCTAGGAATGATAACGGTCATGCCTAGCGCCTGAAAAGTAGAAAATTAGGGCTCCCGATTTTCCAAAAAATGTTACAACTAGAAAAGCGAATTTCAAACGTTATGACCCGCTGACCATTGGACCGAGTAACGCTTTTGGACCAGAGCACCATTGCTCGTCAAAAACGCTACAACAACGAGGCGCTTTCACCCATCCCCTGACTGTTCAATCCCATCGGTTAAACTGCCCTCAAACCTGATACAACCCCAAGCATCCATTGAACGTTTATCAAAAATTTTTGAAAAAAAGTGAAAATAGTAGAAAGGGTCACATTGAATTTCAGCAGGTAGTGTCAGAATCTCCTTAGCGTTCTCTCTCTTACTCCAGTCCAAACTCAATCCGGACATTCCAGAGGACCCCAAAAAAGCGCCCAAGGAGGGCTGAAATGAAGCGATCGCAAATTAATTCCCAAATGTCTAATTATTTATGGACAGAGTAAACTTAAAGAGATAGTTACCGGAGCTGCTAGGCTTTGTACAACAAATCCATCCGGCGTTCTCGGCAGGACACTCACATAATCCAAGAAATTCGCTGACTCCTGGTCTGAAGTAAAGAGTTATAGATCTTATGACAGCTGCATCTCCAAATCCAAAGGCTTGGGACCATAACAATAGTAGTGCTGGTGCCGTGATTGATGTGACCCCTCAAATCGTTGATGGCGGAAAGTCCGATCATCAACGGTCCACATCTGCATCGGTGAGCGAACCCGAATCTAGCCATCCGAGTAACAGTGGCGGTGGGGGGTCTTTAGTGCAGTCCAAGGGGACTTTCACCAGCTTTCTCGCCCCCCTCAACAAAGACAGCTTCACCCAAGTTGTCAAAGATGTGGAAGGGAAGCTCGAAGTCGTCAATCAAACCCTGTCGATGCTCGACAGCCTCCTCGATGCCCAAGGGTTTGACTCGATTCTGGATGAAATGTTGCGTTCCATCACCCTAAAAACCGGGGAACTCCTCGGCGCGGACCGCACTACAATATTTTTATTAGATGAAGAAAAGAACGAACTCTGGTCCATCATAGCCAAAGGTGCTGGGGGTAAGCCTTTAGAAATTAGGATTCCCGCAGACAAGGGAATTGCTGGGGAAGTCGCCACGTTTAAAAAAGTTGTTAATATCCCCTTTGATTTCTTTGATGATTCGCGATCGGGTGCAGCCAAGGAACAGTTTAAGAAAACTGGCTACCGCACCTATACCATGCTCTGTCTCCCGCTGTTGAATGAACAAGGGGCATTAGTGGCGGTGGTTCAGTTACTCAATAAGTTAAAAAAAATCCATGATGCGGACGCAGAATTGTCCGAACGGATTAATGCCAAGGGTTTTACGGAAGAAGATGAGCGGGTCTTTGAAGAATTTGCTCCCTCGATTCGCCTGATTCTCGAATCCTCCAAGTCTTTCTATAAAGCAACTCAGCGGCAACGCGCCGCAGCAGCGCTCATGGCAGCGACCCAATCTTTAAGCAAGAGCAGCCTCGATCTGGAAGAAACATTGAAAAAGGTGATGGACGAGGCGAAACAACTGATGAACGCCGATCGCAGCACCTTATGGCTGATTGACAGGGATAAAAATGACCTTTGGACTAAGATCCCCATCGGTCCTAGGGGAGAGTTAAAGGAAATCCGCATTCCAATGGGGGTCGGGTATGCCGGGACCGTGGGAAAAACCGGAGAACCCCTGAATATCCCCTTTGACTTATACGATCATGTCAATTCGGAAATGAGTAAGCAGGTAGACCAAAAAAGCGGCTATCGGACCTGTAGTTTATTGTGTATGCCGGTGTTCAATGCCGATGGGGAACTGATTGGGGTGACCCAGTTGGTGAACAAGAAAAAACAAGGGGAACATCCCCCTTATGAACCGACCCAATGGCCGGAAGCCCCCGATTGCTGGAAAGCCAGTTTTAATCGGTCCGATCAGGAATTTATGCAGGCGTTTAATACTCAAGCGGGAGTGGCGTTGCAAAATGCCAAACTCTTTGCCACGGTCAAGCAACAAGAGCAAATGCAACGGGACATTTTGCGCAGCTTGAGCAATGGGGTGATTTCCACAGATAAGGCTGGAAATGCGATCGCCGCTAATGATAGTGCGCGTCAATTGCTGGGTCTGGAATTAAGCGATCGCATTGAAGGTAAATCAGTGCGGGACTTGATCCAAATTAAAGATGGGGACTTTTCTAAATGGTTTGATGCGGCATTAACCGCTAAAGATGATAAATCTCGTCAGCAGTATTATCCCGATCAAACCCTGGTTGCCAAAGACGACAAAGAGCAACACAGTATTAACTTGTCGATTAACTCCATTGCCGATGCCTCGGACCGGACCAATGTTTATGGTGCCCTGGTGGTCATGGAAGATATCAGCGATGAGAAACGACTCAAGAGCACCATGTATCGCTACATGACCCAGGAAGTGGCCGAACAGTTACTGGCTTCTGGAGACACGGGGTTAGGCGGCAAGCGTAAGGAAGTTTCGGTCTTGTTCTCGGATATCCGCAGCTACACCACCCTCACCGAAGGGATGGAGGCAGAAGATGTGGTAATCATGCTCAATGAATATTTTGAGTCGATGGTCGATGCGGTGTTTCAGTACAAAGGGACCCTGGATAAATATATTGGGGATGCCATCATGGCGGTGTTTGGGTCGCCTCTCCCCCTCAAGGACCATGCGTGGTGTGCTGTTCAGACGGCGGTGGAAATGCGGCGGCGGTTAATTGAATTCAACAACCATCGCATAGCGGCGGGTAAGCAAACCCTGAGTATCGGGATTGGGATCCATTCGGATGAAGTGGTCAGCGGGAATATCGGGTCCAGCAAACGGATGGAATTGACTTCCATTGGAGATGGGGTTAACCTCGGGTCTCGGTTAGAAGGCACGAGCAAAATGTATGGGACTGATATCGTAATTAGTGAAAAAACATATAATCCTTGTGCAGACAAGGTTTATGTTCGGGAGTTGGACTTTATTACCGTCAAAGGGAAAAGCGAACCCGTCAAAATTTATGAATTGGTCGGATTGCGATCGGACCCAATTTCTGACCACAATCTGCAACTTATCGAATCCTACACGAAGGGACGGGAGTTTTATCTGTCTCGGCAATTTGCGAAAGCTCTCCAAGAGTTTGGTAAAGTGTTGGAACTTGATAAGAATAATAAGGCGGCATCCTTACAGATGGATCGCTGTCAACATTTTGTGGTGGAACCCCCACCGGATGACTGGGATGGGGTCTGGAAGCTCACCGAAAAGTAGTATCCTAAACAGAACAAGGGTATAACCTAGAATTCAGGAGTCAGAATTCTGCTTTGGCATCGTTCTTACTCCTGATTGCTTGAAGAAAGAATGAATCGGTAGTTGACAATGTGTATGGAATATGGTAAATCCTAGCGGCGATCGCCAAGAAGTTTCAGTCTTATTCTCTGAAATTTCCGGCTATAGTAGCTTGACGGAAAATTTAGAAGCCTCCGAGGTCGCCAGTCTGCTTCAAGACTATTTTGAGTCAATGCTGGAGGCGGTAAATCAGTACAGGCAGAATCACGAACAGCAAATAGAAGTGGCTTGTATTGGCAATGGACTGATTGTCGTTTTTGGTGCACCC
Source organism: Laspinema sp. D2d (assembly GCF_025370755.1). Classification (GTDB taxonomy): domain Bacteria; phylum Cyanobacteriota; class Cyanobacteriia; order Cyanobacteriales; family Laspinemataceae; genus Laspinema. The sequence goes on along the minus strand of NZ_JAMXFC010000005.1, from coordinate 57,691 downwards.
CAGTTCCTAGAAAATCATGGGTGGATGGCATTGCAAACGGCGATCGCCATGCACAAAAAACTGGATGAATTTAATCATCATCGCCAAGGGAAAAATCAACCCGTGATTCAGATGGGAATTGGGATTAATTCCGATTGGACCATTAGCAATAATATTGCGGAAAATAAGTCCCTGCAATTTAGCGCCGTTGGCGATGGGGTAAATCTGGGCAATCTTCTCCAAGGGGTAAGCAATCAATATGGCTGCAATATTGTCTTGGGAGAAAACACGTATCGCGCCTGCGAGGAGCGAATTTGGGCCCGAGAACTGGACCGAATTCGGATGCGATCGAACTATCCCCCCGTCGCCCTCTATCAATATCTTGGACTCAAGGGAGAATCTATTTCCGACGAGAGTAAAAAGGTGATGGAACACTATGACCTGGGACGGCAATATTATCTCAGTCGCAAGTTTGCGATCGCAATGGGAGAATTTGCCACCGTCTTGGAAATCAATAGCCACGATCGCGCAGCGCGTTTGCATCTAAAGCGCTGTCAGCGATTACTCAAAGAACCTCCTAACGCCGAGTGGGATGGATCGTGGGTAGCTAAGAAATCTTGGGAACTGGCAGAACATTAGAAGCAAAACAATAAAACAATGGCATCCTGTTTTTGAGTGAGTGGGTTTCGACGGAATAGGGATTAGCGTTCTTGCCATCGGATGCTCTACAACCGTGCAGTGCGTTCTTGAATCTCCCCTTTCGTTCCGTCGTTATACCCCCGAAAGATTTCAGGCGATCGCCCCTGGTATCTCCTCATCCCTCAGACTTAGATCCCGAGGCAGTTCTGAGCAGACCGCGACGGAATTGTTACAATAGTTAACATGGTTCCGTCAGTGGGTCCCGAATACATGGATACAAAGACCGTTTCTCCTCCCTCCGTCCAATTTCAGCCCGATACCGTTTTGGAACAATCTCCCGGTTTATCCCCCTTTCCTGAACGGGTCAACTATCCACCAGTTACGGTGGACATCGATTCCGCCTCCACCGAACTGGTTCCCCTAAAATCCGGTGCACCGTACTCAGACAGCAATGCTCTCTTGTACGACCCCGTTGCCATCACCGAACTCTATCGCGATCGGCCCTTTCTAGTCTGGGGGCGTAGATTCGCCATTTTATGGCCCCTCCTCACCCTCGCCTTTGGCATTTGGCGGGATAAGAAATGGGGTCGCGTCAAACAAAACGAACGCAAACGCGCCGAAAAACTGCGAATTACCCTGACTAAATTAGGGCCAGCATTTATTAAAGTCGGACAGGCCCTCTCCACCCGCCCCGACCTAGTGCCGCCCCTATATTTAGAAGAACTCGCCAAACTCCAGGACCAGCTACCTCCCTTTCCCAACGAACTTGCCTACCAATTTATTGAAGAAGAACTCGGCGATCGGCCCTCCGCCATCTATGCCGAAATCACTCCAGACCCCGTAGCTGCCGCCTCCCTCGGCCAAGTTTACAAAGGTAAACTCAAAACCGGCGAAACCGTCGCCATCAAAGTCCAACGCCCTGGACTTGCTGAAAGCATGGGACTCGATGTCTATGTCTTACGGCAACTGGCAATCTGGGTACAAAAAAATGTCAAACAAGTTCGCAGCGACTTAGTAGCCATCATGGACGAGTTCGGCACTCGTATCTATGAAGAAATGGACTACAACAAAGAAGGAGAAAACGCCGAACGCTTTGCCCAACTTTACGGGCATCTCAAAGATATTTACGTCCCCAAAATATACTGGAAATATACCGGGCGTCGAGTTCTCACAATGGAGTGGATCAATGGGACCAAACTCACCCAAATCCCCGCCCTCACCGCCCAAGGTATCGACGCCAAATACCTGATTGAGGTCGGCGTTCAATGTTCCTTGCGCCAATTGCTCGAACATGGGTTTTTCCATGCTGACCCTCACCCCGGCAACCTCCTCGCCACCGAAGATGGGAAACTTGCCTATCTCGATTTCGGCATGATGAGTGAGGTCAAACCCTACCAACGATATGGACTCATTCAAGCTGTCGTCCATCTCGTTAACCGTGATTTTGAAGGACTCGCTAAAGATTACGTCAAACTCGAATTTCTCACCCCAGAAACCGATCTCACCCCAATTATACCGGCCTTAGCCAACGTCTTTAATAATGCCCTCGGTGCCAGTGTCGCCGAACTCAACTTTAAGAGCATTACCGACCAACTGTCGGAAATCATGTACGAGTACCCCTTCCGGGTCCCCGCCTACTATGCCTTAATTATTCGTTCCTTAGTCACTTTAGAAGGGATTGCGATTAATGTTGATCCGAATTTTAAAGTTCTGAGTAAAGCCTATCCTTATGTGGCTAAACGCCTATTAACCGACCCCTCCCCCGAATTGCGTGGGTCATTGAGAGACCTGCTGTTTAAAGATGGGGACTTTCGGTGGAACCGATTAGAAAACCTATTGAGAAATGCCAAAGAAAGTGATGATTATGACCTCTCCCAGGGATTAAATCAAGCCTTAGAATTTCTGTTTTCAGAACGGGGAGAATTCATCCGCGATCGCCTTGTTGAAGAATTAGTTAAAAGCCTAGATCATCTCTCCCGTGACGCCTTCAATAATGCTACCTCTGTTCTCCGAGAATGGGTTGGGTGGAAAGGAAATAAACCGACTCCAGCCCTAACCAGTGGTGACCAAGAGAAAATGGAACGGATTAAACGAATTTGGAGTATCCTTCAAGAAACCCAAGGATTTAATACCACCGAATTCCTCCAAAAACTTGCTCCATTCCTCATCAAACCTGAAACCCAACGCATGGGACAAAAAATAGCCGGGGACTTAGCCCAAAGAATGTTAGCCCGCCTGATTCGGGAAGTTTTACTCAAAGAAGAACCCACCAATGGCAATGGTAAAACATCCTATCCAAACCCTCCCCAACCGCAATTACCTCCCTCACAGACCAATGGTAAAGTTATCACTTATCCTAATGTAACGGTGAGGAAATAGAGGGAAGGACAGGGCACTGCCCTGTCCCGAAGGTAATAACGGGTTAAATTGGATTAGGCGATCGCCGATTCAAATTGTTGTAATTGAGCTAGATCCGGGGCTGAGTTTTTCCCGAAAATGGGCGGTAATTCTCCCACCTTAACCAGAACCTCCCGAACCTCTTGATTAGAAATATCAGCCAGAGTTCGATTACTTAATAGGGCGAGGGTTGCTGCAATCCCTAATCCATGACCTACTGCCGCATTGTATTCCACAATTCGGCCCGCTGCTGAAGCAAATCCCTCAAATCCCGAGGCGGGACTAACAACGGCTAAATTCCGCACTGATTTCAATTGCGTGTGACGGATGCCGACATTAAAAATTGGCTTACTAAACATGGTACTGAGAAACCCATTGGCTTTAGCTTTATCGCCAATGCCCGGAATTCCCCCGCGTACATCAAAATGGTAGGCAAACGTTGCCAATGCCTCGGATTTGGGAACGCCACCGGCTAACATCTTGGCACCGCTTAAAGGCTCGATCGCCTCGGTGATATTTCCCGCGTGTCGAATGTACAATTCCGAGGCAGGGGTTACCTTTTTAGCCCCTATACTCTTAAACCATTGCTCAACAAATTTCATCTCTTCCAACATTGCCGGAGTGGGTTTCCCGCCATTGTTTGCCAGAGTCTCTGCTTCGCTGCCAGTAACCGCAATCATCAAGGCATTCCAAGAGAGGCGATCGCCGGATAAAATTGCCACATTTCCTCGGTCTAAAATTGCCCCACTCTCATACAGGGATAACTTTTTACCTCGGAACGAATGATAGGCGATCGATAAGGCATTACAGCGAATATCAATATAATCTTTCCCCACCCACAATGTTTTTAAATTACCGTGGGAATCTACCAACTCCTGACGGAGTGATTCGGCTTTGGATTCATCAAATCCAGCCGCAGACTTGAGGAAATTTTGGGCTTCCGTATCCGCCAAATTTCTAAACCGTTTCAGATAGGTTAATTCTATTTCTTTCAGTCGCTGAATATTCAGTCCTTCGGTTTCAAACACCAAGGTTACCGGCAGTTCAGAATCGGGTAAGCCAAAGGTCCCGAATCCTTGAGACTTTTTCGCCCCTGCTGCTTGTGCGAGTTCCGCATTTACGGTAGAATCAATAAATTGTTTTGCTGTATAAGTTTCACCGCGACTGGTGAGAATACGGGTCAAATTGGTATCCGATTTAACCACTGAGGCGATTTTAACCTGGCTGAGAATCGCTACCCCGGCTTGCTGGAGCATCTCTTTCAAAACGCGATCGCCCTTTTGCGGGTCAAGGGCAATTTGGACCACCCCCGCCCGTTTTAAAAACTCTTGATACAGGGCAGAAGGCGCACCAAATGTATCCAGATTCAGAGAGGTTTGAAGCGGGCGATCAACTTGTGAGCGATCGAGATAAGATAATTTCCCTCGGATTAAATGTCCGCCAATCCCTTCCCCGGCATTTGCCTTAGACATTAACAGCATCTGGGGATATTTTTTCGTCTGACGGCGATACTCTCTCGCTGCCGCTACCATCGCTAAAACCCCGGGTACTTCATCCCCAAACCCGATGATATCGTAATACCGTTCTGTTTTATTCATAATGTGCGCTCTTGATCGCCAAGATGGGTAAATGCCCGTACAACCCGACAGACATTATTCCTTATACCTTTTCTAACGCCATTCATCCGGAGGCATAGAACCGAAAGAAAATTCCCAAGTTTGGAGTAACGACTGTAGTCGTTATCCCTCCCGAACCGAATCCCTACCCCACTAAAACCCCACAATCCCAACCCCCACCGCCAATCTGACCCCAAATTTCGCTAAAGTTAAAAGCAGTAACCCCTTTAGGAGATTTCAGGATGTCAGCTCAACTCCTCCTTGTTGATGATGAACCCGGATTACGGGAAGCGGTGCAAGCCTATCTGGAAGATGAAGGATTTTCCGTGCAGGTGGCGAGTAATGCCAATGATGGATGGGATCTGCTGCAACAGCAACATCCCGATTTAGTGATTACAGACTTGATGATGCCTCAAGTCGATGGATTTGAATTTCTCAAACGGATGAGAGAAGACCCCCGGTTTAAAGTCATGCCTGTAGTTTTTTTAACGGCAAGAGGGATGACGGGCGATCGCATTCAAGGCTATCAAGCCGGTTGTGATGCCTACCTCTCCAAACCGTTTGACCCCGATGAATTGGTGGCGATCGTGCGCAACCTGTTAGATCGTCGTGCCGCTGCTAGTGGAGAGGGAGAAGCCCCGGATTTAGCCTCCTTAGCCCGTGAAATTGGAGAAATCAAGTCCATGCTATCGGGTCGTCATTCCATTGCTCAAACCCCACCTCCCATCAAAATTGACCTCACCCCTCGCGAACAAAGTGTTTTGGATTTAGTCGCTAAGGGACTGATGAACAAAGAAATCGCCCGCAATCTTGATACCAGCGTTCGCAACGTTGAAAAATATGTTAGCCGCTTATTTAGCAAAACCGGCACCAATAGCCGGACTGAGTTAGTGCGTTATGCCCTTGAACATGGTCTTACAGAATAGGGGCAGATGGCTCATTGCGGGTGATTGACTTCACCCCGTTGAATCACCATCCGCGATCGGCAAATGATTAAGAAAAGTTACATTTCTTTAAAAATTGGTCATAATTTCTCATTTTGCAGAAAATTTTTGCTAACGTTTGACCCATTACTTCAACAAACAATAAGAAAAAAGACCTAAAACTTATGAAAGTAGCAAAATTTTCCTCACCCTTGGGACAAGTCTTAATGATGGCAGCGTTAATGATTTTGATGAGTTTGGGGACAATGGCCGTTGTTGTGTTAGCGGGTGGATTTTGAGGCAGAGAACATAAGGGCTCTCTGCCTGGGTGTTCTCTTGATGGGATCACAGACGTAACAGCAAATTAGACCCGTGGGTATCGGTGCCACAGGTATGGAATAGTCCATAAGTGGCACCTAACTCATGAACTTTGGCGGTTTGCTTGGGACTAGGGGTCCAGGGGTTAGGATTGTTGTAGGCATAATAGGTTTCGATGCCATCAATGCCCAAATAGGCGGCTTCGGGAATCAGGTCCGCAGGCGATCGCTTGGCATACCGCGCGGGGTGAGCCAACACCGCCAATCCACCGGCGGATTGAATGGCATGAATCACCTGGGCAGCTTGATAATCGGGACCCTTGACCGCGTGACCTTCCAAATAGGGTTGCATCCGAGGATGTTCAGGATTGAAGGCATACCCCAGAATATGAACCTCCGCATCTAGGAGACAGGCATTAATTTCAACCCCGGTCCAGAGTTGGGGGGCTTGAGGCAATTCAGTAACGGTTCTGTCACTTTGATAGATGTGGGAATGGTCGATCCACCATTCATCCAACCAGCGTTGAGCGCTGTAGTACCCTTTAACACTGTGATGATCCGTAATCGCCAGCCCTTTGAGACCAATGCGCAGAGCTTGTTCCATCACTTCTTCCGGGCGTAACTTGCCATCGGAACAGAGGGTATGGAGGTGAAAATTATAAGTGGTCGGACAACTATTAGGGTTGAGCGCCTGAAACACGCGACCTAGGGCCGCTTTGTTCTGTGCGGCGGGCTGAGTTGAAATAGACTGTTGAGAGACAGAGAGCGTCATAACTACCTCATAAATTGGTGAGTGTTCGGGTTGAACCTCAACACACCCTGAAAAGGCCAGGGTTGACGGCAAAACGTCACCTTCGGCAGTTCATCTCGATGTCGGCATCAAAGGTCGGCGATCGGAGGGGAAGGGCGAATAGTCCTGAACCCGTAGCACTCGCAACGAACGCTTAGAATTTAGAAGTCGATCTTGCTTGACGAGCGCGAGAATTTTCTTTACATATTTTAACAGTCCGAATCGAGTGCTCACCAAAAAATTAAAAAATTATTAAATATGCGGGGTAAAAGCCAGAATTATGAATCAACAATTAACCACAGACGACGGATTAAAACAGACGACGGATTAAAGCAGAAAGATTCACCCCAAATCCCTGGGGTTAGCGCGGTCCAATAGGTATAAATTTCGAGGATAAGCAACTGGGGTTTTGGCCCTAATTTGTGGGGAATTGGCCTAACTTTTCGCAAGAAACCTGGTTTCTAACCGTTGCACATAGACCTGACCTAGACCTGGAGAACTCCACAAAAATAACCAAGCCAGGGGCTTGGTTATCCAGGGAATATGCCCTCGGAGTCGAGGGACCGGATCCCGATTGAACCAAAAAGGGGACCCAGAAATCTGGAAGGGGGGGAAAACAGAGGCGGCAGTCGGAGGGTGTCTGCCGGTCCCCCACCTGTGGATTGAGCGATCGCTCGTGAACAGAGACCGATGACCCGGGAACCTAGTAGTAATTAGCACAGGGAATTACTTCTCCTGAGATTCAGTATTACGAGATTGCCACGCTTTTTCCAGAAGTGCCGACCAACGCTTTTGGACCTGTTTGGGAGTGCATTTAATCTCTTGGGCGATTTCGGCATCACTGGCCCCAGAGCGCTTCAGTTTTAAAAGCTGTTGCTGTTCTTCCGAAAGGTCGCCGAGGAAATTATCCCACTGTTGCAAGGGCATTCCCAGATTTTGATCCAAGTCAGCACCGAGCCATTGATGGACCAGTTTCCAATGTCCAGAGCGAGCGAACTTTTCGACGTGATACTTGAACCGTTGTTGTAAGTAATCCCGCTGACGTGCACTCAAACCGAGGATTTCGTCGATTTCTGGGGCGGCTAAATCTTGCAGTTTCAGGACCAAGTAATCAATACAGTCCGATTGACCTTGAGACTCCAGATATTGAATCAACTCAGCAATCACGCGATCGCGCAACACGGCTTCCGCTGGGTCCACCATCTCGGCAATCATTTTTTCCCGAACCTGCTGCGCTGCATAAGAGCGGCTTTGAACCTCAGCATCTTCACCCTTGGGAAACTCGATCGCCTGTTCGATATCCACCAGAGTTTCTGGGGGTTGACCTTGGGCGAACCCTTGAGCACGCAACACGATCAGTTGTTGATTGTAGCGACCCGGGAGGGTAATCCGACGCTTGGCGTAATGTTCCGTAAAGGCCATATACTCTGCCAATTCTAACTGAGTCCGAGGGGTGTAGGTTAGGGGCATTTCATGTTCCCGACGGAAGGCACGCAGCACCTCGATATAGAACCCTTGCAAGAAATCTTCGATTAAGGTGTATCGCGCTTGGAAGCTCAAACGAGAGTGCAGGTGAGCAACATGACGGTAAACCATCGAGCTGAGTTGAGCATGGAGGTCCACCCGACCTTGACGAGAACCAAGCTTGTAGTAATGGAGGGACTTTTGTAAGCGATGGCGAGCTAGAGTAATTTGCCAGGAACGAACCTCACCAGAATTTTGAATCCGATTGCTTTTGCGACAAATCCGTTCCACTTCTTTGGCAATCCGTCGGGCCACTTCTTGGGCGCTTTTCGAGCCGCTTTTGAGCTTTTGGCTGAGTTCATCAAGGATTTGCTCGCTCAACTGTTCCGTGTCCATTCCCAGTATGAAGATGGGTTCTTCGGGGGTGTCTCCAGATGGGCTCTCCGCTTGAGGAGTGCCTGCGGTCATTTGAGGAGCAGGAGGAACTTGAGAATCGTTTTTCCGGGAATTGGACGAATTGGCTAGTTTAACGTTCATGAGTTTTGCCTCGGGTAACGCACCGGACTAAAGAACCGCAGACATTGGGGGAGAGGATCGCTTGTCGGTTGAGCCACCGGCTTTCGCTCCCTGCGCTGTCTACATTTAGACTGTCCCAAGATTGAGCGGACTTTGGTGGTCAGTAGATCCCTCTTTCTAAACCGGCATACTGCTACAACGGGACAGGATGCACCACTGTCTGTTCTTTTTCGGTTGCGATCGGCCAATGGCTAAGGTTTTACGGGTGGACGGTCGAGAAAGTGGTTGAATCCACCCACTCCGCATTGACAACTGGCACATGGGTATCATTTAAAACTTGGATATAAAATCTCAGTGATCCTCTTCGTTTGGGAATGCTGTTCATCCGGAGCCAATGGTGGGCAATGTTGAAAAGATGAGCCATTTGGATGGTCAAGTCTATAAAAACCCGCAGGCTGTTTGCGGAGCGTTCCGTTAGGAAAGGGTGGGGCGTTTGCGGACGAAGCCTGCCTCCCCAGGCTGAAGAGTCAAATAGGTTTTTTAAAATCAGATTGGGTATGAGAGGGTCCGTGGTGGGCGGCTAAAAAAAACCTGTATGCGATCGCATACAGGTTCAGAATTCACGAAATTAGCTCGCCTGTAAGGGATTAGTCTGCAACGCAAGTGTTCCACCCTTTGCTGACGGAACGCTACGCGAACAGGGTGCAAGGCAAGGGTTCAAATCGCATTGGCAACCAGTTCAGCGCCTAAACCCTCCCGGACGATCGCCGGTTCGTTGTCGGTTAAATCGAGAATCGTAGAGACTTGATATCCCGGCTCTTCTCCGGTATCAATAATCACATCCACCAGCTTTTCCACTTCGTCAAACAACTCCGCCTTACCGATGAAACCATTGTGTTCTAAATAACTGGGTAGAGGCGCGGAAGTCGAAATAATTGGATTTCCCAGTGCCTCTAGTAAATCCAAGCACACCCGATTATCTGGAACCCGGATACCCGTAGTTTTCCGTTTGGGGTCCATCACCAGCTTCGGCACCAGCTTCGTTGCGGGGAGTAAAAAGGTGTAAGGTCCCGGAATCAGGCGCTTAATAATGCGATAGGCTGAATCCGTTACCGTCGCGTAGGCCGCAATATTGGATAATGAAGGACACAGAAAGGTTAACGGCTTATCATTCGAGAGTCGCTTAATCTGTCTAACTCGCTCGATCGCACCTTTAACGGTAATATCACAGCCGATCGCATAAACCGTATCCGTGGGGTAAAGCATGATTGCACCTTTTTGCAGGGCCTCAACCACTTCTTCAATTTTGCGAACTTGGGGGGTTTCCGGATGAATTTCGTATAGAGTTGCCATAATCGGTGAATTGAAATGTGAAAATTAACGGGGACTGGATTGCCCAGGAATCTGGACTCTTGACTTTTTATTGTGCGGATTGATGAAAAAAATTGCCTATCTTCAATGTCCCACCGGCATTGCTGGTGATATGTTCCTCGGCGCATTGGTAAGCGCTGGGGTTCCGTTTGATTATCTCAGGGAGCAACTCGACTGCCTCGGTATTGGTCCGGAATACCAACTCAGGCAAGAATGGGTGCACCGCAACACCCAGCAGGCGATGAAAATTCATGTTGATTTGGTTGAGACTGTTGCTCAGTCTAATCCAGATCTGGGAGATCGCCATCATGAACACTCCCATGAGCACGAACATGAGCATCATCATCATCCCCATGAGCATGAGCATCACCACGAACATGAGCATACCCATCACAATCATCCCCCGACTCGCCACTTACCGGAAATCGAGGCGCTGATTCAAAGGGCGCAGTTACCGAAACAGGCTGAAAGCTGGAGTTTGCAAGTCTTTCGGACTTTAGCCGTTGCGGAGGGGGCGGTTCATGGGATTGCGCCGGAACAGGTGCATTTTCATGAAGTCGGTGCAACCGATGCGATCGTCGATATTGTCGGGACTTGCTTGGGATTAGATTGGTTAGGAATTGAGGAATTGTATTGTTCACCCTTGCCCACGGGAGGGGGTACAGTATGGGCAGCACATGGCAGATTGCCGGTGCCAGTGCCTGCGGTCCTCTCGTTATTCCAATCCCGCCAGGTGCCGGTTTATAGTAATGGGATTGAGAAAGAATTAGTTACTCCAACCGGCGCGGCGATCGCAGTTACTCTCGCTACTGCCTTTGGGAATCCGCCTCCGATGACGATTCAAGAAATTGGGTTAGGTGCCGGTTCGCGGGATTTGCCGATTCCGAATATCTTGCGCCTGTGGGTGGGGGAATTGACGGAGAATAACCCAGAATCGACGCTTACAGAAACCATTTCGGTTCTGGAAACTCAAATTGATGATGCCAATCCCCAGGCGATCGCCTATACCTTAGAGCGATTATTTGCGGCAGGTGCTTTAGATGCCTTTACCGAGGCAATATCGATGAAAAAATCCCGAACCGGCATCTTGCTGACGGTGATTTGTCATCCCGAACAGCAAACAGCTTGTGAAGCGGTCATATTTCGGGAGACTCCTACCTTGGGGATTCGGATTTCGACCCAACAGCGATCGATTTTGCATCGGGAACTCCACACTGTTTCCACCCCATTCGGAGAAGTGCGCATCAAGGTTGCTACGGATAGTCAGGGAAGGATTAGTAATGTGCAACCGGAGTATGAAGATTGTGCCACCATTGCGCGATCGCAGGATATCCCCTGGCAAGAAGTTCATCGCCAGGGATTGCAGGCATGGTATAAAAACTTGGATTAAGTGGGGAGGAAAAGACTCTGGCATTTCTCTACGGTTCAAGGTTTCAAATCCTGGGGTAAAACTTGAATGAAAGTATTTGAACTCCCAGGACATCAAGTGATTTGGGGCGATGTGACCGAAGCCTTAGAAAACGGGATTGAAGATAACAGCATTAATTTAATTTTTGCTGACCCTCCCTATAATATCGGCAAAATTTTTAATGGCAAAAAAGAACAGTGGAAAGATAATGATGCTTATTTAGATTGGTGTTATCACTGGTTGGATTTATGTTTTCAAAAGCTCACAAGTACGGGGGCGTTATATTTGATGTCTGCCACACAATATATGCCCTACCTAGATATTTATTTGCAAAAAAGATTAACCATTTTATCTCGAATTATTTGGCATTATGATAGTTCGGGAATGCAAGCAAAAAGATACTTTGGCTCATTGTATGAACCGATTTTATTTGCTGTAAAAAATTCTCAAAATTATACATTTAATGCGGATGAGATTCGGGTAGAAGCGAAAACGGGTGCAGTCCGCAAACTAATAGATTATCGAAAAAGGGAACCGGCTCCTTATTGTACGACAAAAATTCCAGGAAATGTTTGGTATATTCCGCGAGTGAGATATAAAATGCCAGAATACCGCAAACATCCCACGCAAAAGCCGGAAGCACTACTGGAACGAATTATCAAAGCCAGTAGCAATCCGGGGGATGTAGTATTAGATTTATTTGCCGGAACCTTTACCACAGCAGCAGTTTGTCAGCGATTAGAGCGAAAATCTATTAGTATTGAACGAGAATTTGAGTATGTTCAAATCGGATTGAAGCGGTTGGAAATAAGCCTGAATTATCCGGGATTAAAGGATGATTTTATCTGATTTTAGGGAGTAGAATTACTCTAAAGATTTAAGCATCCAAACGGAATGACTTTGATAGCCTAATTTTTGATAGAGATTTAAGGCGGGGGGATTATTAAGAAAGACTTGTAAACCCATCTGGCGATCGCCTCGTTCTCTGGCCCAATTTTCAGCAGATTCCATTAATGCTGAACCCAGTCCTCGGCGGCGGTGTTCCGGTGCGACATAGAGGACAAAAATATGAGCGTGCCGATCGCCTTTGACCTGATCCACGGCATTTCCTAACCACAAACAACCCACAGGTTCAGAATTTCCCGAAGATTCCACCCACCATAATGGCGTTTCCTGAGCAAAATATTGGTCAACGGTTTTGGCTAAATGGGAAAAGTCTTGCTCGGGGTAAAGTTCCTGATAGGTTAATCTCAAGAACTTTACCAATAAGTAGCGATCGCGCGATGAACCCACCCGCAGGTAATATCCCGGAATCAGTTCTAAATTTGCTGGTTGGATGTGCAAGTTCCCCTAACTCTCGTGATTGAAAAACAGTGTATCCTCCGGTAATCCTTTAACCAAACGAGACAGGGAAGGAGGCAATTCAGCAACCTTGGGGAAGGAGATACTAGAGAGGCGATCGACGGGTTGTACTTGCTCTTCTATGGGTGCGGGGGCCATCATATCGGCGGGTAAGAAAATCCGCGCACTGACGGCGACTAATGCGACTAAAAAGACGAGGAAAATGAAGAAGGGCAGAATTTGCGATCGGATTATTGACATCATTGGGGTAGAAGGTAGGACGATGTAACGGCGAGCATGAAGGTTGAGTAGGCTGCACCCTTTTTGAGTCAGGGGTGACTTTGATTATTATCTCACGATTTGCTAAGAGATGACCAGACAAAGGGTGGGCGAGGAATCCTCACCCTTTGTTAGGGACTAATCGCGATCGCTTCCGGGTCGAGGCATCAGTAAAGCATTAGACTTATTCAGTTGCCGTAACCATGTCCATCCGCCAACCCCAACGATTAGGGAAATCCACCCGATCGCCGGTTGTAAAAGCAAGAACCCTCCCGTGGTTAACAAAAACCCAAACAGCAGTAAAATCCCTGCCGCTACTCGCTGCAAATCCAAACTCAAATTCTGGGCGGGTTCTAATCCGGTACTGGCACGTTGCAGGTTCCAACCGGGTCCCCCGGGACGAACCCGGCGATAGAATTCATTCAGGGTTTCTTCGGTTTCCGGTTTGGTTGCAAATAAGGCAATCACCCACAAGATAGTAACGCTGGCAGTGATGAACATTAGGCGTAACCCGAAGTCAGCAATGGTTAACGCCGGGACCAAACTGGTGACAGAACCAATTACAAAACTACCGATAATGGCGGTGAGCTCGGCAGCCGCATTCACACGCCACCAGAACCAGCGTAAGACTAAGACTAAACCTGAGCCAGTGCCGATCGCAATCACGAGACGAAACACGGTGGCAACGTCAGAGGCAACAAAGGCGGCGATCGCGCCAATTGCAGTTACCAATACAGACGATAACCGCCCAATTAACACCAGTTCGGTTTGGGTGGCTGAGGGTTTGATAAAACGTAAATATAGGTCATTGGTAACAAACGAAGCCCCCCAGTTAATGGAGGTAGACACCGTACTCATAAACGCTGCAATCAACGAAGCCACAACTAACCCCAACATCGCCGGTGGCAGGAAGTCTAACATCAGTTTCGGATAACCCAGTTCTTTATCCTGTAAATCGGGATACAGCACGAGGGCGGCTAATGCCACTAGAATCCAAGGCCAAGTCCGAATCACATAGTGCATGATATTAAACAACCATGCCGCTTTTTCCGCCTCAGTTTCATTTTTCGCCGCAGCAAAGCGCTGAACAAATTCCCCGCCGCCATCACTCCGCCGCCAGGACCACCATTGAATCGCAATATAGGCTAGAAAGGTACTGGCGGTAATTCCTGCGGTTTGGCTGAATTGAATGAAGCCATTGCCTTCCCCGCCAAAAGTTAGAGGTAACAGGGATAAAATATCTTTGTCAGAGGAGAGAGGAACTTGCCGGATCAGTTCCTGAATCCCACCGACACTATTTACGGCAAAAAATGCCACCACGATCGCCCCAAATAAGGCGAGGATAAATTGGAAAAAGTCCGTGGCAACGACGCCCCACAATCCGGCTAATCCCGCGTAAATTAACACGAAGATGCTAACCCCAATGACACTAAGAAGTTTGAGGGTATTTTCTCCAGCATCAATGCCGAGATCTTGCCAAATTCCCAAGGCATCTACCACTTTTACCATTGCGAGCATGGCATAGCCAATGCCGATACAGTTCATAGGAACAGCAAAGATAAAGGCTTTGACACCCCGCAAAATAGCTGCCATATCGCCGCCATAGCGGATTTCCGTAAGTTCTGCATCGGTGATGACTTCCGAGCGCCGCCACATCCGGGCAAAGATGTACACCATGATGATATGGGAAATACCAAAGGTCCACCATTCCCAGTTTCCCGCAATCCCTCGGTTGCCCACGATGCCGGTAATGTAGAGAGGGGTATCAATGGAGAAGGTGGTGGCAGCCATGCTGGTTCCGGCTAACCACCAAGGCAGCGATCGCCCGGATACAAAAAATTCTGCCAGATTCTTGGAGCCTTTTTTGGAGAGATATAACCCCATTGCCATTGTGACAACGAGGTAAAACAAGACAATTAACCAGTCAATCAGTGTCATTATTTACTTATCAAAACCTAATCGCCAATCTTAACCTGCTGCCTACCCCCACTTCACAAGGGCGATCGTATTCCGTACCCAAATCAATCCAGTTACTTCTTAGCCCGCCCAGGCGGGCTTAGTCCGGATAGCCGCACCGTTGACGGGTGTCAGGCTTTTTTCCCCTAAATTGCCCCGAGTACGCTTGCTAACAGCGCTTTTTGGGCGTGCATTCGATTTTCAGCTTGATCCCAAACTCGGGATGCCGTCCCTTCGATCGCCCCATCGGTAATTTCTTCCCCGCGATGCGCCGGTAAGCAGTGCAAAATAATAGCACTTCCATCAGCATGATTAAACAGTTCCTCATTCACCTGGTACGGCTGAAAGAGCGGAATACGGGTTCGGGCTTCTTCCTCTTGTCCCATACTTGCCCAAACGTCGGTATAAAGCACTTGTGCACCTTTCACCGCCTGGATGGGGTCATGAGTGATTAAGATTTCACTTTTCCCTTGGGCGATTTTTTTGGCTTGTTCGACAATTTCGGCAGCCGGTTCAAATTGTGCTGGGGTGGCGATGCGGATATTCATCCCTACCATTGCCCCCGCTAGGAGGAGGGAATGGGCGACATTATTGCCATCGCCTAGATAGGTGAGGGTGACATCTTCGAGTTGTCCGAAACATTCACCAACGGTCATAATATCGGCTAGGGCTTGACAAGGATGTTCGCGATCGCTTAGGGCATTAATCACCGGCATTTCAGCATAGTGGGCAAAGGTTTCGAGGTCCGCCTGATCAAAGGTCCGAATTGCCACCACATCCAAATATCGGTCTAAAACCCTTGCTGTATCAGGTAGAGGTTCTCCCCGACTCACCTGGGTGACATTGGGATTTAAGTCAATCACTTGGCCCCCCAGTTGGTACATTGCCACGGTAAAGCTGACCCGAGTCCGGGTTGAGGCTTTGGAAAACAGCAACCCCAGCACTTTTTCACATCGGGGGGTGAGGGTTCCGGCTTTCATCTGCGTCGCGAGATCCAGCAGTTGATGCAGTTCTTCAATGCTTAGATCAGCAACGCTGAGTAGATCTCGTCCTGTTAATGCCGCCATAGTTCTCCTGATTGTTCTGTTCTCTATAGGGTTTGGCTTGGGGTTGTTGTCTGAGGCATTGACTCCCCAGCACCATCACCTCATTGCTTGTCCTAAAACAGTACCAGATTCGCGCCCTGGCGATCGCCACTCTTTCTCCAAGACGGTTGACAATTGATGACAATTCCCAATGATTTCAGGAGAGATCCTTCTAACTTTTTGATAATTTTAGGAAGAATCTGACAAGGTTTAGTTGAAATTTGCTTTGTTTTTCAGAAGCTTGGTTTATCTATTCGATAGAGATAGGAATATGAGCTTTTCCGTAGAAGAGGGCAGAAACCTTAAATAACAAGGGCGTTTAACAATAAGATCAGGTAATTTTTACTACTTGAATTTGATTGATTTTTCTTCAACCTGGGTTGCCCAGAAAAGTAAAGACGTTTTCATTCAAAATATCAGCTTGTGAGAACAGACACAATCACTAAACTCCGGGAAACAGTAAAGGATTTCCCTCAGCTTTCCTTGATTTCGAGCGCCCTGCGTTGATGCAATACCAAGATTTGATACAGCAACGAATCCGGATCGGTACGCAAGACTTGAAAATTGGGGCGATCGCCCTCTCCCGCAATACAATTTTAGTCACCCGCAACCGTCGGGATTTTGAACAAATCCCGGGGTTGCAGTGGGAAGATTGGACGATCGCCCCAGAGGAGTGAGAATGGGTACGCTCAGTTTCCCGATCGCACCCACTCCACGCGATTACAACTCCATTTCAGCGCGAATGACATCTTCATGTCGTTTCAAGCGGAAGCCCACTTTCTGAGACAGGTGCTGCATAGCCCCATTATCTGGGAGAATATCTGCCGTAATTCGCACCAGTTTCTCACTGCGTCCCACTTCAATCAACTGTTCTAACAGTTTTGTTCCTAACCCTAACCCTTGATAGGGGTCGGCAATCAGTAATCCAAATTCCCCTTCATTGGAACCGTGCAACTTGCTCAGACGACCGAATCCGAGGATTTGGTGTTCGCCGGTTGCCGGATCTCGGTAATCAGCCACCAGTGCCATTTCGCGATCGTAATCGATAAAGCAAATCCGCGCTAACCGTTCGTGAGAGATTCGGCGACTGAGTTTCAGGAGGTGGAAGTACCGGAAATAGACTGAGCGATCGCTCAAAGACTCATGAAACTTAACCACCAACGGCTCATCTTCCGGGCGAATCGGACGAATTCTCACCGACGTGCCATTCTTCATCGACCACATCGTAATATACTGTGTGGGATAGGGGCGAATCGCTGGACGCGGTAATTCATCAGGGTTGCTATCGGGGTCGTGCAGGACTACCCGGGCATCCAAGGCGATAATCTGTTCCGGAGAGACTAGCAATGGATTAATATCGGTCTCTTTAATCCAAGGTTGTTCGACAATTAACTGACTAAATCTCACCATCAATTGCTCGATCGCCGCGATATCTACCGGGTCCCGTCCCCGAATCCCTTTCAAGGCTTTGTATATTTTTGTTTGTTCCATCATCCGCCTTGCTAGGGTGGTATTCAAAGGCGGTAAACCTAGCGATCGGTCTTTGAACACTTCTACCAATTGTCCCCCAGTGCCAAAGAGTAACACCGGACCAAATTGCGGGTCGATACTGCTGCCGACGATTAACTCATACCCGTCTAATTTAATCATCGGTTGGACGGTTACCCCTTGGAAATATTCCGCCCCAGCTTTTTCAGTCACCGAGGTTTCGATCGCCCGATAGGCAGTTCCCACGGCTTCAGGACTGCCTAAATTGAGCTTCACCCCTCCCACATCGGTTTTATGGGTAATTGTTTCCGAATACAATTTGAGAACGATAGGATAGCCGATTTGATTGGCGTATGCGACTGCTTCAGCTTCATTGGTGGCAATGTGAGTTTCCACTGTGGGAATGCCATAGGCGGCGAATACCTGTTTTGATTCAAACTCCGTCAACAGGTTGCGTCCCTCTTGCCGCGCCTGGGTAATGATTTTTTCAACTAAGGCGCGATCGGGGGTGTTGTTGTCATCATCTTTGGGAAGGACCGGCGTCTCGTATAAAGCACGGAGGTTATAAGTAGAGCGCCACATATAATTAAACAACCGCGCTGCTGTATCGGGATAAGGAAAGGTGGGGATATTCGCTTGATTTAAGAAATTCGCCCCTTCTCGGACATCTTCCCCGCCCATCCAGCTTGCCAAAATCGGTTTATCTTTGATTTTGGCGTAGGGTTCCAGTTGCTTGGCAGTTTCCGTAGGGTCCGTCATGGCTTGCGGGGTTAAAATGACCAACAATCCATCACTATTCGGGTCTTTTGCCGCCTTCTCCAGTGTTTGAGCATAGCGACTGGGTTCCGCATCCCCTAAGATGTCGATCGGGTTGCTGTGACTCCAGTGGGTGGGTAAAAATTCATCCAGTTCTGAAATGGTTTCCGCTGAGAGTTCGGTGAGTTGTCCCCCTTCGGTAATCAGGGCGTCGGTGGCAATTACCCCAGGACCTCCAGCATTGGTGAGGATAGTTAAATGCGGTCCTTTGGGGCGCGGTTGTTTGGCGAGGACCTCGGACATATAGAAGACATAGGAGATATTGTTGACGCGCAAGACGCCGGTGCGTCGGAAGGCGGCGTCAAGCACTTCGTCACTGCCGGTTAAAGTGCCGGTATGGGAGGCGGCAGCTTTGGCAGCCGCTTCGGTATGTCCAACTTTGATGACAATGATGGGTTTGCTCAGGGCCACTTCCCTTGCCGCAGAGAGGAACGATCGCGCGTTGCCAATCGATTCCATGTAAATCACAATACTTTGGGTGTTGGGGTCGTCACCGAGGTAATAGATTAAATCCCCCCAACCTACATCCAGCATGGAACCAATGGACATAAAGGCACTAAAGCCGACATTTTCCCGCAAACTCCAATCCAGAATAGCGGTACAGAGTGCCCCACTTTGGCTGATAAAGCCGACATTCCCCGGTTTTGCCATTTTGGTGGCAAAGGTGGCATTCAGTCCGGAGAGGGGACTCATTACCCCGAGGCAGTTGGGTCCGATAATCTGCATTTTTTTACCGCGACGGGCTTCGGCGAGGATTTGCCGTTCGAGTTCGATTCCCGCAGGGCCGATTTCTTTGAATCCGGCGGAGATGATAATCGCGCCAGGAATGCCCACATCGACGCATTCGCGAATGATCCCCGGTACTGTGGGGGCGGGGGTGACGATGATGGCTAAGTCTACGGGGTCGGGTACCGCAGCAATACTGGGATAGGCTTTGATCCCCAGCACGTTGTCCCGCTTGGGATTGACGGGAAAGACTGCCCCACCAAAGGGACTGGCAATTAAATTGGATAAAATGGTTCGTCCCACACTCCCAAGGCGATCGGTTGCACCGATTAAGGCAACATTTTTGGGTTTAAAAATGGCATCAAGGGTTTGACGTTCATACCGCAGGACGTCTTGTTTGGAGACGGTGCCCGGGGTTGGGTCTGGGTTGGTTGCGATTGGCTTTTGCATCGCTGGATGTTCCTTAAATATAATCTTCTAAATGGACATTATTTCAGACGCGACCCTATCTTTTTGAGTAAAAAAGCTTAGAGTTACTTACCCCTAGCCTACCCAATCCTGTTCGCTATTTTAAGAAAAAGTAACAATACTTTTAGAATTGTGCATTCGCTTCATTCTAAATTGCGTCAGGTATAGAGTCGCGTCTTTTCCACCTTACCGAAATTCACCGATGCTTGTCAGTGGGTTGCGATACTCTCCGGGGCGATCGCCGCTTGAATTCTCCGGATATCAGCAACTCAGGAACGTTCCCAAGTGAGACAAACCCCTGTTTGTCAGGAATCCTTGAATATTCAGGCGATCGCCGATTATCCCCTCTTAATTTTCCCTCTGCCAGCCTTTTATTGCACCGGCAACCCATAACGTCTAAAAATTTCCATCACTGCTTCCACTTGTTCCGCTGTGGGCGGTTCAGTATTTTTCAGCTCATACTCATACCCTAGCTGTTCCCACTTATATTCTCCCATTTGATGAAAGGGCAACACTTCCACTTTTTCCACATTGGTTAAGGTGGACACAAACTGGGCGAGTCCTTCCACATTCTCCCGGTTATCCGTAAGGTTGGGAACTAAAACAAACCGAATCCAAGCCGGTTTATTAATCTCCTTAAGATATTCCGCAAATTTCAGGGTAGGTTCTAGGGAAACATGGGTCACTTTTTCATAAAGCGCCCGATTATAGGATTTAATATCCAGCAGCACTAAATCTACATAGTCCAACACGGGTTTAGCGGCATTTAATTGGACATAACCGGACGTATCCAACACCGTATGAATCTCTAATTCTTTGCAACGCCGGAAGATTTCCCGCACGAATTCTGGTTGCATCAACGGTTCGCCCCCAGTGACGGTCACTCCCCCTCCAGAAAAGCGCATATAAGAGCGATATTTTTGCACCTCTTCGATCAGTTCATCCACGCTGACGACTTTCCCTTCTTCGATATGTCGGCAATCGGGGTTATGGCAGTACAGACAGCGTAGAGGGCAGCCTTGGGTGAAAATGACAAACCGAATGCCCGGACCATCGACAGTTCCGCAGCTTTCAACGGAATGGATGGCACCGACGGCTTGAAAGGCTCGAACGGTGGGAGGAGTAGCGGTGGGATTGGCAGTGCTATCTAACATGGTTAAGGCGAAAAATAAAGGGAACGCTGAATCTTTATCTTGACATCATCCAAACTAGAAAGGTGAGCTAAAGGCTCACCTTTCTAGTTTTTTAAATGATTAGATGCGTTCGTGGAAGGTACGGTTAATCACGTCTAACTGCTGTTCGCGGGTTAACTTAATGAAGTTAACGGCATAACCGGAGACCCGAATGGTAAGTTGAGGATATTGTTCCGGATGATCCATTGCATCCATGAGGGTTTCGCGATCAAGGACGTTGATGTTAATATGATGACCTTGATCGTGGAAGTACCCATCTAAAATTCCTACGAGGTTGGTAAGCCGATCGCCTTCGGTTTTTCCTAATGCTTTCGGGACGATCGAGAAAGTGTAAGAAATTCCATCTTGGGCGTGTTCATAGGGCAGTTTCGCCACAGAAGATAAGGCTGCGATCGCTCCTTTGGTATCCCGTCCATGCATCGGGTTCGCACCCGGTGCAAAGGGTTCCCCAGCTTTTCGTCCATCGGGGGTATTCCCGGTTTTTTTACCATAAACCACATTGGAGGTAATGGTAAGAACCGATTGGGTTGGCACCGCATTCCGATAGGTTTTATGCTTGCGGATCTTGTTCATGAAGTTTTCAACGAGATCAGCGGCAATTTCATCGACGCGATCATCGTTGTTCCCATACTTGGGATAGTCCCCTTCAATCTGGTAATCCACAATTAAACCTTGAGGATTACGAATGGCTTTGACTTTGGCATATTTAATCGCCGAGAGGGAGTCTGCCACCACCGAAAGTCCGGCAACACCACAAGCGAGGGTTCGATAAATATCGCGATCGTGCAAGGCGGCTTCAATCCGCTCATAGCAATATTTATCATGCATATAATGGATTACATTCAAGGTGTTGACATACAGTTTCGCCAACCAATCCAAGAAGCGATCGAATTTCGCCACCACATCCTCGTAATCCAAATCCTCTCCCATCACTGGGGCAAATTCCGGCCCAATTTGTTCGCCGGAGGTTTCATCTTTCCCCCCATTAATGGCGTACAGTAAGGCTTTTGCAAGGTTTGCCCGCGCCCCGAAAAACTGCATCTGCTTGCCAATTCGCATGGCGCTGACACAGCAGGCAATGCCGTAATCGTCGCCATAAGTGGGCCGCATTAAGTCATCATTTTCATACTGAGTGGAACAGGTATCGATAGAAACTTTCGCACAATAGCGTTTGAAGTTTTCCGGCAACCGTTCGGACCAGAGAATCGTTAAATTCGGTTCTGGGGCCGCACCCAGGTTATATAAGGTATGCAGGAAGCGGAAGCTGGTGCGGGTCACCAACGGACGTCCATCTTCACTCATTCCCCCGATACATTCCGTCACCCAAGTGGGGTCGCCGGAAAACAGTTGATTGTAATCCGGAGTCCGCAAGAAGCGCACCATCCGCAGTTTCATGACGAAATCATCAATGATTTCTTGGGCATCCGTTTCAGTGAGAGTACCCTTTTTCAAGTCACGCTCAAAATAGATATCCAAGAAAGTCGAGACCCGTCCCAAGGACATTGCTGCACCATTCTGTTCTTTGACGGCGGCAAGATAGGCTAAATAAGTCCATTGGACAGCTTCTTGGGCGGTGTTCGCGGGTCGTCCCAGGTCAAATCCATAACCGGCAGCCATGTCTTTGAGTTCCTGCAAAGCGCGAATTTGCTCGGAGACTTCTTCGCGCAGTTGAATCACGGGTTCATCGAT
This sequence comes from Laspinema sp. D2d, assembly GCF_025370755.1. Classification (GTDB taxonomy): domain Bacteria; phylum Cyanobacteriota; class Cyanobacteriia; order Cyanobacteriales; family Laspinemataceae; genus Laspinema. The sequence continues at coordinate 35,230 of NZ_JAMXFC010000005.1, read as the reverse complement.
CGCATCAAACTCCAAAGATTCTAGCTGATGTTTTTTGTCCGCAATCAGACGGTTGACGCCATAAAGTGCGACGCGGCGATAGTCCCCAATAATTCGGCCCCGTCCATAAGCATCGGGCAATCCAGTGATGATCCCCGAATGTCGCGCCGCCCGCATTTCTCGGGTATAGCCATCAAATACGCCGTCATTATGGGTTTTACGATACTGGGTGAAGATTTTTTCCGTTTCCGGGTCCAGTTTATACCCGTAGGCTTCTAACCCGGCTTTAACGATGCGAATCCCTCCGTAAGGCATGATCGCCCGTTTAAGTGGTTTATCAGTTTGCAGTCCGACAATCCGTTCAAGGTCGCGATCAATGTAGCCCGGACCATAGGCGGTAATCGATGCCGGAATCTTCGTTTCCGCATCTAATACACCCTTGAGGCGTTCTTCTTTCATGAGTTCGGTGACTTTCTTCCAGAGCGTTGTAGTGCGTTCTGTAGCCTCTGCTAAGAAAGTTTCATCTCCCGAATACGGTTTGTAATTTTTTTGAATGAAATCCCGGACGTCTATTTCTTTAGCCCATTTGCCGGTTACGAAGCCTTGCCATTCCTCGCTAATGGCATTTTGTTTGCCCGGTAATTCTGTCGCTTGGGGAGATTTTACTGAAGTGGAAACCATAGTCTTCTTACCTCTAATCGGTAAACCGTTTTGCTTGTTCTCTATCCACTCTTTTAATATAGCGCACAATTCAATCTACTTTTCAGTTTATTCTTTTTTTTATAAAAAATAAAGAAAGTCCCTGGAGTTGGAGGCAGTCTGGAGGGGCTGTAATGGTTGCGGTGAGTGGGGAGTTCACAGCCACTGCCTAGGCGGTCGAAATTGTCAAGGTCCTGTTGAAATATCCTAGATTTTCTTTGAAATTGTTTAACATTTAGAGGGGGGAGGGATGGCAAAATTAAGGGGAATTGACTCTTGCATTTTTTTTAAGGTTCCGCTATAATGAACGATCAATAATTTAAAGTTTTCACCCTAAAAGTATAAGCTGTGGCCGTGGGTTTGCTGCCCGGTTTGTAGTTCAGTGAAAAATGGCGATCGCACCGCGTCATCTGCGATCGCCACTTCAAAAGTATTGCGTGTCCCCCAGGCTAGGTAGTCCAAGGATACCTGGCGATCGCAGACTAATTAGGGTACTCTATCGAGCCGCACCTTCTAAATCCAGGTGCAGTTCAACTTTGGGTATCTGACCAAGGGCCACTAACATCCCGTGCGGTTCCGACTCTACCACAAGGGTGGGGTACAACTCTCGTCCTTTACCCTCCATCTATCTTAAATCCTATACTGAACTCTATACTAATGGCTCTGTAGTATTCCCCACTCCATTCTATCCTGAACTAACCTTCCCGGGTTCTCTATCTGATCTTAACAATGGGGAGTGTGAGGCGATCGGCCCGGGTTACTTCTCGCTGTAAGCCTATCCCCCCGTAACCTTCCCGCCTGAATATACTCTCTCTTCTAGGGTGACTCTTTGTTTCCCTAAAAAAACACATTTGCTAAGTTTAGCAAAAAAACTTGCCCTATACGAGATTTTTGATAAACTTATGTAACAAATGTTATTAATCCTTGTTATTTAATCAAGACCGGGCGTGACAATAATTGCAAACTTTTCAGCCCAATAGTGGCTACATAGCTGATGGAGATTGCCCTTTAGCTATTCTCTAAAAAAGCTGATAACCTTTCCAAGGTTATCAGGGAAGCGAGGGCATAACCTAAACCAAAATTTCGTAATATTTTGTAATTATTTTAAGGCATTAATTCGCCTATGATAAGCTTGAAAGCTCCAGATAAGCCCCTGCAACTTCAACCGCAGACTTCGTAATCTTCTAAACTGTAGAACGTCCGATCTGCCGCCATCCCAGTCCCCATGAACCAGAAAAGGGGAACGAGCTTAAACCCAGGGTTCAGACGCTTTCATCAAGGGAATCCTCTCAGGATGAGACTCCCCGCCAACAGACCACAAACTAAAGTGTTAAGACATCCGTTAAAGTCCTTAATCTATTTAGGGCAAAAAGCACCAGCTTAACATCCGGATCAGAATAAATCGGTAGATTTCTTAAACGCGGACAACTTAAAACGTTTCACAACCAAATAGTTGCTAATGTAGCCAGATTAACGCCCAACGTAAACGCAGCGATCGTTACAACACAAATTATTGGCATTGTAAAGAACGAGGACCAACAAATGAGCGGTCAAAACTACAACATATCCCCGAAAGAAAACATGGAAGAAGCAACCCTGTCCACCCGCAATACCTATCAAGACGTAGCCGCCTCTAAGACCATTAAGAATACCTTGGCTTATAACGAAGCCCTAACCACCATGAAAGAAACCCTAACCTTAGAACATGACCAAACCCCCAAAACCTACGGACTAGAAGCCCTAGGGATGAAAAACCTCGGCCATGTCTATCGCAACCTCGCGGTTCCTACCTTGGTCGAACACGCCTTAGCCCGGGCGGAAGCCATCCTTGCTGATAATGGCGCACTTTGTATTAATACCGGCAAATATACTGGACGGTCTCCTAATGATAAATTTATCGTCGATGAACCGAACAGCCGGGACGAAATCCACTGGAACAAACTCAATGTTCCCATTTCTGAACAAAACTTCAAACGCCTCTATCGCCAAGTCCTTTCTTATGTCCAGGGTCGAGACTTATATCTGTTTGATGGGTATGTCGGATGCGACCCGAACTACCGCGTTGGCGTGAGAATTATCAACCAATATGCCTCACAAAATTTATTCGCCCATCAACTCTTCATTCGGGCGACAGAGGAAGAACTCGCCAACCATCAAGCAGATTTCACGGTAATCGCGGTTCCCGGTTTACAAGGCGACCCGGAAATCAACGGCATCAACTCTGAAGCCTTTATCGTCGTCAACTTTTCTCAAAAACTCGTCATTATCGGCGGTTCTAAATATTCCGGGGAGATCAAAAAATCTGTATTCTCCTTGATGAACTACTTTATGACCAAGCGGAACGTCCTGCCGATGCACTGTTCAGCCAACATGGATGACAAGGGCAATACCGCCTTATTTTTCGGACTCTCCGGTACAGGTAAAACAACGATTTCGGCAGATCCGACCCGTCGTTTGATTGGAGATGATGAACATGGTTGGTCAGAAGATGGTATCTTTAATTTTGAAGGCGGATGTTATGCGAAAACGATCGCCTTGTCCAAAGAAAATGAACCGCAAATCTGGGATGCCATCCGGTTTGGTGCCTTGATGGAAAACGTTGTTCTTGATCCCGTCACTCGTCATCCTGACTACGATGATGGTCGCTTGACTGAAAATACACGGGTTGCCTATCCTATTGACTATATTCCTAATGTAGTCCTTCCCAGTGTCGGCGGACATCCAACGGCGGTGATTTTCCTCTCAGCGGATGCCTTTGGTGTCTTGCCTCCGATCGCCAAACTGACAAACCGGCAGGCGATGTATTACTTCATGTCCGGCTATACCAGCAAACTCGCCGGAACAGAACGAGGAATTACCGAACCCGAAGCCACCTTCTCTGCCTGTTTTGGAAAACCCTTCCTGCCTCTATCCGCTACCGTCTATGCAGAAATGCTGGGTGAACGTTTGCGGAAACATAATGCTACCGCCTCCGTATATCTCGTCAATACCGGATGGTCAGGCGGTCCTTATGGCGTTGGTAGCCGGATTCAGATTAAATATACTCGGGCAATGGTATCAGCGGCCCTCAGTGGCGAACTGGATCACGTCACCTGTCATCCTCATCCCGTCTTCAAAATGTTGATTCCCGAAGCCGTTTCTGGCGTACCCAGTGAGATTCTCGACCCGCGCAATACCTGGGCGGATAAAGAGGCTTACGATCGCCAAGCCAAAGAACTGGCCCGCCGGTTTGTGGATAACTTCAAACGCTTTACCACCGCCAGTCAGGAGATTATCGACGCTGGTCCTAGCTTTGAATAACTAAACCGGAGTGTAGAGAATCAAGGCGGTTAGCAACCTGAATGCACCGGATATCTTGATTCTCTCACTCAACGTAAACCTTCTCACAGACGGACTCGCGCAGTTCTCCTGGGGTAGTCCTCACGTTTCCTATTAAGGCCGGGGTAACTTTTCTGGGGATCTGCTCGATTTCTAAATTCTTTCTAAAGAAATACAATCTCTCTCAAAAGTCTTAAAAGCTTGACGATATGTCGCTGGAATAACACGAACCCGGGGAGATTGCTGCTAAAGTACAAGTTGTTTGTTTACAGAGGAATGTAGTTCATGGGAACTTTAAAAGTTGGGATTAATGGATTTGGACGAATTGGACGTCTCGTCCTGCGGGCTGGAATTAACAATCCCAATCTTGAATTTGTGGGGATTAATGACTTGGTTCCTTCGGATAACCTGGCCTATTTATTCAAACATGACTCAACCCAAGGGAAATTTCCGGGGACGGTAAAAGCGACTTCCGAGGGAATTGAGATTGATGGCAAGTTTATCCCCTGTACCGCCATTAAAGACCCAACGGAACTGCCCTGGGGTAAAGTCGGTGCCGATTACATTGTCGAGTCTACGGGACTGTTTACCACCCTAGAAGGGGCTACCAAACACATTAAAGGGGGTGCCAAGCGCGTCGTGATTTCGGCCCCGACGAAGGACCCGGACCAAGTACGGACTTTCCTGGTTGGGGTTAACCATGAGACGTTTGACCCGGCGAAAGATACCGTGGTTTCTAATGCCAGTTGCACCACGAACTGTCTGGCCCCAGTTGCCAAGGTGATTAATGACAATTTTGGCTTCAGTGAAGGATTGATGACGACGGTGCACGCCATGACGGCGACTCAACCCACGGTGGATGGACCCAGTAAAAAAGACTGGCGCGGTGGCAGGGGGGCTGCCCAGAATATTATTCCCGCTGCTACGGGTGCAGCGAAAGCGGTGACTTTGGTATTACCGGAGTTGAAAGGTAAACTGACGGGGATGGCATTCCGGGTTCCGACTCCGGATGTGTCTGTAGTAGATTTGACCTTCCGGACGACTAAGGCAACCAGCTATAAGGAAATTTGCGCGGCGATGAAGGCGGCATCTGAGGGCGAACTCAAAGGGATTTTGGGTTACACCGAGGATGAGGTGGTTTCCACGGATTTTGTCGGGGATTCTCATTCGAGCATTTTTGATGCGGGTGCCGGAATGGAACTGAACTCGAATTTCTTTAAGATTGTCTCTTGGTATGACAACGAATGGGGTTATTCCTGCCGCGTTGTGGATCTCATGTTGTCTATGGCAAAAAAAGACGGCATTCTCTAGGTCTATAGCCGGTTAATTTTGGGGGTGGATTAAAAAAGGGCGATCGCAACCGATCGCCCTTTTTTAATCCACTGCTTCCAAAATAATGAATTGATGCCCCTTTCTCTCCCCTTAAAAACGCCCATCGGCTGGAGAAAATTGTGCCAAAAGTTCAGTCTTCGCCGTCCCCCCAATTGGTGAGACTCTTGAAATTCAGGGCGAGAGCAAATGTAGTAATAATTTACTACAATTATACTACATTATTGCTTCCTTTTTTTGCGAAGGTATTGTTAAGTGAATCGGTGTAACCAGGCAAGGTTTCAGGTAGAACCCCACGGGGTTAGCTGTGGTGTTGGGGTTCAGCAGGGACTACTTTCCTCGGCATATTTTAACATATTTTTATCAAAATTTATTAAAGTTTTAATGTTTTTTAGAATTAAACCGTGAGGGAATTGATGGGGTTAGGTTTTTAACTGAAACCTCCACCCCAAAAGGGCCTAAATCCGTAAAAATACTGAAGCCAGTAGTCGATTCTAAGAGTTAGAATGAGAGTGGAGATTTATAGGATTGAAATTATCCTGGAGTCTCTGGGGTGGGTCTCAAATGATTTAGAAAATTCGTCACTTTATTGATACACAAGTGAGTGCAGGAGGGTTCATACGGGAAGGGATACCCTCTATTTTTACAGGATCCGCTAATCCGGATCATGAGGGGAGCCAATTGGCCCTGACTTGATGAAGTTTTCCGCCACTGGATTGAAAGTTTTGTCAAAACTTCAAACTGGAACCGAGTCCAATAGGGTTTGTCTAAGAATTTACACCCCTTTAAGGAGGAGATCTACACTAGAGTTAGGGTAAAAGGACAGACTCTACCTCTATCTTGAGTTGTAAATTCTAAATTGCGTATTGACGATACCAATAATTATTGGCATAACAGAAAGGGTAGGTTTTATTACCCGTATTAAAGCAGGCGTGACAATCTTCCCCCAGGGGAAGTCGGTGTTAGGGGCGATCGCGATTATTTGATTAGATGAAGGGAGCTTCCGTATTATGCTTTGGAACAAATCGTTAAAACAAGTTACCACATTTTCAGTGGCGTTATGCTTGGGAATGGTGATGAGTCCGGGCCTCAATTTGCAGGCGAAGGCCCAAACTGAACCCGATTCCCTCTCTCGAACCCCTGCGGGTCCTTGGTTACTGAGTCAATCGTTCACCCCACCCGATCGCGGTGCTCCGCAACGGACTGCTGAAGGCGGCACTAGAGGCTGTGGAACCTATCAAGCGGGTCAAAAACCTTTGACAGCGTTAACTCCAGGAGATGCGATGCCCTTGACCTTGGCTGCAAATCCGACTTTATACTGGTATGTGCCCACTTCAGGCCCCCAAACCTTAGAGTTTGAATTGGTTGAGGGGGAAAATGAGGAGAATTTGGTTTATCAAGCCAAAATCCAGATTCCCCAAGGGGGGATTATTAGTCACAGTTTACCTGTGAATGATGCAACCACCCTAGATCCGGGGAAAAGTTATCATTGGTACTTGAAAATGGTCTGCGATGCGAGCGATCGCACCGGAGATATTGTCGTCGATGGCTGGATCGAACGCGTGGAACCGGATGAAACCATCGCCCTAGAACTCAAAAATGCCACCACACCCAGCAATCGGGTTTCAATCTATGCCCGTGAAGGGATTTGGCATGATGCTCTAAGCATTCTGGCTCAAATGCGTCGGGATAATCCCGAGGATACAGACCTGTTTGCCCGCTGGCAACAGTTTCTGGATTCTGTGGAATTGGGGGACTTCGCAACCGAACCCCTTGTAGATGCGACTCAACTCAGTCAGGAGTAATGGCATGAAGTCATCATGGGTAATGGGCCCAAGTACCCTATTAGCCGTAGTCTGTTGGTGGGGCATTTTCCTAGAAGTGGGATGGACCCAATCCATTCTTCCCGCTGGTGATGGAACCGGGACCCAAGTTACCCATGATGGCGATCGCTTTGATATCCAGGGGGGCAGTCCCTCCAGTGATGGCTCCAATCTCTTCCACAGTTTTGATCGCTTTGGTTTAGAAGCGGGTCAAACGGCTAACTTTTTGGCGAATCCCGACATTCAGAATATCTTCACTCGGGTTGTCGGGGGGAACCCTTCCCTGATTCAGGGTCTGCTACAAGTCAGCGGTAGCCACTCCAATCTATACTTAATCAACCCCGCAGGCATCCTGTTCGGTCCTACGGCTCAGTTAAACCTCACGGGATCTTTTTTTGCCACGACTGCAAACTCGCTCGGATTCAACTCAGGAGCGAGTTTTGATGTATTGGGACCCTCTTCTTATCACAGCCTCACCGGGTCCCCCAATCAGTTTGATTTTACTCAATCTCAGGCCGGAAGTATTGTCAATGCCGGAGATTTGAGCGTGGGATTTGGGAAAAATATCACCCTGATGGGGGGAACAGTCCTGAATACGGGAACCTTAACCGCTGCTGGGGGCAACATTACCCTCGCTAGTGTCCCGGGACCCCATCGCGTCCGCTTGTCTCAGGAAGGAATGCTGCTGAGTCTGGAATTTCAGGCGATCGCCCCAAGCACCGAGACGGGAATTTCTCCCCTGCAGTTACCCCAACTCCTCACCCAAGGAAATCTCACTCAGGGACACGCCCGAGGTGCCGTGGTGAATCCCGATGGAACGATTACCTTGACGGGTTCCAATTTATCCTCGTCCCCGGATCCCGGAACCACCCTTGTCAGCGGTGAGATTTCCGTTGCTGATGGGGTGCAAACTGGGGGAACCGTCACGATTTTAGGGGAAAAAATTGGGGCGATCGCCTCGACAATTGATGCTTCCGGCGGCAATGGCGGCGGCGAAGTCTATCTCGGTGGCGATTTCCAAGGCGGGGGTCGCTTGCCCACTGCCGATCGCACTTTAATGAGTCCCAATTCGACCATTCAAGTGGATGCCCTAAATACTGGGAATGGGGGACGCGTTATTGTTTGGAGCGATCGCGTCACCGGATTCTATGGCAACATTAGCGCCCAAGGAGGGTCCAACCCCTTAGCGCTCTCCCAAAATGGGGGATTTGTAGAAGTTTCAGGCAAAGAACACCTCATTTTTGAAGGCATCGTTGATGTCAGTGCCACTCACGGCAGTTCCGGAACCCTGCTCCTTGACCCCTTGAATATTATCATTTCTAATGGTGAGGATGACCCACTCAATATCGGGGAGTTTCTGCCGGATATTTTATCCGGTGAAGCTGATGAATTTGCCGAGGAAACCATTACAATTTCTGCCGAAACCCTTCAAAATCAAAGCGGCAATATCATCCTAGAAGCGACGAATAATATTGAGATTGCCAATGGGGTTTCCCTCGAATTTGTCCCCGGGGAACCCATTGTATTTCGCGCGGATGCCGACAACGAAGGAACCGGCGCTTTTTTGATGAATCCATCCAGCCAGATCCGCGCTGAAGGGCGAGATATTGAAATTTTTGGAGCGAATATTACGGTTACTACTATCGATACCTCCGCAGAAGCGGATGGGGGTAAGATCTCCCTCACCAGTACCGATGGGAATATTCAAGCGCGTGAGTTAATTTCCCAGTCTACAGGTTCGGGGACCGGGGGAGATGTGACCCTGAGTGCGGGAGGAACTGGGGCGATTACAATTCAACCGGGCAACTTAGATACGTCTTCCGCATCTGGAGATGGGGGTACTATCACTCTGACGACTGAAACCGGCGATATTACCACAGGAGAGATGATCTCCAAATCGGATGGGGAAGGAACCGCTGGAGATATTATCCTGAGTGCGGGAGGGACGGGGGCGATCGCCATCCAAACGGGTAACGCGACTTTAGATGCCTCTTCCGTCTCGGGAGACGGGGGAACCATTACCCTAACCACTGAAACCGGGGACATTAGGACCCGCACGCTCCTTGCCAACTCCGGGGGAGCGGGTACTGGAGGTGAGATTAGTCTCAATGCCGGGGGGGAGGGGAATATCATTATCCAAACCGGAAATTCTAGGATTGATGCCTCTTCGGTATCTGGAGTGGGGGGGACAATCGACTTGAATACCGAGACTGGAGATATCACAACCCAGGACCTGTCCACGAATTCTAGTGCGACCCCTGGAACTATTACCCTGGATGCCAGCACGGGAACCCTGCGTTTGCGAGGGAACATTAACACGAACAATCTCAATGTGAGAGCGAATGCGATTGAGGCAACCGGCAACAGTTCCGCAACGGGGCGCGGACGACTGGTCATAGAACCGGGTTCAGCAGATAGAAATATTGCGATCGCCACGCCGGATAGTACCCTAGCCGATGACACCTTGAACTTGGGGGATGCCTTGTTAGAGGCTCTCACCAATGGGTTTGAATCGATTGTCATCGGGAACCCAGAGAGTACCGGGAATATCACATTATATAATGGATTTGATTTCAATCTGCCGGTGACGATCGCCGGGGGAGAAACTCTCACAGGTCCGAACCAGAATACCACCTGGACTCTCACCGGCCCGGGGCGAGGCACTCTCAGCGGCTATCCCAACGGCATGAGGTTTGAAAATATTGAAAACCTGACAGGCGGTAGTGCCAGTGATACCTTCGCATTTCTCGATGGGGCAAGGTTTGGCCGAATTGATGGTGCAGCCGAGAGCGATCGCCTGGATTATTCCAATTATACAGGGGAAGTGACCGTTAATCTCCCCCAAAATATCGCCACGGGTACCAGCGGTGCCTTCAATATTGAAAATGTGACACTTTCACCTCCACCGAATCAGGAGGACAACTTTCTCACCCCGGTGATCAAACCCGCCCCGAAGATCGACCCTTTGCCATTACCCCCGGAGGCAGAGAGTACACCGGAAACACCGACCTCTGAACCCACTGAGCCGACTTCTCCGGACCCGGATATCAGTGAGCCAGTTCCCGTAGCAGAACCCGCCCCAGTTCCCGTGGCAGAACCCGCCCCAGTTCCCGTAGCAGAACCCGCCCCAGTTCCCGTAGCAGAACCGGCTCCAGTTCCCGTAGCAGAACCCGCCCCAGTTCCCGTAGCAGAACCCGCCCCCGTAGCAGAACCGGCTCCAGTTCCCGTAGCAGAACCCGCCCCCGTGGTGGAACCTGCGCCAATTCCGGTGGTGGTAGGACCGGAGACTCAGGGTGGAGGGGGCTTACCTGAACCGCCGATCGCCACTCCAGTTCCCGTAGAACCCGCGCCTCTTAATGTTCCCTCGTTGACTGAAACAGGCTATCCTTGGACACCCTCCCTGGGCGATCGGTTTATGGGGTCCACAGGACTTGAACAACGGAATGAACAGGCAGTTTCTGATATTTTGAGTCAACCGGCAATTCTCCAGTTGAACAATCGCAGCGACGTCGATCGCCTGCTAGATTCGGGTGAAATAGAACAGGCGATTGAAATGGGCGATCGCGTGTTTAGTGAGGACTTTGAGGACTATTTAGGACAAAATATTAATCTCCCGTATTTATCCTTTGAGGCTATCCAGAATAAGCTTCGGGACATGGAAAATCTGACGGGAAAAAATGCCGGTCTGATTTATGTCTTTTCTCGAAATGAGCAATTAGATTTAGTCTTAATTCCCCCCATCGGTAAACCGATTTACAAAAGTGTTCCGGAAGCTAACCAAGCCGTTCTTTTCCAGGAAGTAGAGCGGTTGCAAGGAGAAATTGGCAATGTCTCCAAACGGCGCACCACCAGTTATTTAGCCCCGGCCCAGCAACTCTATAAATGGATCATTGCCCCCTTAGAACCCGACCTCAAACGGTTGGGAATTGAGACAACCATTTTTAGTATGGATGCGGGATTGCGGATGCTTCCCATTGCCGCCTTACATGATGGGGAGCAGTTTTTAGTCGAAAAATACAGCCTCACCTTAATTCCTAGCCTGCATTTAACCGATGCCCGTTATAGCAACTGGAAAAGTACCGAAGTCTTAGCAATGGGATTGTCAGAATTTTCTGACCAATATCCATTACCCGCAGTGCCCGTGGAACTTGATACCATTGTTAACCACTTATGGCCCGGTGCAGCCTTCCTGAACGAAGCCGTGACCCTGGATAACTTGCAAGAACTGCGCGGACAAGAACCGTTTGGCATCATTCACCTCGCGACCCACGGCCAATTTAACTCAGGAGCGCGGGATAACTCCTACCTCCAGTTATGGGGGGAAAAATTACACCTAGACCGGATGCAGCAGTTAAAATGGAACGATCCGCCCGTAGAATTGTTAGTGCTGTCCGCCTGTCGCACGGCGATCGGAGATTTAGAGGCCGAATTTGGCTTTGCTGGATTAGCGGTGCAAGCCGGGGTTAAATCAGCGGTAGCGAGTCTTTGGTACGCCAATGACGCGGGGACCTTGGGACTGATGAGCGAGTTTTACCAAAACTTGCGATCGGCTCCAATTAAGGCAGAGGCATTGAGGAGAGCACAAATCGCTATGATTGGCGGGACGGTGCATCTAGAAAATGGGGCCTTGGTCGGATCGTTCGGAAATGTAGAACTCCCGCCGGAGCTTTCACGCCTCGGGAATCGAGAGTTAAGACATCCCTATTATTGGGCGGGCTTTACGATGATTGGCAGTCCCTGGTAGTAATTAAGAATTAGGAATTGAGAATTGAACTTCTCGGCGGTCTTAATTCTTAATTCTTAATTCTTAATTCTTAATTCTATGTGGGCCAAGGTTAAGCGAAAAATTTGGGAATGGCGCAAAGTGTCAATCCTTGCACCGACGGTAGCAGGATTGGCGATTTTGCTGAGAATGAGCGGGTTGTTACAGGCACTGGAATTATCAACCCTGGATTTATTATTTCAACTGCGGCCTATGCAGCCCCCAGACCCCCGAATTTTGATTGTGGGGATTAATGAAAATGACTTGACCACTTTGGGAACTTGGCCGATCCCCGATGAGGTGATGGCGGAATTACTAGAGAAAATTAAGGCTCAGGAACCGAAGGTGATCGGCTTAGATATTTATCGGGATCTGCCCGTAGAACCCGGTTTTGAACGATTAAAAAAGGTATTTGAAACCACCCCAAATTTGATTGGAATTCGCAAAGTGGTGGGGAATAAACAGCAAGCCGAAATTGCACCTTCCCCCATTCTTAATAGCCTCGATCAGGTGGGTGCAAATGATCTCCCCTGGGATATGGATAATAAAATTCGTCGGGGGTTTTTATATTTGAGCGATGAAGAGGGAACACTCGTCTTTAGCTTTGCTTTTAAGTTAGCCATGATTTATCTGGAGGGAGAAGGAATTGCTCCCCAGATGAAAGAGGAGACTGGCATTGAGTTAGGCAAGACGGTATTTTCTCCCTTTAGTGCTTATGATGGGGGTTACGTCCGCGCCTCCGATGAAGGATATCAAATTTTGTTAAATTATAGCGGACCCCCGGGGAGTTTTGAAAGCATCTCTTTGATGGATGTATTAGAGAATCGAATTCCCCCGGATTTAATGCGCGATCGCATCGTTTTAATTGGTTCGACGGCGATTAGTCTGAAAGATTTTTCTTTAACCCCTTATAGTAATACGTTATCGGGGATTCCCGAATCGATGGCGGGGATAGAAATTCATGCCAATTTGACCAGTCATCTGATTGCAGCGGCCCTAGAGGGGGAATCGACTATTCGCACAGCATCGGAGGGGATAGAATGGCTGTGGATTTTTCTATGGGGGGTGGTGGGGGCTGGATTTACTTGTCAATGGAGAGATATTAAAGGGTTACCTTATATCTCTTTTCCCCGGACTGGGGTTATGATTTCCCTGGCTAGTTTTGTGTTACTTGTGAGTGTTTATAGTGCGTTTATGTTCAGTTGGTGGATTCCTCTGGTTCCGCCCTTGTTAGCATTAATGGGGTCGGCGATCGCCACCATTGGCTATACCCTGTTAGAAAACCTCCAGTTGTCCTATAAACAAATCGAAGAGTATTCCCGAACGTTAGAGGTGAAAGTCGAACAGCGAACGGTGGAGTTACGAGATAAAAATAAACAGCTTAAACTCACCCTGGAACAGTTAAAAGCGGCTCAAAAACAAATGATTGCCCAGGAAAAATTGGCTTCTTTGGGATCACTGGCAGCAGGCATAGCTCATGAAATTAGAAATCCCCTCAACTTCGTGAATAACTTTGCTTCGATTTCCGTGGATTTAACCGAAGAACTGATAGAAGAACTGGATAATCCGCCCGAAAATTTAGAAGACTTAGATTTAGAATACTTGAATGAAACATTGACTGACCTAAAAGATAGCGTGGTAGATATTAAACAGCATGGCGAAAGAATTGAAAAAATTGTAGAGGGAATGCTGCTGCTATCTCAAGCGGAACGAGGTCAGCGATCGCGGGTCAATCTGCATTCGATCTTAAGTGAGTCCATTGAGTTAGCCTACCATAGCTACCAGAATAAAGACCCGAATTTTTCGATCGCGATCAAAACCGATTATGATGAATCAATCAGTGAGATCTATATTGTACCCCAGGATATGAGCCGTGCTTTTCTGAATCTTGTGAACAACGCCTGTTATGCCCTGTATGAGAAATACCAAGCTGATCCCGATGGATATCGCCCCACCCTCATCATAAAAACCCGTACCACCGGCGATCGCCCTACCGAACCAGCGAGGTCCCCCGGAGTAGAAATCCGGATCCGAGATAATGGTCCTGGGATTCCCGAGGACATCTTGGATAAAATCTTTAATCCCTTTTTTACCACCAAACCCACGGGAGAAGGCACGGGTTTAGGTTTATCTCTAACCTATGAAACCATCGTTGGACAGCATGGCGGACAGCTAGATGTCAATAGCCAACCCGGAGATCATACCGAATTCCTGATCATCTTACCCCAAACCAACCCCGCGACTTAACCCCTTCAATTTACCCTTTAATCCCTATCATCGGAGTAAGCTATGCCACCCAAAATTTTATTTGTAGATGATGAACCTTCCTTTGAAAAATTAATTAGAAGGCAATTTCGCAAGCAGATTCGGTCAGAACAATATGAATTTGTATTTGCAGGTAATGGGGTAGAAGCCTTGGAAGCGTTACAGTCGGACGCAGAAATTAAGGTCACCATTACCGATATCAATATGCCCCAAATGAATGGCTTAACCTTACTCGAAAAAATCTGCGAACTTGATGCCAGCATTGAAACCGTGGTCGTGTCCGCCTACAGCGATATGAAAAATATTAGAACCGCCATGAATCGAGGGGCGTTTGACTTTCTGACGAAGCCCATCGATTTTGAAGATTTAGAAATCACCATAAATAGAGCCTTAAGTCAAGTCCAAAAACTCAGAGAAGACCGCAAAAAACTCTTGGATGCTCAAACTCAAATGATCCAAAATGAAAAGATGACAGCCTTGGGTCAGTTAGTAGCAGGGGTTGCCCATGAAATTAATAATCCCGTCGGGTTTATTGCCAGTAATATTGAAATTGCCGAAGATTATATGAATGGACTGATCGAACTAATCCAGTCCTATCAGGGGAAGTTTCCCGAACCCGGAGAAGATATTGCGGAGAAAATTCACGAAATTGACTTAGATTATATTGTCAATGATGTACCCGAAGTGATTGCTTCTATGAAAGAGGGGAGTGAGCGCATCTGTTATTTGAGTAATTCATTACGCACATTTTCTCGATCCGATACCACTACGAAAATTCCGTTTAATATTCATGATGGCATCGATAGTACGCTGTTAATTTTAAAACATCGATTAAAATCCAGTGAAGTTAGACCGGCTATAGAAGTTAAAAAAGACTATGCAGAATTGTCTCCCGTAATTTGCTATCCGGGACAACTGAATCAGGTTTTTATGAATTTAATTGCCAATGCTATTGATGCCCTAGATGAGGCCAGCGTTGGACGGGATTGGGCAGAAATGATGAAGAACCAGCCGAATATCATCACCATTCGCACTTACCCAATTGAGGGCGATCGCGTGGCGATTTCAATTGCTGATAACGGTCCCGGTATGAGTGAGGAAGTAATGGCCCGAGTTTTTGAATACTTATATACTACCAAACCCGTCGGTACTGGCACCGGCCTAGGATTATATATCAGTCATCAAATTATCGCCGACAATCATGGAGGAAAATTACGCTGTGTGAGTGCCCCAGGACAAGGAGCAGAATTTATTATTGAACTGGCGATGAAATAGCCCGCTTCCCGGTCCCTCCCCTCTTGAATTGTAGAGACAAGGAATTCCCTTGTCTCCTCTCCCGTATGGGTGAGAACCCGGGTTTTTTCACAACATCTGTAGCAATTAGTAGATACCATTTGTGATTGAAATCACAGACTTTAGTTGGGATTATGCTAGATTTATTAATCCTAAATAAAAAGAAAACCTCTACACAAAAACCCGAGCATTCATGAGCCGAAAATATTGAACAGAGCTAACTTTCTGGTAAGAGGAAGCATAAACAGAGCCAACTTGTTGTTTTTAGATTACTTTAATAGGTTGGCGGATTATTTAGCTATAAAATAAATTTATTTAAAAGGGGCGGTATTATATTGTTATGACCTTGAGTCGTGAAGTCAGTCACTTAAACGTTTTCAGGCAATATCCAATTCTTAGGTCAATGAACTTGCCATGATTGACGACAGAAGCGTACAATAGAATCGGAAAAGTTACCTCATTGGGAGTGAACTTTTTCAAGCAAGGGGGAGAACCCATTGTATAGAGAGGGTGAAGGCAGATGAATTCAAAAAGCAACCTAGACCCAGAAGAGCAAAAGAGAGACAGAAAAGAACTTGCAGAGCGAGAACGAGAAATTGCGGAGCGAGAGCGATCGCTACGACTGCGAGAAATGGAGATGGAGCTATACAAAGCCGAACCTCCGCTGTATCAAACCATTAAAGAGGAACCCGAAGAATCGAAACTCCAGCGCTGGGGAAGACAACTGAAGCGGGTGGGAAAGTATGCTCTGGTTGTGGTTGTCGTTTTCGCGGCTGTCCGGGTGGGAACGATGCTGGCAAGTGCAGTGATTGTGGGGGCGATCGCTTGGGTTGGCTACCAACTTTTTTTTGGCTCAGATAAACCCAATAAATAGAGAGAAGACCAATGGTTTATAAAATGGAATCCGCAAGTTTTATTAACAATTTGGAGCGGGTGGCTCAAGTCCGATTTGAGGTCGCTGCCTGTCTGGATCGGATGATTGATCTATTAGAAACTGACCAAGCCCAAGGGGAGCAAACTTCGGGAAAACTGGGCTTAGAAAGCAACATCGAAGACCTGACCGTCGGGAGCAAGAATTTACGGCAGGGGGTATTTAGACTCCTGGTTCTGGGGGATATGAAGCGGGGTAAAAGTACCTTTCTGAATGCCTTAATTGGAGAAAATTTATTACCGGCAGA
Organism: Laspinema sp. D2d; assembly: GCF_025370755.1. GTDB lineage: Bacteria > Cyanobacteriota > Cyanobacteriia > Cyanobacteriales > Laspinemataceae > Laspinema. The sequence goes on along the minus strand of NZ_JAMXFC010000005.1, from coordinate 18,584 downwards.
TGTAAATCCCTGTACAGCATTGCTCACCGTGTTACGCTACGGAAAACAGAAAACAGTGACTGTTTACTTCAAAGAGGGCCAACCTCCGGAACGGTTAGATTTTTCCACCTTCAAGCAACGCTACACCATTGACCCTGAAGAAGCCAAGACCTTAGAACAGGAGAAAAGATGCGCCTTTCCCGAGGTCAACTATGCCGTGGTTGAGTATCCTTTAGCATTACTGGAAAAGGGGATTGAAATTGTGGACAGTCCGGGGCTAAATGATACGGAAGCCCGGAATGAAATGTCTCTCAATTATATCAAAAACTGTCACGGAATTTTGTTCGTACTCCGGGCGGGTCAGCCGGTAACTTTGGGGGAGCGCCGCTATTTGGATAATTATATCAAAGGCCGGGGATTAACAGTTTTCTTTCTCATCAATGCCTGGGATGAAATTAGCAAAGGACTAATTGACCCGGATGATCGAGAGGAACGGCAAGAAGCGGAGGAAAAACTGCGCCAGGTGTTTCATAGCAATTTGACCGACTATTGTCAGGTTGATGGCTATGATCTGTATCATGAACGAGTGTTTGAAATTTCTTCACTTCAGGCATTGCGGCGACGAATCAAAGACCCGGCTCAATCCTTACAAGGGACGGGATTTCCTGAGTTTATGGGGGCAATTAATACATTTTTGACTCAGGAAAGAGCAGTAGCTCAAATGCGGCAAGCGCGAACCTTAGCGCGCCAAAGTACCGATCGCGTCCGGGAGGCGATCGCCCGTCGGATTCCTTTACTCGATCGGGATGTCAACGAGTTGAAAGCGCAAATTAACTCCGTAGAACCGGAATTTACAAAACTGAATGATATCCGCGATCGCTTTTCTGATGAAATTAGAAGCGTCCGAGATCAGAAAGCACGGGGGATTTCTGATTCATTTCGCACCTATATTCTCAACTTAGGCAGCACCTTTGAGTCCGATTTTTTACGGTATCAACCCGATTTAGGCTTTTTTGAATCCCTAAACCAAGGAAAAAGAGAAACATTTAATGCGGCATTTAAACAGGCATTTGAACAGTATCTGAATGATAAAGTTACCGCCTGGGAAAAGACCGCTAACCAAGAAATGCAGGAAGCTTTCAACCAACTGGCTAACCGGGCATTCGAGTATGGTTCGGCCTATACCCGAATCACCCAGGCTATGACTGAAAAGTTAATTGGACAAAAGATTTATACCCGCACGGATTTTAATTCAGAAGACAATTCTCCCACCTGGGCAAGTTGGGCAATGGGATTAGTTTCCCTAGCAACGGGTAATATCGCAGGCGTCTTTTTAGCGACTGCGGGTTTCGACTGGAAAAACATTCTCGTTAACTCCCTATCCGTGATTGGTATTTATAGCTTTTTAGCCATTTTTTCCATTCCGGTTCTGTTAACTGGACCCCTGGGCATCTTGCTAGTGGGATTAGGAGTCGGTGCATTACAAGCGGAACAAGGTCGCAAAGAATTGATTAAGGCCACGAAAAAAGAGCTGATTAAACATCTTCCTCAAATCGCCGAAGAACAGTGTCAAGTTATTCATCAAGCGATTACTGAATGTTTTGATACTTATGACCGCGAAGTTTTAAAACGGCTGAATGATGATATCAAATCGCGTCGCTTGGAATTAGATAATTTGCTCCAACAAAAGCAGTCGCGAGAAATTAATCGAGACAGTGAGTTAAAACGTCTGCAAAAACTAGAAGCAGACATCCTCTCAGAATGCCGGACAGTTAACCGAGTTTATGAGTCCTTAATCTCATACAATGGCTAAAATGCCATCTTGGTTGTGGAGCTTTTTTAAGCGGGTCTCCTGTTGAGATCAGGAAACCACACACCCAAACTGCGATCGGGTAACTTTGATTGACCAATATTCCCTTAATCAGCATGAGCTATAACATGGAAACCAAAAGTTTTCTCACGAATTTAGAGCGGGTCGCCGAAGTGCGAACAGATGTGGCTAATGCATTCAGTAAGATAGCCGATATTTTGAAAGAAGCTGAGACAGAAGGCGCGAAAAAATCTGGGCAATTAGGCTTAGAGCGAGAAATTGAAGATACTCAAAAAGCCAGCAAAAATTTACGATATGGGGTCTTCCGCCTCCTGGTTTTGGGAGATATGAAACGGGGGAAAAGTACCTTTCTGAATGCGTTAATTGGAGAAAATATTTTACCCAGTGATGTGAACCCTTGTACGGCCCTGCTGACGGTGTTGCGCTACGGACCCGAAAAGAAGGTGACGGTCTATTTTAAGGGTGGAAAAAGCCCCCAAGAGCTAGATTTTAAGAGTTTTAAGCAGAACTATACCATTCCTCCATCAGAAGCGAAACAACTAGAACAAAACCAGCAACAAGCTTTTCCCGATGTAGACTATGCGGTGTTAGAGTATCCGCTATCATTACTGCAAAAAGGGGTGGAAATTGTTGATAGTCCTGGACTGAATGATACCGAATCTCGAAATGAATTATCTTTGGGGTATATTAACAATTGCCACGCGATTTTGTTTGTGATGAGGGCATCACAACCTTGCACCCTGGGCGAACGCCGCTATCTGGAGAATTATATTAAGGGGCGGGGATTAAGTGTATTTTTTCTCATTAATGCCTGGGATCAGGTAAGGGAGAGTTTAATCGACCCGGATGATGAGGAAGAATTGCAGGATTCAGAAACGCGACTGCGGCAAGTGTTTAAGGCCAATTTGGCGGAATATTGTGTGGTAGATGGACATGATATTTATGAGGAGCGCGTCTTTGAAATTTCAGCAATTCAAGCGTTGAGACGTCGGATTAAGGATGCGATCGCCTCATTAGAGGGAACGGGATTTCCCAAGTTTTTGGGGGCGCTAAATGCGTTTTTAACCCAGGAACGGGCGGTTTCTGAATTGCGGCAAGCGCGAACTTTAGCACGGCAAACCTCCACCCGGGTGCGGGAGGCGATCGCCCGTCGGATTCCTTTACTGGATGGAGATGTGAATGAATTAAAGCAGCGGATTAGTTCGGTTGAACCGGAGTTTAAAGCTTTAACAACTATTCGAGATCGCTTCAAGGATGAAATTAAACAGGTCCGGGATAGCAAAGCGCGGGCGATCGCTGATTCATTCCGCACTTATGTCCTCAACTTAGGCAATACCTTTGAAAGCGATTTCTTAACCTATCAACCGGATATCAAATTTGGAGACTTCATCGACAAAGGCAAACGAGAAAACTTTGAAGCCCGATTCCGGCAGGCATTTGAGCAGTACATTAATGATAAATTATCCGCTTGGAGCCTCACCGCTGAACAAGAGATGAATGGGGCGTTTATCCAATTAGCCAGAAGTGCCTCACAGTACGGTTCTGACTACACTAAAGTTACCACTAAAATTACCGAAAAACTCACCGGACAAAGAATCCATACTGAGAGCAACAGTTTACCGGAAGATAGCTCTCCCGCCTGGGCAAATTGGGCAATGGGATTAGTTTCATTAGCCACGGGCAATCTAGCAGGAGCCGCCCTCATGGGAGCAGGTTTTGACTGGAAAAATATCCTCTTAAATATGGTAGCAGTAATTGGAATTAGCGCAGCGGTTTCTACCGTATTTGGGATTATTTTAGGACCGATTACTTTAGCACTGGTGGGGTTGGGCGTGGGTTTGTTTCAAGCCGATCGCGCTCGAATAGAAGTCGTTAAGGTGACCAAAAAAGAACTGGTCAAATATCTGCCCCAAGTTGCAGATCAACAGTGGCAGCCGATTCACGATGCCGTTAAAGAGTGCTTTGATGCTTATGACCGTGAAGTTACTCAACGCATTGATGATGATATCAAATCCCGTCAAGCTGAATTAGATAATTTGCTGGCACAAAAGGAATCCCATGAAATTAATCGGGTTAGTGAATTAGAACGACTTAGAAAACTAGAGGCTGATGTCAGTTTGGAAGCGCGAAATATTGAGACCGAATATCAGGATTTACTGATTGCTGTAGGTTAAGAGACCTAACCCCCCGGCCCCCTTCCCTAGGAGGGCAGGGGGAGGAAGAGCGTTCAAGAAAGCAGGGGGAGGAAGAGGTTAGTTATTGTCAAGGATGAAAATTTAGTCCCGAGATTACTCATGAATAAACGACAACCTAGAAGAGAAGACCGACAAATCCAGGAAGACCGTCACAATATTGTGATTGGACAAAATGTAAGTTCAGATAAAGTGCAGCAAGCCAAGGAATTCCGCCGTAAGATGACAGAAGAAGAGAAAACTTTATGGCAATACCTGCGTGCTAATCGATTGAACGGCTGGCATTTTCTGCGACAGCAAATTATTGATGGATTTATTACGGATTTCTATTGTCACGCTGCTGGATTAGTGGGAGAGGTGGATGGAAAAATTCATGAAAAACAAGCAGAATATGATTTAGAACGTGACCCAATTATTACAAGCCGTAAATTGCGTTTATTACGCACAAAAAATGAGGAGATTAGACAAAATATTAATGAGGTTATCCGGCGTATTGCAGCAGCCGGTGAAGAAGAAACTTAACCGACTAAACCCCTTCCTGCTCCTCCAAAAGCACTTGCTCTCCAGAAGAGAGATATCAGAAATCAATGTCTTTCCCGCAACCGGGAAAATCACCAATGAACTCATGTCACCCCCCTCTCAGCAATAAAAAAATTTCCTTATTTTCCCTATTCTCCCTCTCCTTTTAGGAGAGGGAGAATAGGGAGAGGTCCTCCGGAATCAAGAGCTTTCCTTAAAATTGTTAACCCAAGGAATAAAGATGCAGCAGAACGTTTATCAAGATATAGTCAGAAATATCAGGGCAGCATTAGGGGCATTAGAACTGGATAAAAGTCTACCCCTGTATCAAGATAGCCTGACAATTTGTGACGCGTTGGAAAATCCGGTTTTTCGGATTGCGGTTTTTGGTCCTTTTAATTATGGCAAATCTACCTTACTCAATGCTTTGCTAGGACAGCGTACGTTACCGATTGATTTGATTCCGACGACGGGGGCGGCAATTCATGTTAAATATGGGGAAGAACTGAGTGCTAAAATTACTTTAAAGGATGGACAAGTGAAGAGCGATCGCGGGACGGCTATCCTTAAGCAATATGCTATTTTAGACCAGGAGCGCCGGATGCGAAATGATGTCGCTGCGGTTGAAGTATTTTGTCCCCATTCTTTCCTCCAAATCGGGGTAGAATTTTTAGATTTGCCCGGAACCAATGATCGGGAGGAACAAGATAATCTAGTCCGAAACCAACTGTTAACCGCTGATTTGGTGGTGCAGGTGCTAGATGCTCGTAAGTTGATGACCCTGGGAGAACGAGAAAATCTCCGGGATTGGTTGCTCGATCGCGGGATTGAAACGGTGGTGTTTGCGGTCAATTTTATGAATTTAATGGACCCAGACGACCAAAAAGAAGTGTCGAGTCGAATGCGGTTTGTGGCGGAAAGTTTTCGCTCCAATTTGCCTCCAGGAATTAGTAATTTGTATCGAGTTGATGCTTTGCCCGCTCTTAGAGCCAGACTGAAAGGAGATGCGGCAGCAGCACAAATGACGGGACTCCCGATGTTGGAATCAGCGCTACAAAGTATTGTGGGGTTTCATCACGAAAAAACGGCCAATTGGTTGCCCCGCTTAGAAGCGATCGCCTCTCAAATTAGTCACGCTGTTACAGCAAAAATTCAAGAAATTACTACGGATTTAGCCCTTACTGAAGAAAAACAAGCGAATAAAATTCAGGTGCAACAAAAGGCAGAAAAACTCATTAAGCAGGGGTTTGAGGGAAGCGTTTCTGAGTTGCAAAGTAAACTGTATTTACCAAACTTATTAAAGCGATATGAAGTGGAGGCGATCGCCGCATTGCAGCAAGGTCAATTTCGCAACTGGGAAATGCAATTTTTTCAACCCGCAATGGCTCAATATCAACAAGAAATTACCAGTTGGGTCAATAAAGCTTGCGAGTTTTTTAACCACCCCCACCCTGGAACATTAACCCTGAAATTTCCTGACTCTCCCTCTGTAACGGTTCCCCAAACTCCCTCTGCTCCTAAGTCGCCAAAACCTGCCCCCACTATACCAGGGGAGAAGTCGTTGGATTGGTTATTAGAAAATCCGGTGGGCAATACCGTTGCTCGCAGTGCTTATTATATACTCAATCGAATTATTGAGCCCAATTCTTCCACCCCCGCGAACCCTGCCACTCCGGTTAATCCTCCTGATTTACCAACTGTCTATAAAACAGCGGTGGAAGATTATTTAAAAAGGTTCAGTAAAACGGCTTTCTTGACTTTGCAAGACTATGAAAAAATAGCTTTATCTGTGATTCAATTTTCACCCCCGAAGCCCTCATCGGATATGGTAACTAAACGCTATCAACTCCAGCTTTTACAGAATGTATTGGAAGGGTTAACTCAGGATTTACAGTTTTTAAAGGAGACTTAAATCTAGGGGAACTAGATCAAGTAGTTTCAATATTTGCCAACCCGCTTGGGGTAAATTAAACAGAGGAGGTTTTGGAAATGATTGATCCTTTGGAAGCCAAATTTCAGGCATGGGAAATGGATGCAGAATTGGAGGAACTGAAAAAGATGAACAGGCGATCGCCTCCCGATGCGTCAACTCTCCATTCACAAACACCCCCGCCACCTGTCAGCGATAAAATTGCTCGGTTTTACAAAATTCTTGGATTGAATTCTAATGCTTCCCTGAAAGAGGTGAAACACGCTTATCGAGCTATCTTGAAAAAATGTCATCCTGATTTATTTTATAATAATCCCGAAAAGCACCAAAAAGCTCAGGAATTTATTCAAAAAATGAACGAAATTTATGAAGAAATACGAGCTAAAATGGAGGATTAAAGGCTTTAAAAGATTTGGGTTTTTAATTTAATTCTGGAACAAATTTATTACTTTATTTTATTGGAAATAGTATATTAAAAAATAGGAGCAATCGATAATCGATTACAGCCCCTGAAATTATTATTTTTAAGACTCTTCCAGACTATTAATCTGCTCTGGATTTATGGATAGCTTCTGTGTTTAGTTATTTTAACTAGATGCTCACCTATCCCCTGTTGAGAATTGATCAGATTTGGTATTCTTCCGATTGGAGTGCAACAGCGAGTCAGGTTTTACCTCCCATCGGTTCGGAACATTTCACCGCACAGGCATCCGTTACACTCCAACTGAACTAATGTATCATCCTCTGATCACTTCCTCTGTTTTACCAGGGTAACACTTCGCCATTTGCGTGCCAAAATGTACCGGAATTATTGAGAGTGAGATTATCCAGGCGCTGAATGATACCATGCGCGGCTTCCCGGGTAGAAATTCCCGTAAAATCCGTCATTCGGGTCTGAACTAAACCTGGATGTACAATTCCTACAGCAATTTTGCGAGATTTCAAATCGATCGCCAGGGATTTCCCCGTCATACTCACGGCGACTTTCGACATTCGATACCCATAATAACCGCCGGAAGTATTATCCTCAATGGAACCCATGCGACTGGTGACAATCCCAATCTTAGAACCCTGAGAGAGAAATGGTAGTAGTGCCTGAGTCACCCGCAATGTTCCCAAGGCATTGACCTCAAATTGCCGTTGAATGCTCTCAAAATCCAGGCGATCAAAGCTATCTTCTTCTAAAATACCCGCATTATTGATTAACACATCTAAGGATATCCCCTGCAATCCCTGGACGAGTTCTTTGAGGGTCTGATCCGAAGTGATATCAATTCCAGTTTCGACTCGAATCCCTAATGCATCTAACTCGGGGGAGGACTGCCGACAAACCGCGATCGCCTGGTCCCCTCGTTCCTGTAACTGCTGGCACAATGCTAACCCAATGCCGCGAGCACTTCCTGTTACTAAATAAGTTGCCATGTTTGTGATTTATTCACCCTAAATTGTTCGCTCCCTATTCTAAATCAATTTGATTTATTCTTTGAGGGACACTTCTCCACAATCCGAGAGCAATTCTTGACCCTCTGCTGTTTTGACGGATTGAGATAGAGTTGATAACGGTTTAGAAGGATTAAAAAGGCGATCGCTGGGCAGTCTCGGATTTTTAATCACGATCCATTTCCCCGTGAGTGGGTCTCGATAAACCTCATAAGGATTTTTACGCAATTGTTGGGTGACTGTTGTCACGTCCATTTCCTCTTCTCCTCGATTATCCCAGATGTTTATACAGAATGGGTTTAGTTCATCTTTCAGACAAATTTTTCGCCTGATGAAACCCCAGGCAATAGTCCAACACTCCCCCCTTCTTACTTAAAAGTATGGAGAGGGAACTCTTCAGAATGAAGTCAGAAATTTATTTAGGACCGTTCCCCCTAACCAGAGTGAACAAAACCGTAATTCCTGGGTCTCCCTCTTCTGTTTCAAGTTTCCTACTGTCGCCGAACCCTTGATGAGCAACTGTGCCACTTCTTAAGGGGGACCAGATTTAACTGGGGGCTTTTTAGAGTAGTGGGGTAAAAGGTCTAGGGTTGCTATTGACAGATGACCCGATAATGACTTGAATGACCTGATGCACGAGCAGAATCACTGTACCGAATAGACCCTAATTGATTTCTTTATCCGATCAGGGGGGTAGAACCCGGAAAAAATGTAGCAACCGCCGATTAACTGAATATTTCCTCTGGAGAGCGATCGCCCGAGTCCATTCTCGGACCCCTCCTGTCCCAAAGAGGAATGCGGACCTAGCGGATATGATTGTAGAGATTATTTTACCCGATCGCATCCCTTCCACCACTCATTGCTGAAATGGGTTAAAAAAGCGTTAGGCTGATTTGGGTTATAACCGTAGAGGCGCTGGGCATCCGGTGATGAGGGTTGTCACCCACCTCCCCCCCTAGCAACGCCCCAACTAAACTCTGGAAACCCATTACTGCTTTATTTTAATAAATCTTTCACTTTCATCCGTAGCTTGGTTCAGTTAAATGTAGTAAATGTAGGTAGAATTTGCCTGAGATGTTTTTTGTCTTGCAACTGAGTTTATTCTGATGCCTTACCAGCTCTACCATCTGGTTGCTTTTATCGTCGCCGCCCTTGTTGTCCTTGCAACGACGCCGGTGGTCAAAAAAATTGGGATTAAAAGTGGCCGAGTCGATCTTCCTGGAGAACGCAAAGTCCACCGCCAGCCGATGGTTCGCTTGGGAGGCGTATCCATCTTCCTAGGGACAACCCTGGCCCTATTAGTCGTCTGGTGGATGGGTGGGTTTGGCGTTTTGCCCACTCCGAAAGAGTACGAAATTTGGGGCCTCACCCTTGGCGGCCTTGCCTTCTTTGCGATCGGACTTGCTGACGATTTATACGGACTCTCTCCGTTCTTACGACTCCTGTTACAAACCATCTGCGCCAGTGGGGCTTGGGCAGTCGGGGTTCAAATTGAATTTTTAACCATTCCTTTCCTAGGACTGGTTAAATTCCCGGACTTGATTAGCTATCCCATTACGGTGATCTGGCTGGTTGGCATGACCAATGCCATTAACTGGATCGATGGATTAGATGGTCTGGCAGCCGGTGTTTCCGGCATTGCTGCCTTAGTGATGCTCATGGTAAGCCTGTTTATGCATCAACCCGCCGCCGCGTTGATTGCCGCTGCCTTAGCCGGTGCTACCTTGGGTTTTCTGCGGTACAACTTTAATCCGGCCCAAATTTTCATGGGGGATGGGGGGTCCTATTTTATCGGCTTCACCCTCGCTGGGGTCGGTGTGGTGGGTTTGGTCAAAACTACGGCTGTCACAGCGGTAGTTTTGCCTTATATCATTCTAGCAGTGCCGATTTTGGATATGTCAGCGGTGATTGTCGATCGCCTTCGCAATGGCAAATCTCCCTTTACCGCCGATAAGCGTCATCTGCATCACCGTCTCCTCGAAGCCGGACTCTCCCATCGGTTGACGGTTCTGTTTATTTACACCCTGACCATTTGGGTCGGCAGTATCGCCCTGGCATTTGCTGGGATTCCCAGTGGTATCGCCTATGCTTTTGCGGCAACAGCTTTACTCAGCTATGCCAGTTGGAAGGTGAAGAAACACGCGAGGTTATAACCCTAATCCTGGGGACAACCACTCCCCTCCCTGTCCTATCTAAACTCTAAAATCAAACATTCATGAGTGCTGAGATTATTTGTGTTGGCACAGAATTGCTGTTGGGAGACATTCTTAACAGCAACTCTCAGTTTTTAGCCAAACAACTGGCGGGACTGGGTATCCCTCATTATTTTCAAACCGTAGTTGGGGACAATCCAGACCGCATTAAACAGGCCGTGGCGATCGCCGTTGAGCGTTCTGCCCAAATTCTGATCTTTACCGGCGGTCTCGGCCCCACCCCCGACGACCTCACCCATGAAACCCTCGCGGCTTGTTTTGGGGTAGAAATGGTCGAAAGAACGGACATTCTGGAAGACCTGATCCAAAAATATGCATCGCGCGGTCGGCCTATGGCGGTCAGCAATCGCAAACAAGCCTCAATTCCTGCCGGTGCCGAGATTCTACCCAATCCCCTAGGCACTGCTCCGGGCATTATTTGGCAGCCTCGCCCTAACTTGACGATTCTGACCTTTCCTGGTGTTCCCAAGGAAATGTACCGAATGTGGCAAGAAACCGCCGTTCCCTACCTCAAAGCCCAAGGCTGGGGTCAAGATATTATCTACAGTCGAATGTTGAAATTTTGGGGCATTTCTGAGTCGGTTTTAGCCGAAAAAGTCGCTCCGTTACTGGCTTTGACGAATCCAACAGTGGCTCCCTATGCCCTCAATGGTGAGGTCAAACTCCGGGTTTCGGCCCGGGCTGCCAACGAAGCGGCAGCCCAAGCGGCGATCGCCCCGGTACAGCAACAGATTCAAGCGATCGCTGGATTGGACTATTTTGGGTCCGATCAAGATACCCTCGCTTCCGTGGTGGGAGAGTTACTCCTCCAACGGCGTGAAACCCTCGCCGTGGCCGAATCCTGCACCGGGGGCAGTATCGGCAGTCTCCTCACCGCTATTTCCGGAAGTTCTCGCTATTTCTTAGGCGGGGTGATTGCTTATGACAATTCTGTAAAAATAGGGCTTCTGGATGTCAATTCAGAGGATTTAGCCCGGGAAGGTGCCGTCAGCGACATTGTGGCCCAACAAATGGCCCTCGGTGTCCGCGCTAAATTAGGCACAACATGGGGTCTGAGCGTGACAGGGATTGCCGGTCCCGGGGGTGGCAGCGAAACCAAGCCGGTGGGGTTAGTTTATATCGGGTTAGCCGGACCCAACTCTGAGGTGGAAAGTTTTGAATACCGCTTGAGCGCTTTCCAAGAAAGGGACTTGATTCGCCATTACAGCGCCGAAAGTGCTCTGGATTGCCTCCGAAGAAAAATGTTAAGAATCGCTTAACATTCTTAATGTTTCCTATAAAACACTACCTGTAGTGCTTAAAATTTTACTCAGGACTATATATAGGGGAGACAAGGGGTAACGCCCTCAAGAGTGATCCCCAAAAACCCGTTTTGTACGGTTGAGTCTACTTGCTCATTTCTCAGGATTCGTTATGATCAAAGAAACAGAGTAATTCTAATTCTGTTACAGACGGCACTCAGTAACTGCCGTGAAGTAGTAGAGCGATAGCCTGGACTCAAGGAGCTGTCTTTTCAATGGATTATATAGATAACCTAATCGACAAATTAAAAGAATGGGCGCGGAAAATTATTGAGGCCCTTCTCGGTCCAGAGGCAGAACCGGAACCGGAACCTATTCCTATTCCCGTCAATGAACCCCGTCGGCGTCGGTAAATTTATAGTTTTAAAGGCGTAGGCATCTCGGATTGTTGAATATATTGGTACTGCACGGGCCAAACTTAAATCTCCTGGGTCAACGAGAGCCAGGAGTCTATGGGAGTGCGACGTTAGAAGATATTAATCGCTTGCTTGAAACAGAGGCGCAGGTTTTGCAAGTGAAGCTGTCTACGTTGCAATCCAATCATGAGGGGGTACTGGTAGATGCTATCCAGGCCGCCCGGGACCAGCACTCAGGTATCGTGATTAATGCTGGGGCTTATACTCATACGAGTGTAGCCATCCGGGATGCGATCGCCGGGGTTAATATTCCCACCGTGGAAGTTCACCTGAGCAATATTTATCGCCGGGAACCGTTTCGCCATCACTCCTACATTGCGGCGATCGCCGTTGGGCAAATTAGCGGGTTTGGTCCGGATAGTTATCGTCTGGGACTTCAAGCTCTGGTCCATTATCTTCGACAAAACAACCCATCAAGTTAATCTCCCCCCTTATGGGGGTTTCTTCCCAGAGGTGAGCGGCACTTCAGGCTCACCTCTCGCATTTTTATAAACCTCGATATCTCTAAATAGCTGCCTTTTTTTATCCGAAATATTGCAGATTGCCAACGTTAAAGAGCAGATATAGAGCATTCAAGATGCCAGACCCTTTAAAAATCAATAGCTACTACAGTCTTAGGAATCACAAGATTTTCAGTTAATTTGGTCTTCTTTTCAAGATAAAATTTTTTCCATCCCTTCCCTAAAAGTTAAAGAAATGTTACAAAAACAGGGATAATAGGTTCAAGATTAATGCCCTGGCCCCTTTAAAAAGAGAAAAATCACTGCAATGCTTGCTGATTCATTTCCTTGGTTAACTACTATATTTGCTCTGCCCCTAGTGGCGGCCTTACTGGTTCCGGTGATACCCGATCGCGATGGAACCGTATTGCGCTGGTATGCAACCGGAGTGGCGATCGCCGACTTCGCCCTCATGTGTCTCCTCTTCTGGCAACATTACGATCCACAGGTTTCCGGCTTTCAACTCGTCGAACAATTTAGCTGGATTCCCCAACTCGGAATCAGTTGGACCGTCTCCGTAGATGGCATCTCCATGCCTTTGGTCCTCCTTGCCGGATTCGTGACCAGCATGGCCCTGCTATCCGCATGGCAAGTAGACCGCAAACCGCGAATGTTCTACTTTCTGATGCTGGTGTTATATGCAGCCCAGGTGGGGGTATTCATCGCCCAAGACCTCCTGCTGTTCTTCATCATGTGGGAAATCGAACTCGTCCCCGTCTATCTCCTCGTCTGTATCTGGGGCGGACCGAAACGGCAATATGCCGCCATCAAATTCCTACTTTATACCGCTGCGGCCTCTATCTTTATTCTAATTGCCGGACTCGCCTTAGCCCTCTATGGACCCGGCCCTGCTTCCTTTGATATTGCAGACATCGCCTTGAAAGAGTTCCCCTTGGCTTTGCAACTGCCCCTCTATGCCGGTTTATTAATTGCATTTGGCGTCAAACTCGCCGCCTTCCCCTTCCATACCTGGCTTCCCGACGCCCACGGGGAAGCATCCGCCCCGGTTTCGATGATTTTGGCTGGGGTGTTATTAAAAATGGGTGCGTATGGATTAATGCGAATGAACATGGGATTACTCCCCGATGCTCATGTTTATTTTGCTCCGGTTTTAGTCATCTTGGGAGTCGTTAATATTGTTTACGGGGCATTAACCTCCTTTGCCCAAACCAATATGAAACGGCGACTCGCTTACTCTTCCGTTTCCCACATGGGATTTGTGTTAATCGGGATTGCCTCCTTCACCGACCTCGGGATTAATGGGGCAATGTTGCAGATGATTTCACACGGATTAATTGCCTCGGTCCTGTTTTTCTTAACCGGGGTAACCTACGACCGAACCCATACCATGACCATGCAAGATATGGGGGGAATTGGGATTTTTATGCCCAAAGTTTTTGCTCTCTATACTGCTGGTGCAATGGCATCCCTTGCCCTACCGGGAATGAGTGGATTTGCCAGTGAAGTGACCGTATTTATTGGGATTGCCACCAGTGATTTTTATAGCCTGACCTTCCGGATTGCGGTGGTCTTTCTGGCTGCAATTGGGGTCATTTTAACCCCGATTTATCTACTGTCGATGGTCCGTCAAGTGTTTCACGGGTCGTTCTACGGATCGAAAGAAATTCCGGCTTGTGACATCACCGATCCCGAGTTACGCGAAGACTTCATTGAAAACCAAGCAGCAGTTTGTTTTGGGACCAATTGTATCTTACCGGGAGAAGCGGCGTTTATTGATAGTCGCCCTCGGGAAGTAGCGATCGCCCTGAGTTTTTTGGTAGCGATCGTGGCGATCGGTTGTTATCCAAAAATTGCTATGCAGGTGTATGACAATACGACCGTTGCGATTAATAGCGTAGCCACCCAAGCATACGCCCAGGTGCGATCGACCGAAACCATCGGCTTCAAAGCACCCACCCTCACCCCAATGGCAAAAATCGCCGAACTTAGTGCAGATTAATCCGATGGGCAGAATGCTTATAACCCTAGGATAAAATGATAAAAATGCGGGTATCTTGCGCGAGTGAGATGCCCGCATTCTTTAACGGGATTAGAGGTTAAAGAATTACCTTCACCAATTGAGATAGGTCAGTTACCGTTTTGAGGGCCTCATCGGCAATAATTTGATGACTGACGGTAGTGGGATGGACTTCATCCCAAAACAGGAAAGTATCCGGGTCACTTCCGGGGGATTCTAAGGCGGGGTCGGTAACATTCGTCAATCCATATTGATTCGGATTGGCAAACACATCATTAAGCAACCCATTGATATCAACCAGAATAATATTAATGTTCGGGTTTTGGTCTAAATTGGCGATCGCGTCCGCTAAAGCCATATTATGAGCATTAGATAGTTGGGTGAGAAATTGCTGCGCTTGCGGTCCCCGATCTCTGACTCCTGGACTGTTCCCCAAGTCCGGTAGGTTCATTACCATAAAATTGCGAGCCCCATCGTCTGCCAGTTGAGTTACTGCATTGACTAGATTATTCACCGGAATATTCACATCTGTAATCTCAGCATTCAAGTAATCATTAGAACCAGCCCAGATGGTATATAATCCATTGGGATTAGAGAAAGGAGTTTGGGCGAGAAAACTATCAATTTGGGTCTGTAACCCAGGCAAGGGGGGGAACAGCGGATTTTCCAAGTTGCCCGAATTTACATCAGAACTCGTAGCCCCACCAAAGGCAATATTCGTCTGAGGATTGACCTCTAATCCTAGCCGTAAGGGCAGAAGTTCTGACCAAACCGGACCATTACTAAATCGTCCCTTGTCATATAAGGGTTCTGGAGGAAATAGGCCCTGGGTTAAGGCAAACAAATTCCCATCATCGGAGAGACTGTCCCCGAAAACATACATTTCATCAAATAAGCGACGAGGTAGGCGACCCTCAGATTGACCGAAGTTAACAAAATGGGCGATCGCCGTCGTCTCTCCTCGGGACACCGCATCCGCAACCTCGGGGTTTTGTTCCAAATAAAAAGTCGGATCAAAAAAGGCGACAGGACTGCGATTTTCCTGCGCCCCAAATGTTATAAAGTGTGCGAAGAAACCTGTCAGCGGGTCTTGACGAAC
Source organism: Laspinema sp. D2d (assembly GCF_025370755.1). GTDB lineage: Bacteria > Cyanobacteriota > Cyanobacteriia > Cyanobacteriales > Laspinemataceae > Laspinema. The sequence goes on along the minus strand of NZ_JAMXFC010000005.1, from coordinate 3,186 downwards.
CGCCTCGGCTACATCAGGATTAGTTTGACTGTAAAAGTTGGTATTAAAAAAGGGAGTAGGATCGCGCCCTTCCCGGTAACCCACATTAATAAAATGGTCAAACGCCGTCAAATTGGGCGAAATTGCCGCCGCTACATCGGGGTTTTGGGAGAGATAGTAATCCGTTTGAAAAAAAGCACTCGGGTCCCGTTTTTCCTGTTCTCCAAACGTAAAAAAGTGTTCCGCCGCACTACTGAATATCCCACTCGCTAGGGCTGCCGCTACATCAGTATTTCTGGACAAATAAAACCCTTCGTCAAATAAGGTTATTTCAGATAACATAGTTTATGATTCCTCAAATAAGGTTATTTCAGATAACATAGTTTATGATTCCTCCAACTACGGCTGTTTAAATCAGAGTTTTGATAGGCATAGAGGTATCCTAACCTACGAATTTGATTTTTAGTCAATTTTCTGCGAAGGATTCTATAAAAAGTATCTTGAAAGGGTTCCATTACCTACTTCCTAGAGTTGAACAATCATAGAAGGAGAGTAACGGATCCTAGTTGTAGCCTAAACTTTTCAAAAAGCCCCCGAGTAACATTTTGCTCAGAAAACTGGCCCGAATTAAATCATCTTGGTTATAATCTCCTGCTGGATCCTGGGAAGGACACAGCGTCTGCCGTGTCCCGCAGGAATTCATCCTTGACTTGGGGGTGCAGTGTGGGCTAGGATTTTGCCGATCGCAGCGGTTTCCATCCACCATTGTTCTTTGGGTCGTTGGTGTTCTTTGTCTACCATGCGTGGCATCATACCTAGGTCAATAAATCGCACATTACCGGCTTCGGTTCCCATAAAAGCCCCGGTAGGTGAGGATCGTTGGGCTTGTTCGATCAAGAAATCTAAACCGATCGCTGAGAAGCGGGTGGCTTGGATGCGATCAAAGGGGGTGGGGTCGCCGCCTTGTTGGAGATGGCCTAAAATGGCTTCTCTCACTTGAAAGACTTCTTTCCCTTCTTCGGCAAATAAATCACAAATGAAGTCGCTATCATACACCGGATGAGCATTTTCATTGCAGATAATTAAACCGACTCGTTTCCCTTGTTTGAATCCAGTAATCAGGGTGGAGAGGTCTTCTTGCAAGTCGGTGAGGGCAACGCCTTCCTCGTTAATATACACCCGTTCTGCCCCGGTTGCCAAGCCACTCATGACGGCTAAGTATCCGCAGTATCGTCCCATCACTTTAACTAAAAAGCATCGGTTGGAAGCCACCGCCGATTGCTTGATTTTATCTACTGCTTCGATGATATTATTCAAGGCAGTATCCGCCCCGATACTCAGTTCACAGCCGGGGAGATTGTTGTTAATTGAGGCGGGGATACAGAGAATCGGAATATTGAAGGCGGGGAAGGTTTCACATTGGGAATAGAGTTGATAGGCAGCTTGATAGCCACTCCAACCGCCAATAATTAGTAGTCCATTAATGTCATGGCGTTCGATTTGACGGGCGATCGCATAAAAATCTTTGCTTTGGGGAATCTTGCGACTCGTCCCCAGTTCAGAACCGCCGGTGGTGGCCCATCCTCGCACACTTAACCAGTTTAATTCTTTAATGTGACCCTCAATTAACCCCCGAAATCCATGTTTAACCCCTAACATAGTATGTCCTTTGTCGATCGCCAGTCGGACTGCTGCACGAACCGCTGTATTCATTCCCGGGGCGGTTGCGCCACAGTTGAGGATGGCGAATCTCAAGGGTTTTAAGTCATGATGGGCGGGGGTACTGGGTTGGGCTTGCATCAGTGTATGCAAGATTTGATAAGCGTTTTTGAAGTTTTCTCCCCGCAGATCCATTGCTTTGGCGTAATCTCCATCGGCGATCGCCTGACTTACGGCATGGGTTTGTTCCACACAATGCATCAAAGGGGCTTGATAAACCCGGTTTCCCCGCATTCCGATGAGGACCGATTCACGGTCGGGGGTAGCCGTTTGAAAAGCATTGACTGCCGCATGACCTAACAACGTGCTTAAGTTGCGGTCAAATGCCGTGGGTGACCCCCCGCGTTGGACATGGCCTAAAATCGTGACTCGGGCATCTTCCCCGAGTTTTTCTTCTAGCACTTGGCGCACATATTCACAGGAAATCGGGTTGCCGAGACGGTCCTTGGCACCTTCGGCGACAATCACAATGGTATCACGACGTCCAGATTCTCGACCCGCTTGGAGAACTTCGCACATTTTATCTTCCCAGCAATCCCCCTCGGGAGGACATTCGGGAATCAATACCCAGTCTGCGCCTGTTGCTAAAGCCCCCATTAACGCCAAATAGCCGCAATGCCGTCCCATGACTTCCACCACAAAGGTGCGCTGATGACTAGCAGCGGTGGAGGAAATTGAGTCTACAGCTTCCGTTAGGCGGTGAAGGGCAGTATCGGTCCCGATGGTCATGTCACTGCCATACATATCATTATCAATGGATGCGGCTAATCCGACAATGGTTAAGTGGCGGTGACGTTCAGCAAGTTCCGCATCAATATCACCTCGTTCTAGGAGTTCAGCGACTAATTCCGGCCATTCACTGCGGAACAAGTGAGCACCTGTGAGACTGCCATCCCCCCCGATCGCCACCAATCCATCGATATCATGGGCTAACAAATTCCGAACCGCCTGTAATCGGCCTTCCCGAGTCCGAAATTGGGCCGATCGCGCTGTTCCAATAATCGTCCCCCCTTTATGTAAGATCCCCGCCACGTCATACCAATGCAATTGGCGAATACAAGCTTCAGCATCGGGGGCAACCCGACGCGGGTTTTCCAAGTCGCATTGTCCCCCCTCCACCATCCCCTGATAGCCTTCATAAATGGCAAATACATCAATTCCTTGGGCGATCGCAGACCGAACCACGGACCTAACCGCAGCATTCATTCCCGGCGAGTCTCCCCCACTGGTTAATACGCCTAATCTTTTTTTCTGATGCATGAACTTCTCCTCATTGAGTTAGGGTTGACTTAATGAACTTTACCGGGCAAGATTCCAGAACTTTATCTTGCATTTTAAAATTTAATCGACTTTTTTAGCTGGGAGGGAAACGGCGGGTTGGTGATGATTTTTCCATATTTTTAGGCAGATAGGGGGGATGGGGAGGATGGGGAGGATGGGGAGGATGGGGAGGATGGGGAGGATGGGGAGGATGGGGAGGATGGGGAG
>NZ_JAMXFC010000004.1:39281-257867 GCF_025370755.1 Laspinema sp. D2d | reverse complement strand
CCGTGTGCGGTGAAAATCGCACGCACGGTTTCGGAAGAGAGGGGTGGAATGGTAACATTCCCCTCGACTCTATCCCTTACGGGCTGGTACATTAGGAACAGGTCAAAGTCAAGCGGCAAAATTGTTAGTTCGCTATCCGGATACAGCCTATGAATCCCATGCGAATTATGGGGTACATTATGATTTAACTTTACCCCTGCGAAACGAGAGCGATCGCCCGCAACAAGTGGCAGTTACTCTCGAAACTCCAATGAAAGAAGAACGCTTATCTAAAGGCGGATTAATCTTTCGTCAACCCCCTTGGGATTATCCTTTTTTCCGCTCAACAGTCCGCTTACGATATACTGATGATAATGGAGAAGCTATCACCCGTTACCTGCATTTATGGCATCGTCGAGGACAAATTCTCGACCCCTTAGTTACCTTAAATTTAGCCCCGAATGAGGTGCGATCGGTTCAGGTAGATTTCCTCTATCCTCCGGATTCAGTCCCGCCTCAAGTCTTGACGGTCAAAACATTATAAAAATTTTACTGCATAATTTTACGGCGGGATAGAAGAAACGACAGAAGTCGTCACTACGAACAATAAAAAAAGCCCCTACAAGGGGGCCTTTTTTTGATAGCTCCATCTCTGAGGATGGGAGGCTAATTTAATCCGATTTAAAGTTATAGAGAAACGACAACACCGGGGCTTTCATTCGCCATGCGGTCTACGCTACAAACGGCATAGCTTCCGGGTTGCAATCCGGTGATGGAATTGGCACCGGAATTCAGAACTTTGACCAATTGCCATTGATTGCCATTTTGACGATAAACCGTCCAGTAGCGAACATCATTATTAGCCGCATCCCAGGCGATCGCATTATCATTGGCACGGACACCTGTTGGCGCTGCTGGAGGAATTGCATCTAACCAAGGCATCGTCGGAGGCAGCGCCTGAGACGGATAGACGGCTGCTCTAAAACGCTCATTGATTCCCAGCCAATTTTCCTTAAACACTTTCATGCTAAAGAAAATATTACCCAGGGATAGTTGATCCACTGCTTGGCGAGAAATTTCTACCTGTCTTTCAAACTCAGAAATCGGCCAACCATTGCCATCGAGTTTGCTCAGATAATTTCCGGCATAAATATGACGACGCAGGGGATTATTTTGACTCCACCAGTTTAATAAAACCGGATAGCTTTGTTGCGGTGGGTCAATCCGCCAATAGAGTTGAGGCGCTAGATAATCCAGCCACCCTTCATCTAGCCATTTTTTAACGTCGGCATAAAGTCCATCATATTGGTCAAACCCAACAATTCCCTGGACTTTTCCCGGACGATAAATGCCAAAGGGACTAATCCCAAATTTAACGTAGGGTTTTTCAGTTTTAATCCCATTCCAAATCCGTTCGATCGCATCGTTGACGTTTTTTCTGCGCCAATCCGCGAGTGCAAGAGTTCCGCCACTGTTTTGATAGGCAGCATAAGTGGCGTTATCAGGGAAGCGCACCCCTTCTTGGGGATAGGGGTAGAAATAGTCATCAATATGAATGCCATCGACATCATAACGACGGACCACATCCATAATCACATCATAAGCCCGGTCTTGGACTTCTTTAGCTCCGGGGTCCATCCAGAGTAAATCCCCATATTGATAGGCATATTGGGGATACATGGAGGCCATGTGGTTGGAACTCAGGCCATATTTTTCCCCCGGCATTTTAGCGCGGTAGGGGTTAAACCAAGCATGAAGCTCGATATTGCGCTTATGACTTTCAGCGATCGCAAACTCTAGGGGGTCATAAAAAGGTTGGGGCGCTTGTCCCTGAGTTCCCGTCAGCCATCCACTCCAAGGTTCAATTTGCGACGCATAAAAAGCATCTCCATTGGGGCGAATTTGGAGGACCAGGGCATTCAAATTTAAAGATTGCATCTGGTCCAGGATCTTCACCAATTCCGCTTTTTGCTCGTCTACGGAAAGATTACTAGCCGAGGGCCAATCAATGTTAGCCACCGAGGCTACCCAGACCCCTCGAAATTCGTGCTGATGGCCGATGCTGACGAGTTTTTGAACCCGATCATCGCCTTGGAGTGGAAATTGGAGTTGGGTCATTTCAGGGGAGTTCCGCTCAACTCCAGGGTTGTTGATGGGTGCAGGGACTGCAGTGGGGGGCGCAACCGCAGGCGGCATCACCGGGCGCGGATACTGCGCGGTCCCCGGCGGAACGTTGAGCAATAACAAGAGTAAACAACCCCAGACTACAAACTGGATTTTGAGTGGATTTCCCGTGAAAAAAGTACGCACGATGCGCCGATATAGGGACCACAGGTCGTTTGATAACTGGCCTGCACCCATGCGGCGCTTCGGTTGTCTTTGCTGGAAAATTCGGAATACTAAGCGCATCAATTTCATCTTTATCTATCCCGTTGGATACCCCGCGTTGCATCAACAATCTTAATAACGTTAGCGTAGATTGGGAATTCCATCATCCCGGGTTCTACTCTAAATTTGGAGGGCTTCGAGATGCTGACCGAACCGACTTTGCAGCAGTTCCAGGCTTTGCTTATCGTTCCCCAGTGGCTGCTAAGGCGATCGCCCATAAAATCTAGTGATTTTCTGTGGCAATCTCAATTTTCCAGGTTCCGTAGCCTTCTCGTCTGGATTAGCAATACAACGGGGCAGTGGGTTTATCCAGATCTTTTCCTGGAATTGACTCCCTTGAAAATTTAAACCCTTTCCCACTGTTTAGCCTCTAGGGGAGGATGACTGGGCCTCGTCAGGGGGCTGCTTTCCGGTTTCCGGTGATGCATATCACAGCTATAAGCTGATCCGCTCCTCTATTACCCGAGGCTTGAAATCACCCCGCGTTTTGATAAGTATCACGAGTTACCCACCCTTGCGATCGCTGTAAAAGCTTGAGTTTCAGGAGATATTAAAAGGGTAGAGTTCAACCACACCTCCCTATGCAAGTACCCACCCTTTACTCCACCTCTCTGATTGCTGAAGTCTTCGGTCAAGCCTGGAACGCCGGTTTCCTTACCATCACCGAACGGGAAGGTTTAATGGCTGCCCTTTTAGAAAATACCCTCAATTGTGAAGACTATGCGGCGATCGACCGTCTGCTGCACGCCGTGCGCCGGGGATGGATTAAAGTCACCGAGTAATCTCCCTAGTCTTTTCCCGTTCCTTCTCGGATACTTTCTAAAAGCGACTCAAAATTTAAACACTGACCGTCTTTATCTCTCGATTCAAACATTAAATTCACTCATCAATTCAACTTTAAATCCCTTGTTAAATTAACAATTTAGTGAGATATTTGGGTTCTAACTACACGCAAATCGTGTAGTTTTTTTTTGAGGTCAAGATTAAAGCGGCCCAGGACGGATGACTCATGACCCTAGCTCAATCGGGCTGTACATTCTAGGATTAAGCGTTGATTAATTAAAGCAAAAGGCTGAATAGCGAGGGCTTGTTGGAATGCCTGAATCGCGTCGCGGTACTTTCCTAGGGTGGCATAACATAATCCCAGTCCATGTAGCGCGCCAAAATGAACCGGATTGAGTTCGATCGCCACCCGGCAATCCTCTATGGCTTTGTAATAGTCCCCCATACTGTAATACAGAACCGCCCGTCGATTCCAAGCTTCGGCAAAATCCGGCTGATCTTGAATCAGTTCCGTGAGAACCGCCTCTGCCTCTTTCAAATTACCCCGATCCAGCAGCACTTGAGCACGCTGGAGAAAGTCCAACCCATAGACGCCTTTTTGATGGAACCAGATTCGCCAAAGCTCTTGAGTGGCGCGATCGCGGACTTTCTCCGTTGGGTTTTTCAGGTCTTCCAGTAACGGTTCTATCGAGGATCTATCCATAAAAGCTGCGCTCAAAGCACTGAAGGTGGACGAGCAGAGGCTCATTTCTATTATGCCGCCTCGGGTTACCTCCTTTGACTGCCAGAAATCGATCGCGGCGATCGCCCGGATGCTTTCCCTAGACTATAACCTCACGCCAATTACCGCGCCAAAACACGATCGCCAAGATCAACGCCCGGATCATCCAATCACAGGTAGAACCGATCCACACCCCTACTAATCCCCAATTCAACACAAACGCAAAAATATAGGTGGCAAATAATCGCACCCCAAACCATCCGATCGCCGAGACATAAAAAGCGGTTTTCGTATTTCCAGCACCCCGTAGTGCTTGCTCGATCGCCATACTCATTGCCATAAACGGTTGCGCCACTGCCGCTATATATAAACAAGGCACCGCCGCCGCAATAATCTCCGTATCTTTGGAAAAAATCCCCAACAATACCTCGGGAATTCCCAAAAATAACAGGCTACCCAGACTCAAACAGCAAACCGCTAATCCGGTGGCAATAATGCTGCTACTGGTGGCTTGATCCGGTCGATTTGCTCCTAATTGTTGGGCAACGATCGCCGCTGTGGCAATGCCAAATCCTTCGGCAATGTAGTAGCAAATTTCCTCAATTCCCAAGGTAATCTCATAAGCTGCCATTGCTTCTGTTCCCAAGGTGGCGATCGCTGCACTAAACCCCAGATAGCCTAAACTCCGAAACAGGCGTTCATTGAACGTGGGTACTGAAACGCGGAATAATCGGCGCAAGGCTTGGAGTTCCCCCCCGCGATCGCGTAAGGTTAAGCGCGGAGTCCCCCGATACAAAATTATCCCTAAAATCACCGTATTAATTGCCATTGCTGTCACACTGGCGATCGCTGCACCGGCTATTCCCAGGTTGAGTGCACCCCAATTGCCAAAAATCAGGCAGTAATTGAGGAGAATATTCACCGCATTGGCAACCAGTCCCACAAACAAGGGGATTTGAGTATTCCCTGAAGCTTGCAATGCTGCTGCTGCAACAATGGAGAGCAATTGCAGAGGCATTCCCAGCAAGATAATCCGGAGGTAATCGTAGGCAGCTTGTTGGACTTCCGGGGTTCCGAAGGGAAGATATGCCAATAAGGGATTTAAACCGACAGTGCTACCGAGGGCGATCGCCAGTCCCGTCCCTAATGCCAGCATTAGACTGGCGCGCAGGGTGGCGGTACTGAGGGATTTATTTTGGGCACCCACAGCACGTCCCACGAGGGCGATCGTGCCTACGGAGAAGGCGGAAAGGGTGCTATAGAGACACCAATGCAAGGGTCCACTAATTCGCATCGAGGCTAAGGCGATGCTGCTATAGTGACCCAACATAGCGCGATCGGCGAGAAACACCAAGGCTTGGAGAAGCAGTTGGGCGATCGCCGGGGTGGCTAATTGCAGCACAGCACGTCCAATGGCGATCGGTTCTGTTACAGTTTGAGCATTGCCTAGACTCGGTTTTAACAATTTCATGGATGACATGAGGAGTAACAACAGGTGAAAGATGTTGTTATTAAAAATTAGGGTTTATAAACAATAAAGTTGTTACTACAAACGCTGGAAAATAAAGACTTAAGTTATTACTATAAACTCGGAAAGAGCATGACTATAGTCGGGATATAGCGGTTTGCGATCGCCTGAACTCTGAACGATCCCCCTAAATCCCCCTTGTCAAGGGGGACTTTGACCCGAAAACTGGACCGCACTAGATTGATAAATCCTATATAAAATCCGGTTAAAAAAAGTTCGTTTTCGCTCTATAGCCCCCCTGCGCGGGCTTTGTCCGTATAGCCCCACCCTTCAGGGTGCGGGTTTTTACAGAGCTATCAGAAGCGATAGAAAATCCGTGAAAAATTACCCGGCTTCTGAGGGGAAACCGGGTTAAATTGGAGTGAATTGTTCAAGGGGCGATCGCGGTTTAAGGAGCAAGCCATCCGGCACTTAAAATCACCGTTAGGCCCATAAAAATAATCGTCAATGCCCAAGTGATCCGATTAAGGGTTGTTTCTGCACTTTTAGCGCTGGTAAACAGTTGAGCTTGTCCTCCAATCCCGCCAATTCCATCTCCTTTTGGGCTGTGGAGTAGGACTAAAATAATTAAACTGATGGCAGAAAATAACCAAATGAGTTCGACGAGCGTTGAGATATTCATGACAGCGATACCTGGCTAAATCAGTGAAATTGAGTGCTTCTTTAATTTACTCTGATTTGTTCAAGGTCATTTGTCAATTTCCCATTAAAAAATGACTTTGAACAAACCTCCATGTCAGACCCTGAGCTTCCTAGACCGGAATTCGCAGGGGTTCGAGTGAGGACTGTAGGTTAAAAACGGGAGATTCAATAGCAGAACGTCCCGTCATTTCCTCGGGTTGAGGCAGTTGTAAAATTTCCAGCAGAGTGGGAGCAATATCGGCTAAACAGGCATCCGTTCTTAGTTTGACTTCAGTGCCATGTCCGGGAATTTTCCGCCCTTCGCCTTCGACGAGAATTAAGGGGACTGGATTGGTGGTGTGAGCAGTCCAGGGGTTGCCTTCTTCATCGATCATATATTCGGCATTGCCATGATCGGCGATGATTAAAGTAGTGCCGCCAGCTCGCCCGATCGCATCCAGCAAGCGCCCCAAACAGCGGTCTACGGTTTCAATGGCGGTAATAGTAGCCTCAATATTTCCCGTATGACCCACCATATCCGGGTTAGCATAGTTCACCACCACCAGGGAGTAAATCCGTTTTTTCACCGCAGCAACCACCACATCGGTGACAGCCTCCGCAGACATTTCCGGGGCCTTGTCGTAGGTTGCCACCATCGGCGACTGGACTAATTCCCGGTCCTCGCCCTCAAAAGGTTCCTCTAAACCGCCGTTAAAGAAATAGGTGACATGAGCATACTTTTCCGTTTCTGCTGCTCTCAACTGCCGCAAACCGTGATTGGAGACGACTTCGCCGAAAATATTGCTGAGGTTTTGGGGTTCAAAAGCCACCAACACGGGCAGTTCTGAATCGTATTGGGTAAAGGTGGCAAAGGAGAGGGATTCAATTTTCTCCCGCTCAAATCCTTGAAAATTCGGGTCTACAAAGGCGCTGGTCAGTTGTCTGGAGCGATCGGGCCGGAAGTTAAAGAAGATCACCCCATCTCCCGATTCTACGGCTCCTGGTGCAATCCGAACCGGCAGGACAAATTCATCGGTGAGGTCCTGGGTGTAAGACTCTTTTAAGTGTTCGATGACCGAACGACCGTCACCGGGTCCATCGGTGGTCATGACTTTATAGGCCATTTCTACCCGATTCCAGCGGTTATCGCGATCCATTGCATAATATCGACCACTGAGGGTCACGATGCGACCCACGCCGATTTCCTGGGCTGCGGCTTCGATTTTTCCCAGGGCTTCTGCTCCATCTCTGGGAGAGGTATCCCGGCCATCGGTGATGGCGTGAATACAAACGTTGGTCAGCCCTTGGGCTTTAGCGAGGCTGAGTAGTCCAATTAAATGATTTTGGTGGGAATGCACTCCTCCCTCGGAGCAAAGCCCCATGAGGTGGAGTTTTCCGCCGCTTTCTTTAATGTCTTGGCAAACTTTAACCAGTGCCGGGTTATGCAGGATGGAGCCATCTTCCACCGCATCGGTGATCCGCAGGAGTTCTTGTTTGACAATTCGACCGGCACCGATATTCATGTGACCGACTTCAGAATTGCCCATTTGACCTTCCGGCAGTCCTACTGCTTTCCCGGATGTGCGAATGGTTGTATTCGGATAGGCGGCCCGAAGGCTGTCCATCACGGGTGTTTTGGCAGCAGCAATAGCATTTCCTGTGGTTAATTCGCTGACTCCCCAACCATCTAAAATTACTAGCACCACTGGAGAAACAGGCTCTTGTGCCATATTCATTGACCCTTTGATTCGTGATTTCTGTTTAATCATTTGACTTCTCTCCTTCCCACTGCCACGCAATGGAGAGGGAGATTCCCCAGATTTCTGATCTGGAGTTCCTGCTTGATAGCCGGTTGACTCGATTCCGTTACCGGCATCCTTGTCCCTTCGACTCTACAGGTATTTTCTATTCCCCTATACCCCAGGGTACTAAAAATTCCGCGATCGCAGATCACCCATTGATTGGAACTCTGGTAATGTCTGGTGGATTGGGGTGAGCCACATTCAGTATAAGGTTCTATTGTAACGCTTAATCTGTAGGGTAAGTTTTGCTAGGGTGCTCAGGGCATTTTCGTCGCCATCGGCTCTGAATTGTCATCCCTAGCTGATCGGGAGTCCGTTGAAAACTGTTCTTAACAATCTGTTACAATCGAGGACACCTTTCTCAACCGCTTACGGTTCAGAAGGAGGAAGCCAGAAGAATTGAGGGACTGTTCTGGCTGGCGATCGCATCCGGGGTGGAGCCATTTGACTGAGGTTGAGTTGATGAATGCCCCAAAAAATTCCAATCCTTGATGGGATCGCCACTCCTCAATTCAAGATACGATAGACGTTAATTTTGATAACACGATTGGTTTGTATGATCCCCCTAAAACAATATTGGTCCCGCCTCCTGGCCCTAGTCTTGGTCGTCGCGATCGCCTTGGTGGGCTGTTCGGGTAATGGACTGCTCACTGGCGATTATCGCCAAGATACCCTCTCATTGGTTAATAGTATGAGAACGGCGATCGAACTACCGGAGGATTCCCCGGAGAAATCCTCGGCCCAGGCCGACGCCCGTCTAAGAATCAACGAATTTTTTGCCCGCTATCGTCGGGATGAGTCTGTGGCGAAGCTGGCTTCATTTACCACGATGCAAACCGCATTGAATGGATTAGCAGGACATTATAATTCCTATCCTAACCGTCCGGTCCCCAAAAAGTTGAAAGACCGTCTTGAACAAGAGTTCAAACAAGTAGAATCGGCTCTGAGTCGAGGAACTTAATCGAGCAAATTCCCATCCGGGATGGGGTTGCTTTGTTTACAATTAACTCCTCTTGTACGGGTCTTTATTTGGGCGATCGCAACATTGCCCTCGCCCAAAAAGATGAGTCAATCTATGAACCCCCCAGTTGAGGGGTAAGGGGATGACATGAAACCCTTGGTGATTAGAGATCGTTGCCAACCCAAATCTAATCAAAGGCTGGCAATCATGCTGAAAAACTAAGATAGAACTGAACAGTGCTGAGAAACTTCTGCGTGGATTCTGTACGGGTACCTGATGTCTAATCGTCTCCAAAAAATTTTTAAACCTAAAACAGCGATGACGCTTGACTGGCAGCATTTTTATCGCGGTTTACTGGCAACGGTTCTAACCGCGATCGTGAGTCCCACATTCTGGGTCCAACCGGCCCTCTCCCAAGTTCAAGGGTCCTGTTTGGCTTCTCCAGCAGATATCGCCGAAAAAGAACAACTGCGGCAAGCCACCCTGGAAGGTGATCAGGCTGCTCGCGATCGCTATCAAGCCTTTCTGGTCAAAGAAGCTGAACGCTTACAGGAATGTCGCCAGCAAACTTGGCCCCAAAATCAAGCCCTCTGGTTACGTCTGTATCCCTGCGATCTTCAACCCGGTGCCTTAGATGCCCTCCTCGATCGAGTCGTTAACAAAGGTTACAACCAAGTCTATATCGAAGCCTTTTATGACGGCCAAGTCCTCCTACCCCAGGCAGAAAACAACACCCCTTGGCCTTCCGTCGTTCGGATCCCGGGCTATGAAAATGCTGACCTTTTAGCCGACAGTATCCAAAAAGCCCAAGAACGCGGGCTCAAGGCTTATGCTTGGTTGTTCACTATGAACTTTGGCTATAGCTACGCCCAACTCCCGGACCGCCAAGGCGCACTCGCCCGGAACGGGCAAGGGCAGAATACCCTCACCGCCATGCAGGACCCCAGCTTGCATGAAGAGGTCGGGGAAAGTCATGCTAATCACGGGTTTATCGACCCTTACAGTCCTCAAGCTCGTCGGGACTACTCCTGGTTGCTGGCAGAAGTCCTCAAGCGCAAACCGGACGGAATGTTATTCGATTACGTCCGCTATCTACGCGGTGTCGGCCCTGCTTCTGTCGTCACCAAACCCTCAGACCTCTGGATTTACAGTGAAGCATCCCAGCAAACCCTATTGCAACGAGGGCTCAATCGAAAAGGTCAGGAATTAATCCGGCGCTACGTTACCCAAGGATTCATTACTGTGAACGATATTGCTGCTGTCGATGCCCTCTATCCTGATGAGGCAGAACCCATGTGGCAAGGTCGCACAAACCCCCCGGGTTCTAAAACAATGGGAACCCCTGGGGAACGTCTGCCCCTCCTGCAATGGCAACTCTGGTATCTCAGTGTCGCTCATGCCGTGCAAGGAATTATTGATTTTGTGAATCTGGCAGTGGAGCAAGTTCAACCTCAAGGGATCCCTTCGGGTGCGGTATTTTTCCCCGGGGGTAATCGTCCCGTTGGTCAAGGAGGATTTGATTCTCGGTTACAAGCTTGGGATCGCTTTTCGCCGGAGATGGAATGGCATCCAATGGCTTATGCCAATTGCCAAAAACCTGATTGTATTATGGAAGAAATTGAGCGGGTTTTAAGCATGGCTCCGGAAGGCACCCAGGTTATCCCGGCTTTAGCTGGAGATTGGGGCGTTCCCGTTACGAATCGCCCGCCTTTAGAAGACCAAATGTATGCATTGCGGCGCTATTCTTCCCGGATTAACTCTGTTAGTCACTTTGCCTATTCGTGGCAAGAACCGGAATCCGATCGCGATCGCAAGTTCTGTCAACTGAACTAAGTGTCCCGCAATCCGCACCTGACCCCCTTAGAACATAAAAACCTGGCTTTTTCGCTCCGGGTTTTTAGATTCTAAGTGGGTCAAGTAAAATCCCGTCTCTCTCTGGGATCGAAATTACCTTGGTCATCTCGCCCCAAGGCCAATTACGAATCTTTTACTGACTAATTTTTAGCTATAAGAATAATTTCACCATCGTGGTTAAAGAGATTCCTTTAGATTCTTCCGGAAAGCTCTCGAATTGCCACCCAATTTTTCCTTGATAATCATTCAGAATCGTTAAATACCCTAACCTTGAATTGGTCGGGTCCTCTGCCGCTGCATTCTTCTCTAACTGTTCCAGATATAACTGTTCAGGTTCGCCGATACTTAATTGTTCAATGAAAGCCTGCAACTCAGCCTTCTGTTCTCCATTTATACCATTATTGGTCATTAAGATAATCGAATCTTCATATAAATGAATTTGAAGGGTGGTGGGATGCGGCACGGTGGAATCACTAAACTTCATCGCGTTTTCTAATAACTCATTGGCGATATAGTTGACGCTATGAGCGCTTTCCGCTTTTTTATGACAAGGATTCTGGGGGTCTCCATTGTCTCCAAAAAAGGTAGATAAATAATTGGCTACAAAGTCCGCTGATAAGCCATTATTTCGCCATCGCTTTTTAATAGAAGCCGAACTCGGGGAGAATCCCAGAATTAAATACTCGGTGCCCAGAGGCGGATTTTGAATGAAATGTCCGAATATCTCAATCATAGTATGGGGGTCTGTACTCATTGAGGGGATAGGAAAATATAGTAAAAAAAAATACCCATTGCTACTCGACAACTCTCAACTCTAAATTACCCCTATAAGGGAGCCGATCCTTCATCGGTTGCCCTAACGGTGTAGGGGTGGGTTCCAGTCTGTTGGGACCCCTGAGATTTAAATCTCCCTTGGTCCTCTCGTTCAGGCGGATTCCCCTTTAGATTTTAGGATATATTGATTCCCTACATTCTATTATCTACGTGCTGAGGGGAGCTGAATCCTGTGAGTTTGACATTATTCCCCGTTAGAAGCCAATTATTGATAGAATTTATATCCGGAAAGTTCCCAAATTTGGAAAATTAATCTACCCGTTGTTGTGACCGTTTTCTGAAGATCAGGGGTTGGGCTTACCGGGGATCATTTATAGAGACTTTCAATCATTTTGACCGAGAGAGAGGGCAGCTCGATTTTGCCAGAAGTCTTGTATAGAAGATCCCTGAGTCGTTCTACATTAACAGACTCGGAGGGCTTGCTAGAAAATAAGCGATCGCTCGTGTTTTGCCCCGTAAGGAATAGGTTTGAGAAGATTTTGCTACAGCCGAGTTACTTTCTCCATGTAGGGGTTCCTGACTGACACAAAATAGGGAATAATTCTGTGAGAGTCCAGAACAATGCATCTGTGAATCCTGGACTTTTGCAAAAACTGGGTTCCTGAATTTAACTCCCCCGCAAAAAACAACAATCCCGCCAGAATGAAGTCTGGCGGGATTGCCTTTTATATCCCTTTACTAAAAAGACCGACTGGCCTATGTAATTCTATTAAGTCTGTTAGCAATTTAATATAATTACCCTTGCCAAGAGGTGCTGTAGCTTAAAATACAGAATCCAGTTTTGTTGGCACAGCCCAGTTTGGATCCAGGGTGAGGACAGCCGGAGTAGATTCTGGAAATTAAGACGATCGCTTCCTTCGGAAATGGCTCTACAGCAGCCGAATAAACAGGCAGTCATCTGCTATGGAGTGAACTGTTTATGAACCGGCTGTTTTGGATTAGCATCATGGGTTTATCTGCCACCCTAATAGCGGCAGTACAAATTAAATCTCAACCCTTAACGTTATGTGATTATGAGGTGCCTCCAGTTTGTAGTGACCCCAGCGGGTGCCACCCCGAACTCGTCTGTTCACCCTTATCCTTAGCGATCGCCTCGGAACAGAAAAATTAAGAGGAGGCCCCGAACGGACAATCACCGGCTGCGATCGCCCCAGTGGGGGGTCTCCTCTTAATCGGCAAAAGCGCGTCAAAAGCACAATCAATCAATTGGGCACAGCGACTCCCACTTAGAGGGAAATTTCGGGTTATTCTTCATCCTTAATGTTGCAAGTTCCATCGGACATTCTGGATTAAAACGGTTGAAACCGCCGAGGTCATGAACCAGAGTCATTTTAAAGATTCTGGGAGAGATTTTCCGGCGGTGCAAACTTTTGAAAAAATGAGTGGCAAGTATTTAAAACCACAGGCGATCGCCTCTTTAAAACCCCCTACATTCACCGGGATATTGAGGCGATCGCCTGTGGTTTTTGGCCTCTTTTAATGGCGGTGATTATTATTATATTTAATTCTCGCCCCTGCCCATTGTAACTTTTCCCGTAAAGTCTGATAATAGGAATAATTTTCCTGTAAAATAATAAACTTAGCGCGACAATCTGCCATCCGCACATCGACCCGATGTCCCGGCCAAATTGAGGTCGCCATGACCCCATCCATCCACAACTTTGTACTCAGATCCGGGTCTGCTAAAGGCCAAATACTGACCACGGCTCCTGGGGGCAACACAATGGGACGACTGGACAAACTGAGGGGACAAATCGGAGTCACGGCGATCGCCTCCATCCCATCATGCATAATCGGGCCATTTGCCGAAACCGTATAGCAGGTTGAACCCGTAGGCGTTGCTACAATCAGACCATCTCCCTGATACTGATCCACCACCTCCCCATCAATTTCCATCTCCAGAATTGAGGTGATCATCCGGTCCGCTGCGGCGGGTTTAACACACATTTCATTTAAAGCCAAAAAGCGATCGCTCGCCGGTTTCATATTCGTATGATGCCCCTCATAAACCCGTCCTTGGAGCATCATCCGGCGTTGAATCGCATAACGGTCCTCTAACAAGCGATCCCAAACTCGTTCCGTATCTTTAAACTCCTCAAAGTGTTCGGTAATAAACCCCAGATGCCCCCCCACATTGACCGCCAACATAGGAATTCCCTCCGGGGCCAGTTGTCGAGCCGCTGCTAGGGCCGTCCCATCCCCCCCAAACACTACAGCCAAATCAATTGGACTCGTTGAGGATGCCAAAAAAACAGGATAGGGATTATCTTTAGACCCACTAGGTCCAACCAAAACATGACACCCGCGATTTTCCAACTCCCGAGCGCATCGATCGGCCCATCGCCGAGATAGGTCATCTCCGGCTTTATGAGCAATAATTGCATTTTTAAGCTGCACTTGAGACTAACCCCCTAACCGTTTTATGTTCTGTTGTGGGCATTTATCAGTTTATTCAGTCAGCCTATGAGTTCTTGATTGTCACCTGATAAGTCCCTTAAATATTCTCAAAATATACTTGCTTAGGATGCCACTTGCCAGATTCTACCCAAACTGAATAGCCGCCCCGAACCATCTCCCCCAAAAATTAGAAACCGGGTCTCTATTAAAAAACCCGGTTTAATAGAGTCATAGCCTCGGGACTCAGACTCTTCTTACCATTTCAGGAGATTGAACTGCTCCATATCCACCGTATCCCGGTTCCGATAGATAGCCAGGACGATCGCCAAACCTACTGCCGCTTCCGCCGCCGCCACAGTAATTACAAACACCCCAAAAACCTGACCCTTAATTGTAGCGGAGTCTAGGAAATTAGAAAAGGCGATTAAATTCAAATTCACTGCATTTAACAATAGCTCAATCGACATCAACACCCGGACGGCGTTGCGACTGGTAATCAAGCCATAAATGCCAATGCAGAACAAGGCGGCTGCCAAAACTAAAAAGTATTCGAGTTGCAGTTCCATTAATCCTCATCAGTATCTTACTAGCTTTTGAATGATTAAGGGGCGGTGAAATTCACCCCTTAACTCGGTAAAACTTGACAATGTTTGATGTCCTTTTACCCTTTTCATTCTTGGGTTTTGACCCGATTTCCCCGGAGAGCCGGGACGGGTGCACGGGGACGTTCCGGCAACTTCAAATCCAGTTCTGCTGAATCGAGTTGAGCTTTTCGATCGGGCGGAATTAACTCCCGACGGGCCAAAATAATTGCGCCGACCATTGCCATCAACAACAGGACCGAAGCCAATTCAAAGGGCAGTAAAAAATCGCTGAATAAATGTTCACCAATCTGCACCACGGTATTTTCTGCGGTTGCTGCAGTTGGAGTGATGGCCCAAGGAGTTGAGAGAACCATTGTGCTCAACAGTGCAAATAATCCCAAAGCCACGAGGGCGGTTGCTCCCCGGCGGATCCAGTAATTAGGAAGGTTCGTAAAATCCTCCTGTTTGTTGACCAGCATGATGGCAAACAAAATCAGAACGTTAACGGCACCGACATAAATCAAAATTTGGGCCGCTGCTACAAAATCAGCATTGAGCAACAGATACAAACCGGCCATGCTGATAAACACGCCGCCTAATAAAAAGGCCGAATAAACGACCTGAGACAGGAGCACTACACCCAAGGCAGCTCCTATCATCATCACGGCCAGCAGGCCAAACGAAACTATCTGAACGCCTTCCGCTAAATTCACTGTATTTGTCCTTTGTTCTTTGTCGTTGTTCCTTTGTCGGGGGTCATTTGTCTAGGGTCATTTGTTGGGGTTATCCTTCATTCTGAGTTCAATCAGCCCATTCCATCCGGTGACAAATTTTCCCTATTTTTCTGTGGATTGTTCTTGTTCCATTTTTTCTCGAATTTCTTCGGGACGCAGACCCGCACGACGAGAGTTTGGGGGCAAATCATGGGGAGAGATCACGCCTTTGGGTAGATAGGCGAGTTCTCTGAGGGGGGTCACCATTGGATCATCGGTGACCTTGTAAGGTAAGCGTCCCATTGCCACGTTATCAAAATTCAATTCGTGGCGATCGTAAGTGGAAAGTTCGTATTCTTCCGTGGCGGAGAGACAATTGGTTGGACAGTATTCGACACAGTTGGCGCAGAAGATACAAACGCCGAAGTCAATACTGTAGTGTTTGAGTTGTTTCTTTTTGGTTTCTTTGTTGAATTCCCAATCGACGACAGGTAGGTTAATCGGACAAACGCGGACGCACACTTCACAGGAAATGCACTTATCAAATTCAAAGTGAATCCGACCCCGATACCGTTCGGAAGGAATGAGTTTTTCGTAGGGATATTGCACCGTAACTGGGCGACGGCGCATATGGTCAAAGGTCACGGAGAGTCCTTGACCGATATATTTGGCCGCTTGAACGGTTTCTTTGGCGTAGTTGCTAACTTGGTTGAGGAATTTGAGCATAGTGTTCTCGGCGATGACTGCTAGGTGATAGGGAGTGGTGACCTGAAGTCAAGATGAAATTAAGCGATCGCTCAATAACTGGGCAGTTTTTGAACGAAAAAACCTTGCTTACCCACCAAAGGCAAAGGGAAAGGCCAACTTTAAGGCGGCAGTTAAGAGCAGATTGACCAGAGAAACCGGCAACAGAAATTTCCATCCTAAATCGAGGAGTTGGTCGATCCGCACACGGGGTAAGGTCCACCGCATCAAAATGGCAAGGAAAACAAAGAAGTAAGCCTTGAGCAGGGTCATGGTGATACCGAGGGTTCCGGTAATCACTTGCAGCCAAGGGGTGGTTTCGCTGACACCCAGCCACTGGCCCAGTAGTTCTACGGGGATCGGAGATTCCCAGCCACCCAGATATAACACGGCGATTAGGAGTGCTGAGAGGACGAGGTTAACGTAGGACCCTAAGTAGAACAGGGCGAATTTCATGCCCGAGTATTCGGTTTGATATCCGGCGACGATTTCTTCTTCTGCTTCAGGGAGGTCAAAGGGTAAGCGTTCGCATTCCGCCAGGGCGGCTATCCAGAAGATGATAAAGCCGAGGGGTTGACGCCAGACGTTCCAACCGAGGATGCCATAGCTCGATTGCTGTTCCACAATGTCGAGGGTGCTGAGGCTGTTGGACATCATCACCACTGCCAGCACACTGAGGGCGAGGGGAATTTCATAACTGATTGACTGGGCTGCTGCGCGCAATCCACCGATCAAAGAGTATTTGTTATTGGAGGCATAGCCTGCCATCAGCAAGCCGATCGGCTGAATGCTGGAAAGGGAAATCCATAAAAAGATGGCTACCCCGACATCGCTAATGATGAGATTTTGTCCGAAGGGGACGATCAGGAAGGATGCGAACACGGGGACTACCACCAGGACGGGCCCGAGGGTAAAGAGGATGGGGTCGGCTTTCGCGGGCAGGATATCCTCTTTGAACAAGAGTTTGAGACCATCGGCGGCGGGAGCTAAAATCCCCAAAGGACCGATGTATTCTGGGCCGATGCGCTGTTGGACCGCAGCAGAAATTTTTCGCTCTAGCCAGACGGTTACCAGCACGCCAATTGTGGCAACAACTAGCATGAGTACCATAGGAATTGGCATCCAGATGGCTTTGGCTGCTCCCGCTGGAAGGCCCAAATCTGCGAGCGCTTTTATAAAACTTCCTTGTAGGTCTATACCTGGGTTCATGCTTCCTATTGAGAGTGTGAAGATTTCTTACGACTCGGTTAAATGCAATAACAGTATAACGCTCGATGGACGCCAGAACTCTGGGAGAGACTTGAGTTTCAGTCTTTCAGGAAGAGGATGGCCTTCTGGGGAGGGTAGGGAAAGGGTCAAGGGGCGATCGCTATTGGAGCGATCGCGATCGGGTTGATGCTGCTGCGGGTTGGCAAGAATTCCGGCTTTAGGGCTGGGAACGGGGTTGGTTATTTGGGGCGCAGAGTTACCCAACAAAAAACCCTCAGATTGTGAGAATCTAAGGGCAAGGGTGGCGATCGCGGCTAGAAGGAAAAATCAGGACCCAGACCCCACCCTTGAGTAGAGGTCCCTCCAGCCTAGAGTTGCGCTATGCCGTCGCGATCGCCTTAACGTTCAGCGATCGGAATATAAGGCGCGTTATGAGTTCCCGTATAAATTTGGGTGGGACGGTAAATCCGGTTTTCTCCCAGTTGCTCTTTCCAGTGAGCCAACCAACCCGCCACCCGGGAAATCGCAAAGATCGGCGTAAACAAATCCGTAGGAATCCCCAACTTGCGATAAACCAGACCCGAGTAAAAGTCCACATTGGCATAAATGCCTTTGTAAGCGAGTTTTTCCTCCACCACTCGCTCCAGCTCTACAGCAATATCATAATAATTATCCCGGCCAAACTTCTCAAACAATTGTTCAGCGAGATTTTGCAGGATAATCGCTCGGGGATCCTTAACTTTGTAGACCCGGTGACCAAACCCCATAATCTTAGATTTAGTCTTCAGACAATTTTCAATGTAGGGTCGGACATTTTCAACCGAGCCAATGGCCTCCAGCATATCAATCACTTCTTCATTGGCCCCTCCATGTAAAGGACCTGCCAGAGTTCCCACCGCTGAGGCTACCACCGCGTAGGGGTCCGTCAAGGTGGAAGCCGTCACCCGGGCCGAAAAGGTCGAAGCATTGATAGTATGTTCTGCATGAAGCGTCAGGCAGATGTCCAATACGCGAGCCTCTAAGGGGTCTGGCTCTTGTTCGGTCAGCATATGTAGAAAGTTGGCCGAATAGTCCAAATCGTCCCGAGGTTGAATCGGGTCATTCCCTTTCCGCATCATTTGGAATGCCGCCACCATTGTCGGAATTTTTGCCAACAACCGGACCGCAGCAGCGCGAATATAGGCTGGATCGTCCAAAGCCCGACGGGAATAGAATAAGCCGAGGGCAGCAGCTGAGGCTTGTAGGGCGTCCATCGGGTGACCGCTTTCAGGAAAGCATTTCATCATGTCCCGAATGCGATATTTAATGCGGCGGTGATAGCGAATTTCCTTCTCAAATGCATCGAGTTCATCCTGGGTCGGGAGTTCCCCCCAGATCAATAAATAGGAGGTTTCCAGAAAGGTGCTTTTGAGGGCCAGCTCTTCGATGGGAATATTGCGATATTCCAAAATTCCTTTCTTCCCATCCACGAAACTGATACTGGATAGGGTGACCGGAACGCCTTCTAACCCGGGCTTAAATTCAAAACCGGTCTTTAGTTCGTCCGCGACAGTCATAGGTTTAGCCTTCGCTGTAATTAGATCTCTTCAAGCTAACTTATCAGATCTGCTTGGACTGTTCCTGCTTTTCCAAAAATCCTTTAGGATGCCCAGCCCGGAAAATGATCAGGGCCTAAGAGGATAAAAGGTTCTGATATCAGCATTTTCAGCCCTTTGAGTGCAGAAATCAAGCCCGAGGGAGTGGGAAATAATTCGTTATGAACTGTTGATTTAGGTAACCCATAACGAATCAGCCATTCAGGTTATAGCAATAATTTGGGAGAGGTTAGCCAAAATAGGGAACTATTCCCCACGGGATCCCCGGTTTCTGGGAGGACCAAACCAATCACCCCAGCTTTTTTGAGGATCAGTCCTTCTTTGGGTTCTCCCCACACCAAAATTTCGGCCCAGTTCCCCTGATCCGGCTGATGTCCGACGAGGGCCAAACAATGCCCGCCATTTTGACGCCATTGCTGATACCAGTTGAGCCAGTTATTGATATCCCCATTCGGAACCAGGGAAGTAGATTCTTTAATCTGTTGACCGAGACCAGCGGTTTGGAGAATATCAGCCGTTTGCTTTGCCCTAAGCAGAGGACTGGTCAAAATCAGATCGAAATGAATATTCAAATGATGCAGACGGTTGGCTACTTTCCGGGTTTTTTCAACTCCCTCCTTGGTTAGCTGGCGCTTCTCATCGGGGGCATTCTCTACCCGGTTTTCGGCGATCCCGTGCCGGATCAAATAAACTTTAGAGGGTGTTTTCATGAATCTCATTTTCCTGGTGAGGCTGGATTCCCGATCGCAAAACCCTGATTTGGACCTGAGAAATACGGCTCAGGTCAGAAAGTGACCCAGGGGCCAAAAATGCCCCCGAGGGATGTTTTCCTCAAGCGCCCCACTGGGGGTAAAGCTCTTGTGGAGTCGGGTTCTAGTGGTCTGTGTCGATGCTGAAGGATTAAAGTTCGCGCTGAAACTCTTCTAAAATGCGGAGGAGGTCCATTTGTTCTCCGGTGGGAATCAGATCAATTAGGGGAATTTGTCGCCGTCCGCCACCGAGATTAACGTTGATTCCCGCAAGCACTTTGCTGACGTCGGATTCATTGATAGCGGCATTGTCGCTGACTAAGGGATAGAGTTGTTCAGCCACGAGGGTGTGCAGATGAGCGTCATCTAAGCGCAGACGCCATTTGGCGACATCGATATAAACGCGATCGGCAATCTGAGCAGCCAGGGCTTCTATTTTTTCAGTGTTACTGGAATTAGCCATTAGATTTTTCGGAATAGTTTGCAATTGCGAAAATATACACCCCATGAGCGATTAACAGCAGTAGCCAAGCGCTGGTGAGCCAAGGGGTCCAGGTCCAGGGGGAAGATTGCCATGCGCGGAAAAACCAGAGGCCGGAATTGCTCGCCGCGAACAGGGCGACATGGACGGCGAAATTCATGCGATCGTCGAGTTTCCGGTAATCCGGTTCGCTGCGATCGGGTTGACGAGGCCAACGAGGAGGCATAGATTACCTGTTTTTTGAACTGAAGTCGCTCGGGTTTTGGCCCGGGCTTGTACTTCTAAAATTGTAAGTCTTCCCTACCTCGAATCAATCAGCGATCGCCCCTCATTGCAGTTGCCGATCATTGGGTTTTCGCCAAGATTTGTTAACACGCTTCAAAACTAGGGCGCTCTTCCATCCATTTCCCCAAGGGATTACCGGATGAATTCCCTATTCCCAGGGAGAAAGAAGATTTTTCCCCAGTCTTAGTTCAAAAAACACAGGATAAAATGCAAGTAGCAACCTTCACCACCCCAACCACCCCAGCAGCTTTGTGATTCCTTCGCGCTTACTCCGGCAACATTCTCGCAATCGCCAGACCGCTCTGGCAATCATTCCCTTAGCTAATGAAGCAGCGACTTTTGACGCCTATCGACTCTTACAGTATCACGGGATTTCCCCGGAGCATCTGGCGATTGTCGGTGAAGGGTACAGTTCTCCGGCTCGTGTGGGTTTATTAGAACCGATGCAAATTGCGGTGGACCAAGCTCGCCGTTTTTTAGTGGTGTTTGCCACAATGGGGTTCCTGGTGGGTTCGGGATTGGTTTTGGCTTTACACCTGGAACTGATTAACCCCCTGGGGTTTAACCCGCTGTTGCTCATTCCGGGCGGGGTGGCGATCGCCGCTGTTTTGGGAGGGGTGGTGGGCGGGTTAATTGGCTTTTTGGGCGAGGGTTCCACGGTGGGAGTTTATCATCATCATCTGCGCCAGGGCGGGTATTTGTTGATGATTGAAGGGTCCCAACAATTGGTGACCCTCGGTGAGCAGGTCCTCAAACCTTATGCCACTCCCAAAGCGTTTTAATCGGCTTGATAGTCTCCCGATTTGCCCCCAGTCTTGCTTTCTAGGCGAATGCTTTCAATGGCGATCGCCTTCGATAACGCTTTTGCCATGTCATAAAGGGTCAGTGCCGCCACGGAGACTGCCGTTAAGGCTTCCATTTCTACCCCAGTTTCGGCTTTGGTCCTGACTTCGGCGAGAATCCGATAGCCGGGAAGTTCCTCGTCGGGCAAAATCTCAACATCAATTTTGTGCAAGGGTAAGGGATGACACAAGGGAATCAACCCCGAGGTTTGTTTAGCACCTAAAATTCCCGCCAGTCTCGCTGTTCCTAAGACATCTCCTTTGGGGGCATTCCCGGCTTGAATTTGGTCAAAAGTTGCGCGATCCATCCGGACTTGTCCCAAGGCGATCGCCTGCCGAAGGGTAACTGCTTTTTCTGACACATCCACCATTCGCGCTTGTCCTTCAGCGTCCAAATGGCTTAACTGATAAGGGTTTGGGGAATTTTCAGAATTTTTTTGAAAAGGGGGTTTCATTTTCCAAAAGCCTGTGTTAGTATGATTAAGCGGTAAGGGCTTGTAGCTCAGTGGACTAGAGCACGTGGCTACGGACCACGGTGTCGGGGGTTCGAATCCCTCCTAGCCCGTTTTTAAACTCTAAACAAATTTGGGGTGCTGAATTAGCTTAATCTAATTCAGCACCCCAAATTTTTGGTTCATTGGGTCAGGAGGATTTTTGCAGGGCATAGAGGTCGCGATCGCGACCGAGGGCAAACTTCACCGAGTGGCGTAAATTCATATTGGACTGGGTGAGAAAAATCCCCAAGGCTAAGAACGCCAGCACCGAGGCGATCGCGAAAATATTTCGATAGCCTATATCTTCTGCCAAAACCCCCACAATGGGTCCCGCTAGAGCAATCCCCAAATCAAACCCGCCAATACACAGCGCAAACAATCGCCCCCGTTCCTTGGGTGCACAGCGGTCTGCAACGAGGGCCACCATCATCGGCAGAAACATTCCGGCACCACATCCTTCTACCGCCCCAGCCAGTAAAAAATCCCGGCTATCCTGGGCAGTCCACAGCAAAACCATTGCCACACAGTACGCCAGCAAACCCCCGGAGATAAAGAGTCCGCGTCCGTAACGGTCCGAGGCGCGACCCGTGAGCAGACGCATACTAAAACTCACAATAGCTGCTGCGGTATAAAACCATCCCGGATTAAAATCACTGACTGTCTCCTTAATAAACAAAGAGACAAAGGTCGCTACCAATCCAAAGACTAACCCAATTTGCAGCATGACTAGGGAGGGAATTCGGACCCGAGGACTCCATAACAGCCCCCAAAACGAATCGGCTTTGGCGGTGGGATTTTCCGAGTCTTTGCCCAGTGCGGGGGCGCTTAAATCCTCCCGTAGAGGTTCACTGACGAAATAGAGTAACAGGAAGCTGAGTAGTCCCAATCCAAATGCCATGACAAAGAGGGGTGGGTAACCGGCAGCTTCCAATAAAAACCCTCCGAGGGCGGGTCCAATGGCAACCCCTAAAGGATTGACCAAACTCATATATCCAATCAATTCGCCCCGATTGCGATCGGGGGCTAAATCGGTGATTAAGGCACTATAAGCCGTGGTAAAAGCAGCGATACTAATGCCGTGAAATGCCCGTAATGCCATCAACAGGGGAATGGAATCGACGAAGAGATATCCTAACGGGGCGATCGTTGCCACAAGGGTCCCCAAGCGTAATACAATTTTCCGACCCCGGCGATCGCTCAGGGGTCCTAACCAAGCCCGGGAAGGGAGTAACCCCAGGGCAAATGCCCCCATGACCAACCCGATTTGTCCTTTGGTTCCCCCGATATGCTCGACATAAAGCGGCAGTGTGGGCAGCAATGAAGCCAGAGAAGACCAAAATAATAAGCCTGCCGCAAATAATCCCAACAGGCTATGACGACGCTGCGGCTCTATCTCTAAAAATACCTTCAAAACCTTGGTTCCTTTTCTTCCACTGCAACAAATGACTGAGCTCGGGCATCGGTCGAGTAACGACAAGACAAACCGGATATTTTGACCACATTTCTGCCTTTGATAGCCACCCAGAAAGGGCCAAAAACCCCGTCTCTTGTCTGTGGGATCTCATCGGGTCCCGATGCGCGAGGAGGCCGCAATCTGCCGCCCCCTCTTTTATGCTAATGATTTTTCCCCAGTTTGTTAAAGAATATTAAGATTTCGACGCTTTAGATTTCCGAGTCTTGGGGCAAATAACTCCTTAAAACTCGCCCTGCACCTCGGAGTTGTTGATAATAGCAACGACTGACGGGATCATCGCTGTTTGCGGAGAGGACATCGATGCCGATGCCGTTGCGCCCTACTTTTTTCCCGGAACTGTGGATATAACGACCTTCGCCGAGATAAAGACCCACATGAGTGGCTTTTTCTGGGGTTCCAAAAAAGACGAGATCCCCCGCCTGTAATTCCTCCAGGGGAATAGGTTGGGTAAAGGCTTCCTGTTGATAGGCATCCCGAGGTAACCAAACTTCAGCAGTGCGGAAGGCGGCCTGCATTAACCCAGAACAGTCATAGTTGGGGGGGACGGTTCCTCCCCACAGATACTCATTAGGGACGCTCATGGCCTGGTGGGTAAAGGCAATGATAGCGGGGATTTGGGGTTCTATTTGGGTCCGGTCCCGGGCGATCGCCTGGTAAGGGGACTCGGCTAAGTCCAGATGCTCCAAATCCGTGAGTGCTACCCATCCGGGATAGTCATCTTCACATAATTTGACCTCTACAGCCCCCTCCGACGGAGGGAGGACAATTTTCAGCAGACGGCCCTCGGATGCCTGGGTTGCCAGGGCCTCGCACTGGGGGGAATCATACAGATTGAGATCGACTCGGCATCGATATTGCGGTGCATCGGACCCTTTAGAAGCTAGATTAAATTGAAGCTGACTCAGAGAAACCATAGTTAGAAATCAAGGCTTAATTGTTAAGGCACAGTAACGCGACTGCCGTAGGAAAGTCGCTAGAAGAGAGAATAATTGATTCTGACTTCTAACTTTTGAATCAAACAACCGCAGAGAGAACCATGACATTTTTCCGCAAAGACGAGCAACTCGAAACCCTAGGCGATCGCATTCTAGCGGCAACCTGGGAGCAATTCCCCCAATTAAACCGCAACCAACTGGCAATGACCTGGGTGGTTTATGACCCACCCGTATCGGTGAATACTGGCGGTGCCCTGAGTCCCGATGCATTTTGGGACCATCCTGTTCGCGGATTTAACTATCGTGGCGTGGAACGGATTTATCCCGCCAGTGTGGTCAAGCTGTTCTATCTCGTTGCGGTCTATGAATGGATTGAAAAAGAGATGATTCAGACGTCCCCCGAGTTAGAACGGGCCATCCGAGATATGATTGTGGACTCCAGCAATGATGCCACGAGTCTGGTGGTGGATGTGTTAACCGGGACCACCAGTGGTCCAGAATTGTCCCCAGGACCGTTTGAAACCTGGAAGCACCAGCGCAATTTAGTCAATCGCTACTTTCAGTCTCTGGGATGGCCGGAATTGGAATCCATCAATGTTAATCACAAAACCTGGTGTGATGGGGCTTATGGTCGCGAGCGGGTTTTCCTGGGAGAGTTAATGGAAAATCGCAATATGCTGACCACCAATGCGACGGCACGGCTCTTGCATAGTATTGTCGGTGGGGTAGCGGTTTCGGCGAAAGCGACTACGGCGATGATGAAGTTAATGAAGCGATCGCTAGAACCCGAGGACCTGGCGGAGGACCCGGAAAATCAAGTAACCGGGTTTTTGGGTGCGGGTCTCGATCGCCAGAGTCGGATTTGGTCTAAAGCTGGTTTAACCAGTACAGTTCGCCACGATGCAGCTTATATTGAATTACCGGAACAGCGCCCTTATTTATTGGTGGTCTTTACCGAAGGGAAGGCGCACAGCAAAAATGAAGCGATTTTGCCTTTTGTTTCCCAACAAGTTGCCAGTGCGGTGGGTTCACTGTAACACGGGACTGGTTTTGGCGTTTTTTGGGGGTGAGGATGTTCTGGGTGCAAGCTCAAGGCGATCGCCTGGGTTGGGCGCGGAGTCAGGTTCTGGGGGGGTCTGCGGAGGGCGATGCATTCGTTAAAGCTGAATTTGGCTTTTCAGAATAAAATTTCTCCCATTTAACATTGAAGTACCTATTAGGAGTAATTGTGAAGTTTCTATCGATCGCAACGGGTATTTTTTTATTGGGTCTGATGGCTCTCCCGGGCGGGAGTGGTCCAAAAAAAGCGATGGCTGAATCATTCTCAGGAGATATGGCTAGGGAATTGGGGTTAAAGGCGATCGCTCAGTTGCCGGAGGATACCTTCGTTCAACCGCTCTCCTGGGAAGTCCAATCTGAGGGGGGAAATCCACCGCCATTACTCGCGACTGAATCGGGAAATGTGGCGGAATTATTGACGGGAACAACAGCGATCGCCACCCCCCATTACTTCAGGATCCCCGACCAGCAAACCGTTCCCCAAAACCCTGCGACTGAAGCGGAAAATCATCCGGTTTTGGCTCAACGAAATAACGATATTGAACTGGGTCGAACCAGTCGGGGCGTGGGTAACTATATCGGTGCTGCCATTAATGTTGGGTTAAGTGATGATGCTAGTCCCCTGGGAGGTGGAAGTTTTGCCTTAACAAGTAAAATTGGCCTCGCCGAGCAAGTGTCTGTCCGTCCTTCCCTGTTATTTGGAGAAGACTTGATGCTGCTTGTCCCGGTCACCATTGACTTTCCCTTTGCGGATACGGACGATAGCTTACAAGTCGATCTTGCGCCTTATATCGGCAGTGGCATTGCGCTTTCAACGGATGAGGATAATTTCATTGGATTTTTTGGCACGGTGGGAATTGATCGAGTCTTATTTGACCGATTTGTCGCTAACGCTGCCTTAAATGTTGGGTATGTTGAGGAGGTTGAAGTGGGAATCTTTGTTGGCGGAGGGTATCGGTTTTAAATGCCTTTGCCGTAACCCCTTTCCGATAGGTTCGTGATCGGAATCAGCGATCGCCCTTTCCCTCCATCTTCAGTAAAAGCGTAGTATTCCTCCTTCCACTATTTGTTAAGTTTTGTTTACATAACAAAGAAAATACATCTCAGGGAAGATTGCATCTTGGAGTGGGATGGATTACATTAACAATGTTTTAGTATCTGCCCTTCTGGGTTATCCAATTTTTGCCCTGGAATGGCAGATTGCTAAGAGTTTTTGCTTTGAGTTTGTGGATTTCGCGGTTTATGGAACACGCGGATTTATGGGGAATATCTCGGTGCTTTATTCTCAAGAATTTCTGGCGTTCAATCGCCAATTCATTTCCAATCCAATTTACTTTTTATAAACCCGAACTCATGCAAAAACAAAGCAAAATAATTCACGTTTATTGATGAATTTGGAGGGCTTATGATGGGTGTGAGGAAAAAATGGGCCGGATATAGTGCTTTGATGGTATTGCCTTGGTTAGCAATCCAACAGACCCTACCGGCTACCGCACAATATCCCAGTCTCCCAGAGCAACCCAGTGTGGAGAGGCACTGGCCGATGGATCTGGAGGCACAACCGACTCAGGAAGAAGGGGAAACGGCGATCGCGCCACTGACGGAAACTGACCCCGCAGTTCTTGAGGATTTTGAACTGTCCATAGACTTTAATCAAGGGGACTTCGTAAAGGATGCCGCTATCCTTCCAGAAACCACCGAAGTGCAATCTTCCCCGGAAATAGGTCTGGAAGCACTATCAACTCAGGAAGAAGGGGAAACGGCGATCGCGCCACTGACGGAAACTGACCCCGCAGTTCTTGAGGATTTGGAACTATCCATTGATTTTAATAAAGAGGACTTCGTAAGGGAGGCCGCTATTCTTCCGGAAAACACCGAAGCGCAATCCCCCTCGGAATCGGATCTGGCTCAGGCTCGTTTTCCCAATTATCGCTACAGCGCCGGTTTTGATTTACCCAACTTTGGATGGGTGAGGATGGACGGCGAGGGAGTTGATAGCGTCCTAGGTATTAACCTGTCACTCGGCGTCTCCTACAAAAAATACTTTCAGCCTGCGGTTCCCGGACAGTTTACGGGATCCTGGGGGGTAGGAACCCTAGCCTTGGCGTTACCCTATGCGACCATCGGTGGCGATTATCAATGGGATAATGGCTGGTACGCTGGGGGTAATATTGGTGCAGGGTTGTACTACTTTGATGATGTAATTCCCTTCCCCGTTGGCTATATCGGTGTTGGTTATCGCTGGTAGCGATCGCTCCAGGGAACCCAACCACCATAAAAAATCCCCCACGACTTTTGCAAGGGGTGGGGGATTTCTAAACTAAATTGCTCTACACTGACTCATTCAACTCCAGCATTTGCTGAGATCTGCTCAGAGTTGCCGATCATTAACTCAGGTGAGTTTTATCGGAGCCTTAGTGCTTTCACAACGGAGAGGGAGGGATTCGAACCCTCGTTACGATTAAAACCGTAAAACAGATTAGCAATCTGCCGCTTTCAACCACTCAGCCACCTCTCCAAGGTGTCTTGAGACATCATAGCAGGTTTTTTTCGGTCTGAAAAGACCTTTTGCCAGGAATTTTGCAATTTTTTAAAAAAACTGGATAGAACTGAAACCCACTCCCCGATTTAGTTGCCCTCAATAGTGTCTAGGTAAGGGTTTCACTGACTTAGAATATGCCATTGATTTGACGCGAGGTGGACCAAAGGTAATTGGGGTCACCTAACGTAACGGTTAAATCGGGAGGAGTTGGGTCCCCAGTATCTCCAGGCTGGGTTTCCAATCTGTTACCCGGTTGCGCATCTATTTTCCCCTCCATCTGAGAGAGTTAGGGATTGGAGATGACTGCTGCGGGTCCCCTGAAACTTCTCATCGAAAGTGAGTCACCCGACTCAACTCGCCCGACCTCTTCAGTCGGTTGGATGATGAACAGCAACGTTAATCTAGCCGCAAAGATTAGAGGGTTTACCCTAAGTAACGGTTAAAAGTGGCGTATCTGTCTGGCAAGATGGGATATTTTCTCTCACGTTAACCCGGGACGGAAGAATGTGAGCTTTAATCCGAGTACAAGGGGTGTTGCTACTCAATCCAGTATGATCAAAGTAAAACCCGCGATCGCTCGCGGTGGGAAGGGAACTCAAGAAACAACAAGGGGGGAAGTCAGTTCACGTTTACCACTCTTTGGGGGCAGTTAAGTATAAGTTAATCGCCGCTATGGGGGTCGGTGTGACTCGTGCTTTACTGTGAAAGCCGAAGAAACAGGATTACTCTGTCCACCCCAAGAGGATGCGGCATTTGCTGAAGCGATTGATCGGATTCTGTCCAATCCCACCTGGGGCGATCGCCTCAAAGAAGCATCCCGAGAACGAGTAGAAAACCTGTGTAGTTGGGATGGAGTTGCCACACAACTGGGCGAACTTGATCAGCAATTGCTGACAGAGACCCTGATAGAACCGTACCTAGAAAAAGCGATCGCTTAGAATCCGTTTTTGGAACACTGATTCTCCCCGGATTAACCTCCTGTATTCCTTATCACCCCGTAAGTTCAAACCCACCTACGGGGTTTTGTCTCAATAGCCCCTGACTCTCTCCTCTTAGCAAAAATATTATGGAAATACGCGGCGTTTGGATGACGACTACCGATAGTCAAGTCTTCCGATCCCAAGAAAAAATCAATGAAGCAGTCGCCTTTCTCGCCGAGACAGGATTTAATGTAATTTTTCCGGTCGTCTGGACCAAAGGATTAACCCTCTATCCCAGTCGGGTTTTAAGGGAGACCTTTGGCATGGAAATTGATCCCCTCTATCAAGGTCGAGACCCTTTAGGTGAACTGATTGCAGCGGCGAAGTCCTGTGGGATTGCCGTGATTCCCTGGTTTGAATATGGATTCGCCAGTTCCTATCAGTCTAATGGGGGAATGGTACTGCAAAAAAAACCGGAATGGGCCGCCAAAGACCTCTCGGGAAATCTTCTCAACAAAAATGGGTTTGAGTGGATGAATGCCTTGCACCCAGAGGTTCAAAATTTCTTGTCCCAGTTAATTTTAGAAGTGGTCCAAAATTACGCGATCGCAGGTATCCAAGGAGATGATCGCCTCCCGGCATTCCCCCGAGAAGGGGGCTACGATGAGTTTACCCGAAACCTTTATCGTCAGACCTTTCAGTGCGATCCCCCGTCCAATTGTCAAGACTCCCAGTGGTTGCAATGGCGGGCGGATTTACTCACGGAATTTTTATCGCAACTGTCTCAACAAATTAAGGGAATTAATCCAAATTTATTGGTTTCCCTTTCCCCCAATATTTATCCGTGGTGTTTAAATGAATACCTGCAAGATTCTCAAACCTGGCTGAACCGAGGCTTGACAGATTTGATGCATCCTCAGATTTATCGCCGGGATTTTCAGAGTTATCAACGGGTGGTTAATCAAATGGTAAACAGCCCTTGTTTTTCCGAACAGTTACCGCGCATTTCTCCAGGGATTTTGATTAAGTTAGGCAAATATCGGATTAGTCCGGAATATTTGTTGAGTGCGATCGACTACAATCGGGCTTGTGGGCTTCCGGGAGAGGTGTTATTTTTTTATGAAGGGTTACGGGAAGATAATAATGCGTTAGCGAAACCCTTGCGATCGCGCTATAGTAGCCCTGTGCCGTTTCCCACTGCCCTAGAGTTAAATCAATGGGTTGCCAATCAACCAACAGCCAAAACAAACCGCCGGGGTTCCGGTTGGTTAAATTGGCTGAAGAGTCGATTGTAGGGGAGATTTGGGAGGGGTAGCAAGATTGGCGATCGGTCTATTTAATCCAGCGATCGATCGCCGGTTGCCACTTGCGCTCAGTCAGATAAGCAAGGCCGATTAATATCATCAAATTTAATCCATAGAATGCCCAATTTTTCGGTAAATTAGAATTCAAACCCCATTGAACTAAAAGGGGGTAACTAAATATATAAATTCCATAAGAAATGGGAGCTAAAATGGAAAAATAACCTAAGATTCGATTAAAATAAATCAGGTGATGACGATACCAATACAGTCCGCCGGTCAAGAGTAGAAACGCTGCTAAGAAATGCCGAAACATTAAAAAAGGATAGTGACCGGGCTTAAGTTCAGACTCCCCTAACACAGGAAGGGCAGAAATTAGCACCATTCCGAATAGGGTCAGTAAAATGGGTTGCATATTTTTAAAGGTAAATGTCCTGTCTTTTAAAAATAAGTTGGCTATTTCTACCCCAACCCATCCGATAATAAAGTAAGAACAAATTAAAGAAATTTGATTAGGAAAAAACACATAAGTTAGATAGGACCCTGCTGAAAATAAAAAAACAGAGTAAATCCGACGAGTTTGATTGATAACCGAATGAATGAGGGGATAAAACATCAAGTAAAACCACCATTCATAGGATAATGACCAGAGGGGTAGATTGCCTAAAAACGGGTAAAACCAAGTTCCCGGTTTAACACTACCAAAATCCTGGAGTAACAAAAAATTACCAATAATGTCAACCCCGGATAATTTGTGAAGGAGCGTTCCATTCCAGGCAAAAATTAACACCGAAAGCAACATGGAAAGGATTAAAGGAAAATAGATTCTTCTAAATCGCTTAATGAAGTAGGTCCCAAAAGATAAATCCGGGTGACGGAATATAGAGATGCGGACCAAAAATCCACTTAAAATAAAAAATACAATGACGGCTTCTTGTCCCGCCGAAAATATTAATTTAACAAAATCCGGAACGAGGTTTAAACTATGTAACCCGTAAATAAAATTATGAATTAAAATATAAAAACAGGCTGCTCCCCGAATGGCATCAAGCTTGGGAAAATAAAATTTTTCACCCATATTCGTTCAATCCTATAGGATAGAGTATTCGGAGATAGTTTAGGGCGAAGGACAATTTCCCCGTTGCATAGCTCTAAAATGCCCAAGCTTTTTTATTTTAAAGAATCATTTTAATTGGCTTAAGGCGATTGGATATCAGGGTAGCGTCGTGAATCTATCAGGAGATAAAACTGATTGAAGGGGGCGGTGCAGCCCGGAGTAAAAGAGGAACTATCCCCCTGTGGGGGGTGGAGTCATTATTATATTATAAGCCAGAAACATCAATTTGCAATAAAAGGGTGAGGTTAAATTCAATGTTTTGAAATGAGGAGGCGATCGCTTACCTTTACGCAGGCGGTACAAAAAACTCGACGGGTCAGATCCAGGGACAGACGGACCCAATCGGGCAACCTCTGGTTATAAGTATCGCGAATTTTCTCTGGGTAAACTATGAACTCAGATGGAAAGAAAATGTGGACTGACGGTATAGTTCAGTGGCAATTTCCACAGGAACAGGCTGACTAAATAAATAACCTTGGGCGGCATCACAATTTACGGACTTCAAAAATTCCAACTGTTCTAATGTTTCCACCCCTTCAGCCATCACCTCTAAATTCAACCCATGCCCTAGGGTCAGAATTGTCTCAATAATAGCCGCATCATGGGATTTAGTCGTGACTTCCTGAATAAATGAACGGTCAATTTTTAATTGATCTAACGGGAAATGCTTCAGGGAGGATAACGATGAATATCCCGTGCCAAAATCATCCAAGGCAATGGCAATTCCCATTTCATGGAATCCATGCAAGAGAGAAATGGTTAAATCAACATCCTCCATCGCAATACTTTCCGTGATTTCCAACTCTAAATAGCAAGGAGCGAGTTTGGTTTGTCTTAAAATTTGGGCGATTTCTTGTAGTAAATTTTGTTGATGAAACTGACGCGCCGATAAATTGACCGCCATTCTAATCGGGGGTAGTCCGGCTAACTGCCATTGGTAATTTTGCCAGGTTGCCGCTTCGATCGCCCAAGCCCCAATCGGACAAATCAAACCCGTTTCTTCTGCCAAAGGAATAAATTCACCGGGGGCAACTAACCCTAGTTCAGGATGCTGCCAGCGAATCAGCGCTTCCATACTGATAATTCGTCCGGTTTTTAAATTAATTTGAGGTTGATAGTACATCCGGAACTCATTCCGTTCTAATGCTTTGTGCAAACTCGTTTCTAACACGAGTCTTTCAAAAGCTTTCGTCCCGATCGCGGGGGTGTAAAGCTGATAGTTGTTCCTCCCTTGTTGTTTGGCTCGATACATCGCTGCATCCGCATTTTTTAAAAGTGTTTCTACATCTTCTCCATCATAGGGAGCTAGGGCAATTCCTAAGCTGGCTTTGACATAAAAATCCTGACCTTCTAACCGAAACGGGTCGTGAAAACACTGTAAAATTTTGTTGCTAATTTCCGTCACATCCTCAGCGGAACTCAAATGATTAATTAAAAACGTAAACTCATCCCCCCCCCAACGGGCCAGCATATCTTCTTCGGGCAAAGAACGACTTAAACGTTCGGCGACAATTTTGAGGAGCACATCTCCCAAAGCATGACCGAGGGTATCATTAATCGTTTTAAATCCATCTAAATCCAGAAAAATTACCCCGAGCATTTCGGCCCGGTGTTGGGTATCAGCGAGGGCCAAAGAAAGGCGCTCGTTAAAGAGAAGACGATTGGCTAAACCCGTCAGGCGATCGTGAGAGGCTTCATGACGAATCAACTTTTCTACTCGTCGTTGCATCACGGCCATATAGAGATGAGTCCCCACGGATTCAGCCAGTTTAATTTCTTCAATTTTCCAAATTTTGGTCTGTCCTTTTTTAAGTTCTCGCCACGCTTCAAAGGAAGCGCGAGGTCTCCGGTTTCGTTCATCTACATCATTTTTCCCCGCCCATAATGTTTCGGTTTCAATTTCATTCCTAAACAGGGTCAAACACCCTAAATATTGTTTATTATATTTTAAAGGAACAATCAAAATAGAGCGAATTTGAGTCGGTTTAAAAGCCGAGGATAAGGGACTAAAAGCTGGGGTTTGATAAAGATTGCCGATATTAACACTGTGCAGATAAACGGGAGAATGTGAGGAAGGGTGCGCTTCTTTATTCCCGTTTAAATGAGCGGGTAAATCGAGTTCATATCCCTCAGAGATCGCCTGTTCTGGGGCCGAGATATTTTCCTTGCGATCGCTCCCCGTCTGGGTCTGCGTCGGCACAATCTGATCACTCCCATTAATCAACTGTTGCCAACAATCTGTTTCTTCAATCCAAGCCATACTCGGTTGAACACCATAAGTATAGATTTGAGCCACTGCCCCAGTCATGTCTGGATTGATATAAAGTCGGCCTCCATCAGCTTTTAACGCTAAAACCGTTTCTTTCAAAACAGTTTGGCGAATTTTTTTGAGGTCTAAAGGCGAGTGCAGCAATCCACTAATTTTATTAAGGACCGCTTCATCGCGAGCTTGATTGCGAGTACGATTTAATAAATCGGATTGGGCGATCGCAATCGACATTTGATCCACCAGCAATTGGACAATCTCAATTTCTCGTTCTGAATATCGCCTCGGTTTACCATGATGAGAAACCAACAATCCCCAAAGATGGTGTTGATGGAGAATCGGAATGGCTAAAGAAGAAGATACCCCCATATTAGTCAGATATTCCCCATGACAGGGGTCTACGGGCCAATAGCGGATACCTCCTCGGCTGATACTTTCTCCATTGTCTGAAAAATCAAGTTCTTCAGTGGTTTTTCGTCCCGATGGCACATCTACGATCACCCGTTGACGGGCCGTTAGAAATAACTCTCGGGACTTCATGGGAATATCCGTAGCGGGAAACCTTAGCCCCAACATTGAGGGTAAGCGATCGCTTTGAATCGATTCCGCAATGACCTCTCCGCTGCCATCTTCTTCAAATCGATAAATTTTGACCCGATGGGTATTTAAAAAAGCTCGAATTTCTCGGGCGGTGGTTTCTAAAATTTCATGTAATTCTAAAGATTGCCGAATCCGACTGGCAATCCGGTTCAATAAATTTTCTCGGTCTAATATTGGCGCTGAACTGCGCTTTATTTTTCTACGAATCATTGCTGAATTCTACCTTTGATTAGCATATTAATTTTAATCGGGGCTCCCCAGAGCCGGTAATTTACCTAAACTGCCGCTCAACTGACTGAGCTAACTCCTGCCCCGAAAATTTTTAGTCAAGAATACCCAACATTACCCCCTTGCCCTGGGGCGGTTATTCTAGGTGTTACAGGTTAATTTACTTATCAATTACTCAACCTCAAAGTATTTATATTAATTTTACGAGTTTTAAACAGAAAATATGAAAACGGGCCATTGTTTTGATATTTTTTAATAAAGGGACGCGATCGCCTCTCCCATGAGCCTTGAATCCCTCGCCCCAAGGTTGGAAAAACCAGCCGAGGCTCCTCATCCCCCACCTGAACGGAAATTGCTCCCAATCCGGGATAGGGTAAAGAATCCTCCTCTGGGCTATCCCGTTAAAACCAGGTCCTGCCCCCTCCAGCAACCTCTATTTAAACCCTCCCTAGAGGCTCCTCCCCGGGACCCCGGCTGTGCAGAACCCCAAGGTTTTCCGAATTAGAGAAACACCAAAGGAAACCTCATCCCCATTCTCATGTTACAATCCGATTTCTCTGAATGCGTGAGGCGATCGCCCCCTTGCACTCACCTTAAGGGGAGAGAACAATTGAGCAAGCGGCGATCGCATGAGCTAAGGACTGGCAATCAAGGATTTTTCCTGAACCCGAGGCATTCTGTGTTAAAATATATTTCGCAGATAAAGTTTGATTGTCGTGTTTGTTGCGATACAGACAAGCCAACAAACACTATCGGGTTTTAAAGCCAATTCATAACAGATAGCCAGTTTCGGACAAAGCGCGATGGGACAGCTTTGTGCTCCTATCTCCGAGCCTTCGATTGTGAACCCCACCCTCGCAAACGGCTCGACAGGGGAGGACCGCCCCCATCAGCTATTTCCGTGACTGGGATATCAAGCTTACCCGAGTTGGGGTAGAGCATATTTCACCCGCCCATCTTATTGTTGATACTCAGGAGGATACCGGATGACTCAAGTCGTTGTCGGCGAAAATGAAGCGATCGAATCTGCACTACGCCGCTTTAAGCGTCAAGTTGCAAAAGAGGGAATTTATGCAGATATGAAGCGTCAGCGTCACTTTGAAACTCCCCTAGAAAAGCGTAAGCGCAAAGAAATCGCACGCCGACGCAAACGCAGATATTCCAGATAGAAGACCCTCAACCCGCTCATCGGAGCGGGGGTCATCATTTGCAACTCGCCTTTGCAGTAGATAGTCCGGGAGTGGGAAGCAGCTTGCGAGAAGCGCTAATACTGCTTTAACGCCCGTTCTATCTCCCGCTTGTGGTCC
Source organism: Laspinema sp. D2d (assembly GCF_025370755.1). GTDB lineage: Bacteria > Cyanobacteriota > Cyanobacteriia > Cyanobacteriales > Laspinemataceae > Laspinema. The sequence continues at coordinate 222,554 of NZ_JAMXFC010000004.1, read as the reverse complement.
CGTTCTTTCACCGCCGCTCGCTTATCGTGGAGCTGCTTACCTCGGACAAGAGCAATCTCTACCTTAACTAATCCACGCTTGAGATACATCTTCGTCGGTACCATTGTCAAGCCTTTCTGTTCTACCTTACCAATCAATTTGCGGATTTGATCCCGGTGCAGCAAAAGTTTCCGACTCCGGGTCGGCTCATGGTTAAAATAGAGACTGGCCGTCTGATAGGGGGAAACATTCACATTAAGCAGCCACGCCTCCGCATCCCGAAACAAAACATACCCATCTCGGATATTTACCTTCCCTTCCCGAATGGATTTGACCTCGGTCCCCTTTAATGCAATCCCCGCTTCATAGGTTTCCAGAATCTCATATAAAAAACGGGCTTGGCGATTATCACTGACTATTTTGATGCCTTCGCTTTGTTGCGCCATCTGTATTTCTTAGTGTCTACTCATTACTATAGATCCCCGAAAGGCAATTCAGCTAAAAACTAGCTTGAACGCCTTTGTCTTATTTCTAGCCTATCGTTTTTAATCGACGGCTTACATCACTCTAACCTGATCTCCCTTACCCCTACCCCATCAACCTAAAACCTACAGACTTAAAGTCGTTCCCCTTGTACCGTTGCCCCCAGATTGTAGTAACGACTGAAGTCGTTCTCTAGTCCAAAGCTACAAGAAAACCCCGCACCCTTGAGGGTGCGGGGTTTTATAGACCTATCACAACCGAATTCCGTTTCATCCTCTATTCCTGCTCTCGTCCAGAATTGAGCATCATCCTGAAATCTTTGAGAGGGGACGGGACCTGGGGTAAATCCCTTGACGAGAGGGCCGTCTAATCTTCTAAGGAAATCTTTTCCATCCCCAGTTCCCGACTCCCGGTTCTCGCCCAACGTGCCGTCGCTTCATTGCCCTTAAATTCATAATCCAACACCGCAAGGTTAGCGCTAGTCCCCCACCCGACAACTAGCCAATCATCCACCCGCAACCCGATCCCGCGATAGGTTTGATCATCGACATTCCAGGTGACTTGATAGATATCGCGGGATTCGGTAATGGTTAATTCTCCACTGAACGAAGAATCGGCTTCTCCAGGGTCTGTACTCCTAATTTGATAGGTCCCGGCTAACTGTCCCGATCGCCCTCCGGTGGCAAGTTCGGTGCCGACTTCACCCTTGGCACTACTCAGGGTCCATTTGCCATCTAGGGTGCCATCGTCCTCGATTCGATACAGGGCCACACCATAAATCTCCTCATCCAGTCCGGCCCCCACCAGTAAGCGCCCCTCTTCATAGAACCCCAACCCGGAATAATTGCCTTCGGAGGTTTCCCAAGAAACTTGATAAAGGTTGTCGGTATTCCCGATCGCGGTGATATCCAGACTGCCGGTATAAGCTTGACCCCGGGGAGTTTTCGCTTCCGTAATCCCCCAGACTCCTTCAAGGCGATCGGGTGCGGACTGTCGTCGCCAGAAAAATGCAGTTTGATTCGATTCTATTTCCTGAAGCACAGGCTGTTCGATCGCCCCGATGGTGGGGGATGCAGCCCCGGCCAACACCATTAGGACACTCAAGAGATAACGGGCTGTATTTCGATAAGTCATGATCAGGTTTCTCCTCTGTTGAATCATGTCAAGGCTTGAGATTACCCGGAACAGGGGCTTGCTTTGCAATCCCCCTACTCTGATGAAGGCAGATGACCCGGTTGCAGTCAGGAGGGTTTCGTGGGGGTCGGAGTCTCTGAAAACCTCCGGGGTGGGGGTAAAGGCTCTCCAAAACCTCCCAAATGCCCACCCTACAGATGTTTCAGCTTAGTCAATAGAGTTCACCCTATGCCTTAAGAGGTATTTTGTCAAAAAAAATTGAAAAACTCTTGACATTTCAGTTTCAAACGGTAACAATGAATACAGAAAGTAAATCGTTCATCCCTAACCACAAGCCAGTTCATCTCTGAACGGCATGAAACTGGCAAGGGACGGAAGTAGGGAGTCACTCCCGAAGGAACGCGCCTCAACCTACAAACAAGACTCTATTTAGGAGGCGAAAAACATGAAACTTTCATATCGTGGCACCACTTACGAATATACTCCCGCCGAAGTTGATGTTACCGAAGGCGAACTGGCTGGTAAATATCGCGGGTTAGATTGGAAATTTTGCAATCAGAAGAAAGCGCCGGTTCAACAAGCAACCGTGGAACTGAAGTATCGGGGCGTTGCGTTGACCACTGGTGAACCGCAGTCCGCAAATCCCTCGACACCGGAACAAGCGCGCCGTCTGATGATGGATCGGCAAGTCAAAGGGGCAAAACGTCAGCGGTCCATGTTGAGCCGGTTGACGGCTGAACTCAAGAGCATCCCGGTTCTTGCCCATTAAGGGAAAGTAATTTGAGACCCAGCCTGGTTCGCTAAAGGCTGAGTATAAATTCTCAACAACTTAACCGCTTAAAATATCTCCCATCGGGGGGATATTTTTTTATGGGCTTTTATGGGGCAAACAATGGCAACTAGACCATCGGTCCCATAACGACAAGACCCAAAAATGAGTAAACTGACGCGGTTTCTCTGGCTGCTAGTGAAGTGAAGTCCTAGAGCAAAGGAAGGGGTCTTTATATGTCAAAATTAAGGAGAGATCAGCAGCCGGTTCAGCTTTGCTCAGTCGTTTAAGCTCATTACCCTGGATTAATCACCGATTTTTGAGAACCTAGCCCTCGTTAATTATGACCCAATTTGACGAATTGCAGCCCCCCGAAGGGTTAACCCCACCCCCATCGCCCCCGGAAAGTTCACCTCCGGCGAGACCGATTGCCCCGGTGTGGTCCTGGGTCAACCACTTGCTGGGAGCGGGTTCTGACTATGAACGGGGGAATCGACTGTATGAACAAAAAAATTATGCCGGGGCCGTCGGCTTTTATGATAGAGCGATTCAAAAAAAGCCCACCATGCATCGGGCTTTACTGAAACGCGGCACGGCCCTGATGAATTTACATCGCTATGAAGAGGCGATCGCTGGTTATGATGGGGCGATTCAAGTCAACCCCGATGACTATTGGGGCTGGACCTTCCGAGGTCGGTGTCTGTTTCACCTAAACCGATATCAGGAAGCCTTGGCTTCTTTTGATCAAAGCATTCAAATTAATAGTAATCAATATGAAGCCTGGTATTTTCGAGGGCGATCGCTCTTAGAACTCCAACAATATAAAGCCGCCGTTACTGCCTTTAATAAAGTCGTCAAACTCAAACCTAAACTCTCTGGCGGATGGTATTACCGAGCTCTAACTTTCCTAGCCCTCGATCGCCCAGAATTGGCCTTAGCATCCCTGGAACAAGCCGTTGCCCTGGACCCCCAAAATCCAGCCGCTTGGTTTAATCAAGGAGTTGCCCTCGATCGCCTACAGCGCTACACCGAAGCCATCACCGCTTACGATCGCACCCTGCAACTCGTCCCAGAGAATGCCGCATCCTGGTTTAATCGCGGAGTCAGCTTGGAAAAGTTGCAACGCTATACCGATGCCGTCGTCTCCTTTGATCGGGTAATTCAATTCGCCCCCAGCAATCCCTTAGTTTGGTTTTATAAAGGCCGTGCCCTCAAACATCAATGGGTAGAAGCGGCGATCGGCTGTTTTGATAAAGCGATTGAATTACATCCCAATTGGCCCGAAGCTTGGATGAATCGTGGCATCGCCCTCTCGGATGCCGGTCAGTATGAAGTCGCCTTAAGTTCCTTTGACCAAGCCACTAAAATTAATCCCAATTTATCCACAGCTTGGTTGGGTCGGGGCATGGCTTTGTATGGGCTAGGCCGCTATAAAGATGCCATTCAAGCCCTGAGCAATGCCCTTCAAATTCAGCCCAATTTTCCCGAAGCTTGGTATCACCGAGGACTGGCTTTAGAGCAACTTCAACGATATGAAGAAGCCTTAATTGCTTATGAAAAAGTCGTCCAAGTGACCCAAGAACCGATGTTTCTTTATCGGTCCTGGGTGAAGCGGTCCGAAGTGTTGGAAAAACTCGAACGCTATACTGAAGCTCTCGATGCCTTTGGGAAAGTGCTGGAAGTTAAACCCAACGATGCTCAAGCCTGGATGAAACGGGGGGATTTACTCTCTTTAGCCCAGCGGTATATTGATGCAATTGTGGCCTATGACCAGGCGATCGCTATCTGGCCTAACCATTATGAACCCTGGATGAAACGAGGGCGGGTTCTAAGTAAAATTGGTCAATATCCCCAGGCGATCGGTGCTTATGATACGGTGATCCAAATGAAACCCACCCATTCCCCAGCTTGGTTGCGCCGAGGAGAATGCTTGGAGAAATTGCATCGCTATCCCGAAGCGGCCCGATCCTACGGCGTGGCCCTGGAAGTTGATCCCACCTGTACCGATGCGATCGACAAACGGAACCGCCTTCATGAAAAACTGGCACAAAATCCAGTTTTTCCCACTGAAACTGATTTAACTTAGAGGAAAAAAGTCAGTTCGTTTCCCTCTTATTCAGGGTCAAGCAATGTTAAAACAAATGACAGTAGCAACAGCCGTTGGATTGATTCAACTGGGGATATTCCCCAATCTGGCTTGCAGTGCGAACCCCGAACACCTCTTGCAGCTACAAACCGGGAATGAATGTCGCAACTGTGACCTCAGTGGGGCCGACCTCACCGGCTTAGATTTACGGGGTGCGGATTTAATGGGTGCCAATTTGCGAGAAGCCACTCTCACTTACGCCAATCTTATGAGTGCCAATTTAACCGCTGCTGACCTTCAAAATGCTATTTTGATTGAGACGAATTTGTTTAGTGCCAACCTCAGTTATGCCAATCTTAGCGGGACAAATTTGCTTGATGCGATTTTAGTTAGTGCTAATATTACGGGTACGGACTTTACAGGGGCAGTGCTTCAGGGCATCAGTGGTATAGAAGTCCGGAGTCAGGGTTTAGAATAAATTCGTTGAGAGACTAAAAGGATGGATACCCGATTCCATCAAGGGGACAATTAACAAGGTGGCTTTACAACATTTCTGAGTAGGGGCAAGAACTGAAGAGGAGAGTGCCGATACAATTTTAAAGCTAAAAGACAAGAAACTGGGTTTTTACTGCCAATTTTTTGGACAGTTTGCATTAAACTTCTTGCCAAATTCTACAAAGCCCCCTAGGAATTAAACCTTAGCCCTCATTCCGGATTGCTCCCCTCAACTCCCCTTGCTAAACTGGCCTAATTTAGGGCATGAAAATCACTCAAATCCTGCCAATTTACTATGCGATCCTCTTATATTCAGTCGGGTTTATGGCTGCTGATGCTGGCTGCGGTTCAGTTAGCTTTGTTTCCCATTTTCGTCGGAATAATGTTCCAGGAAAAATTCATCTTCGGAACGATTGAATGGGGCGGATTGCTTCCGCAGACGCCGGGGAATTGGCAGTTAATTTTTTGGATACAGACCCTCGCCTCTGTTGCGGGAATTCCGATGCTGGGAAAATTTTATTATCCCCAACTGGGAGAAGACCTCAAAAAGATATTCCGAAGAGAAAATACTAAGGTCTTAAAGATTGCCATTCTGAGTGGATTCTCCCTGTTTGTAGCGTGGGAGGCGATCGCGATTGGCTGTTGGCAAATTCCCGCTGGGGTCGTCGTGGGATTTTTCCTGATCTATCCCATTTTAACTACCCTTGGGGCCTGGAAATTCTGGGGATATCGTCCCCATCAAACTCGGATTACGGCGATGACTATTGTCACTATTGGGAGTTTATTCGCCTTAAAAGTTCCGGCTATGTTTGCGGCAACTCCTATCCAAGGGTTTTTGGGAATTTTGGCGGGTATTGTTGGGGGGATTGCCTTTGCGAGTTCTTTGCTGTTGACCTATCGAGGGACGCGATCGCTTCATCCCCTCCCTTTTAGTGCGATCGCCTTGGCAACCCTGTTGGGATTTGCGTCCCTGAGTTTAATCTTCCCGTTACCCGGGACTGCGATCGCGATGCCACTCTCGGAGTTACCCCGTCTGATAGTCGGGAGTCTAATTTTAGGGATGTTAACTCTAGTCGGTTATTCCTTCACTGCATACGGCATTTTACTCGCTGGAGTGACTCGGGGGGCGATCGCGATCGCCAGTGTCCCGGCATGGTTTGTTCTCTTGGGTTCAATCTTGATTCAGGATTTTTTGAATCTTAAACAAATCTTTGCTTTAGTGATTGTCATTTTAGGATTATTAGTCTTAATTACTGAACCAATGGTTCGGCAAGATTGGTATGATTAATCCGTGGGCATTCATCCAGCCAAAATTTATCCAGTGGCGAAGAGTCACCGGAATTAAAGCATCATTAGAAAAAAATTAGCCAATCCAGGGATAAAACATGATAGAGGGCGATCGCTTAATCTTGCGAGACTGTCGCTTACTCACTGGGGAACAGGTGGATATTCAGGTGGAAGAGGGGCGGATCGCAGCGATCGCCCCCCAACTTCCCAGAGAGGCCCCTCGTGAACTGAATGTTCAGGGTCACTTGGTTAGTCCTCCGTTGGTTGAATCTCACATTCATTTAGATTCTGCCTTAACTGCCGGAGAACCCCGGTACAATCAAAGCGGTACGTTATTTGAGGGAATTCAAATTTGGGGGGAACGTAAGCCCCAATTGACCCGGGCGGATGTCAAGCAACGGGCGATGGCAACCTTGAAACAATTGGCATCCCAGGGGGTGTTATTCGTTCGTACTCATGTTGATGTGAGTACGCCAGACCTCACGGCATTACAGACCCTGTTAGAAGTGAGAGAGGCGATTCAAGACTGTATGACCTTGCAAGTGGTCGCATTTCCCCAAGATGGGATTTACGGAGAGGTCCAGACGGCAGAATTGCTGGAAGAAGCATTAAAACTGGGTGCGGATGTGGTGGGTGGGATTCCCCACTATGAATTGACCCGGGAGGATGGAGTGCGATCGGTGCATCGGATCTTTGAACTGGCGCAACAGTATGAGCGACTGATTGATATTCACTGCGATGAAATAGATGATGACCAGTCGCGCTTTCTGGAAGTGGTAGCCGCTTGTGCCATTCGCAGTGGCCTCGGTGAGCGAGTCACGGCTTCTCATACGACAGCTTTTGGGTCTTATAATAACGCTTATGCGAATAAATTGATGGGATTTTTGAGGCGATCGCAGATTAACTTTGTGGCGAATCCTTTAATTAATATTACTCTCCAAGGACGCACCGATACTTATCCCAAACGACGGGGCATCACCCGAGTCAAAGAATTATGGCAAAACGGTTTAAATGTCTCTTTAGGCCAGGACTGTATTCAGGACCCCTGGTACAGTTTAGGGACCGGAAATATGCTGGATGTGGCTTACATGGCGCTTCATGTTTGCCAGATGACTGGAATTGAGGAAATCAATGCCTGTTATGATATGGTTACCACTCACGGCGCAAAAACCTTACAAATTGAAGATAATTATGGTTTAGAAATTGGCAAACCGGCCAATTTAATTATCTGGCAAGCGGATAGTAAATTTGAGGTTTTACGCCGTCGGCCTCCGGTGAGATATGTCATGGTGCGAGGCCGATTAATCGCTCAAACTCAACCTGCAATCACAACTTGGGAATTGGAGGGGAAGCGTTTAAATTTAGAGCCATCTAACCATTAACCTTTCCAGATGATTAGACCCCAAAGCAATCCACTGAATTTTCTCCAAGATTTAGCGGGTAAAGAGGGGAATAGAAAGAGGAGGCTGAAAGCCGGATGAGCGGAATTAATCTGGAGATTGGGTTTCCTCCAAGTCTGCGATCGCCCGGAGAATATTTTGATAATCTAAATTCCCTAAATGATATTCTAACTGGTTAGCTAATGCGCTATTTTGTGGTTGGAGTCGAGCAATCAGTTCCTTGATTTCACTGAGATCAGCCGTATGGACCGCCTGGGTCATCTGCATCATCCATTCACTGATCAAGTGGGAGTGGGCAAACCGTTCAATTTTAGCCGATTTAATCGCATCCAAAATAATTTGATACTCAAAATTTTCCAGACAATCTCGAATATTTTGTTCTAATTCGCCGCATTCTGGGGGAATTTCTGGAAGCAAGCGATCGAGTCGGTCATCATCCAGGGCTAAAGTTGCATATTCTAGGTCACAAAGCATGGACGTAGGTAATTTTTTGAAATTTTTCCAACGCAACTGATTACTTTCACTAGGCGGGATTTTTTCAAAAGTGTCCGGGACCCCTAAGTGTTTAAAAATTTTTTCAAAAACTTGAGATTTTTGAATCGGTTTAACGAGGAAATCATCATATCCAGCCAATAAAATCGAGTCTTTATCTTTCTCAACAATCCGGGTAGTCATGGCGATAATGGGGGGGATGGATGTTTTAGAAGTTGCTTTAATCTGTTGGGCGGCTTCGCATCCATCCACCAGGGATATTCGCACATCCATCCAGATTAAATGGGGTTCAAAACTGTGGTAAATTTCTAGGGCTTCTTGACCATTTTTGGCTTCTCTCACCTCAAATCCTTCGGATGAGAGCATAGTGGTTAAGACTTCCCGGTTCGTGGCTTCCTCATCAGCCACCAAAATGCGATGGAGGGTAGGATCGGGCTCTTTATCGGAGTGCTTGGGTTCTACGGGCTTCACAACAATTTGAAATTTAAACGTAGTTCCCCTATTGGGTTCCGAACTGACGGTAATTTCTCCCCCTAACAGGCGCACATATTTACGACAGATCACTAACCCAAGTCCTGCCCCTTCTGGGTTAACTAGGCCCGTTTCCGTCTGTACAAATGGTTGGAATAGTTTGCTAAGGTCCTCGGGACTGATCCCGATGCCGGTATCAGTTACTTCAAAACTTAACCATGTTTTTTCCGGGTCTAAGATGGCATTGACCCGTAATTTAATTCCTCCGGAGAAGGTAAATTTAATGGCATTACTCAGGAGGTTGGTTAAAATTTGCTGGAGTTTGAGCCGATCGCTTTCAATGGTGGTCGGGACCCGATTTTCTACTAAAATTTCTAATTTAAGCCCTTTTTCTCGCAGTTTCAGGGCAAACACTTCTTGAAGTTCGACCAATATATCTTTTAAGATAAATGGGGTTACCGTAATTTCCCCTTCTTCCTCTTTTGATAAATCTAAAATATCATTAATTAACTTGAGAAGATGTTCACCACTGCGATGAATAATGCTTAAATTATTTTTTTGCTCTAGGGTGAGGTTGGAACTATGGGTCAACAACTGAGTGAACCCGAGAATTGCATTCAGAGGAGTCCGCAACTCATGGCTCATATTAGCTAGAAAGCTACTTTTGGCCCGATTCGCGGCATTCGCTAACTCTATGGCCTGTTGTAGGGATTCTTCCGTGCGTCGCCGAACCCCAATTTCTGCCTCCAGTTCCTGATTTTTTTCTTCGAGCTTTTGCTTGAGCTTTTTATTAGTTAACTGAGCTTCAATTCTAACTAAAATTTCCTCGGAGCGAAAGGGTTTGGTGATATAATCATTTGCTCCCTTTTTAAAAGCTTGCAATAAATTATCTATCTCATTACTAGCGGTTAAAAAAATAATCGGAATTTCGCTAAAATCAGGGTCTTTTTTTAAAATTTCACAGACTTCTATTCCGCTCATTTCAGGCATCATTAAATCCAGAAGAATTAAATCCGGCTGGGCGGTTTTTACCCGAGACAAAGCTTGTTGACCACTCGGGGCAAATGTGGTTTCATACCCCGCTAATTCTAATATTTCACCAATGACCTGTAGATTTTGTCTGACGTCATCTACCACTAAAATTAAACAATCTTCGGGTTTAAATAGCAACATAAAAGTTGGGATTTGACGGGTAAGAATTAAACAGCGGCCCAAGGCACTCATCCAATTAGTGCCACATCATTGGGGAAAGTTAGAGGTAGGTTTGGCCGGGGAGTCCCTTAAACAAGCGGAGTTCGGGTTGATTGAGAACAAGGAACCGGATGCACTCTGAGTTGGGCAGACCACCACCCGGGAGGCTTGGGGAATCAATTCCCTGGACAAGATTTTCTCAATTTGAACCATCAGCCCCAGTAAAGATGGACTCATGATAATGAGCGTCTAACCTCGGGGAATTTTTCTAGGGTTTTAGGCAGGCGTTCCCAGTCAAAAGCGGCTATCTGGGTTTGGAGAGTCGTCGCATAGTCTAAGAGTACCTGACATTGATATTCTAACCCCCAAGCGTGCAAGCGATCGCTAAAGTTTCTTAAATCACGTCGTTTCATGCTTTGAGACAACATCGGCCAAGTGGTTTCTTCTTCCTGGCGGAGTTGTTCCAGTAATGCAGGTAATTTTCCGACTACTTCACGATCGCCGGGTTGTTCACTGTCCAAAATAGGCAGAATGGGTGAACAAAGGGTCAGGGCGTTTTCCCCTTCTTCCTGGGGTAAAATACTCTTTAAAAGGGTAACCAGTTGCGATCGCATCAGCGGTTTGCGGAGAAACCCCTGGCATACGGATTTAACGAGGGCTTCATCACTGGATCGCGACGAAGCGGTGACCACTACAATCGGTATTTGTTGGGTTTCTGGGTGGGTTTTGAGAAATTCGGCGACTTCAATGCCATTGAGTTCAGGCATCCACAAATCCAGTAAAATCAGATGGGGTTGGGAGGCGATCGCCTGTTCAATGGCTTCCCGTCCATCCCGAGCAAACAGTAGTTCGTGCTTCGTTTCACCAAAATACCCCGCAATTAACTCCAAATTCGACGGGACATCATCCACAATTAAAATTCTTCCCGGTTGGAACTGCTCTAAATTTTCATCTACAGGAACAGACTCTATCTTACCCCTCTCGGTTCTCGCAATTTCTACCTCGGGAAAGACAAAGGTAAAGGTACTCCCGTGATTGAGTTGACTGCTTAAGTGAATTGTTCCTCCCAGCATTTCCGTGAGTCGTTTGGTAATCGCTAACCCCAACCCGGTACCGCCATACTTACGAGTTGTGGTCCCATCATTTTGAATAAACGCCTCAAAAATATGCTCTTGGCGCTCCAAGGGTATGCCAATTCCTGTATCAGAGATGGCTAACTCTAAACTCAAGTGATACGGGTCGCTACTTCTGGATAAATCAGCATTGACATGAATCGTAATAGAACCCCATTCTGTAAATTTTAAGGCATTACCCACCACATTAAATAGGATTTGCCGTAAGCGGACTTCATCAAATACAATCCCATCGGGAACCGCTTCGCTAATTTCAATAAATATGCCCAGACCTTTGGCTTCTGCCTTCTGGGAAAAAATCTGTTGAATATCCCACACTAAAGCGCGAATTAATACAGGTTCATAGTTCAACTCCAGCTTCCCGGATTCAATTTTAGAGAGGTCCAGAATATCATTAATTAGGGCCAGTAAAGTTTGTCCACTCGTAGCAATAGTGTGAAGATAGGACTTTTGTTGGGGGTGAGTCATCATCCCAGTGAGTAATTCACAAAATCCTAAAATTGCATTCATCGGGGTCCGAATTTCATGGCTCATATTAGCCAAAAATTCACTTTTTGCTTGGTTGGCCGCTTCCGCTTTTTCCTTCGCTTGTTGTAGTTCCTCTTGGATCTGCTTGAGTTCCGTGATATCCATTTCAATGCCATCCCAAATGGTGCGTCCATCCTCCATCCGACGCGGCACTGAACGCAGTTGAGACCACTGAATTTTTCCATTCTGGGTGTACTTCCGCATCTGCATTTGGAAGGGAGATAAATTTTGAAAAGATTCTTCCGTAAGCTGGGCATTCACGGGTTGATCTTCAGGAACAATTCGATCGTGTAATAAGCTGGCGTCTGCGATAATAGCCTCGGGTTCTAGGCCGATCAATCGCTTAATTCCGGCACTAATATAAGCAAAATGATAGCGACCATCGGGTTCTCGGACTAACTGATAAATCAGCCCTTTATCGAGATTATCTCCGAGATTTCGGAGAATCCTTTCTCGTTCTTGAAGGGCGAATTCAGCTTGTTTGCGATCGGTGATATCTTCCACAATGTAGGAAAATCGAGGGTGATCGCTCGTGATTCCAAAAATGGGGCAAACGCTGGCCGAGAGCCATTTTTCACCCCCCGGCATTCGATGCCGGTACTCAAATTTTACCGGCATTCCTGTGTCTTGGGCGGCGCGGTAGTAAAGCAACCACATCTCCAAAGCCCCTTGGGGAACACCCATCTCTGTAGCAAAGCGATTTTTCATCGCTTCGGGGGTTGTGCCAAAAAATTGGGCGCTGGTAAGATTGTCAGTCAAATGTAGAATATCATCGGGATAGAGTTCCACAATTCCCATCAACATCGAGGCACTATTAAAGAAGCTGCGGAGGGTGGATTCGCTCTCTTGTACCGCTTCTTCCGCCTGTTTGCGATCGGTGATATCTTCGGCAATTCCCACAAATCGGTAGGATTCTCCCGATGGATTTTGAATGGGAAAAGACCGCGCCCGAATCCAGCGAATTTCTCCCTGGGGTTGCACGATGCGGTAAATTTCGTCAAAATCCATTCCTTCGCTAATTTGCCGAATTAACTTTCTTTGGATATAAGGGCGGTCCTCTGGGTGAATCGATTCTAACCAATTCCGAGGATTTTGATATAAACTCTGGCAACTCCTGGCCCAAATTTCTTCATAGGCGGGACTTACATAAATCATCTCACCGGATTGGGTCAGGATAAAGAAAACTTCTCGAATATTTTCAGCAAGTTGTCGGAATTTTTCTTCGCTTTCTCGTAACTCCTGTTCGGCCAGTTTGGTGGCGGTGATGTCTTGGAATGTGCCAAAAAGTTCGACTCTTTCTCCAGATTCATTGAAAATCGGCTGTCCTTTACCGAGAATATAGCGGACAGTGCCATCGGGTAAAAGAACCCGAAATTCATGGTCATGGGGCCATTTTAGGGCAACCAGGTCGTGAAAATTCCGGGGAAATTGGTGTAAATCTTCCGGGTGAATTCGCTCTAAGAATTTGGGATAAGTGGGTTCAATGAGGTGGGAGTCAAATCCGAGAATACGAAAGGTTTCTTCAGACCAGACGAGCTTTTGAGTGCCCATATTCAAAGACCAGTTTCCCAAATGAGCGATGCGTTGCGCTTCGAGTAAGGCATTTTGACTCTGGCGAAGTTTTTCTTCAACTAATTTGCGATCGCTAACATCTAAAAGAATGCCATGCCAAACTATATCTCCATTTTCCCGTTGCTCGGGTTGCGAGTTTTCTTGCAGCCATTTCACTTTTCCCGAGGGGGTAAAAATTCGCCATTCATGTTTAAATACTTTAAAGGTTTCACGAGAAGCTTTAACGGCTTCCAAATATCCCGCTTTATCTTCAGGATGAATCGGATTGGTAAGAGCGGCTTCCACGTTTTGAAAGATTTGATTCAAGGGGATTTCTAAAATTTCTTCGATGGCCTGATTAATATATTCAAATTCAAGGGAACCATCGGGATGTTTAACTAGAGAATAAATAGTGCCCGGTACTGCCCGGGCCAGGTTTTGCAGTCGATTTAAAGTGATTTTTAAGACGTCTTCAGACTGCTTGCGCTCGGTCATATCAATGGACATTCCGATCATGCGATGAGAGATTCCAGTCCCATCAGGGACTACCTGAGCATGAACCTGAATCCACCGCCATTCCTGATAAGTTGGGGGGAAATTAATTCTATATTCTGTTTTAAACCCTCCTCCGTGGCAAATTATTTCTTCATTTAATTCCTGCAATTCTTCTCGATCTTCCGGGTGAACAAGGGCGAGATATTCTGGGTAAGAAATCACTTGAGGAACTGAATCAACAGTTGTGCCTGAGAAGACGATTTGATTGGTGATGAGGTCTCGTTCCCAAGCCAGGGTATTGGAAACTTCTAGGGCTAACCGTAACCGGGATTCGCTATCTTGAAAAGCCGCCTGGGCTTCTTGGCTTTCTTGATAGAGATTCGCTTGATGAATGGCGATCGCCAAGGGTTCTACGACTCGCCGAGTGAGTTCGATTTCGTCCTCTTGCCAAGGGAGATATTTGGGACTCCATAAACTCAAAGAACCCCAAATTGTGCCGTTTACGGCGAGAGGAACTAATAACCAAGCGCCTTGGCGATCGCGGGCTAATTCTTCATTAATGGGGTCGTCAATGGTATTGGTATCCACCACCACCACTTGCAATTGTTTGAGTTGTGCAGCAAAGGGATTGCCTGCATCGGGGATATCTTCAGCGACTTCTTCTGGTAATTCCGACTCGTTATTATAGGAATATAAATGAGTCCAGACTCCCTGTTCCGGGAGATAACGAACGATAGAAGCGCGCTCAAAATCAACCAGTTTCGCAATCCCCGTAGTGGCGGTGGAGAAAATGGTACTTAAATCGAGGGATTGATGAATCGCTTGAATAACTTGATTTAAGAGGTGTTCCTGCTGGGTTTTTCGAGCTAGGGCCTGTTCAGTTTGTTTGCGGGTGGTAATGTCCGTTACCATTGCCAAACTCCCTCTATACTCTCCGGATTCATTAAAAATTGGGGTAGCTGAGAGCAGGGTCCAAAGGGGTGCGCCATTTTTGCAATAAAATAGAAAATCATGCTGCTCGATGAGTCCTTGTCTACGCCGCTCTAATTTTTCTTGAGCTTCTTGTTTTCCCACTTCATCCATAAAATACAAGAGGGATTTTCCCAGCATTTCTTCGGGGGTATATCCGAGAAGTTCAGCCATTTTTGGATTGACAAAATTCGTGCAGTCTTGGGCATCAATGCTCCAAATTCCCTCATTAGCCGTTTCCACAATCCGCCGATATTGTTCTTCACTTTGTTTGAGGGCGGCTTCCGTCTGTTTGCGATCGGTAATATCAACGGTGACCTGAGTAACAAACCAGCAATTTTCCTGGGGTTCAAATCGAGAGGTGTATCGGGTTGCTAAGTAGCGAAGGCTACCCGCTTTATGTTGGAATCGATACTCAAAACTGCTCGTTGTTTCTTGAAAAATTTTATCAAATAAAGGGAAAATTACCTGTTCTAAATCCTCCGGGACGATGCGAGCCATCCAAATGGATTTATCCTGCAAAAAGTCTTGGGGAGTATAGCCAAAGACGGTTTCACATCCGGCAGATAAATAATCTATTTCCCACTCTTGATTGCTCAAGATTTTAACTCGCACGATCGCGGCGATCGAGCTATTGAGAATATCATTTAACTTTTGTTCAGAAGCCGTGAGTGCTAATTCCAGCGCTTTGCGAGAGGTGATATCTTCCCCAAACCCGATGAAGCGATCGGGGTTACCCGCTTCATCCTGCAAGAGGTTAACTTGAGCAAAAATCCAGCGAATTTCCCCATTGGGTCGGCGGATTCGATATTCTCTTTGCACCGGCTTTCCGGTAAATTGTTCAGTGAGAGAGCTCTCCACCAAAGGGCGGTCTTCGGGATAAATTGATTCCTGCCAGGAGTTAGAATCTCGATACAAACTTTCACAGCTTCGTCCCCAGATGGCTTCGTAAGCTGGACTAATATAAATAAACTCTCCTGTTCTGGCCGATCGCACAAAAAACATCTGTGCAATCGTCTGGACAATCTCCCGAAATCGTTCTTCACTTTCACGCAACGCTCCTTCAATGGCTTGGCGTTCCGTAATGTCTTTCAAAATCGAAAGAATAACAGGTTCCCCCTCCAGTTGAATGACTTCGCAAGAAACCAAAGAAAATTTAATATCTCCTGATTTGGTACGCCAGTGCAATTCTTGATTTTTAACCACCCCGGTTTCTCGCAGTTGTTGCCGGATGATATCCGCTTCTTCCGGGTCAATAATCAGATTAATATCTTTAGAAGAGCGATTGCTCAATTCATCATATTCATAGCCCGATAATTCTAAAAAAGCGTTATTCATATCCAGCAAGCATCTACTTTGGACATGGGTAATAAGAATCGGATCGGGACTATGACGAAAAATGGTAGCATATCGCGCTTCAGACTCGTACAAATTGGTCTGTAGACGAGCAAAAGCATCCCGCAATTGTACAGACATTTGATTGAACGATCGCGCCATCCCCGCCAGTTCCTGAATGGGCAAATTTTCATCCAAATTTCGCTGTAAATCCCCGTGCGCTAAAGTAGCAGCAGTTTGGCTGAGAATCACAATCGGACGAGCAATCCAATGAGTCAAGCAGGTCCCCAGGGCCACTGCTACCATAACGGCGAAGAATCCCAACCCCATACTCTGTTTAAAGGATTCATTCAACGGTTCCATTAAATCCGCTTCCGGGATCACCATTATAATCCGCCAATCCAGGCTATTCTTTCCCTTTTGATAGGACTGGCTATGGGCAAAATAATGTTTACCTCCCTCCATAAAATCCCACTGTTTAAGGCTCTGGGTCTGACTCCAATTCGGCAGTTTTGAAAGTAAATAGTCCCGGGTTGAGCGTAGAAAATGCTCAGAACTTTCCCGGGTTTCTTTCAATTGGAGGATGGCCTGTAAACTTTGATTTAAAGGGGATTTTGCACTAGAACTCGCAATTAATTTCCCGTTGGGTTCTATGATAAAAACAACCCCAGATTCCGCTAATTTAATGGGTTGTAAAAACTGATTGACTTGGCTCAGAGGTAAGGTAATCCCAAACACTCCAATCAGGGTGTGGGTAACAGGGTCCCTAATCGGCCAACTCGCATTAATCGCAAACTCTTGGGTATTCCAAAGTTGGAACGGAGGAGTCCAGACGGGTCCTTGCTGCTGTTTGGCGGCGCGATACCAGGGACGTTCTCGAATATCCCAATCTGACGAGAGATCTTCCCTTTGTAGAGGTTCTAGGCTCCTTTGACCGTTAGCCGTGATCTCGTATTCCTCAAAAGTCTGAGGATGGGAATGATTAATCACCCCTAGGGTCGTTTTCCCCTCCAAATTCTGGGCAATTCTAACATCCCCTTGTTCATTGGCATACAGAATATAGGGAATCTGAGTGAAGCTAGAAATTTCCCAAATCAGTTGGCGTTCTATCTCCTCTAAATTATGGGGATCAAGGCGCTCAAACGCAACTGCATTCACATTACTTCTCGTAATCTGTTCAGCTAGAGAGAAATAGTTATCCAGGTACAAATCCACCCTAGCACCCGCTTTCCTCATTAATTCATGGGCAATCACCCGGGTGGCTTCATGACTGCGATGCAACAACAGAGAATTCGTCAGTCCTACCGTCAAAACTAAGAGTAGGACAAGCGGTACATTTAAAAGGAGTTGCAGGGGAATTTTGAGTTGAAATCTTGAAAAGATAGCTCCCATAGCCAGTTATCAAACTGTAAAGAACTCAAGCCTAACCGGGAAAAACCCATGTTTTGCCTTCGATAAACTCATTCATTTTTTTGTCGCAGGTTCTTAAGAAATCATCATAGGATTGATAAGTGCTTTGACCCTGCCTTGACTAGAAACTGGCCCGATTCAACCGAGTCAGTTCCCCTGAATTTCCCCTGAACCGTTCATTGGAATGAGCGGATGGCCCAACATGAACCCGGAGTGGGGTGATTGTTCTGTGATCCCCTAGAACTCCGGATTCTGGTTCTACTTCTGTCCTTTAGTTTACCCGATTTTTATTCAGGGTTGTCTAAAATCGCCTAAGATAGTTAATCAATACAGTGATAGAGGAGTCTAAACGTGCCTAACGAGAAGGATAAGGATAGCCCAACTCAGACCGTTCAGGATAGCACAAATCCAGGGAGCCAAATCACTAAATTAGCCCCAGGCCCTCACGGTCGTCCGATCGCTGCAAATAATAACCCGACAAAGGAATCTGAGTTAATGGGTTATCTGGATTAGGGTATGGGCAACCCTCCTCAATCGGTTAGGGAAGTCCAAAAAATAAAATCTTCTATAAGAGATCCCCCCAACCCCCCTTAATCTTAATAAGGGGGGCTTTACTAATTTTGCCTAACCTCTAATGCAGAACTTTGTTTTATGGAAATCCCTGAGTTGATCGGGATCATTCATCCTTTCGCTTTGAGGAACTTGTCACCCCCCCCTATTATTCCCGCCCTTCTCGGAGTGGGAATAATAGGGGGGGTTCTTTGTGTTTGTCTGGGAGTGGGTATCCCGCTATTGGAGGGATTGAGGTGCAGTTTCTTTAAAAAGGCTGCACCTCAAGCTATAAACGGTTTAATCGCAAAATCTCCCAGGGTCACCGTATAGCTAGAACGCACTTGGGCGATCGCAAATTCAATGATTACCTCACAAGCGACTGCTACGGTAAGCGTGACTAAATTTCTCGCCAAGGGATAATCGCAAATATCATCCTGAACCGGGGAAGGAATGCGATACACTTCGTTCCAAATAATTTCAGCATAATCCGTCGCGAGTCCTACATGAAGACAGGGGATTTCCTGAGTGGCACAGCAATCTGCTACCGCTTTTCGAGACCCACTATTGTCAAAGGTATCAATAACTAAGCCCGGTTGACTTCCGATGAGTTTACTGGCATTTTCGGCGGTCAATTCTTTAGTCTGGATATCCAGTTTAATCCCGACGGCCCGATAGAGACTGTTGGCTAAAATCTTGGCTTTAAATGCGCCAATATCGGAACGATAGTAAGGCTGGGTGGAAAGATTGCGCTCTTCAATGCGATCGCGATCAATCACCGTCAACCCTTGGAAACCACTGCGGGCTAAACTTTCAGTCAAGTTAGCACCTAAAGCACCTGCCCCACAAATGGTCACCGGAAATCCCTGAAGTTTCCCCATGACTTCCGGTGTTCTATACAGTTGTTCGTGAAAATAAATCGACATTTTTCTGGGTATCTGGGTAATTATAAAAAAAGTGGTGAACTAAAATCAGTCGAACCATTCATCCCGATTTTCAATTACCCCTATCAGGGATTGTAAATCAAAATCGTGGTCCCGTCCGCTCAAACAAATCCCGGAACTGAACACGGTCAAATCTTGTTTAGAAATTGCCGAAGTATGCTGTTCCCCCGTCCGGGTGGTCCAGTGAACAGTCCAATACTTATCCCCACTTTCCTGAAAGCTTTGTAACTCACCTCCGCCCATTTTTAACGCCGCTTCCAAGCGTTTTTCATCCTGGTAATATTGCCACTGGGGGTTAAATTCTGCCATTTTTTGGACGACTTGTTCATAAACGGTTCGCATTTCTGGAGTCAGCCCTTTAAAGCTTAAATTTTGGGGCATAGTTAAGCGCTTTAACTCCGTTCTAAGCTGTTCCGTAGGCATCGGGTCCGCACGGCGATCGCAGGCTTCAAACCAGCCATTTTTACCATCCCAACGCACCACAACGGGCTCAAACTTTCCTCCTTCTAGCACCAAATGAACGACCACAGGTTTGACCGTTCCCGTGCGCTGAAGCCAGTCTGATTCATTCATGGGATAAGCCAACCAAGTTTGACCGCGCAACGGATAAGCTAACCATAACCGTGCTGGGGGAAATTGTTCTAAATATTCGGCAATTTGGAGGAACTCAGCAGGTTCGATGAACTGGGCTTTTCCAGGGGCGATCGCCTCAAAAATCCCCCAGCCTTCAAACCCTTTTGGCTCAATCTCAAAGGTATAAATGATACCCGCCATCCGCAGTCGGACTCGTCCCCCCTCCACTGCTGGAGCGAGAAACTGTTTCCCCTGCAAATTAGACTCTTGAATTGCCAATTCTTTAAGCAGGTTACGAATATTTTTCATGGGCGTTTCTCCCTAACTAATTTTTCTGAGTTTTATGAAATTCTTCTGGCTACTTTTAGAAGCTGATAAAGAGGGAGATACTCCCACTCCTTTATCGATTTGAAAGAGGGCCAGCTTATCCCAGAACTAAATATTCTGGTGGCACTTCATCCACCAGCCAAACCCCATTATCAGAACAGTAAAATAAATGCCCATTTTGGTGCATTTCGGCAGCTTTAATGGTGAAAATCACAGGTTTACCCTGACGGGTTCCCACTTGTTTGGCAGTATCCCTATCCGAGGATAAATGAACATGATGGCGCGCTCTTTTTTGTAATCCGTGGGCCAGAATTGACTCAACCGCATGATGTCCCGTGCCATGATAAAGAATCTCCGGAGGACAACTCGAATCAAGTTGCAAATCGATAGGAATACTATGCCCTTGATTTGCCCTAATACGAGTGCCAGTGGAATCAAAAGAAAAGCGCTGTTTATTGCTGGTTTCTACCACTAACTCTAGTTCCGCAGGGGTGATAGGGAACTGGTGCGCTTGTGCGGCAGCTAATAAGGCTACCACCGCAACCCACCCCCCCGGTTCCAGTTCTAATCCAATTTCCTCGGGATGGTGTCGTAAGTGATAACTGAGGTATTTACTAATTTTAAGGAGTTGATAATTTTTGTTCATAAAATTGTCCAGCTAGAATGGATAAGTACAAACGTGAAAAGGGGATCAAAAAATTTATTGAAGTTTTGAATAAACTCCCTTTTCCAGATAAAACCCTGGGTGTTCCCAGAATCATGTTCCTGGATAAAAGTATTCCGAAGCTCACTTTAGGGTGTTTCTGATTTTAGCTTTTAAGTGAAGGCAGGACAGGATCCAAATCTTTTCTTTCCAGCCTGACTGCTATTTAAAAAAGGGGATTGACAAATAAAAAAGCAATGATAGGATATCAGTTAATCCATTTTTACACTGCCCTCAAGGAGGGTCTATAATGAAACCAAACCTTCTGGTTAATCTGTCCTTCCGTGCTCTGCTCGTGGGGTTTGCATTATGCCTACCTCTGGTGAGTACAGTCGCCCGCGCTGAGGAGGTTGAGGAGGCTGAGGAAAGCAGCGCTCCATCTGATGACGCTGAGAAGACCAGCCCTCAATATAAATTTACGGTTACCAATAATACAGGTAGCCCGATTACTGAACTTTATGTCGATGATGCGGAGCAAACCGAGTGGGGTGACAGTATCCTAGGCGATGTACCAATCGAACCGGGTGATACGGCTCCATTTGAGTGGGCTGATGAAGACTGGGAAGATGGAGACCCCTGTTTATATGATGTCTTTACCCGCAGTGAAGATGGAACAGAAGGCTTCGCTGCTGCCATGAATTTTTGCGAGAATCCTGATATCGAAGTTTCTCCGAAATAAGTAACTCAATAAGCAGGAACCGGCGACTGGTTTTTAGTCTAGGACTGTAGAGGAAGTGGGGCGATCGCCCCACTTTTTCATTTAATCATTCCCGTAAAATTCTTTACACAAATTGAGTTACAAATTCAGAGATTAAATCAATCCTGCCTTTGCGTAATACTGCCGGATCCAATCGTTCGGTGGTGTTACAAGTCATTAAAAACACTAACTTTTGTTGAGCATTGATTCCCTCCACATCTAAAACACTTTGATATAAAGTACCATCGAGTAAGCTGAGGATATGTTCAGTTTTATTACTGTGTTGTGCGGCTTCACTTCCCCGGTCTTGGGCGAGGTTATCTGCTTCATTAATAATGATGCAAATTTTTTCTAAATAACTAGGGGGAACGAAATTTTCTACCGCATCATGGTCAAGAATAAAAATCACATATCCCAAGGGGACTAGAATTTCTTTGGCCACAGCTTGGGTCCAAGCGGTTTTTCCGGTCCCCGGTGCCCCATGAACCAGGACGGCGAGTTGAGGTTGGGTAAAAATGGCATCTTGAACGCGATCGGTAAAGCATTGAATATCCGCAGGAAA
Source organism: Laspinema sp. D2d (assembly GCF_025370755.1). Classification (GTDB taxonomy): domain Bacteria; phylum Cyanobacteriota; class Cyanobacteriia; order Cyanobacteriales; family Laspinemataceae; genus Laspinema. The sequence continues at coordinate 200,991 of NZ_JAMXFC010000004.1, read as the reverse complement.
GGTCCGAATCGGAAATTCACTTTGAACTTGACCGACGCGGCTTTGATAGCCACTGAGCATGACTGCTAGATTGTAGGTGGCTTTGTTAATCAGCGATCGCAAATCATCGGCAATCAGGGTATATTGAAATTGATTGCGGCCTATATTTTGAATGCGCCCGAGATGGTCGATTTGCAGCCAAATATCCTGTTTTTTCCAATAGGCATAAACCGTCCCAATTGTTTCGATACGCTCCCAGGTGGAAAACCGCTCGATGGGATAATAAAAATGCCGGTCTTGGTAATATTGGGTAATCAAATCGGGCCGACCCAAAAGATCAAGAACTTTTAAAACAGTAATCTCTTGGAGGCGTTTGAGGACGTAATCAATCGGGATGCTGTCCCGGCTCACTAATTGAACCACGGGGGTTTCTGCCGCGAGCATATCTGCGGTGAGGCAATGGGGTCCCGCTGGTGCAGGGGTAATATAATCCCAAAATTCATTGAAATCCCCTCGGGTGTATTCCGAAAATACATTTAAAATATTGGCCCACCACGTAAAATTTTGACGACCTAACGCATCGGCAATATCACTACTAACATCTAAGGTTTTGTGGGCTAATTCCCAGGGGTCTTTAGAGGCGAGATGGAAGAAATAACCCCAATCAAATTCTCGGGATAAGGGTCGCCAACCCGAGCCTAATAATCCCCGGTCTTGATTGGATTGGCGATCGCGTTGTTCGTTTCCGTGGTCAAAATTGCCAAATGCCATAATTTAAGTGAGTTGTGATGGCCTAACTAAACTAAAGGTTTGCCCTAAGTCTTGAATGGATTGGAACAGTTAACGCCTGATTGAAAGCGCTTCGGAGAAAAAATTGGATTTATCCCCTGAATAAATCGAAACGGTTAGGTTTTGTTGATTTAACGGTTTATTTGCCTTGATTAAATCCGGTTATTTAAGCAAAGTTACTGACCTGAAAATGATGTTTTTCATACAGTTCCTACGGATAAGATATTAACAAAAATGGGGGGCGATCGCCGAGTCAATGACTGAGGCAATTTCCTCTGGGTCTTTTCCTAGTAATTTTGACAGATTCCGTGGGTCCGAGTCATTCATGAGCACCAGGGCTTTCGATGGGGACTGAGGTCAGCACCAAACACCGTCGGCGTAGACCTCTACAGGAAAGGCGATCGCTCTGATTTCAAATTTATGGCATTTTAAAAAGTTACGGTTCTGATACTGACATAATACATTCATGTTACACGGTTGTCAAGAGGGGAAAAAAATTTTGTGGATGGGTGTCGATCGCCCGTCTAAATCAACGGGATAATTCCCCACCGGAGGGGGAGCATCTTGCCTTCTACTACCGCAAGAGACGCCAACGGATTCATTTTAGGCTCAGAATGATTTAGACCCGCTATCATCCAGGTCTAGGGGTACGACGAGGGGTAGAGCCCCCCTGTTGACCTGAAATCTCCCCTGACAGGTTGTGCCTTCTTCTATAGGTCCTTATTCTGAATCTAAGGGTTCTGAAGTAGGACAGGCAGGCTATAGTAAAAGAACGAAGCCACCCAGGATAAAATCGAGGGGTTCTATTATGCAATTAGCCGATTCAGATATTGATTTATTTTACCATCTATACTATTCTCTTTTAATTTACGTTAATCAAAAAATGGGTCTTTTTGCAGGAGTCTGTGCCTCGGAGGAAATGTCAGAACTGACACCGTTACAGGTTAACGAACTCCGTCAGCAACTCTACACTCATCCTTACCTATTTGATTTATTTGCAGAAGAAAACCCCCTAAAAACCTCTCCTGATTTACTTCAAATTGTTTCGAGTTGGCACAATTTTATTCCTGGGAGATTTTATATTTATAGTTATCAAAAAAATTATGCGGTATTAATTGCTGATCGCCCTCCGAGTAAAGCTTACGGCGTGTTAGCCTTAGATTGTCCTTTTCCGGAACTGGTTGGGAGTGTTTTGCCGGTCATGGTAGAAACCGTGCTCTTACCCTTTAAAAACAAAATTATCTATGATGGAACCTTACAACCCTATCCCTTTTATTTAGGCTTGAGTATTAAAGGGAGTCTGAAGGAAACCTATCATCATGCCGTTGAAAAATTTGGAATTATCGCCTCGTTGACCGAATTTGAAGCAGCGGAACCCCCCCCAGAATCTCAGCCGGATGATGGCCTCGGCCCGGGGAACGAGGGCGATCGGCTAAAATTTTATCTCCAGAGTGAAGAAAATCGAAAAACCTATGAAATGCAGATTCAAGAATTAGTCAAACAAAGTGTTGATTTAAAAGTTATTTATTACCAGGAAATGGGGCGGCTGTATGCAGAAATTTATTTAGAGCGCTGGCGAGAAATTGGGATGAAAAAAGGCTGGATTGCCTTGTTTGAAGAAATGCCGATCGCCAGCGGTGGGACTAAAGCCGAAGTCGAAGGGATTTTAAAGAAAATTCTCCCTGCCGATCGCCGAAAATTCGTTTATATTTTTCGCCTCAAACCGGGCGATCAATCAAATTAGGCCAACTCCCACCCTTTCCCTTTCACCTAGGACTAGCATCGTGGTCCCTTTCCCAGACCTATGAGTATAGGATGGAGTATAAGAAAGGGGATAGACCCGGCAAAAATAGGGTGCTGTAGGGTTAGACATCGATTAGAATCACCGTCTGGTGAACATTAAGATTTTCTACGGGACTCCAGAGGTGGCCCCACGCATGGCAAATCAACGAATCATCAAAAACAACCTATTGAGTTTACGAGTACGGCAGATTTATCAAGGGATGGGATTTTCCCTCATCGTCTTAGCTGCGGTTTGTCTCGCTATTCCCGGGCGATCGCAAGATTCTGGAGGAGTCATGCGTTTAATGCAAACAAAGCAGTGTCAAGCCTGTATCCTGACGGGTGCCAACCTGAGTAATACGGACCTCACAGGTGCGGATCTGAGTAGCTCTAACCTAACGAATGCCAATTTTCAAGGGTCCGATTTAAGAGGGGCCAACCTCACCGGGGCCAACCTCACCGGGGCCAACTTACAAAATGTCAATCTTCGAGGGGCTAATTTAACGGGGGTGAACCTAACAGGGGCCAACTTGTCTCGGAGCCAGTTAGTGGGTGCCGTTTTATTTTTAATTAACCTAGCGAATGCAGATTTGACCGAAGCCAATTTAAGCGGGACGGATCTCAGCCGCATCTACATCGAGCAAGCTAACTTAAATGGGGCACAACTCCAGGGGACCAACCTGACAGGTGCGGAACTCTTCGGGGTGACCCTCAACAATGCCAACCTCAGTGGTGCAATTCTCAATAGTGCCAATCTCAGTGGGGCCAGTGCGCGCCAAGCCTTCTTCCAAGGTACACAGATGCAAGGAACCAGTCTCAGAAATGCTAACCTGAGCTCCAGTAACTTCCGAGGGGCCTTGTTAACCCAAGCGGACCTCTCCGGTGCGGATTTATTGGATGCCGATATGCAAGGGGTGATTCTCAATGAGGCGATTTTGATTAATACCCAGCTCAGAAATGTCGAGCTTCAGGGAGCAAGCTTAGAGGGGACCATTCTCTCGGGTGCGGACCTAGAGGGGGCAGTCCTCACCGGAGCCACCTTCCGCAATGTCCAACTCACTGATACTAATCTGCGAGGGGCGGATCTCACTCAGATTGTGATTGAGAATGTAGATTTTACCCAAGGGATAATTTGTGACGCGATTTTACCCAATGGCAAAACCGCTCGATGCCGTTAACTGACAGTGGAACTTATTTTAGCCCTAAAGAATGAGCAGATTTCGTAGCAACAGGCCCGGAGTTTGTTCAAGTTTCTGTTCACGAGCACGACTTGAGTCGTGCTCCGCTGTTAGCTAAAGGCGGTGTCCGTTGCTCGCCAGTCCCGAGATAGCCAACGCACTAAGGCCCTGATGCGGGCCTTTTTAAGTCAGGGCAATCCTTGGGGTAGGAATTGGCTCCGGCGACTGTTAAAATAAGAGGCTATGCAGATTTTGAAATTGAATTGAACGACCACAACTAAGCGTTAGGAATTAGAAATCCAATGTTAACGTTATGGGACAGAGCCTGAACTTAACGGTGATGGCAGCCCGCCTAATCATGACTCCTATTGTAGCCCTCTAGCCCATTGGGATCACCCGGATGGAATGAGGTCCAAATTTGTTTAAATTCGGCCCCCGACAGGCAGGGTGAAGGAGCTTTCCTCGATTGGATTTTCTCGGGAGGAAAGCAGGGCAGGTAAGGGCTAACCTAGCAGTGATTCCAAGAACCGATGACCATTGACTGTTGATTCCCCCTGGAGATCGTTAGAATGCAGAATATCTCGGGTACTCTAAATAGAGCAAATTTACCTAGAAATCTAGTTCAAAAAGGGGACAGTTGTAGCGATCGCCGGACTACATTAACCGTCAATTGTAGCCAAAATAACGGTTTTGGAACAGTGGGATGGGGTATGTCTACCGGATAATTCTCTAAACAATATCAACCCACTTAGGATGTTTGAATCATTGAACCGAGCACGAGCTTAAAGCCCAGAAAATAGCAGCCTAGAGGGAGTCCTTCCGGTGGTTGAGATGAACCCTACCCGTTCCGGGATCGGCACCCCTCCGGGGAATTGAATCGTCCAAAGCGAGTCAATTTTTTGGGAAGACCCGCGCAAATTTCCCGGCACTTGCATCGAATGGGACAAGGGCAAAACTTGATCCTCAAGGAGATATCTGGAATTTCATTCCTGAAATTTGGGGGACATACCGCTAAAAACCGGATCAATTTTTAGGTGAAAACCGGGTAAACTATTTCCAAGCGCGATCGCTCCCAAACCACTCCAAAGCATTTCCCCCATTCAGGGAACTTTTACCCCGGCGATCGCGGCTTAAATCTCCATGACCGGCGCTTGTAATCTGGCAACTTTTAGAGGGGGTTAACCGTGAGCCAAACCAGATTTCCGGGAGCGTCAAAATCCGCCAAGAATAACCCTAGAAAAGTTCAGTATTGAGGTTATGCTCACCTCCCGTAAAGTAAACTTAATTGGTGCTTGTCTGGGATTCGTAACCGTGGGTTTCGGAGCCTTCAGTAATCCCATGATTAATCCAGAAAGCCACACTTGCCCAAAACTCCAAACCTTTGGAGGCCAGATTTGCCGGGGAAAAGTTCCCAAAGAAATGCCGGAAGAAGCTTGGGGTCAATTTGGGGCCATTGCTTATCAAGCAGCCGCAGAAGTAATGCGCTCCAATAACGCTGAACCGCAAGCTTTAACCGAGACTCAAAAAAAGTATTTACGTCCCTCTTTTGGCGATTTAGTTGATCGGGTAGAAGTGGTTTATAATGCTACTTTAATGGAGGATTGGGTAGCGGCAAGTTTCAAAATTAATGTCGGTGAATCCAACGCTCAAGTTTATGGAAACACCATTTACATTAAAAAGGAAATGAAAGAAAAGGACTTCGATCAACTGGTCCTACTCTCCCATGAACTCATCCACTGCCAACAGCATGAACGACTGGGCAGCTTGGGAAATTTTGGCTATCACTATTTCAAAGAATACAAGAAGGCTGGAGAAACCTACCGAAATAATAAATTAGAAGTAGAAGCCTTTGAGTTCGAGAAAGAATTTGCGGAAGGATTGTCTAAAAAAATTCCGGGAACTTATCGTCCCCGATAACCCCGGTGGCAACGGCTCAAGATTCAATGCGGTAAGCCGGATCCGGGCAACATCCAAAGGCGGGTACAGGGTAGTCAGTCCGGAGGGTTTGATGCTATCGTGAAAGGAACAAATGGTTAGCTTAAACATCATCCCAACTCAAGACACTCCACTCGCACAAGCAGAACTTATGATTCGATTTAAACTTGCTCCGGCCCTCAGTTTAGCGTTAACGTTAGCGATTACTTCTATCCTCGCTGCGGCGCAACCGTTCTTGGTAATGGCTAATCTGAGCCAACCCGTGGCTCAAGTGACGCAAATTGCTCCAACTAAAGCGATCGCCACTCCCCTCCATCCAAGTCTGCTTTCTCAAGTTTCCGGTAACTTAGCCTCAGTCTGGATGAGTCCGGAAATCCCCCATCAAGGGGCTTTAATCGCTCAGGGGTCTGGAAGTGACCCGATCCGGGATGCCCTTGGATGCTCCTGTGCCATCTGCACCGGCCAGTCACAAATCGAAGTTTAGCACGGAAACATAGCAGGGGAATCAGAGCGATTATATCCTTCAAATTCGCTCTGTCCTTTGCGGATATTATGCCTCGGGGTGCGATTTTTCTAAATCGGGTTTGGAGAGGGGAAGGATAACGCTGACGGTAGTACCCCGATTAAGCTGACTGTCTACCCGAATCCCGCCGTGATGATTTTCAACGATCGCTTGGGCGATGGCTAGTCCTAATCCGGAACCCGTAGAACCCCATTCCGGCGATTGTTCCGGTTCATGACTCCGCGCCGGATCCACACGATAAAAGCGATCGAAAATATGAGGCAGGGACTCTGCCGAAATCCCAATTCCGCTATCTTTCACCGTAATTTGCACCCCACCATTGACACTCGGGCGATTGCTCACCGCGCTACATTCTAAGGTGATGGTAATTTGGCCCCCTTTCGCCGTGTATTGTAATCCATTACTGACTAAGTTTGTAAACAGTCGCGCCAGTTGGTCCCAATCGCCGGGAATTGTAAAATCCAGTCCCGGTTCGGTTTCTGGATCCATAAGGGGGGAAAGGGTCTGATTGCTGCGATCGGGTGGATCAATAATTTCTAATACTAATTTAATCCCTTTTTCGGCGGCGATCGCCTCCTGTTCCTCCATCACTTCCATCAATAACGCATCCATTGGCACAGGTTGTTTTCTCACCTTCACCATGCCGCTATCTTGTCGCGCGAGGAAGAGCAAATCATCCACCAATCGTCCCATCCGGCGCGTCAAGCGTTCCACTAATTGCAATTGCTGGCGATGGATAGGTGAATCTAATTCCGGGTCCGCAAGGGCCACTTGCACATTGGTTTGAATGGTAGCGATCGGATTTCTGAGTTCGTGGGACGCATCGGAGGTAAACTGTTTGAGACGCTGGTAGGAGTCTCGCACAGGTTTCATGGCTAATCCTGACAGTAACCAAGCGATCGCACTAATAGCGATCGCCATCAGAGAAGTTCCCAAACTTAAATCAATAATTAACTGGCGAATCGGTTTGGTAACTTCAAACCAAGGATGACTGACTCGCAAATATCCCACCACTTGCCGTCCAATTTCCACGCGATCGGTAAATTGGCGCAGGAGTTGTCCTCCCGACAGTTGTACCGTTTCCCCATTCTTTTTCGGGTGCAGGGGAATCTTTAAGGGTTCCCAAAGGGTAGACCACAATAATTCTCCCGTAGAACTAAACCATTCTAAATCAATATGGTCATCTTCCACGGTTTTGGCATTGTTGCGAAAACTAGCAACAACATTTACGGTATATTGGCCGGTGTTGGGGTTTTCATCGATCGCCAGCGATCGTTCTACCACTTCAACAACGTGCTTGAGAGTGTCATCAATGCGATCGATTAAGGTACTCCGAACATACACATAAAATCCCGTAGCAAACACCAGCAGCAACACTGCGGTGAGTGCAGCATACCAAATCGCTAACCGTCGGCGTGTTGCTTGAAACATTTATCTGATAGTCCTGTAGGTTTATGATAATTGTAAAGGGAAATTTCCCCTAAAACCCTGACTCAGAAGGGAGGAACGTCCTAAATACAGCCGAGGCGTGCGCGGGGTAATCTGCAAAGGGTTGAAACTGGGTCTTGCAAAAGTCTGAAGTGCTTCTAGTTCCGGTTATCCTCGGTTTTTAAATACCGAGGATGACCCTTGGGACTGGGGTCAGAAACCCGGGGGTGAAAACGTTAACTCGCTTGAGAAGCGCGTTCAAAGCGGCGGTTTACTGCTTCCCAATTGACGACATTCCACCAATTTTTTAAATATTCTCCCCGCTGATTTTGGTAGTTCAAATAATAGGCGTGTTCCCAGACATCATTGCCCATGATGGGATATTGTCCATCCATGAGGGGACTATCTTGATTCGGGGTACTGGTAATTTCTAGTTGTCCTTGAGCATTACGAACTAACCAAACCCAACCACTGCCAAATCGACTGCTTCCTGCTTGATTAAATTGCTCTTTGAAGGTTTCAAAACTGCCAAAAGTTTCGTTAATCGCTTCGGCGATCGCCCCAGTAGGTTCTCCCCCACCATTAGGACTCATAATTTCCCAAAACATGGAATGATTGACGTGACCTCCGCCGTTATTTCTAACCGCAGTGCGAATCTCTTCGGGGATTTGATTTAAATTGCGAATTAAAGACTCAACGCTTTGGTTTTTAAGGTTTGCGTTATTTTCTAAAGCCTTATTCAAATTAGTGACGTAGCTGGCATGATGCTTATCATGATGTAACTCCATTGTTTGAGCATCAATATGGGGTTCGAGGGCATTATAGGGGTAAGGCAATGGGGGTAATTCAGCGGGAGAAGCACTTAGTTCATTTGGTGGAGTGGTATTCATGGTTGGTAGAGTTTGAGACAGGTTAGTTTGCCCCATTCCCTGACAAGCAATTAGCAGCAATACCGCCATAAATCCAAGGAAAACTGAACCCAAACGCCCTTTCTTCTGATTTTTCATGATCGTAAAATCTCCAATTGATTTATCTCATTAAACTTTAGCGAGTGATGCGAAGAATTTTATCACCATCCGGGGGACAACCGCCGCGACCATCACAATTGCTGGTGGTGATGTATAACTCCCCATCCGGTCCGACGATCGCCTCTCGGAGTCGTCCGTATTCCCCTTGTAAATATACTTCATGTTGTTGCACTTGTTGGGGAGATTGCGGGTCAAAAACTATGCGCTGCAAATGTTCCGATCGCAGGGAAGCAATGATTAAATTCCCTTGCCATTCCGGAATCGCCGTCCCTGTATAAATAGCTGCACCTCCCGGGGGTAATGCCTCCCGCCACACCAGAGAAGGGGTGACTAATCCCGCTTGGGATTCACAGCGTTCCAGGGTCGGCCACCCCAGATTATCCCCTGCTTGTGCGACACTCAATTTATCATGGCCTCGTCTGCCTAATTCCCCACTGGGTCCATGATCCGTGACTTGTAAGGTGGTGTCATTCACCCAGTCAAATCCTTGAGTATTACGAATGCCCAAAATATAGACAGGATTACCCGGAAACGGATTATCTGGGGGGACATCGCCCTCGGGAGTGACCCGGAGAATTTTACCGGCGAGACTGCTGACATCTTGGGATAAGTCCGGTTCGCGGGCATCTCCGGTGCCAATATACAACATTCCATCAGGTCCAAAGCGAATCCGTCCGCCATTGTGGAATTGTGCGACGGGAATATTATCCAAAATCAGGCGATCGCGAGTGGCACTTAATCCATCTGGGGCAAGTTGCCATCGTTCCACCCGGTTAACCGATGAGTCATTTGTATCGGCAGTATAGTAAACATAAAAGAAGCGATTACTGGCAAAATCCGGATGGGTGGCAATTCCCAGTAGTCCCCCCTCACCCCTGGCCGTCACATTAATCGTAGCAACTGCCTCGGGCCGCAGTTGCCCGTTTTGGACCAATCTCACCTGTCCCGTTCGTTCGGTTACCAGCATATCCCCATTGGGCAAAAACCCAATGCCCCAGGGAACATCTAGTCCACTTACGACCTCTTCTACCCGAACATTGACTTGACCTGCGGGACCAAACCCATTTTCTACCAGGATGCAAGCGGCCTCGTTGCTGGGGGTGGGAACCCCTTGCGCCTGTTCCTGGGGCCGGTTTCCTGGTCCGGTGGTACTATTTTCCAGCAATGCGCCCGAGGGGGCGGTACAACTGGCAACCCCGATCAGACTCACGATGGGTATGACAGTGAGAATATGGGTTAATTTCATCATCAACTCTAAAACCTCAGTGATTGAATTCTACCGATTTAAGTGGGTAGATCGACCCCTTAATATAACAGAATAAACCTTAAGAACTGCCCGCATTCGGTGATAACGGGTAGGGCTGTTTTTAGCATACAAATTCCACGCTATAATAAAAGGGTGACAACTGACATCTGTCTTGGGGAAGAGTCGCCCCGGATGCCCCACTGAAATAGGTGATGAGACATCGGTGATGCAGGGATAATGATAATCAACCTTTACTCTAGCCGATCGCCCTTATACCCTTTGATTAATAAGAGCGATCGCCGGGAGAAACTCCTCTATAACTCTTGCATAAATCCTAAAAATGCCCCCTCTCCTTTCACAGAAGGACTGCCGATCCGGGATTAATCGGGAGTTTCTGTAATCATAAAGAAAAATAGTAGAGTCAGGAGTTGGCAAACCGTGATGAATTGGGGTCATTATTATCGATCTATTTTCAGTGTTGTGAGTGCCTTGCTTTTCGTGGAGGGAGGTCTAGGGCCGAACTCCCTCCAGGCGCAAGTCATCCCGGATAATACCCTACCCACTCCCTCCCAGGTGCAAATCAACGGCAATACCTACACCCTTGAAGGGGGAACTGCTGCGGGGAGTAACTTATTTCATAGTTTCCAGGAATTTTCTATCCCGACGGGAAGCGCGGCAATTTTTAACAATTCAACCGCAATTTCTAATATTATTACTCGGATTACTGGAGGTAAATTGTCCCAAATTGATGGAGCGATCGCCGCCAAGGGCAATGCGAATTTATTTCTGATTAATCCCAGTGGTATCGCCTTCGGACCCAATGCAACTTTGAATCTAGGCGGTTCTTTTGTCGGGAGTACCGCGAATGGTGTCTTGTTTCCGGGCGATCGCATCTTTAGTGCCACGGACCCTGATTCCTCGCCAATTTTGAGCGTGAATGTCCCCATTGGATTGCAATATGGACCCAATGCCGAGAGCATTTTTGTGAGAGGTGCGGTCCTGACTGTACTGCCGAACCAAACCTTAACCCTGGTTGGGGGTGAGATTACCCTGGAGGGGGGACAATTATTGGCCCCCGGTGGGACCGTGACCCTGGGCGGGATATCCGAGGCGGGAGTTGTCGAATTACAAGGGGGAAGTGTGCTAAAACTGCCGGAACCCGTCGGGCGATCGCCCCTAAATCTCTCCAATGGGGCGCGAGTGGATGTGGCAGGGGCAGGCGGTGGAAGTATCGGGATTCAGGTAGAAAATCTGCTGATTTCGGGTCAATCTGAGATTCGCGCAGGGATTGCCGAAGGGTTAGGAACACCGGGTGTACAAGCTGGGGATATCAACATTGACACCCGGGGGGATATTGTGCTAACTGGAGAGAGTGCGATCGCCAATGAAGTCCAACTCACGGGGATGGGAGATGGTGGGAACATCACTTTGAATACCACAACCTTTTCTGCCACCAGTTCCAGGATTTCCACTAGCACATCGGGAGAAGGGAATGGCGGCAAACTGCAAATTACCGCCCGAGAGTCGGTGGTATTGGATGGACAGGGGAGAGAGGATTTCATCACCATCGCCTCGGCAGACGTGGCCCCCGAAGGGGTCGGAAATGCAGGAGGCATCGAGATTCAGGCGGGTTCGGTGTTGGTCAAAGATGGGGCGGGCATCATCACGGGAACCCGGGGTCAGGGGAATGGTGCACCCCTCGTCATTCGCGCCGTGGAGTCGGTGGTTTTTGATGGATTGAATTCCAGTAACGATGTGCTAAGGCCCACAGGGGCGGAAAGTACCGTAGACCCAGAAGGCAGAGGAAATGCGGGAAGTTTAGAGATTGAGACGGCAGCATTACGCATTCTGAATGGGGCGAATGTGGGCAGTACCACGTTTGAGGCGGGGAATGGGGGTCCTGTGCGATTACAGGCAACGGAGGTGATGGAATTTGGAGGAGTCGATCGCGTGGGCAATCCGGTGATTGTGTTTAGTGATACTTTGGGAGAAGGGAATGGGGATAATTTACGGATTGAAACCCCGAGGTTAATTTTGCGGGATGGCGCACAGATTAGCGTGGGGACATTTGGTGCAGGGGATGGGGGAAATTTGGAGATTCTGGCAACTGAGGCGATTGTGTTAACTGGGTCAGTTCCGGCAACCGAGGGGGGATTTTTCTTCACGGATGAGTCTGGAACATTGTTTCCCACGGGAATTTTTGCAGCTTCTACAGAAACGGGGAATGCAGGGACGATGCGGTTAGAGACAGGACAGTTAATTTTAGGCGATCGCGCTATCATTTCGGCCAATAGTGAGAATACGGGGGTTGCCGGGAATATGGAAATTGTGGCGCGACAGATTCTGGTCAACAATGCCGCGATCGCCGCAGAAACCGTCCAAGGAGATCAGGCGAATATTTTTATTGAATCTCAGGATATCCGGTTGCGGAATCAAGGGGGAATTACGACGAATGCCAGTGGGAGTGGGACGGGTGGGAATATTGCGATCGCTACCGATACCTTAGTTGCCGTAGAAAATAGCGATATCACCGCCAATTCTAGCGCCAGTTTTGGGGGTCGCGTGGCGATCGCCGCCCAAGGTATCTTGGGGACTCAGTTTCGCCTGGAACTCACGCCACAAAGTGATATTACCGCCACCTCCGAACTGGGGGCCGAGTTTAGCGGCAGTGTTACCATTAATACCCCTGATGTCAATCCCTCCACTGGATTAGTACAATTACCCGAAATGCTGGATCAAGCGGGAAATAATTACTTTGTTGGGTGTGCTTTATCCGATGAGAATTCGTTTACCATTTCTGGACGAGGAGGGTTACCCACAGACCCGACTCAACCCCTGCAAACCCAACCAATATGGCATGATTTACGCAACTTTTTCCAAGAGTTAGAGGGAGAAACGGTGACCCTCGCCCCTACTCGCCGTCGGACCCCCTCTTATGAAAATCCGCCTTCCCAACTGAAAGAAGCGACAGCTTGGCGACGGGATATTGAGGGAAGAATCCAGTTAATTACAGCAATCCCCGAGGGAAGTATTTCGTTTCTCGCCTTGCGATCGCCTAACTGTCAACGAATTGAATAATTGCAGGTGTTAATATCTGTGAATGAGTCTTGCGAGTCAGACCGTCTCTGGATATGATAGGAACTAGAGAAACTGGCGATTACTGTTCTCTGAGCGGATGAGGATAAGCTTGCCCGATTCTTTAACAACCCGTCCAGTGCTCTGGACCCATCAGATTGGATTGCTCTATGTTTAAAACTCCCTACCTGACCGACAGCCTCATTCACACAAAATCCGCCCCTGAATTCTTGAGCAAAGGCCAGTCTGATTATGAATCGGGCAATGTAACCGCAGTGACTCGGCGCGGCAATTTACTCAATGCTGAAGTGATAGGTCATGCCGTTCAACCCTATCGGGTTCGGGTCGGATTTGATGAGGGCAGTTTGACTTCAGCGACCTGTTCTTGTGGCTATCAAAAGGCTGAATGGTGTGAACATATTGTAGCCACCTTATTTGTGGTAATGCGGCAACCCGAAACTATTCAAGAGCGTCCGACTTTAGAGCAATTGCTTGATCATCTCAACCTGAAACAAATCCAAGAGCTAGTGCAAGAATTAGTTCAACAAAATCCAGAACTTATTGATGAAATTGACTGCTACCTCACTTTAAAAACTGCAATAAAAAGCCCAACCCAACCAGCCAATACTCAGCGACCCTCCCCCATTAATCCGGCTCCATTTCGGCAGCAGGCGCGGGATATTTTATATGAAGGGATGCGTTATTTTGAAAATTTAGATGGGGAAGAGGACCCGGTAACTGAGGAGTTATTAGATTTAATTGATAATGTTCAAGGGTTAATAGAAATTGGGGAAACTTATAATGCGTTAATCGTGCTAGAAGCCATTGCTTCAGCCTGTGCAGCAGATTGGGACCGGGTGGAACAGTATGGAATTGATTCCGATGATATTATCCTCGCCCTGGATGAAGCGATCGCCGAAGCGATTCTCAGCGACTCCCTGAGTTCCAGTGAAGTGAAAGAGTGGCGATCGCGATTAGAAATACTCCAAGAGGAGTGGAGTACCGAATTTACCCTCAGCTTAGAATCCCTCACCCAAGGATGGAATGATCCACATTTGGTACAAGCCCTCAAAGGAACCCTAACCGAACCCGAAATTGCAGAAGACTCTCACCCCTATTCTTCCCGGGATTTGGTCCTAATTCGCTTAAAAATTCTCGATAGGCAAGAGCGATATCAGGAATATTTGAACTTGGCAAAATCGAAAGGGCGCATGAAACAATATCTGACCATGTTGGGCAGTTTAGGACGAACTGCCGAAGCAATGGAAGCCGCCCGGACCCAGATGAAAACAATGGAGGAAGCGTTCTCCCTGGGTGAAACCTTACGCAGTAATGGGGAAGTGAGTAAAGCCCTAGAAATTGGAAAAATGGGGTTAAAATTACCGGGAGATTGCCAATATCAACTCGCCAGTTGGACTGCTGAATTAGCTGAAGAATTGGGAAATCCTGAAGTAGAATTAGAGGCCAGACAATCCGCTTTTTACGATAACCCTCATTCTAAAGATTATTTCAGGATTAAAGCCTTAAGTGCAGAAAATTGGTCTAAACTTCAGCCGGATTTATTAAATACTCTGAGACAGAATAAAACTTGGGGAAAAACTGAAGTTAAGGTAGAGATTTTCCTAAATGAAGGCTTAATTGATGAGGCGATCGCCTCCGTCAATGGGTTGGGTTCATATCACATGGATTTAGTCCATCAAGTGATGGATGCGGCGATGTCTGAACGTCCAGACTGGGTAATTGAAACAGCGAAACCCTTTGCAGAAGCAATTTTAGATCGCAAAAAATCCGAATACTATAATCAGGCGATCGCCTGGTTGAAAAAAGTCCGGGCGGCTTACATTCAAAAAGACCAGTGGGATATTTGGAAAACCTATCGGCAAGACTTACTACAAACCCACGCCCGCAAACACAAATTCCGGGGTATGCTAGAAGATAGGCGCTTGGACTAAGCATCATCCCCTCTTGCCTGGGGGAAGCCTTTCATCTATTAGCTATCCCCCCATTCCCGCACATTTTCTAGGTTGAATGTTATCCGAGGGTTAATCCCCACCCAAGGGTTTTCATTTATGCCATAATTGTACCACTAACCTTCTCTAGGTGAGCGTATGTTTCCCTCTCAAAGGTTTACGATTACGACTTATCTCAGTCCCGATGATGTCGAGAAAAAATTAATAGCAGTTGTGGACCCTCCCCCTCAAGGGATACAGTTCCAGTGGAAAAGGTCCGAAAAACCATACCGGGGACAACTTGGCGAACATTCTTTCAAAATTTCCCGAATCATTTCCTATCGCAATTCTTTCTTACCCCAGATTGAAGGTCGAATTCAACCTCACGGGAAAGGCAGTCAAATCGAAATAGAAATGAAACTACACCCCATCGTTATAATTTTTATGTGTGTTTGGCTGAGTCTGGTGGGACAATTCGCCTTGATGTTTTTAGTCGTCCTGTTCAAAGAAGAGTTTGAACCCGCTTTTTTAATCCCGGTGGGAATGTTCATTTTTGGTTTAGTGTTACCTTTGATAGGATTCCTACCGGAAGCGAAGGGGTCTAAACAGTTTTTAAGGGAGTTGTTTCAAGCCCTTGAAGAAAATTCAGGTTAAAAAAAGCTTTTGAATACTAGCTTTTTAGATTGTTTTAAGTTTGGCGAATAGTAAAATATTACCTAAGCAAACTAAATATTATCACCAGAATAAACAGAAGACTTTTAGTTTGTTTTGTAATTAAGCTTTTTAAAATGGATGATTTTGTCAAACTGGCCCTAAGTCAACCAACACTTGTCCCATTTTGGATAAAATATTAGTGAATGTTTACCTATCAAAAGTTTACCATCAAAAGCCCGTTAAAGCCATATTTAGTCCGAGAAAAATTAATGGGAATTGTGGACCCTGAATATCGCATTGGTGAGAAAACTATCACTCCACGCTATCGCGGAAAAATAAACAAAGACTCTTTTCAAATTTCCCCAATTATCTACCCGAGGCATTCTAAGCGTTATAACGAGTCCTTGTTCCCGGTAATTGACGGTCAAATCACGGAACATGACAGCGGGAGTAAAATCGATATCCAAATTAAAATTCATCCCGGGGTTCTGATTTTTTTGGGAATATGGATAATAACTGCGGGAAGAGCAAGTTGGATCTCTTTGACGACGCTTCAAAACCCATCTTTTGCAGTATTTTTAAGCCCGATTGCGATTTTCTTAGCGGGTTTAGCCATCCCGATGATTACTTTCATTAGCATGGCTCACCATTCTAAAAAATTCTTAATCAATTTTCTGAAAGGCTGATAACCTCTAAGGCTCAGAACTTAGGCACAGTAGAGATTAAGTCAACGGAGAGATAGTCCCAGATTAATCAAATTTACCCATTTTTTAGGGTTGATCAAGGTGATGCCTAAGTGCAGGATATCAATTTACTTCAAAATTTTCTAGCTATGACTATTATTGTGTTCGGTAGTATCAATCTCGATTTAGTCACCCGTACTCACCGCCTGCCAAAACCCGGGGAAACTTTGGCGGGAATTAGCTTTTTTACCGCATCCGGTGGCAAGGGTGCAAATCAAGCGGTTGCTGCGGCGAAATTGGGAATGATAACCTGGATGATTGGACGAGTGGGAGGGGATAGTTTTGGACAGGAACTGTTGGAGAGTTTGCAACAGTCCGGGGTGAAGTGCGATCGCATCTTAATCGATGACACCACCCCATCTGGAATTGCCACGATCACCGTTGAAGATACGGGAGAAAATACCATTGTCATTGTCCCCGGGGCAAACGATCGCGTCAATGAGTCAGACTGCGATCGCCTCACAGATTTATTACCCCATGCCGCCGCATTATTATTACAATTGGAAATTCCTCTACCAGCAGTCCTCGCAGCGGCTAAAAAAGCTCAGAATGCCGGGGTTCCCGTTATTTTAGATCCCGCCCCCGCCCGAGAACTGCCCCCGGAGTTATATGCCTTAATTGATATCATTACCCCCAATGAAACCGAACTGAGTATCCTCACGGGAATTGCCGTGAGAGATATAGAAACAGCCCGAGAAGCAATTACGGAATTGCAAAGACGCGGCGTCAGAACAGCGATCGCCAAGTTGGGGGCAAAAGGGGTGCTTTGTGCCAGAGGAGAGGAGGAGTTGTTTGTCCCCGCCTTTGCAGTAGCAGCGGTGGATACCGTAGCGGCAGGGGATGCGTTTAATGGGGCATTGGCAGTGGCGATCGCCCAGGGATTGCCCTTACGGGAGGCTATAGTTTGGGGCGCTGCCGCTGGTGCCTTAACCGTCACAAAACCTGGTGCTCAATCCGCCTTACCCAGTCGCCTCACCTTCGAGGACTTTCTCCGGGAGGGGAAAATCAAGACTTGATGACTTGATCCAAGGGCTGAGTCGAGGCGATCGCCGCAATCCCATAGACTGAAATCCCCTCTTTAGATAGGGTTGTGATTGCTTCTTGACAAGTTGCCCCCGTAGTATAAATATCATCCAGCAAAATCACCCCCGGTTTCGCCTGAGTGCGGCGCAACCTCGCCCCCACCGTCATTGAATTCGCGAGGGTTTCCCGCCGTTGTGCTGGGGATAAGGGATTTAACGCCTCCGTATCTCGCACGCGTTCTAAACCCCGAGGTTCTAAACGGTATCCCGTCAGTTCACAAAAGCTTTTTGCCAGTAATTCTGCCTGATTAAATCCCCGTTTTTGCTGCTTGGCGGGGTGGAGGGGAATGGGAACCACCGTGAGTCCCTGCGCTTTTGCCAGGGGAGACTGTAACCAAGTTTCCGCCAGCAAGTACCCCAGGGGTTGGGCAAGTTCCGGGCAGTTTTGATACTTCATCACCGCGATCGCCCGTTTCATCACCCCTCCATAGCGACCCCAAATCAACACCGGCGGAGTTTCCTTTAATAACGGTTGCTGCAAAGAGAATTTTTGGCGCTGCAAGAGGCGATCGCAAGCGGGACAAAGGAGGGGTTTTCCGGGGCGATCGCACAAAGGACAATTGGGCTTTAAAAACAAATTCACCCACCCTTTCACCCATGCCGACCAATTTTCCCTCATCTGCGCACTTCCCTTGCCTGTCATCAATTTTCATCTTAACGGTTCTTCGCCCCCCGCCTGCAACTTGACCCAGTTTTGTGAATCCATGCAAAAGGGAGCCACCCAGACTATGATAGAGGATGTCCGAATGGTTGCTTGATTGTGGATCACCTTTACTGGCTTGACCAAATTCAACCCTCACAACGGTATTTAGTGGGGGACAATCCATTTTATTTAAGTCAGATGGCGCAACAGGGCTATCCGGTGTTGCCCGGATTTGTGTTGGCGGCCCCCGCATTGCGAGAATTTTTAGAAACCTATCCTTGGGAAGAACCGCTGTTTGCCGAACTCCTGAGTTCGTCGGTACATTTGAATGTGGACGATACCCGACAACTTAAGGCGATCGCCCAACATATCCGCGAAGAAATGATGGCGGCGGAGTTATCCAAGCAGTGGATCAATGACTTGGCGATCGCAGCGGAACAACTCAGTTCCCCGGGGTTAATCCTGTCCCCTAGCGTCACCCTCCCCAAAAATACCCCCACGCCAGTCAAATTTTCGGGGTTAGTGGAAAGCTATGTTTGCCTCTGCGATCCCGAGGAAATCGCCTTGGGGGTACTACAAACTTGGGCGGAGTTATTTAGAGCTAGAAGTTTATTATATTGGCAGCGATCGCGGATTGAACTGCGTTCCCTGAATCTGGCGGTTTTGGTGCAACCCCTACACCGCGCCATTACCTCCGGAACCCTCACCTATACCCAAGCGCACTGTGAAATTCAATCCACTTGGGGATTGGCCCTGTCGATTAAACTGGGACAAGCCATTCCCGATTTTTATCAAATCGAGTTTGATCGGGGGAATGCGATCGCCCAAATTCTGGGAAATAAACATCTGGGGTACGATCTCCGATTGAACTCCACCCCACCGGATGAGTTAACCGCAGAAACTAGCTTGCTCAATCCCTACAGTTGCCTTCAACCCTATTTGGTGAGTGATGAACAACAACAGGAATTTTCCCTCAAACCCCAGCAACTGGAAAAATTAGGGGCGATCGCCCGAAACCTCGGCACTCACTTAGATCGCCACTTCATCCTAGAATGGACCCTCGCCAAAGCTACAGAACTGTCTCCAGAACAGATTTATATCACGGGAGTGGAAGTGGGAAATCTCTTCCCCTGCTTAGAAATTCCCTCCCCGTTAGACCCACCACCGGCCCCCAAATCGGCCCCATTAACAGCACCCGAGGGAGAAGGAATGCCACAGATTATCGTCGGAACAGGGGCTGCTAAAGGAGTGGCTGCTGGATTAGCCTATTGCATCACCTCTACAAACGAAGTCTTAGAAAATATTCCCCCGGGACGGATCTTGATTGCCCAAGAAATCGCCCCCCATTGGCTGCATATCCTCCGACAAGCTGCGGCAGTCGTCACCGAATCGGGAGGAATGACCAGTCATGCTGCCATTCTCGCCCGAGAATTTGGCATTCCTGCGGTGGTGGGGGCTGCCAAAGTCACCCAAGCGATCGCCACCGCTACAGAAATTTGTGTGAATGGGGATACCGGCGAAATCTTTGTACTGCCTGCGGGAACCATCCAACCCAGTCCGGCGCGATCGCCGAACCCTATTGTCATAGAACCTCATCCAATGCCTTTACCCGAGTCTGACCCCCTGACTGCTTCCTTTTCTCAACCCTTTCCCACCGCTACACAGTTGTTTGTAAACCTGTCGCATCCGAGTTCCTTGGACCGAATTGCTGACACCTACTTAGATGGGGTGGGTTTATTGCGATCGGAAATGATGGCCCTGGAAATTTTCCAATCGGAAGACCCCTACCAATGGCGCGATCGGCACAAAAACCAGGAATTTATCCACCGCATTTCCGACCCCTTAAAGCGCGTCGCCGAATTTTTCTTTCCCCGTCCGGTATTTTATCGGTCCTTAGATTTGCGCGGGTACGATTTACCGGCAATGCGATCGCCGGGACAAACTAGCATCAACCCCAATCGTAGTGCCCAAACCTTGGGCGTACATGGCGCATTTAGCTACCTCCTCGACCCCGCATTATTTGATTTAGAACTCGAAACCTTAGCCAAACTGCAACAAGAAGGGTTGACCAACCTGCGATTAATGATTCCCTTTGTGCGAACCGTCGAAGAATTTATATTTTGCCGCAATCGAGTCCAACAATTCAAACTGGACAGCGTTCGGGATTTCCAACTTTGGATTATGGCTGAAGTACCTTCTGCCTTATTTTTAATCTCAGATTATGTGCAAGCCGGAGTCCAGGGAATTTCCATCGGCACCAACGATTTAACCCAGTTACTCCTCGCCGCAGACCGCGAAAATCAGCAAATGTCCCGAGTATTTGACCCCCGTCATCCCGCAGTCATGAGGGCGATTCATCAACTGATCCAGATGGCAAAAGCAGCGGGAATTCCTTGTGCGATTTGTGGAGGCGCACCGACCCGGTATCCGGAAACCATTGATACCCTGGTGCGCTGGGGAATTGATGGAATTTCCGTCGAACCCGAGGCGATCGCCCGCACCCATCAGGCGATCGCCCGGTCCGAACAACGCATCTTGTTAGAAACTGCCCGTCCCGACTCAGGCGACTGTCCGTTTTAACCTTTATATCAAGTCCGATTCATTAACCTAAAAAACCATTTCTTCCTCTTGCTCCCCCTTCCCTCGCAGGGAAGGGGGCTGGGGGGTTAGGTCCCTATGAATGCTCAAGCAAACATAATATTATTAAGCCTCCGAATCCGTTGCGGGAGACTCCACGGGGGCGACTGAACTCCAACCACTTTTCGGCTGACTATTGCGGTGCATCAAAGCCAAAGTCAATTGTTTAAATAACCAGTATAAAACCGTAATCACCACAAACGTGACAATCATCACCAAAACCGGACGACGACCAATCAAATCATTCATCATACTTCTGACTAAAATATCCGGGTCTGTCACAATATCCCAACTATTAAACCGTTGAAACCGACCCAGGTAAATCCCGATTGCCGTCAACCCATGTATCACCAGTTCCGCCAACCCAGTCAACCGACGTAACCCGCACCGTTCCAGATACCAACTTAAATAAATCAGCGACAGAACATAAGATTGAAACCCCACAATCATAAATATTAGATACTGGGGAATCAAAGCTAAAGTAATAATCCAGACCGAGTATCCCGCGCGAATATCACTGATTAAATGAATTACATCGGTTAACACATAAGGCGCATTCGGCAAAAAGGCGATAAACGCCACAAATCCCCCCCACCATAACAGAGAACGTGAACCCGTCGAGCTATTTTCCCTGCGCCGCAACTGCCAAATTTCTGACGACATCAAAATCAGAGTCAGGATCAGAATCCAGATTAAGTAATTGGCACTGAGTCGTTGCAGCAGGAAAATTCCCGTACGGAGAACCCGGTGAGCAGTCGGCAGAAAAGTGGCCCCTAAAATGAGAAACACTCCCCACCGCAACCATTGCGATCGGGGTTTATGAAACAGCCAAAAACTTAACGCTAAGGGAACCACAGCTAAAAACGTATTCCACACCATAAACCGATGATTGCCTTCCAGG
Source organism: Laspinema sp. D2d (assembly GCF_025370755.1). Lineage (GTDB taxonomy): Bacteria > Cyanobacteriota > Cyanobacteriia > Cyanobacteriales > Laspinemataceae > Laspinema. The sequence goes on along the minus strand of NZ_JAMXFC010000004.1, from coordinate 179,419 downwards.
ATTCCCCATGCAACACTCATCCAGTCAATCAATTGAGCAGTCATAGGCTTTTTCTTTCTGGGATTCTTTCAATAGAGCTTGTTCATCCCTTACTATGATATTCACTCCATTCTAAGAGTTGCCAAATTGCTGAAAGTATTGACAATTTCGAGGTTTTGTGGTATTTAAAAAATGAATTCAGCTCCGCGCTCACGCTAATACTCTATACATACCTCGATTTTCACTAATCCCTTGTTTTTTGTAACTGGGCTGTGCCGACTTAGGCTCTCTCTTTGGAGGTCTCTGCCTCCTATTTCCCCATTGTTGGTGACGTCTTATATCATGTTTGCTCGATCACAGACACTGACCTAACCCCCCAACCCCTTTCCCTTGTAGGGAAGGGGGAGAAGAGGAAGAAAAGATTTTTTAGGTTAATCCACCGGAGTTGATATTACAGGCGGAAGAGCCTCTGATGTTCGTGACAGGGCGGAAGAGGAATTTTGCTCATATTTTGCTCCCCCTTACCAGGAAAGATATTTATTCCTTATATCTCCCTCTCCTGAGAGGAGAGGGCATTCAAAGAGGTGGGAAGGGGGTTGGGGGGATTAGGTCTATTCTCTCCCATTTCCTCCTAGATTAGAGGGTACGCCTCCGATTAAGCCATTGGCGGTATTGAACAAATTAATCGGGCTTTTGCCGTCAGTAATTAATACACTTTGTAAGCCTAATCCCGCTAAGAGTCGGGCTTGCATTTCCGGTCCGGCTTGGGCGATCGCCCGGATGGTTTCCGGTCCTAGGGCGGCGACTTTTTCGGCGAATTCGGTACTGGTAATTTCCGCCATCCGTTGAGCTTTTTCTATTTCTAGGTTTGTGAGAGCCTGTTGATGGGCGAATTCGGCTTCTTGGCGCGATCGCAGTTGGGCGAGTTCGACTTCGGCGCGGATGCGAGTCGCTTCGGCTTCTTGGGTCGCTAAATTCACTTGTAACTGCCCTTGAATCTGCGCGGCTTCGGCTTTGGCACGGGCTTCGGCGGTGGCTTGTCCCGTGGAGGAAATGGCGGCATTTTCTGCTTCTAATTCTAGCAGGTTTCGGCGTTCTGCTTCGGCAGCGCTTTTGTCTACGATCGCCTGCCGTTCTAGTCTCGCTTTGGCTTGTTGGGCAATGCGTTCAGCATCATGACGGGCGGCGGCTTCTTGGGCGTCGGTGGTGATTTGAATTGCAATTTGTACGGATTTTTGCAGACTTTTTAAGGTCTCTTCATCCACAGGTTCGACGGATTGAATATCAATGTTAGTGATGACAAGATTATTAGACCGAAATCGGAAGTCTTCCCGAATATGTCCCTCATCATCCATGCCAAAGACGGCTTGGCGAATGATGCGGGCGGAGTTGCGGTGGAATTCATCAAATTGGACTCCGGCAACGGCACCACGCACTCGGGAGGCGATCGCCTTACAAGCAGCCCCCACAAAATCAGGAACTTGAAATAATTTTTGAGTTTGTTCTTCGTTATTTTTATCGACTTCAAAATACCAATTATAGGATAATTGTAATTGCAGTCGCGCATGATCCGAGGTTTCTACGGTGAAAATATCGGTCATGAAATCCGGCCCTAATAATAAAGCCAAAGATTTAATTGCATTGGGTCGTTTGGGTTTATCTCCGGATAAACTTAACACCGTAAAGGCTTCATCAGGACCTAACATCACTAAATCGGGACCGAATACATTCCGTGCAGTTCGTTCTTTATAGTCGTGAATTTGCACCACGGCATTTTGAGGAATATGAAAGACAACTGCCCGAGTTTTATCTCGTTGTTTACGCTGATTCGGGGTTTTTCCTGGGGTTTCCTCCCGACTTCCGCTATATTCCCCGCGATCGCCTAATGGGTCACTTTTGCGTTGCAGTAACTCTTCCACCACCGGGGGTAACTCTTTTTCCCAAGATTCTTCATGGGGGGCTAACAGATAAGCTTGGGGTCCACTCACCAACTTCAGTTCCCCGGTTTGAATATCCCGCACATAGATTCCTTCATTTTTATCTAAGGGAATCGCTTTGCGCCTTTCGATGACATGGACTTGTACCGGCGGAATATAATCGCGGGGCCCATGAATCATCCACAAATCCCCGGGTTGATGATGAATCGGGTTTTCTGGGGTCCCTTCGGTAAAGGCTTCATAAGCCCAGAGTAACAAGGCTTCTTGTTCCCCCAACACATAGAGGTTTTGGATGCCGTTGTGGAGGGATTCTCCGGGATGTAAAAAGAAGGTAAGTCGCCCTTGACGGACTTCCTTCATGCCCAATTGGGGTTTACCTTGGCGATCGATGGGGTCTACGACGATACACCATTCTCGGTCATTCAGGGTGGTGATTTGGACTTCTCCGACGACTTGTTCATAGACGTCGGGAATATGAATTTCTGCATCATCTAAGGTGACTAACCATTCATCTCCAGCTTTTCGTTGTCGTCCAAAAATATCAGTAAAACTCCGTTTTGCTTTGAGATGTAAAGCTTTACGTTCAGTTAATACATAAGCATCAATTAAACCGAGGATTTCTTCATCTATCCCGGGTAAATAAGCACCTTCTTCTCGGACTAACCATTCTTCTCCAGCGCGGCGGTTAATTCCTTGGCGATCGATGCAGTTTTGACGGGCGAATAATCGGAGGGCTTGATTGGTTTTAATAATAGTGGCTTGCACCGTTTTAACGATCGCCACTTCCACCCGAGGGATGTAGGTTCCGGGTCCTTCAAATAGCCATTCATCCCCCGCAACCCGCTCAATGATTTGGGTTGGCGGGGTCTCGCCGGGGATAGTCACAGTATCGCTAAAATCCCTTAAAGCACGCAATCGCAAGGCTTGATTGGTTTCGACGACTTGCAATTGAGTGACGCTTTCAGCAAGTTCTTCCCCCGGATACAAGGGAAAGGGTTCCTGAGATAAACGAATTTCCCGATCGCCATAGCGTAGTTTGATTTGTCCCCGAGGGTCGGTGAGAGGTGCGCCATTTTCATCCCGCATGACGGGATTGGCAACGATACAATAATGGCGCGGGGGGACAACAATGGAAGGCTGCGGTTTTAAAATGAGTCGTTCCCCATCTCGCAAGGTGATAGTTTGGGGTCCAACTTCTAGGCGAGTAATTCCCGTATTATTATCTAAAACATGAATAAATTCCTGGGGTTTGAGACGAATGACACCACTCGCTAAATCTGAGTCTAGGGTAGGATTCTCGAAGAGTTTATCGGCTTTAGTCATGTTTTAAATATCCTCCAGGCAGAGAATAGTTTATAGGATAGCTTTACTATAAACAAGGATTTTAGGGATGGGGTGATCTGGATCAGCAACTCGCTATCCCGGATAAAATACACCCGATGCGTGACAGCGATCGCTTGAGTCAGAATTGCTACAATCGCTGTCACACTTTGCACCCAGGTGAGAGAACAAAGGTAAGTATTTTTGACTAGATTCTTCCCCCTGGGATGAAGGGGAAACATCTCTGTCTTAAGTTCGGTAAAGGAAAATGTGATTTTGTGGATCAGAATGGGTACAATCCTCAAAGGGGTATTTATTGTTTAGCCTCGCCACTAATGAAATGTATGATCGTTGAGTTACTTCTCCTTGGGATTTTGTTTCCCGTTGATGTCGCCCAAGCGGGTGAGGTAGAACCCTGGCAAGCAGAGGGGTTCGGGGATAAGCTGGAATTCTCTGCGGATGCTGCCAATCTGGAGCCTTTATTGTTCCAACCCATTCAGGGCGATCGCACCGAAGTGCTTTTTCCTGAACCGGATGCCGTTCACCCCCAAAGTGAGATTGCCCAAGGGGAACCCGCCACCCCACCGGAAGGAACAGCCCCCCGCCAAGGGGTTCCCTTACATCGAGGGATTCCCGGGGAACAACCGTTCATTCCTGAAAGAATCCCGTTTCGCCCGCGCACGGATGTTACCACTCAAAGCAAACCCTATCTCGCTTCTCCAGGGATTACAGTGATGATTCCTTCCGGTTATGGTGCCGGTTGGGGAAGTGCAGGATTTGGGGTGGGTTTACAGGAACGAACTCGGTTTACAGATAGCAGCGATGGGGTTGCCGGATTCGGTATTGGCTTTGGAAATCCTCGGGAAAATATTGGTTTAACCGTTGGTGTGACGGTAACCGATTTATGGGGCGATACCTTTGAGGATGGCAGTATGAGCTTAAAATTACATCGGCAATTGCCGAACGATTTTGGCATTGCCGCTGGGGTACAAGGAGCGCTCACTTGGGGAGAAACCGATGGAGGAACCTCTGGGTATGGCGTGGTAACGAAACGGTTTGTTTTAGATGAGCCAGAGAAGCTTTGGAGTCAATTGTATTTGACCCTGGGGGTTGGAGGGGGACAGTACCGATCGGAGTCGGATATCGAGGCGGAAGAGGGGACTCTTGGACTGTTTGGATCGGTAGCAGTACGGGTTGCTCCTCCTGTGAGTGCGATCGCCGAATGGACGGGTCAAGACCTCACTTTGGGAGTCTCTGTTGTGCCGTTCCGAAATATTCCCTTGGTGATTTCTCCGGCGATTACAGACATAACTGGAAATGCTGGAGATGGTACAAGGTTTATTTTGGGGATTGGTTATGGGTTTACCTTTGATCGGTTCTAAGACAGGCTTTTTTATAAAAGGAATCTCACAATGAAACTATTGAAGTTAGGCATGAAATGGGTTCTGCCTGTGGTATTGGTGGCGATCGCTCCTGCTCCTGCCATCACCCAGACGCAAAATCAGTCGGATGTCACGGGACCCACCGTACCCATAGATCCAGTACCCGTAGATCCAGTACCCGTAGATCCAGTACCCGTAGATCCAGTACCCGTAGATCCAGTACCCGTAGATCCGGTACCCGATGAACCACCACCGATCATACCCACAGGAGTTATCACTCCTTTACCTACTCCTACAGACACTCCCACAGAGACTCCTACGGAAACTCCCACAGAGACTCCTACAGACACTCCCACAGAGACTCCTACAAACACTCCCACAGAGACTCCTACGGAAACTCCTACGGAAACTCCCGCAGACATCCCACCTGGGGATACCCCTGTCATCCCTGTTGACAGCCCAGGGGAAGTGCTGACACCGATTCCCATTCAAACCCTTGAACCAATTAATACTGATTCGCCTGAACCTAGTGCCCCGATTGTCATCCCCGAGAATCCAGAGATACCCAGTGGGGAGGAAATTCCGCCTCCGGTGAGTGAGAATAATCCCGAACCGGACCCTACAACCGAAAGTACCAATCCTATACAGGGTCAGATTCTTGAAGATGCCCCCAGCACAACGGGAGAGGCACAGCCCATGAGTCCACTTTCTGATCAAGAAGTCGATCGCCCGGGTTATGAAAGTCAGTTAGCTGTTGCTGATGTTGGGGTGGCGGTTCAAATGTTGGAAGAATATCAGGCAATGGAGTTTGGCAATTATTTAGAAGTGCAGTTATTTGGGGAAACCGCGACTCCCGATGATATTGCCCAAACTTTGTATGATTTGTGGCAAGCGACGGGTAACAAGAGTGCATTTATTTATGTCTCTGCGTTAGCGGAACAATTAGAACTGGTGATGATTTTCCCGCACAATTTTCGAGTGTCGGGGGGCAGTTCTGACTTAGTGGCTTCCACGGATTTAGCCCAAGGATTGATTGAGAGGACAACAGATATAGCCGTTCGCGAAACCGTGCCCAATGTCTCTCAGACACAGCTTTTTGAACAGGTGCAGAACTTGCGATCGGAACTGACTAATTCCCGAAAGATCAACACTCGGAGTTACTTGCCCAGTTCCCAACAACTCTATCAGTCCCTGATTGCTCCAATGGAAGCACAACTAGAAGCCAATGGGATTGAAACCTTAGTTTTTTCGATGGATTCTGGGTTGAGAACCCTTCCCCTGGGGGCATTACATGATGGGGAACAGTTTTTAGTGGAAAAATATGCCGTTGCTTTAGTCCCCAGTTTTGGCTTAACCGATGTCACCTATTCCGATATCCGCAACCGAGAAGTTTTAGGGATGGGTTCGGCTATTTTTGAAGATCTTAATCCTTTGCCTGGAGTGCCGACTGAGTTACAAAATATTGTCAGCGATCCGTGGAAGGGAAATGTCTTCCTGAATGAAGAGTTTACTGCCGCTAATTTCCGAAAAATTAACCTGGAAAAACAATATGGAATTATCCATTTGGCAACCCACGCCGAATTTCAAGGGGGAAATTTGGATAACTCTTTTATCACGTTTTACGATAGTCGGGTCGGGCTGAACCAAATTCGAGACTTAGCCACGGAACTGGGGTGGAATACCTCGCAGAATCCTCCCATTGAACTATTAACCTTAAGTGCTTGTCGGACGGCAGTAGGAGATACCCAAGCTGAGTTGGGATTTGCCGGGTTAGCGGTACTTTCTGGGGCGAAAGCATCGTTAGCGAGTTTCTGGTATGTCAGCGATGCGGGAACTTTAGGATTAATGAGTGAATTTTATTCCCAACTGGGAGAAAAGCCCCTTAAAGCCGAAGCTTTACGGCAAACTCAACTGGCACTGTTAAGGGGAGAGGTGCGCATAGAAAATGGAATGTTAGTTCTCTCGAATGGTACAACTGTCCCTTTACCCCCGGAATTGGGGATAGAAAAAACGATGAACCTATCTCATCCTTATTTTTGGTCGGCGTTTACCATGATTGGGAATTGGAATTAACCCGATTAGGATTGAAACCAAATCCGATTTTTGGAGGTTGAGAAACACCCCCACTCGCAAGGGTGTGGGGTGTTTACTTTGAAACTTGCGTTGCGATCGCCTTATTGATACGGAATCCGGTTGTAGTCGGGCTATAAAACCCCGCAGCGTCAAGCCTGGGGCTATACAGACGAAGCCAGCGGGCGCGGGCTAAGAAAGAAAACCGACTTTTTGTAATCAGATTTGGTATGACGTCATCTATTTCGATGCATTCATGTAGATTCTTTATTTTGTTTAATTGCCACGGTTTCCCAAAGGTTTAATTCTCCCTAAAATGGGATAAACTAATTGGAACCCTAAAATGAGGGGCGAGAATGGAGTGAGGGAACATCAATGAGTTATAAAATGGATCGCCGCGCTTATGCGGAAACCTATGGCCCAACGGTGGGCGATCGCATTCGGTTAGCTGATACAGAATTATTTATTGAAGTTGAACAAGACTTAACCACCTACGGCGATGAAGTGAAATTTGGCGGGGGGAAAGTCATCCGCGATGGGATGGGACAGTCCCCCATTGCCAATGATAGCGGGGCGGTGGATCTGGTGATTACCAATGCGCTGATTCTGGATTGGTGGGGAGTGGTGAAAGCCGATGTGGGCATCAGGGATGGCAAAATATTTAAAATTGGTAAAGCAGGAAATCCTTATATTCAAGACCAGGTTGATATTATTATTGGTCCAGGAACCGAGGCGATCGCCGGGGAGGGGATGATTCTCACCGCCGGGGGAATCGATGCCCATATACACTTTATTTGTCCCCAACAGATTGAGGTGGCGATCGCCTCGGGAATTACCACTATGTTAGGCGGGGGGACTGGACCCGCTACAGGCACAAATGCTACCACCTGTACTCCAGGACCTTGGAACATTCACCGGATGTTACAAGCTGCCGATGCCTTCCCGGTGAATCTCGGGTTTATGGGAAAAGGCAACAGCAGCAGACCCCGCGCTTTAGTGGAACAGGTCCTCGCTGGTGCAATGGGATTAAAGTTACACGAAGACTGGGGAACGACTCCAGCGGCGATCGATACTTGTCTCACCGTTGCCGATGAGTATGATGTACAAGTTGCCATCCATACCGATACCCTGAATGAAGCGGGATTTGTGGAAGAAACCATCGCCGCCTTTAAAGACCGCACTATTCATACTTACCATACAGAAGGGGCTGGCGGAGGACACGCCCCGGATATTATCAAGGTTTGCGGACAAAAAAATGTCCTCCCCTCTTCCACTAATCCGACGCGGCCTTATACAGTTAATACCTTAGAAGAACATCTGGATATGCTGATGGTGTGCCATCACCTCGATCGCAGTATCCCCGAAGATGTCGCCTTTGCTGAATCCCGCATCCGTCGCGAAACCATTGCTGCCGAGGATATTTTACATGACCTCGGGGCGTTTAGTATGATTTCCTCCGATTCTCAGGCAATGGGACGGGTGGGAGAAACCATCATTCGCACTTGGCAAACGGCGCATAAAATGAAGGTACAACGGGGGTTTTTGTCCCCAGATGACCGCAAAGATGCAATTCCCAGTACCACAGAACATGATAATTTCCGGGCGCGACGTTATATTGCCAAATATACCATTAATCCCGCAATTACCCACGGTATTTCTAACTATGTGGGGTCGATTGAAGAAGGCAAACTGGCAGATTTATGTTTGTGGCGTCCGGCATTTTTTGGGGTGAAACCGGAATTAGTCATCAAAGGCGGGGCGATCGCCTACGCCCAAATGGGTGATGCGAATGCCAGTATTCCCACGCCCCAACCCGTCCATTCTCAGCCGATGTTTGCCAGTTTTGGAGGGTCTCGGACTGCCACATCTTTTACCTTTGTCTCCCAAGCGGCATTGGAATTAGAAGTACCAACTCGGTTAGGATTGCGAAAACAGGCGATCGCCGTTTCCGACACGCGAAAAGTGGGTAAACGGGATATGAAATTAAATGAAACCCTGCCTTATATCGAAGTTGATCCAGAAACCTATCAAGTTTGGGCCGATGGTCAATTACTCACCTGTGAACCCGCGCAAGTCTTGCCCTTAGCCCAGCGGTATTTTCTATTTTAAACTCAGGGTAGGATTTATGCAGATTATTTAGCGTGGGGTTTCACACTAAACCTGTGGCATAAATCTCTTAAGCCCCCCTTAGTAAGGGGGGTTGGGGGGATCTCTCCTGAATTTTGCAATAGTTATAATACGGAATTCGAGTTTTAACAACCGAATTCCGTAGAAAATAGTTACTTTAAACCCGTAGAATAGAGAAACAAATAGCCCGAAAGATAGTAACAGGAAACCTGCTATTATCTTTCGGGCTTTTATCCCGCCGTGTAACCAACAACTGTTTCTAAGCGTTGAACGTAAAACTTAGAAACAGAACCACTCCGAGGTTGACTCAATTCTTTTGAATCCAGTTTAAATTCGTCAATTCAAATCAGAATTCTATTAAGGATTAAGTTCTCTGCTTTACCGTTAGCAACAGTTTTTAGTTCTGCAATGCTTTCTATTTAATAACTTTTAGCAAAAGCTGGAGGGCAAAACTGTAGTGAAAGCTACCATTAACTAAATTTACCGACAAATTTTACAAAATTACCCGGGAGGGGCGATGCTTCCTGGGGAACGGGTCATTTCAAAGAGTTGGGCCGCGTTGGGGCCTAGGAACCCTTGAAAGAGTTCAGGATGTCCTGGGGTGGGTTCGATCGCAAATCGTTGGGCGATTTCATAATAGGCGTAGGTCCAGGGAATTTCCTGAAAAGGACCCTCGGGCTGACTGCGGACGATGACGGATTCCTGTACCGCCTGGGTTGCGGTTTGACGTAATCCAACTTCGGCAGTCCCTTCAATTTCAGCTTTCATCGGGACACCTCTCTTCCGAAGTGCTTGGGCGGTGGTTTCGATATCCGGGTAGGCGGGAGTATTTTGGCGGTTGATATAGCCGGTAAAATGGTTGACGGCATAGCCATGTAGCAAGACCCAGGCCCCATACTGACTGACCGCATTCACTGTTTCCAGGTGCGATCGCACCGGAGGCATCCAGGGACGAACAAACAGGCATTTGAGTCGCTGGGCTAGGATGTGAGGGTCTGGGGAGGAAGTGTCCATCGCCTTTAAGTCTTGAATAGCAGACTGACACTCTAATAACCCCTCTAAATCTAAACCTGACTGTACCGTTTTTTCCAAATGCGATCGCACCTCGGGGGGCAGATGATCCACCCTTAACTCACTGATAAACAGTTTCGGCAAATCAAACTCGTCCTGTTGGGGATGGCAATAGTGCCGCGCATAAAGGTTTTGGGAGGGGAAAGATAACTCGCCCATTGGCACATACCCCAACCCATCCAGAACCTGTTCCAGATGAGGGATACCTAGATTCACCCTTCCGATCGCCGTTTCAATGGAGAGGGCCAGGGAACGAAAGGCGATATGATCATTGGCAACGGTTCCCCCCGCTTCAGCAATGACCCCCTCGTAAATTCGGGCATAGGGAACCCGGTGACTGTAGTCTAGCCAGAGTTGATGCCATAGCGCTTGGGCGACTAATGCTTGTTTCATCGGAATATCTCCGGGAATTGTGAGAGAAACATCAAGAGGCGATCGGCCAAGGGAATTGGTACAGGAGTCGAGAATGTAGGACAAAAAACCCCATTTCTTGTCCCATTGACCGAATGCAGAAACCCTAAAGCGTTACCCTGTGGTCAATAGTTTGGCAAAACAGGCGTCCAGAATCTCTAACGCCACCTGAATTTGTTCAGCGTCAACCACCAATGGGGGACAAAAGCGGATAGCGGATTTACCACAGCCAATCAGTAATAGTCCGTGGTAGAATGCCTCATCGATCGCGCGATCGCGTAAGGATGGGTCAAAACCACCGGATTCATCCAGTAAATCCACCGCCACCATTAACCCTTTTCCTCTCGGTTGTGAGAGTTGGGGATAGCGATGGGCTAATTTCCTTAACCCTTCCTGTAACAACTCCCCCATTTGGGCAGCATTGGCGATCGCTCCTTGAGTGAGAATCTGTAACGTTGCATTGGCGGCGGCACAAGCAACCGGATTGCCGCCAAAGGTGGTAGCGTGAGAACCGGGCGGCCATGTCATCAATTCTGGACGCGCGAGAATGGCCCCGAGGGGTAATCCACTGGCAATCCCTTTCGCCAGAGTAATGATATCGGGCATCACATTCCAATGTTCCACCGCGAACAACTTGCCCGTGCGACCCATGCCCGATTGTACTTCATCCACCACCATCAAACTGTGATGACGACTGCAAATCTCGCGAATTCGGGCGAGGAATCCATCTTCTGGCACCAGATATCCTCCTTCCCCTTGAATCGGTTCGACAACGATCGCCGCCAATTCCTCCGGGGGTAACACGGTTTTAAACAGTTGAAACTCCAGATAATCTAAACTGGCATGAGTACCGTAGGGAATATGAGTAATTCCCGGTAACAAGGGTCCAAATCCTTGCCGTTGGACTGCTTTGGAACCTGTGAGGGACATGGCCCCAAAGGTGCGCCCGTGGAATGCCCCCAGAAAGGCCACAATCTGAGTCCTTCCCGTCGCATAGCGGGCTAATTTGAGCGCCCCTTCGTTGGATTCCGCCCCGGAATTGCTGAAAAAGACCTTCGCACCTTGGGGAAACGGGGCGAGTTTTGCCAACTGTTCCGCCAGTTGCACCATTGGTTCATAGTAAAAATCGGTCCCGGACATATGGATCAACTGGGCCGCCTGAGCTTGAATCGCTTGCACTACCTGGGGATGAGCGTGTCCCGTGGCGGTGACGGCAATGCCTGCGGTAAAGTCGAGGAAGACATTGCCATCCACATCCTGGATCGAGCAACCTTCTCCCCGGGCTACGACTAAGGGGTATCCTCGGGTATAAGAGGGAGAGGTCACTGAGCGATCGCGCTGGACCAGTTCTTGGGCGCGGGGTCCCGGTAAGGGGGTGACCAGATGGGGCCTGCGAGGTAAGGATTGGGCCGTTAACATTTCATCCATCGCCATTCCTCATGTTCCGATATACTAATGCCTACTCCATGCGATTCTAATGTAATTAAACTGACCCTGGGAGTAATTGGAGTTGTCCTTAGCGCGATTTGAGGAGAAAATAAAATCAGTTAAGCTAGGTATATTTACTTGATAAATTCGGGTTAACTGAGTTTTGTCCATTTTTTCACCAGAAATCATGTCCAAATTCTAAAATGGGAGGAATAGAACGAAAAAGAGGCTGAGGTTAAACTGGAACCTGGGGTTAGCACAAAAAAGGAAAAAAAGCACCTCTCTCTATGATGAAACGGTTTCTTAACGTTCTCCTGTTCACATTTTGAAAGTGCCATCCCCAAGCTCCCGACCCCTTTGAATCATGATGAAAATCAGCCCCTCGCTCCTCCTGCGTCTATTTAGCAAACTGCCTCAGTTGTGCGATCCCAGAAATCAGCCTTTAACCCGATGGCGACAACTCCTGCATCCTGTGGCAATTGCCCTCCTGAGTGTCAGCCTTGCCACGGGGATTAAAAATACCATCGCACCCTTAATTTTACCCGAAAGCCCATTTTTGGTATATTTTGCGGCGATTATGGTCAGTGCTTGGTTTGGGGGGAAGATAGGGGGACTGATGGCGACCCTAGGGGCCGGATTAGCCAGCGGTTACTTCTTTTCATCTCCCCTTTATGGGGTTGTAGACAACAGTCGGGGCCAAATATTTCGGTTAATTTTATTTTTAATTGAAGGATCGGCAATTGCGATCGCGATCGGCTCATTGCAACAAACGAAAGAACGGTATGCCCAAAGTTCCAAAACGGCTCAATTACATCTTGACTCGTTTCTGCAAAGTGAACAAAACTTTCAGTTATTGGTAGATGGCATTCAAGATTATGGACTGTATATGCTGGCACCGGATGGACGGGTCAATAGTTGGAATCCGGGAGCAAAACGCCTCAAAGGGTATGCAGCCGAGGAGATTATCGGCCAACATTTTTCCTGCTTTTATCCCCCTGAAGCGGTAGCCGAAAGTCAACCGGAACGAGATTTGAAACAGGCGGTAGAACAGGGACGATTGGAACAAGAAGCAGAACGATTGCGAAAGGACGGAACCCGCTTTTGGGTGCATGAAGTGATTACCCCTTTATATGATACTGAGGGGAATCTTTACGGATTCTCTAAAATTAGCCGAGATATCACCGAAAGCAAGCAGGCAGAGGGAACACTCCGAGCTAATGAACAACGGTTTAAAACCCTCGCTGAATCGACAGTGGAAGGGATTTTCTTTTATGAGAGCGATCGCCTGATTGCGGTGAATCAATCCTTGGAAAAAATCTTTGGATATGATGCCGATGAACTGATTGGACGGCCTTTAGGCTATATTTTAACGGAAGAGACCGTTGGGTTAATGTTGGCCGACTGGCAATGGACACAGGAGGGAGCATCAGAAGCAGTCGGGATTAAAAAAGATGGGACAACGGTAGTCCTAGAAGCAGTTATTCAACCGACGGTCTATTTGGGTCGCTCAGTTTGGATGGCATCGGTACGGGACATCAGCGATCGCAAACGGGCAGAGGCGGAACTTCAACAAACCTTAAAAGAATTATCGGATTTCCAATTCGCTTTAGATAAATCAGCGATCGTTGCTACGACTGATGCGAAAGGAACGATTCAATATGTCAACGAAAAATTTATTCAAATTTCTAAATATTCCCAGTCTGAATTAATTGGACAAGACCATCGCTTAATTAATTCCGGTTATCATCCTAAAGAATTTTTTATCAATCTATGGGCGACTATTGCCCGGGGAGAAGTATGGCGCGGGGAAATTAAGAATCGGGCCAAAGATGGTACTTATTATTGGGTCGATACAGTCATTGTTCCTTTTTTAGATAGTCAGGGAAAACCCTTTCAATATTTAGCCATCCGCTACGATATTACCCAACGCAAACAGACGGAAGAAGCCCTGCGCGACAGTGAAAAACGGTTTCGGGATATGGCAGATACCGCCCCGGTGCTGTTGTGGGTAGCCAATTGTCAGGGACAGTGGACTTTTTTAAATAAATGGGGCTTAAACTTCATCGGCGTCTTATTGGAAGCAGACCCGGAGCTCAACCCTCGGGACCGGATCCATTACGAGGATCAACTCCAGTGCGTTTTGAGTTACCAACAAGCGGTAAAAGTCGGCCAACCTTTTACTCAGGAATACCGCCTAAAACGATCGGATGGAGCCTATCGGTGGATGCTAGAAACTGGGGTGCCCCGGTGGAATCCCGAGGGCAATTTAGTCGGGTTCATTGGATCGGCGATCGATATTACTCCCCTCAAAGAAGCGGAGGCAGAACGGATTGAACTGTTACAACTGGAACAATCAGCCCGAACTCAAGCTGAAGCCAGTGAGCAGTATTATCGATTCCTGAGCGAGGCCATTCCCCAAATGGTCTGGACCGCCCTACCCGATGGGACCCTGGATTACCTGAGTCACCGCTGGAGTGAGTACACCGGCTTGAGTGAGGCCGAACTGCTAGGCTGGGGATGGGAGCCCATCGTGCATCCTGACGACTTGTGCGAATGTCGCGATAAGTGGATGGCTTGTGTGGAACACGGACACCCTTATGAAATTGAAGCCAGAATGCGTCGGGGTTCTGATGGCGCTTACCGCTGGCATCTGGGATTAGCGGTACCCATGCGCGATCATCAGGGAGAGATTGTCAAGTGGTTTGGGACGAATACAGACATTCACGAACGTAAGGAAGCGCAAGAAGAGCGCATGGAGTTGTTGGAACGGGAGAAAGCGGCGCGAATTTTGTCTGAACGGGCAACGACAATGGTACATCGGTTACAAGCGATTGTGGATGTGGCGATCGCCCCGTTGTCTCTCCATGATTTACTCCAAGAGTTGCTCGATCGCGTCACCGTGGTGTTAGAAGTGGATGCGGTGGTGATTTTACTGATGAATCCTGAGCAAACTGCCTTGATTGTGACGGCGACTAAAGGCTTAGATTTAGAGCAACCGATTTCCGCCTCTATCCCGATTCCCCTGGGGCTGGGGTTTGCGGGAAAAATTGCCCAGACTCGGCAACCGATGCGGATTGAGCGCGATGCTCATACCCAAGTGATTAGTCCTCTGTTCCGACATAAAAAAATTGAGTCCATGATGGGCGCACCGATGATCTTAGACGACCAAGTGCTTGGGGTGCTCCATGTGAGTACGGAGTCGCCGCGAGAATTTATGGCCGAAGATGTCTATTTGCTGCAACTGGTGGCCGATCGCGTAGCCCTTGCCATTGACCGGGCCAACCTTTATGAGGCCCAGCAACAAGCCCGCGATCGCGCCGAAAAAGCCAACCGACTCAAGGATGAATTTTTGGCGATCGTCTCTCATGAATTGCGGACTCCCCTCAACTCGATTCTCGGCTGGGCGCAATTACTCCGTGCTCGCACCCTCAAAGAAGAGACGCGACAAAAAGCCCTAGAAACTATCGAACGCAATGCCAAGCACCAGGTGACCCTGATTGACGATATCCTCGATGTCTCGCGAATTGTTCGCGGGAAAATTCGCCTAAATCGAGTTCCTTTGTATCTGGAAACTTTGGTGGAACAGGCGATTTCCACCCTGACTCCCGCAGCGGAAGCGAAGTCGATTCAACTGCTGACCCAGTTCAATGCAAGCGGACAGATCATTTTAGGGGATAGTAGCCGCCTCCATCAAATTGTTTGGAATCTACTCTCCAATGCGGTCAAGTTTACCCCTCATGGGGGACAGGTGACCGTAGGAATCGACCGGGTAGGCGATCGCATCGAGTTTCGGGTCCAGGATACGGGGATTGGCATCAGCCCCGACTTCCTCCCTCACGTCTTTGAAGGCTTCCGCCAAGCCAACAGTTCCTCCACCCGCACCCACGGGGGTCTCGGTCTAGGCTTAACCATTGTGCGCTACCTCGTAGAACTGCATGGGGGGACCGTCCAAGCCTTCAGTCAGGGAGAAGGAACGGGCACCACCTTTACCGTAGCCCTCCCCATCCGGGTCTCCCAGAGTCCTCTCCCCGAACCCGATACTGTAATGTTGGACGAGAAAACAATGGCAAAGTATGCCTTAAACATCGCAGGTTTACAGGTACTGGTTGTCGATGACGATCGCGATACGGGAGAGTTAATTGCTCAAGTCTTAGCGGAATATGGGGTACAGACGACGGTGGTTGTATCCGCTGCTGAAGCCTTAGCCGTCACCGAGCGATCGCGTCATGATATCTTAATTTCTGATATTGGAATGCCAGAAGAAGACGGCTATGTTTTGATCCGCAAAATTCGCCAGCGTGAGGCAGGATACGGCAAGCCCATTCCCGCGATCGCCTTGACTGCTTTTGCTCGGGAAGAGGATCGTCAACAAGCCCTGTTAGCCGGATTTCATCTTCATGTTGCTAAACCTGTTGAACCCTTGAAATTAGCAACGGCCCTCGCGGAAATTGCTCAACAAACGGGCTTAATCTAATCCCAAATTTCCCCTTTCTGC
This sequence comes from Laspinema sp. D2d, assembly GCF_025370755.1. Classification (GTDB taxonomy): domain Bacteria; phylum Cyanobacteriota; class Cyanobacteriia; order Cyanobacteriales; family Laspinemataceae; genus Laspinema. Next base: position 163,199 of record NZ_JAMXFC010000004.1, on the reverse strand, counting down.
TCCCGGCCTCTCTTGCTCCCTGAAGTTCTGACCGTTTCAGCGCTAAAATTGAAATTAGTGCAGTAGAATTTCTCGTCGGGCGATTTTTTCACCGTCAGACTCTCGCGATTTTCTCAGAATTCAAACCTATCTAACCCCTTTGGGTTCTGAAGACTCTTGAGCTTTATTTTTTATCCGACTCCATCAATTCAACCCAGCTCAATTCCCCGACTGACCCTGAAAAATTCATGATTTTAATGAATTAAACCGTTATGAAACCATTTAATTTTAATCTAGCCACTCTCAGTTCAGATGCTGAGGGACAAGGGTTAAAAAACTCTACTCAAACCGATAGTAACCCGCCCCCCAATATCCTCTTGATTAGCGGATTATTGGGGTTGCTCTGCCTCTTCACCCTGCTGCTCTGGCCCGACATCCTGGGAAATTTATTAGCCAAAGACGGGTTTATCCCCCACGGTCATTGTTATCTCTGGAAGCCCTCATTAGTTTGGCTTCATGTGACATCCGACACCCTGATTGGCGTCGCCTATGTTGCCATTTCGAGCAGCCTTGCTTATTTCGTTTATAAAGCGCGGAAAAATATCCCCTTTGATTGGATATTTTTAGCCTTTGGTGCGTTTATCATCGCTTGTGGCATGACCCATTTTCTATCAGTCTGGACCTTGTGGAATCCGACTTACTGGTTATCGGGAAATGTTAAATTACTCACGGCGATCGCCTCAGTCACTACCGCACTTTCTTTACCCCCCTTAATCCCCAAAGCCTTGAAATTATTGGACTCGGCTCAGGTTTCTGAAGAGCGCCGCTTGAATCTGGAACGGGCAAATCAAGAACTGCAAGCCCTTTATGGTCAACTGAAGCAACTGGATGAACTCAAAAGCCAATTTTTTGCCAACGTTAGCCATGAATTGCGAACCCCCCTGGCTTTGATTTTAGGTCCAACTCAGAAGTTGCTCGCCGATACCCAACTCTCGGGGGAACAACACCGGGACTTACTGGTAATTGAGCGTAATTCCCGAATGCTCCTCAAACAGGTTAATGATCTCCTGGATATCTCTAAGCTAGAAGCGGGCAAAATGGAACTCGCCGCCGTTCCCCTGGATCTAGCGAGTCTGATTCGCCAAGTGGCGGCGAACTTTGACGCCTTAGCCCTGGAACGGGAGATTGAATTAACCCTCAAGGCCCCGGAATCCTTGTCAACCCGATTGGACCGCCCAAAAATCGAACGGGTGGTTTTAAACTTACTCTCTAATGCCTTTAAGTTCACACCCCCGGGAGGCAAAATTGACTGTTCCCTGTCTCTGAACGATGGGCCCGGGGAGAATAACCCGGTGACGATCGCCATCCAAGATAGTGGTCCAGGGATTCCCTTGGAACGGCGTGAAAGCATCTTTGAGCGCTTTAGCCAAATTGAAGGCGGGAGCACCCGTCGTTTTGGCGGGACGGGGTTGGGGTTGGCAATTGTTAAAGAATTTGTAGAACTTCATCAAGGAAGCATAACCGTCGCTGATGCACCCCTAGGCGGGGCAATGTTTACGGTTCAACTGCCTTTGGCGGTTTCTCCAGACCTCACTAAAACGGCTTCAGAGGCTTCTATCTGGGAGGATCTGGCCGAATCAGCGATCGCTGAACTGAAGGTGGGAGGGGAAACACCTCCCCCGATGCTCGTTCCCAATGACTCTCGACCCCTGATTTTAATTGTGGAAGACAACCGGGAAATGAATCGCTTTATCAGCGATATCCTGGGACGGGACTATCAAATTGCGACGGCGTTTAATGGGGAGCAAGGGTGGGAACAGGCACTCGCCCTGCATCCGGATTTAATCTTGAGTGATGTGATGATGCCCGAAATTGGGGGCGATCGCCTGGTGTCTTTATTACGCAGTAATCCCGATTTTGCCAATGTTTCCATTATCATGTTGACGGCGAAAGATGATGATGATTTGCGGGTCCAGTTATTGCGGGAAGGGGTGCAAGATTATCTGATGAAACCCTTTTCCGTGGAAGAATTGCGGGCGCGGGTGGGCAATGCGATCGCCATTAAACGGGTGCGGGATGTGTTACAGCAGGAGTTGGCCTCTCAAAGCTCCGATGTAGAAGCCCTCGCCTCGGAACTAACTTTACATAAGCGAGAACTGGAAACAGCGCTCATTTTCCAACAGCAACAGTCAGAAGAATTAATCAAGGCCAATCAAATCAAGGATGAGTTTTTATCCATTGTTTCCCATGAACTGCGCACCCCCCTCAATTCAATTCTGGGCTGGACCCAGTTGCTGCGCACCCGCAAGCTGAATGAAGCGACAAAGACGAAAGCATTAGAAACCATTGAGCGTAATGCTAAATTACAGGTGACTCTAATTGATGATATCTTAGATGTTTCCCGGATTATTCGCGGTAAAATTCGCTTACAACTGCGTCCGGTGAATTTAATTCCTATTGTTGAAGCCGCCCTGGATACGGTAACTCCCACGGCTGAATCTAAGGGAATTCAGATTGATTTTAACTTTGATCCGGCGATTCCCTTGGTTTCGGGGGATAGCGATCGCTTGCAACAAGTGGCTTGGAATTTGTTATCCAATGCGGTGAAATTTACCCCAGCCGGAGGTCAAATTTCTGTAGCGATCGCCCAAATGGATTCTTATATTACCCTCCAGGTTCAGGATACGGGAATTGGCATCCATCCCGACTTTCTCCCCTATATTTTTGAGGGATTCCGTCAAGCGGATAGTTCTACGACTCGCGCCTATGGTGGATTAGGGTTAGGGTTGACCATCGTCCGGCACTTAGTCGAACTCCACGGGGGCCAGGTCCAAGCCTTGAGCGAGGGTGAAGACCAAGGGGCCACGTTGCGGGTCCAGTTACCGATTCTGCCCAAACCGCCACAAGAGCAAGAGCAAGCCGTCCAGACTTCCTGTTCTCCAGAGGAAGGATTGTCGAGTCAACTGTGGGCATTAGATGGGTTGCAGGTGTTAGTCGTGGATGACGACCCCGATACCGGGGATTTAATGGAAGCGATGCTCACCGATTATGGGGTCCGGGTTCGGGTAGTCACTTCCGTTGCCGAGGCGATCGCCTTGTTGGGCCAATTCAAATTTGATATCTTAGTCAGCGATATTGGAATGCCCGGAGAAGACGGATATCATTTAATTCACCAAATCCGCCAGCATGAAGCTGAAAACCACAGTCATATTCCGGCGATCGCCCTGACTGCGTTTGCCTCGGACGAGGACCGCGCCCAATCCCTCCTCGCAGGCTTTGAAAAACACCTTACTAAACCCGTAGAACCGGCCCAATTAGCTCAAGTCCTCGCTCAATTGACCTGGACGCTATAAAAGCAGTAATGAGAAGATATCCCTATGCAGCACTCCCGTTCAGAGTTAAGATAAGGGCATGAACAAATGGGGGCGGAAATGAAGCGGACCGGCTGGAAAGTTGGATCCTTCAATCTCAGGGTTAGAGCTTGACTGCCAATCCGATACAAAGACGCAAGGCAATGGCAAAAATTTTGATTGTTGATGACTCTACCCTTTCTCGGGGAATACTGCGACGCATCCTCCAGACTGAAGGCCACTTGATTATTGAGGCCAAGGATGGATTAACGGGCATTGAGAGTTACTATATAGAAAAACCAGATCTGGTTTTACTGGATATCGCCATGCCAGATATGCAGGGAACCGAAGTGCTGGAAAAATTACGCGCCTTCGACCATCACGCCCGCATCGTCATGGCGACGGCTGATCTTCAAGAAATGACCCGCGCTGCCGTCATGGCAGCCGGAGCACTGGGGTATGTGACTAAGCCCTATAATCCCGATGCGGTTCTGGACACCGTAAATCAGGTTCTCCAAGGAATCCCGGGAGGGGTAGAATGAAGCTGACAGAAATCCAACAGGATGCCTTAAGCGAATTACTGAACATGGGTTTCGCCCGCACAGCGACGGCGCTCTCGGAACTCACGGGTCATCGAGTGTTACTAGAGGTTCCCCAGGTTTCCATTCACCCCATCGAAGAACTCAGCGCCAAACTCGGGACCTTTGTTACGGGAGAAATTGCCACGGTTCAGCAAATTTTTACAGGACGGGTTTCGGGAAATGCCCTGTTATTGTTGAACTATGACGGAGCCTTGCAACTGACTGAGTTGGTCACGCCAGAACAAGATATGCATCGCGATCGCCTGGATGCCTCGGCAGCCGAAGTGCTCACGGAAATAGGCAATATTTTACTCAACGCCTGTCTAAGCGTTTTTGGAAATTTGTTACAAATGCAAATTTCTTTTTCAGTTCCTCGGTTACATTTAGAAGCCTTAGATGGGTTACTCCATTCTCTGAGTATTGGTAAAGCGGAAATGCGGTATGCAATGGTCGTTTATACTGGGTTTCGGATGAAGGAAAATTCCATTCAGGGGTATTTAGTCATGGTATTGAGTGTGGTCTCTTTAGAAAAATTACTCGAAGAGATTGATAACTGGGCCCGGGGAGAGATAGACCCCCCTAACATTTCCATGTCTTCATAATGGAATAATAGTTAGCTATCAACAAAGGCTTAGTAAAATGAGCAATATTACCGATCCGCTCAACTCTAATCAAGATCTCCTTCATTGGGTCAATGACTTAGCTGACCGAGGGATATTTACGACCGATGTAGATTTGAATATCCAAAGTTGGAATCGTTGGCTGGAACTCTATAGTGGGTTGAGTGTGAATCGGGTGGTGGGGAGAAATTTACTAGAAATTTATCCCGAATTAAAGCAGCGGCGATTAGATCGATTTTTTTACCAAGCCCTAGCCGGACAAGTTACCCTCCTATCTCAGCGGTTACATGGGTTTTTGTTACCCATGCTCCCAACCGATGTCTATAAAAGCGTGCCTTATATGCTACAAAGTGCTAAGATTGCTCCCCTTATGGAAGCATCTCAAGTGATTGGCACGATCGCCACCATTGAAGATGTCACGGAACGGGTTTTACGGGAGTCGGAACTCCAACATCAAATTAAGGAATTAAAACGGACGGAATCGGCACTCATCGCCACGCAAAGTCAGCTTCAATACTTGTTGTCCTCCAGTCCAGCCGTGATTTATACCTGCCCTTCTGACCACCCTTACTGCCCGACCTTTGTGAGTGAGAATATTCTCGAACATTTGGGATATCGACCGGAAGAAATTTTAGGGGACTCCTCATTTTGGCGCGATCGCATTCATCCCGATGATGCACCGGCGCTATTTTCCAGTATCAAGCAGTTGTACCAAATCGGTCATTCCCTCAGTGAGTATCGGTTCCAGAATACAGACGGGAGTTATCGCTGGGTGCGGGATGAAATGAAGCTGATTTGTAAAGGGGAGAAACAAAGTGAAGAAATTGTTGGGGCATTATACGATATCACTGAGCGCAAACGCGCTGAAGAACAGGTCCGCCAGCAGGCAGCGCTTTTAGATGTTGCCACCGATGCAATTTGGGTCAAAGACCTTCAGCAGAATATTGTATTTTGGAATAAAGGTGCGGAAAAATTATATGGATGGACCCGCAGCGAAGCGATCGCCCAAAGCAGCAGTCATCTTTTTGATGTGAAAAGCGCCCAAGAACTCAACCAGATCGAGCAAACGGTCCTCACAACCGGCGAATGGCATGGAGAGTTAGAACAAGTCACCAAAGGGGGTAAATCCATCACCGTTGCCAGTCGTCAGACCCTAGTCCGAGACGAGCGCGATCGGCCCTTTTCCATCCTGTCAGTGAATACAGATATTACGGAGAAAAAACAGCTTGAAGCCCAGTTTTTGCGCGCCCAACGCCTCGAAAGTATTGGCACTTTAGCCAGTGGCATTGCCCATGATTTGAACAACATTCTCACCCCCATTTTGGGGGCGGTGCAACTGTTGGAAATGTTCCCCTTAAATGCCCAGCAAATGCGCTTAATTTCCATGTTAGAAATTAACACCTTGCGCGGCGCGGACCTGCTCAAACAAGTGCTATCTTTTGCCAAAGGGTTGGATGGGAATCGAACCCTGGTTCAAATCAAACACCTGATTGATGAAATCGTCGCGATCGCCCGAGAAACCTTTCCCAAATCTATTCAAATTTCTACCACAATTAACCCCAAACTTTGGTTGATTTCCGGCGACCCTACTCACCTCCATCAAATCTTGATGAATCTGTGCGTCAACGCTCGGGATGCGATGCCAAACGGGGGAACTTTATCGATTCAGGCTGAAAACTTCACCCTCACCAAATCCGATTTAACCCTCGACCCCGAGGCTCAACTGGGTTCTTATATTAAACTCACAATTTGCGATACAGGAACCGGGATTCCCCCGGAAATTTTAGACCGCTTATTTGAACCTTTTTTTACGACCAAAGGATTAGGAAAAGGCACGGGACTCGGGTTACCCACGGTTCGAGGTATCGTTAAAAATCATGGCGGATTTTTATCCGTTTCTAGTCAAATTGGCAAAGGAAGTGCTTTTACTGTCTACTTGCCTGCCATGCAGGGAACGGAAGTGCTAACTGCAGAACCAACCGAACTCCCTTTCGGATCCGGGGAGTTAATTTTAGTCGTAGATGATGAAGTTGCCATCTGTGAAATTGCTCAAGCCCTCCTCCAAAAATTTGGCTATAATGTATTAACGGCTGCTGATGGCATGGAGGCTATTTCCCTCTACAGTCAACGGTCCTCAGAAATTGCCGTGGTGATTCTGGATATGATGATGCCATTAATGGATGGAAAACTCACCCTAAAAGCACTTCAAAAAATTAATCCCGCCATTAAAATTATTGCCGTTAGTGGATTGATGAGCAATCTTCCCGTATCCGCATCAACGGAAAAGAGCGGCCCGACCTATTTATCTAAACCTTATAAAACGCGCGATTTATTAACGCTTATTCGCACAAAAATTGAAGAATAGATTTTCAAAAATCCAGTTTCTTGCCCTTTGAAATAACTCAAAAACCGGGTTTCTTTACCTAACTCTTAGCAGAGTCAGCCAAAGTTAACGCCGAAACCCGGTTTCTTACCCTTTGAAATAATTCAGAAAGATAAATTAATCGGAATTACGCTAACCATTCTGCTTAAATTAAGCATTCAACTTGGTTAACATTTGTGCTACTGTGACACCGATATTTTCCACCGTTTCTTGCTTTTTGGGGTCATTTAACGTTCCCGATTCTGTAAAGGCTTCAAAGGCTTGGGGAATCGCTATTTGATTCGGTACCACAATCATACTAATATTCGCCAGCATTTCCCGGAGTTGAGCTAAACCCCGTAATCCTCCTAAACCACCGGGAGAGGTACTCATAATTCCCACAACTTTACCGGAAAAAGCGGCCAGCATCGGTTCACCTGGCGCGGGACGAGATACCCAGTCGATCGCATTTTTGAGCAGGGGACTGATGGTACTATTATACTCCGGAGAGGCAATCAACACACCTTGGTGAGCAAAGAAGAGCGATTTCAACTCCTGAGCATACCTTGGCATTCCTTCTGCGGCTTCTAAGTCTTGGTCAAACAGGGGGATTGGGAAATCTCTCAGGTCAATATAAGTGACCTCTGCACCGGCTTTTCTAGCGCCATTGGCCGCAATTTGAACGAGTTTTTTGTTAAAGGACGCTTCGCGAGCGCTTCCGGCAAAGGCGAGAATTTTGGGGGCGGTAGACATCGTGACTCCTATGGTTTGTGGGTTCAAAACAGATGATTCAAAAGGGACTTATCCCAGAACTCATCATAGCCCATTTGTGGGCCAAATCGGGCGGGGATTGCATGATTCTGAGCCGATCGCCCTCTGAGATTCACCCCGAGGTACTCCCGACTCCAATTACTCGCGATTGTCGATTTGCGCCCGTTGTAAGCGTCCCGAAAAGTCTACATAGACTGTTTTCCATTCCGTAAACACATCCAGCGCCGCTGTTCCCGCCTCGCGATGTCCGTTGCCGGTTTGTTTGACACCCCCAAAGGGTAAATGTACCTCAGCGCCAATGGTGGGACCGTTAATATAGGTGATTCCGGCTTCAATATCGCGCATGGCTTGAAATGCCCGATTCACATCACGAGTATAAACGGAAGAAGATAACCCGTAGGGGGTATCATTGAGAATGGCGATCGCTTCTTCAAAGGAAGAAATTTCTATCAATGCCACCACCGGACCAAAAATCTCTTCCCGCGCCACCCGCATATTCGGCATCACCCCATCCAGGATAGTGGGTTCAAAAAAGAATCCTCCTGTGAGGGTGCCCTCCGTTGTGCGATTGCCGCCGATTAAAATCTTTGCCCCCTCTTGATGGGCGATTTCCATATACTCCTCAATGGTATTCAATTGCGTGGCATTGACAATTGGCCCAATGTCAGTATTCGGGTCTGTTCCGGGACCCAAACGGAGTTTCCGAGTGCGATCGAGCAGCATTGCGGTAAATTTATCTTTAATATCCCGATGCAGCAGGAGACGGCTGGTGGCGGTGCACCGTTGCCCACTCGTGCCAAAAGCGCCCCAGACTGCGCCTTCTAGGGCTAATTCTAAATCCGCATCCTCCATCACGACTTGGGCATTTTTTCCCCCTAGTTCCAAACAAACCCGCTTGTGCTGTTTGGCGCAGATTGCCGCCACTTCTGCGCCAGTTTGTGAGGACCCGGTTAAGGAAATTAAATTGACGTCGGGATGTTCTACTAAGGCTTTTCCCACTTCTTCTCCCAATCCATGTACCAGATTAACCACACCGGGGGGAAATCCGGCATCATGGAACACCTGAAACAGGAAGTGAGTTACGGCGGGGGTATCTTCGGACGGTTTCAGGACGAGGGTATTGCCGCAGACTAAGGCAGGCATTGCTTTCCAACAGGGAATGGCGATGGGAAAATTCCAAGGGGTGATTAACCCACAGACCCCGATCGGCATTCGTACCGTCATCGCAAATTTATTGTCCATTTCCGAGGTGGTGGTTTGTCCGAACAAACGGCGACCTTCTCCGGCATAATAAAAAGCGCAATCAATGCCTTCTTGGACATCGCCATTGGCTTCACGCAGGGGTTTTCCCATTTCCTGACTCATTAAATAAGCCAGTTCTGCTTTGCGATCGCGCAATAATTCTCCAAAGCGGTATAACAATTCTGCCCGTTCTGGTGCTGGAACGCGCCGCCAAGTGCGATAGGCATGGCGGGCGGCGGTTACAGCCCGGTCTATATCACTTTGGTCCGATCGCGGAAAAGTTGCCACCAGTTCGCGCCAGTGGGCGGGATTGCGACTTTCCATTGTTTCCCCAGAGGCGGGGGGTAACCAGTGACCCTCAATATAATTCAGACAAGTGTGCATGGTTGATCCGGGCTAAGATATAGATAGGGACAGCTTACAACCAATGATGAGCGATCTCGATTCCCCGAGTTGTCATAATTGATTCAAATAACGGCGTAGATAAGGCTTGTTCTACGGGCCATACGCCGGGTTTAGTGAGTTTTCCTTTCAGCATCAGTTCGGCGATGGTTCCGGTGCCGATTCCGGTGGCAACAGCGGCACTAGGATGAACCACGGCACTGCAAACGGTGGCGGGTTCTCCTGCGCTGTTACGTCCGTTAACTTCTGATCGCACCGCTACCCCAGTCCCGCTAAATTTGTCGGTGAATCCTGTCATGCGGTAGCTGACTTGAGATAAAAACTCGACTACGGCGGAATTTTTCAGGGCGGCGGAAGGCCATAAATTTGCCACCATCCAGGTTAAATGGTTGTACAAATCCGGGGAAGTGCCGAATTTTGTAATCGCAGTTTTCACCGGGAAGGAGTCGGGTAAGGTGAAAGCTTCAGGCATATCAAACCAGTAAACTCCGACCTTTCCGTATGGTGGGGGAAATTCGATGGTTTCGCGATCGGTATAGGGTTTAACGGGTTGCCATCGACCATCAATCCAAGCATCAAAGGGGTTTTGTAAGCCTAAAAAGGTGGTACGCATGACGGTGACTCCTGCACCGCCTGACCCCCCGACAACATAGCTTAAATGGATGCGATCGGCTTCTTGAAGTTGTTCCACCCCTTGGCGAACCATACTATTAGAAATTCCGGGAAAAATGCCGGTATTAATGATAGCGGTTATGCCTGCTTTTTCGGCGGCGTCTTGCAATGCCAGCGCCCTGCGCGTGAATCCTCGACTATCGCTAACATCGGTATAGTTCACGCCGCGATCGATGCAGAGTTGCAGCACTCGGGCATCGCGGTGATGGAAGGGTCCGGCACTATGGATGACGAGATCGCTATCTGCGATCGCCTGGGATAATCCAGCGCGATCGTCTAAATGTACTGCCCGAAACTGCACGCGATCGCCCAGAGTCTCATCCACTGATTTTCCCGGTGTCTTGTCCCGTCCCGTCACCGTAATTTCTGCATCAGTATGGGTGATCAAATCTTGAGCAATGCTGCTGCCGATCCGTCCCCGTCCGCCAATAATCAAAACTCGTTGAGTCATGTCTCTAATCGATAACAATACCCCCATTGCAGCATTTTTCTCCAAATCTGGCATCTATACGAAGAAAGATCGCCCGTGACTGAGTACAAAATCGGTTCGGGAGTCGTTTCCCGACTCATGGAGTACAGAGGGGATTAGGAGTACGTTCCGCACAGCCTTCAATAACGCACTCCTCTAAATCTCTGTACCTCCTCCCTGGGGGAAACGCTATCTTTGGGTAATTTTAAACAGACAAAATGACCTCTGATTCAGTCAAATGCTCTTGAAACTCTTCAGCAATCTGGTTCAGAGTCTGATATAAATCTTGGGTATGTTGCCATCCCACAAAGCCGCAAAATACACAAATTCCTAGAGGATTTTCAATGAAAACATGGTGAACCTGAACGGGGTTTTTCCAGACTCTAATCTTCATCCCAGTATTAAACGTTAGATAGGGTTTAGCCCGGACAAAATCCCGGCGATGGGCGGCAGTCATGGCGGGAAGGGCTTGCAATTTCTGAATCACGGCATAAATTAAATCGGCCTTTGGCGGAGGAGAAATCACCGGATTTTCCCAAAAATCGCGAATAATTTGGACTAACTGGGGATGATTTTTGAGGGCGGGATGAGAGATCCCAGGCAAACAGATAAATTGAGCGCGGTTAAACTTAGTCGCTTCAATACTAATCGTGCGATCGCTACCATTATCGCTATCTCCAGCAATAACTAACGTGGGGATAATTTCAGCCAGAGACTCGGCAATTTGACGCCGATTAATGCCTAAGTCCCGACCCATCCCCAGTCCCCATTTAAAGGGGTCTAAAATCCGGGCTAAATCCGCCCCACCCACAGGAGAAGCCAGCAAAACTAAGGAGTGAATTTGCGATCGCCATTCCGGATGGCGATGCAGCACTTCTAACCAAATTAATCCCCCCATTGAATGACCAATAATTCGCATTGGAGTAGTGGGATAGGTGGCGAGGGTTTCGCCTACGATAGTTTCCACGGTTTGAATTAAGGGTTCAATCCGATAAAAGGTCCGCAACCAACCCAAATTGGGCGTAATAATCCGACAATTTGGGGTTTTTAAAGCCTCAGCCAATGTCGCAATTTTATGATAAGTATCCGCCCATCCATGTTGCGCATACAGAATAAAGTCCGGTGATTCGCTCATTATAGCCCTCCCACCCATGCATCAGCTCATTTCCCTTATTATAGAAATTCTCCCTAGTCTGGGTGTACAGAACTAGAGAGAGAGAAGAAGCCGAGTTTTTGGCCCCTATTCAGTGTTCTAGCGCCTCTATCGCGGTTCCCAAACTCAGGGGTTCCAGAGAGAGACTATCAGGAGTGCGCGCATCTTGCTTGCTCTCAGGGGCGATCGCCTTTTAGGGTTACCCTTCTTTTCTCCAACTTGGCCCCATACCAATTCATCAAGGGAGTCGCACTAATGCCATGCACAATAGCCGAAATCACCAGGGTCAGAAAAACAATCCAAGCGATTTTTTCCGCAGTTTCTCCTTCTAACCCTTTGCCCATCGCATAAGTGAGATAATAGACTGAACCTACACCCCGAATTCCAAACCACCCCATCAATAACCGTTTTGAGCGATGAAAATTTGAGCCAATGGTACTAATCCAAGTTCCCAGGGGACGAATAATAAACAACAAAAATCCTGCGATGATTAACGCATCTCCCGCAAACTGTAAACTCGGTTCTATTCTTAGCAGAGACCCGAGTAATAAGATAGTTCCTACTTCTAGCAGTTTTTCCACCCGTTCCGTTAATCTCAGTTGAGACTCGGTTCGTTCTGAATCGCGGCTGTAGCTTCTGCGGACCGTCACTCCGGCGACAAATACCGCGAGAAACCCATATCCATTAATCACTTCCGTTAGGGAATAAGCCAATAAAATGGTACTCAAAGCAATAAAATCTTGCATGAGTTCATCGACGGGACGAGCACGATTTAATTGCTTTTCGATCCAAACAATGGCAGAAGCGACGATAATGCCCATGCCGAGACCCGCAGCGATCGCCCAAATTAAATCGATAACCAACCACTCGTAAATCCAGTTATTGATATCACTATCTTTTAGCAGATATAACCCAAAATAAACAAAGGGGAAAGCCAAGGCATCATTTAATCCCCCTTCAGACGTTAAGCCAAACCGGAGTTCATCTTTATCCTCAAAATGAGCCAATTGAACTTCTGATGCCAAAACCGGATCGGTGGGGGCGAGAATAGCCCCGAGTAAAATCGCAGCCCCCCAATCCATGCCTAAAAATAAGCGCCCGACTACCGCGATCGCGACAATAGAAATGGGCATCAAAAATCCAATTAATCGGGCCGTCGTCTGCCATGCCCATAAATTGAGTGGACGATTCATTTTGAGGCCGCAACTAAACAATGAAATAATGACCACTAATTCACTCAATCGCTCCAGAAAATTGGCATCTGGGCGCACCATAACTAATCTCAGTCCATAAGGACCAATCAAAATCCCAACGACTAAATAAATTAGGGCATAAGAAAGCGGCAATCGCTTAATCCAACCGGAAAATACAGTTACTGACAGCAGTAAAAACCCGATAGCCAGCATATTGAGAATGTAAACATCTATCAAAGCGATCGCTCCTCTTTTAGTAGTCGATTAAAGGAACAAATGATTAAGGGAACAGCCCAATCTATCAGACTAGCACTTCTCTCCCTAATCCAGGTCATGATGCTCTTTATTTTTCGCTTAAATAGAGGTTTGCACAAAAGGCAATCAACCTTCAAATTCAGGGCTTTTTCAACTAAAATAAAAGGCCATATCCCTCCCCTAAGTTTAGGGGAGGGGACCGGAGATTGAGTCAAGTGCTTGGTCAACAAATGAGATGGGTTATGCGGTTTGGGTAACAGGTCTTTGATTCGTCTAAGAAATCATTGACCCAACAGTTATCTCAGCGGTTGCCTATCTAAAGGGGAGATAAAAAAATCAAGAATCCTTCTCTAACCCCCCCCTTTAAAAGGCTAAAAACCGCTATTAACTGGACAAATTAAACACAGAATTTGCCATTGACTTGACCGAATTGGTCGCATCTTTTAAGGTTTGGCTCATGGGTTGCTGCTGGAATAAAAATACCCGAGCACAGTTCCGTCCGGGCATTCCAGAAATTGAACCACCGGGATGAGTACCAGCGCCGGTTAAAAATAACCCATCAATGGGAGTTTTGTAGTTGGCGATTTCTGGCAGAGGACGGAAGAAAATCATCTGGTCTAAGGTCATATCAATATGGTAATGATTGCCCTTATAAGACCCAAGGCGAGCGCCCAGTTCCGCTGGACTTTCTACCCGTCGCGCAATAATTGAATTTTTGAGATTCGGCGCATAATCCGATAGTTTATCAATCAGGCGATCGGCCACTTTGTTTTTCAGTTCATCAGTCCATCCCGTGCCATTTTGTCCGGTTCCTTCTGCGCCATGAATCTGATAAGGAGCGAAGAATTCCACCCACAGGGTATGCTTTCCTTCCGGGGCCATTGATGGATCAAGAACGGTGGGAACAACGGCATAGATGGAGGGATTTTCATCAGGAATCCTACCAAGTTGACAGAGACTATGACTTTCTTCCACATGATGAACGGAATCGGCAATAACAACCGACCCAATTAAATATTCATCTTGGTGATTGTAGGCTTCAAATCGCGGCATTTCTGAGAGGGCACAATCCAGTTTGAGGATGCTTTCATTGTTGTTGACAATGCGGCGATCCACCCGATCGCGTAAGTTGGGGTCGCTGGAATCTACATCTCCCGGATTGATTAAATCTAAGAAGACTCGTTTGGCATCAATATTGGAAATTACCCCTTCTTTAGCGCGGTATTCTTGACCTCCATCCACGCGGACACCGACGGCGCGATTATTATCCACTAAAATTCGTTCAACGCCGCGATCGCACAAAATTTCACCCCCAAGACTGGTGACTCGATTCACTAATGCTTGGGTGAGTGCGCCGGTTCCTCCTCTGGGTCTTGCCATGCCAGGATTATGACGCATTGCCATCATAATTGCACCCACAGACATCCCTTTTTGTGAGGGCGGAATGCTCATTTCTGCGGCGAGTCTAGCTAAGGGTGCTTTGACGACTTCGGTATCGAACCATTCCTCTAACATATCTTGAGGACTACTGAGCATGGTTCGGGCAAAATCGAGGATTTTATCTGGGGTTCCTAGTAAAGACAAAAGGTCTTTAATTTTATCGAAATTATAATTGCCGGTAATATCGATAATCGATTTAGGCGGGGCATTGAATATGGGAGCGATCGCATTCAAAACTCTCTGCCAGTAGTGAATAAATTCTCCATATTTCTGCGCGTCCCGCTCACTGTAGCGGGCAATCTCCTCACAGGTTTTGTCTACGGATTTATGCCCGAGGAAGTATTTTCCATCGGGTTGCGGACAAAAGAGGACCGGATCACAATACAGATAGTCTAATCCGTATTTTTTGAGTTCTAATTCTTCCACCACGGGTCCGAGATGGATAAATTCATGGTCGATCGCGCAGAGGTTAAATTTAAACCCTGGGGCTTCTTCAGGCAACGATTCTTCGGTGGTTGCTGCACCCCCAGGAATTGAGCGTTTTTCTAATAGTAAAACACTTTTACCGGCTTTTAAAAGATAAGCGGCACAAACTAAGCCGTTATGACCGGCTCCAATGATAATTACATCGTACTGGGACATGAAAAAACTCCTGTTAAATTCCCACTTGCTTTGAATTTTACAAAACTTAATCCTCTGAAGGTTTCTATCTCCAGAAAGAGATTGTGGCAGCAGAGGGATGATTTTTGAGTCGTTCTGTCTAATAAAAAAATGGGTCAATTACTGGATTGTTGCGGAAATTTATGCTATATTAAGTTCTGATTTAAGATTGAAGGCGATGGAGCTCGCCATAACCGCCGATTCAGCGATCCCGATGGGGGGCTGAAAGGCTGATGGCTCCTACCTGTCCGGGCTGAATGCCGGGAGGTAGGGCGATCGCATCAATCCTCTCCTGGACCAGCCCCTTCACACCTGTTCAGGAGCATGAGCAATGTTAATCAGTATAATTTGGATCCTGGGAATGGGCTTTTTTGCGGGTCAATTCGCCCGTCGTCTCGGTGCACCCCCCCTCATTGGCATGATTTTGGTGGGAGTCATCCTCGGTCCCGAAGTCGGAAACCGCTTAGAACCGGAAATTCTCGCTGCTGCCGATGATTTACGAACAATGGCAGTGATGATTATCTTGATGAAAGCGGGACTCGGACTCGATCGCGACAAGTTGGCGGAACAAGGAACCGTCGCCCTGCGATTGGGCATTTTACCCGCTATCCTGGAAACGGGGGCGATCGCCATTGCTTCTGTGTTTCTCTTCCAGTTTGACCTATTAACTGGGTTACTCCTCGGTTGCATTATTGCTGCTGAATCTCCCGCCGTTATTGTCCCAGGAATGTTGCGTCTCAAACGCTTGGGTTGGGGCGTCAAAAAAGGCATTCCCGATGCTATTTTAACTGGGTCTGCCGTCTCGGATGTAGTCCTCTTACTCGTCTTTAGTTTACTGTTAAATTTCCTCCAGCAAGGGGAAATCGAGGCAATTATTTTGCCCGGGGGACTCTCATTAAATCCGCTTCTCTTACTTCCCTTCCAAGCTATTATCCAGATTGTTTTAGGAATCGTTGCCGGTTATTTAGCCGCCCAATTATTAGTCTCTCTCCTGGAACGGCAAAGCTGGAGTAAAAATCCCGTCCAAGATATCTTAATTGCCGCCGTTGTTGCCGCCGTTGCCGTGCTTACTGCCCGGGAATTCCCTTACTTTTCAGGGTATCTAGCAGTGATGTCGATGGGATTTTTTCTAATCGAACTGGATGCACCCCTGGCCCGCCGACTCCGCAACGGATTTAATAGCCTGTGGATTGTGGCCGAAATTATCTTATTTGTGTTAATGGGAGCCAGTATTCAGCTCCATGTTTTGGGAGAAATGTTCTTACCGGGCTTAACTATTTTAGCAGTGGGCTTATTAATCGGGAGAACCATTGGTTGGACTCTTTCGACAGCAGGAAGCAATTGGAATTGGCAAGAAAAACTGTTTTTATTACCGGGAAATTCTGCAAAAGCAACGGTGCAAGCGGCCTTGGGTGCATTACCTTTAGCCTATGGCATTGAAGGCGGTGAAATTATTTTAGCCATTGCTGCGTTGTCAATTTTAGTGACAGCGCCTTTGGGGGCTTGGGCGATTCCCACTTTTGCTCCAAAATTGCTGAAAAAAGGAGAAGTAGACCCCACCAAAGTAACCGTGAATACTCGAACTATGTTTTTAGCAGCGTTGGAGAGTTCCAAGGGGGCCAGGGAAGTCTTGAAACAAACGGCAGATTTAGCTCGGCGTAGTCATGGAGAGGCGATCGTTTTGTATGTAACCACCGTAGATAACCCGCAGGAAACTCAAGCGATTCAGGAGATGACTCTGGGAATTTTAGCAGATATTCGTCATCAGTTCATCCGGGAAAAAGGGGCAGTGGTGGATACAATCTTGGCTTGGTCAAAAGCGCATCCGGTCACGGCAATTGTGGTCGGAAAATGCCCTAATCCAAACCAAGAAGAAACGCCGATCAGGTCAATTTTTCAAGGAGTTTTAGCGGGGAGTTCCGTTCCCGTCTTGGTCGTACCAACCCCGGATATTGCGGGAGAACCTGAATAAAATTAGAGTCATTTTTTTGAGGAATTTATCCTTTGAAAAGGGGATAGAGGAATTCTCAGACGGAAATTTTAGCAGGCAGCAAAGGGTCAGAAAGACGGGTAATCTCCACTGAACTTCTGACCCGAGGGAAATATTGGAAACCTTTTTCCCTAAAAAAAATCCTAAAAAGCTTGACCTGTTTTCTGAAGAGTGCTATAAGGAAAAAGGGCTTTCAGAACCCTCTGAACTTCCCGATCTTAAACGCAACTTAAACAAGTAAGGAATACTCAAGTGGAAAGCTCTGGTAGTAGTTGTATTGCAACGATTACTCAGGCAGACTCAATGGCTGACGAGCCTTTAGACGAACCTCGACCGTTTCCCCACAACCGGGCGGTTTAGTCAGTGAAATGACCTAGCGTGACTCCATCGGCGAGTTTTCTGGTTCATCTCGTGACCCCCGGGAAAGAGGGCGGTCATGTTAGGAATGGAGATGAATCATGAATTACCGAAGGCTTAAACATTTAAACCCAGGGTGAAGGTTAGGCTAACGAGGTGTTAGTCTAACCCGATCCTGGATGCAAATTTAAAGTCCCTGTTGCTGATTTTGGTTAGCGTTTTGGGTCGCGATCGCCAATGGAAATCAAATCATTGGTCAACCGCGAACTCGATGCGCTTGGGACTATCATGAATGGGAATTTTGCCACCGCGATCGCAACAAATTTCGAGATTCTGTTGCCTGATTTCGCCTGCATTAGACCCTATCGATTGGGGAAAAAACCCCAACCACACTCGGAACTATAGAACCGATTAGAGAGTGGCTCATGAGTGATAATAATACTGAATTGCCGTCCGTCCCGCCGACGACCCGAGACGCATTACGCCAACTCGTGCGATCGCAATTGCAAGCCTTACTTGAACAAAATAACCTACCCGGAGCAAAAGCATTACTCATTCCCGTCCAACCCGCAGATATCGCCGAGGCGATTGAAGGATTACCCCAAACCATGCAAGCGATCGCCTTTCGCTTATTATCCAAAGAAGAGGCGATCGAGGTTTATGAATATCTGGATTCTAGTATTCAATATGCCTTAATCGAAGAATTTAAACGTCAGGATGTTCTGGATATTGTTGATAAAATGTCCCCGGATGCCCGCGCCCGATTGTTCGATGAATTGCCCGCAAAAGTCGTCAAGCGCATCCTCGAACAACTCAGTCCCCAAGAACGTCAAACCACCTCCTTGCTCTTAGGCTATCCCCCTGATAGTGCCGGGAGAATGATGACCCCGGAATATATCGCGGTCAAAGAAAATATCACCGTCGCCCAAGCCCTAGAGCGGATTAGAAATTTAGCCAATGTTAGTGAAATCATTTATTATCTGTACGTGATTGATGCCTCTCGGCACTTAATTGGCACGATTTCTCTGCGAGATTTAGTGGTTTCCAAACCCGCACAACTTCTATCAGAAATTACCCGGCGAGAACCCGTTTTTATTTCCACGGAAACCGATCGCGAAGAAGCCGCCCGATTAATTCAGCGCTATGATTTTCTAGCCTTACCTGTGGTTGATAGCGAACAACGTCTCGTGGGCATTATCACCGTGGATGATGTCATGGATGTGGTGGAAGCGGAAACCACGGAAGATATTTATGCCCTTGGTGGGGTGGCAAGCGGGGGAGAAAACTATTTTCAAACCAACGTATTTACCGTGGCGCGCAAACGGGTGGGTTGGTTGTTAATTTTATTAATCACAAATACAGCCACTTCGGCAGTGATTCGCGCCCGAGAAGATATTCTCGAACAAGTCGTCGCACTGGCCGCATTTATTCCCTTATTAATTGATACTGGGGGAAACGTCGGTGCACAGTCTTCCACCGTGGTAATTCGAGGATTAAATATCAATGCAATTCGGGAAGGAAAAGCCTGGATAACGATTGGACGGGAGACCATTGCCGGGGGATTATTAGGAGTAATGCTCTCCATTGTTGTCACAATTTGGGCTTATTTCCTGGCCGGAAATCTGCTGGTTGCTATTTCCGTGGGGGTGAGTTTGCTGGCGATTACGATTCTCGCCTCCTTCGCCGGGTCCGCCTTGCCGTTTTTATTCTATCGGGTGGGATTGGACCCCGCCTTAATGTCAGCGCCCTTTATTACCACCGCTGTGGATGTCCTGGGGGTGTTAATTTATTTAACGGTGGCACAGCAGCTTTTGGGAGGTGCGGAGTGACTGGGAAACCACTGGAGAGATCCCGTTCGACGCGCCCGGTTTCGCCTGGGGTGACGAGTTCTTGTCCCCCTCAATTGTATAGAATAGTGATCGGACTGGATCCAGGGAGTTTAACGTGACTGAACCTCAACCGATATCCTCTCCCCTCGGGACCCTGTCGCGGAGAGAAATACCTGACTTAGTGCGATCGCAACTGGAAGCCCTGCTTAGACAGGGGGACCTCCAGGGGGCTAAAGCGATTTTAGTCCCAGTTCAACCTGTGGATATCGCCGAAGCGATCGAAGGAATGCCCGAAGCCATGCAGGCGATCGCCTTTCGCTTGCTCTCCAAACAGGAAGCAACGGAAGTTTATGAACACCTCGATACCAGCGTCCAACAGGTGCTTTTAGAAGACTTCAAGCGCCAAGATGTCCTGGATATCATTGGCAATATGTCCCCCGACGATCGCGCCCGACTGCTGGATGAGTTGCCCTCGAAAGTCGTGCGCCGTTTACGGGCGCAACTGTCTCCCACGGAATGGCAGTCCACCGCCCTGCTGATGGGCTACGAATCCGGAACCGCTGGGAGAATCATGACCCCGGAATATATTTCCGTCCGGGAAAATATGAGCGTTAGCCAAACCCTGGAACGGATTCGCACCCTGTCTCCGGTAGCAGAAATTATTTATTACCTCTATGTCATGGATAGCGAACGCCGCTTAACCGGCATCGT
This sequence comes from Laspinema sp. D2d, assembly GCF_025370755.1. Lineage (GTDB taxonomy): Bacteria > Cyanobacteriota > Cyanobacteriia > Cyanobacteriales > Laspinemataceae > Laspinema. Next base: position 143,163 of record NZ_JAMXFC010000004.1, on the reverse strand, counting down.
TTCCCTGCGAGACTTGGTAATTAGTTCCCCCGAGGAAAAAATAAGTGAAATCATGACTCGGGATGTCGTATTCGTCCATACGGATACCGACGGCGAGGAAGTCTCCCGCCTGATTCAGCGCTATGATTTCCTCGCGATCCCCGTTGTCGATCGCGAACAACGCTTAGTCGGGGTCATCACCATCGATGATGCGATCGACATTATGGAACAGGAAACCACCGAGGATATTTATGCCTTGGGTGGAGTCCAGTCCGATGGGGATAATTATTTTGAAATGAGTTTATGGACCGTGGCGCGACGCCGTGTCGTGTGGCTGTTCGTCTTATTGCTTACCAATACCGTCACCGGATCCATTATTAATTCCCAAAAAGACTTATTGCAGCAAGTCGTCGTACTCACCGCCTTTATCCCCCTACTCACCGGGACTGGAGGGAATGTCGGTGCACAATCTTCCACTGTAGTAATTCGGGGGATGAATACGGATGAAATTCGCTTACTCGGACCGCTCAAAGTCATCTGGCGAGAAGGAATTGCCGGTGCATTACTGGGAACAATTTTGGGAACCCTCGCCACCATTTGGGCTTATTTCCTCTTGCAAGTTAATCTTCAGGTCGCCTTCTGTGTCGGCATCTCTTTAATCGCGATTTCAATTTTGGCCTCGGTATCCGGTTCAGCCCTGCCGTTTTTATTCCGCGCCATCAAGTTAGATCCCGCCCTGATGTCAGCACCGTTTATTACAACTGCCGTCGATGTTTTGGGCGTTCTCATTTACTTTAATATTGCGAGGCTATTTCTCGGATTGTAATCTTCCCCACCCCACTGCTTTCAGGGTGGGGATTTTTCGGGGTCACAGCAGATTGAATCAAGCCTGACTGGGCCAAACTCTAAAAATCGAATTGATTAAAGCCTGAGTTAATTTTTTTCCTCCCTTTTTAAGGCTGAAATGCTCAGGGTTGAAAGTAGAGGAATCCTTGTTAATCTAAATCACAAAATTTTGGGTAATTCCGCAGCAATTGTGTCGGGTTTGACTGAAAAATTTTTATCCCCCTTATATCAACATTTCTCCATAAAATGGAAAGATAAGGTGGATTTTTGATAAAATGGGAATGTAATATAGGCTCCGGTGGGTGGGAAGGACTCCATGTCAAATCACCGTCATTGGCTAGAAACCACAGAATATGCTTCCTTGTTCGCGTCGGTGGTGGCGTCGATAGTGGCAGTCTTTTTTAATGGGGCTATTTATGTAGCCGCCCCTTTGATTTGCAGTTCCCTGATTCTGAATGCGATCGCCCGGTATCGCGTGGAACACCAAACGCGGCGGATGAGTGGAACAACCAATCGACTGCATCGACAATGGGCGGAAGAACTGGAAATGCTCACCCAACGAGTGGAAGCACAGAAGCAATTTCCCCTCCCTCAAGTCAAAGTAGAGGAAGGCTCTCCTCCCCCCTCCGCTACCGGATCCCCGGAGGAACTCCCCCAGTTTCAAACCCGATTGGCGAAGTTAGAATCCGTTGATCTGTCCCAAATTCAGGGAGAAATCACGGGATTGAAAGAGCAATATGCCCTGTTAGATGAAAGTCTGGGCAATGCGATCGCCTATCTGAATCGCTCATCCTTTGCCTATCGCTTAGAACGAGTGGAGGAGACGATTTCGCAATTGACCTCGCAAATTGTGGCCCCCTCACCCCCCCCTCGCCCTCAACCGGAAGCGGCAACACCGGAACCCGCCAAATCTAAACCGCCCTCCTCGAAAATCGTCCTCCCCTCCTTTGCCTCACCCTCGGAACCCACGGTACAGAATTGGATCTGTCGGCATAGTTTGCCCGCCCATGCGGATTGGGTGCGATCGCTAGGGATTACCCCCGATGGACAAATTTTGGCAACGGGCAGTTTTGATACCAGTATTAAACTGTGGAACCTCACCACCGGCGAACTGTTGCAAGTCCTCGCCGAACACAAACGGGGGGTCTTTTCCATTGCGATCGCCCCCGACGGCAAAACCCTCGCCTCTGCCAGTTGGGATAAAACCATCAAACTTTGGGAACTCCCCGGGGGAATGTGTAAACAAACCCTCACGGGACATGGGGGTTCCGTTCGCGCCTTGGCGATCGCCCCCGATGGCAAAACCCTCGTCAGTGGCAGTTTTGACGAGACAATTAAATTGTGGGATTTGTCCAACGCGGAATTAATCGATACCCTCACGGACTATACCGGACCCATCTTTTCCCTCGCCATTTCCCCCGATGGTCAAATTCTCGCCCGAGGCGGTGGGGATGGCACCATTACTCTCTGGCAGTTCCAAACCAAACAGCCCATGTCGGTCCTCAATGGCAGTTTAGAGGCGGTAGAAGCGATCGCTATCTCCCCCCAACAACTTCTCATCGGTGGCAGTGGCGATGGCAGTATTCAACTGTGGAATTTGGAAACGGGAGAACTGCTATGGAGTCTGAGTGCCCATTTAGGACCCGTCACCGCCGTCGCCCTCGCCCCAGATGGGAACACCTTCGCCACAGGCAGCGCCGATGGTACGGTCAAAATCTGGCATTTACCGACAGGTAAATTAGTCTGTGCATTGACCGAAGAAAGTGGGGCCGTGATGTCCTTAGTTTACAGTCCCAATGGACAACTGCTCGTTAGTGGTAGTGCTAAAGGCATGGTCAGAATTTTGGAACGGGAGTAGTTCTGCTGGGGCATTTCATCGGGAATCCGGTTGTGATAGGTCTATAAAACCTAGCCCGGTCAAGTAGGGGCGCAATGCTTGCGCCCCAAGGAAGGGCGCAAGCATTGCGCCCCTACAAGAAATACTTTGAATGCCGGATTTGGTATCCCCTGTGGCAAGTCCAGAAAGGGGCTTGTCATAGGTCCAGCAGGGTTGACCTAAAGTCGATACTGGCGATACACTTGAGCGGCAGCACGATGTAAGAGCGAATGGCGATACACTAAACCTCGGATATCCTCGCAATATCCGCCCCCAATCACACAAGCAACGGGATATCGAGCGGCGACACAGGTGCTTAATACCTGCATATCCCGGCGAAAAATGCCTGTATCACTCAGGGCTAATTTACCCAGGCGATCGCCTGCATGAACATCAACTCCCGCATCATACAAAACTAAATCCGGCTGGAATTGGGAGAGTAAATCGGGTAAATAATGAGCCACGGTTTGCAAGTATTCATCATCCTCCATTCCCACCGGCAAGGGTACATCTAAATCACTCATTTGTTTTCGCCCGGGAAAGTTAGCCTCACAGTGCATGGAAAAGGTAAAAACATCCGGGTCATGTTTAAAAATAAAGGCCGTCCCATCCCCTTGGTGAACGTCCAAATCTACAATTAAAACTTTGTGAATTCCTGCTAATTTTTGGATCATCCTTGAGGCGATCGCCAAATCATTGAAAATGCAAAACCCTGACCCAAAATCAGGAAAGGCGTGATGGGTTCCCCCTGCGGTATTACAAGCTAATCCATACTCTAACGCCAGTTTAGCGGTCAAAATTCCCCCACCAATGGAGATACAAGTGCGATGGGCGATCGCCTCCGTCCAGGGTAATCCAATCCGCCGCTGTGCTTTCGGGTCCAGCGTACCTTGGCAGTATGCCTGGACATACCCAGGGTCATGGACCGATTCAATCCAGTCCTGGGGGGGTAATTCGGGCCTGTGACACTGTTCCGCAGTGATGAGGCGATCGCTTAAGAGCATTTCATAGAGTAACCGAAACTTTTCCATCGGGAACCGATGGGAGGGCGGCAAAGGGGCCACATAGGCAGGGTGGTAAACGATGGGTAAGTCCATGTCAGGGAAAGTTTAACGTTACCAGGGTCAACTCATCCTAGCCCTGTCTAGGTGACTTTTGAGCTTTATCTCAAAAACAGACCGTTTTCTTCTCTATATAGCCCGCGCAGGAGAGGCTCTGTCCGTATAGCTCCACCGTTGACGGGTGCGAGTTTTTATAGACCTAATTACACTACACCGCAATTTTTGCTAGAAATTCCGGCATCCCACGAATGCCTAGATTCAGATAAAATACCGCACCCGCACCTTCTCCTTCTTCGGCGCGATTGTCTCCCCCGGCGGTGGTTGCATAAATATCTGTATAATCTTCTCCCCCAAAAGTGAGAGCGGATACTTTTTTCGGGGGGAAGGGGATGCGCAGGACTTCCGTACCGTCGGGACTGTAGCGGAAGAGGTGATGACCATCCCATCGGGCGGACCAGATATAGCCTTCTGCATCGACGGTCATGCCGTCAGGGACGCCTTCTCCTTCGGGGGTGGTAATTATGACTTGGCGGTTACTGATGTTTCCCGTTGATACATCGTAGTCAAACCGATAAATTTCCCGTTTTGGAGAGTCGGTCAAGTATAAATGTTTGTGATCAAGCGTGAATCCCATGCCGTTGGGAATTTGGAGATGTTCCAGCACTTGGGTGAGAGTGCCGTCCGTATTGAGGCGATAGAGGGAACCGAGCCGATCGCCTTTTGCCATCGTGCCGCTAAAGACTCGTCCTGCTGGGTCAACGATGCAATCATTAAAGCGGGTTTCGCGTTCAGCAGGGATTTCGGGAATGATGGGGGTGAGGATGCCCTCTTGCCAGCGGGCGATCGCCCCTTTTGCCATGAAAAACAGTAAAGAACCGTCCTCATGAACCGCGATCGCCCCTACGGAGTCCCCATGATAAATCTGTTCATGGAATGCCGTTGCCGGGTCATAGCGAAACACCCGTCCGGTGGGAATATCACTCCAATAGAGGCGTTTTTCCATCGGATGCCAAGAGGGAACTTCCGCATTGTGACAGTGATAATCAGCGATAATTTTCGGGGTATTCATGATGGAGTTCTAAAAAAGGAGTATCGATAAAAATTAGATTGAGTAGAGGATCAACTCTCTTTACCCAGGGTAGCGAATTGCGTTAAGATTGAACATCAGGGGGAGAAGCACCGCAACCGGGACCCAGGGAGTCTGAGGTAGAATAAGACTCGAACGAGGGTGCAATAGAGTGAAGAAATGATATAAGTTGTGGGAATAAAAAATAACAACGAGGAGCCGATGATTGCCGACTCTAAATCTTCCCCGACTGGACGGGGGAGAACCTGTTACGATCGCCAGGAGTTTGATAGAATCTTCCGGAGTGATCGAACAGCTAGAGGGAGTGTAGCAAAAATAGCGGCTCCAGTCCTTGGGTCTGGGGACCCGTTAGCGCGATAGTGTTGAAGTGAACTCCTGCGGGATGGGATAAAGATGGTTACCGGTCAGACGAGTTTTTTCTCTAAAGTCAGTACGAATAAAACAGACGCAAAGCGATCGCCGATCCGACCCTTTGTGCTGATGAGCATCGTCACCTTACTTCTCGGTGTATGTGGTATGCGTCTGGCACAGTTGCAGATTGTAGAAGGGGAAGAGTATCGCCAACGAGCAGAAGATAACCGAATTCGGTTGATTCCGATTCCCGCAGCGCGGGGCAATCTCGTAGACCGTAAGGGTAAACTGATGGCAGCCAATCGGTTAGCGAGGGCGGTCTATTTATGGCCCCGGGAGCAACAACCGGCGCAATGGAAAGAAACTGCCAAAAAGCTCAGTCCCCTGATTCATGTTTCCGCTGAGGAGATTATCAACAAAATCAACGAAACGGGATATGCCTCGGGAATGCCAGTCCGGATCGCCCAACGGATTGACCCCGAAGCGTTTGTCACCATAGCGGAGGCAATGGCAGACACTCCCGGGATTGAAGTTCGGGCCGAATCCAGCCGATACTATCCCCAGGAGAACACCGGCGCTCATGTCTTGGGGTATATTGGCGAAGCCACCCAGGAAGATTTGATGGCGAACCCAGATTATCCGATGGGAATTATCATCGGTAAGATGGGAATCGAAAAGACGATTAACCAACAATTGACGGGTGTTTGGGGGAATCGTCTGGTTGAGGTGAATGCCAACGGGGAGGAAATTCGGGAACTGGGGGTGCGATCGGCCATTAGTGGGGAACCCATCCAGTTAACCCTAGATGCGGAAGTCCAGAAAGCTGCGGAACGAGCACTGGGGTCCCGAAGGGGTGCCGTAGTGGTCCTGGATGTCAAAACCGGGGGCGTGCTGGCAATGGCGAGTGGACCCAGTTTTGACCCGAACATCTTCACCCGCAACGTTAAAGCAGCGGAATGGCAGAGTTTGCAGGAGTTAGAAAATCCCTTTCTGAATCGGGCGTTGCAAGGCTATCCCCCTGGGAGTACCTTTAAAATGGTCACGGCAGCGGCAGGAATTGGCACGGGGAAATATGCTCCCGATTCCTATTTGGGGACCTCTTCCTATATCGTGGTCGGTGGGATTGCCTTTCACGAACATAGCGGGGGATATGGGGTGATTGGATTCCAAGATGCGTTAGCCTACAGTAGCAACACCTTTTTCTATCAAATCGGGATGGAAGTTGGACCCGAGGCGATCGCTCAGTGGGGTTCTAAACTGGGAATTGGCGAGTCTACCAACTTAGAATTATTGGGACTCGATGGCGGAACTCACGGGATGATCCCCACCCCCGAGGAAAAACTCCGGATGTACAATGAACCCTGGTATGCCGGGGATAGCGTGACGATGGGGATTGGTCAAGGGATGGTGTTATGCACCCCCTTAGAACTCGCCGTGATGTCTGCCGTATTTGCCAATGGGGGGAACCGAGTCAAACCTCATTTACTCGCCTCTCAAAGTAATACTCCCCTCACCAAACCCGAACCTGTGGGACTCTCTCCCGAAGCGATTGCGGTGATTAAAGAGGGAATGGTTTCGGTGGTGCAAAAAGGGACCGCCCGAGTCTTAAATGATGGGACGGTTCCCTTAAGCGGGGGCAAAACCGGGACCTCAGAAGTCTTAGGACAACCTTCTCACGCCTTGTTTGTCGGATTTGCACCGGCAGTCAATCCCGAAATTTCCATCGCCGTAGTGGTGGAAAATGGGGGCTATGGCGGGGTTGCAGCGGCCCCCGTCGCCCTAGAAGTTTACCGAACTTACTTTAAAAAGTAATCCCTAATCAACCGAAGAAACCGGGTTTGGGTGCGATCGCCTGAACCCGGTTTTTTAGTGGTTTCCCTTTTCCTTCCCTACCGATTCTGTTTTGATTAAGAAAATCAACAAATTCTCCCCCCTCTGGAAATTTTGAGTTTTAATAGCAGATAGACTCTAGGGCTGGCAGAACCCGCCCTATCGATGGACTCCGTAAACAATCGTCACATCTGTGTCCCCCATTTGGGGACAGAACTCCAGAATATCTGCTCATAATCTTTATTCTGTTAGGTGATAAAAATGCGTCTAATCCGTAGAACTTGGACGTGGTTTATTTTAGGTTTGCTACTTTCATTCACCATAGCAGCCTGCAATTTCTTTCAAACGGGTTCAACCGTTAAACCACTCCCGGCAGTAGCGCCCCTAGCAACCCCGCAACTCCCCGACTGGATCGAGGAGATTTCCCCCACGGGAGAAGCGGACCCGTTGGCGCAAATTCGCATCCGATTTAAAGACCCGGTAATTCCCTTAGAAAGCCTGGATTCACCGGAACAAATTACGAAACTCAATCAATTTCAAATCACCCCGGAACTCCCGGGACAATTTAGATTTTTAACGCCGCGCATGGTGGGTTTTCAACCCGAGGAAGCCCTGCCTAAAGCGACGCGCATTCAAATTACTCTAAAAGCGGGTTTAGCGGATTTAAACAATCATCAACTCAGCCAAGATTTAGCCTGGACGTTCAATACTGAACCGATTAAACTCACCAATTTACCCACCAGTGACCCTCCGGATGAATATGCCGAACCCCAATGGATTGACTTAAAACAACCTTTGGAATTTACCTCGAATGTGCCGCTGAATCTCAATTCCCTGAAACAGCACGTTAAATTAGTTCCAGTGGGTAGAAGTGAAGGGGTTGCCCTCCAAGTGGCTGCGGTGGAATCTGAGGATAATTTGACGGCAAGTTCCGCCTTAGCTTTTGACCCTTCTTTGCAGACTTGGGACTATCAAATTACTCCACAACGGGAGTTAGAAAAAGGGACAGCATACCGAGTGGAAGTTTCCCCGGGATTAGAACCCGCCCGGGGAAATTTAGTCAGCGATCGCCCTTTTTCTAGCGAAGTCAAAACTTATGAAGCCCTGCAATTCCAAGGGATGGAATTGTACGGAAAACCAGAGTTTGGGTTGGCCTCCGGACGCTTTGTCAATGGCGCACCGCAGTTAAAGTTTAATAATTTGATAGACCCCGAATCGGTGGAAAATCAAATTACTATCAATCCGCCGCCCAAAGATGAACCGAAACTGATTCAGGCTTATCCGGATTCTAACCGGGTCAATCTTAATCCCTGGGCTTTAGAACCGGCAACTCAATACACCATTAATATTGGGTCTGATGTTCAGGATAAATATGGACAAAAATTAGGGCAACCGATTACGCTGAATTACCAAACTGGAGATTTAGCCCCGGAAATTTGGGCCCCTTCAGACTTGAATGTGTTTCCAACAGGTAAAGATTTGGAATTGACTATTTCGGCAGTTAATCTGCCGGATTCGGCCTATAAAGCTGCCTATCGCATTGTCGAACCAACCGATTTAGTCTTTACCGATTATGCCTCTCCCCGAGGGAATGAAACCGACTTATTACCCAACCCGAGTAATTGGCAACGTTTCCCCATTGCTTCGACGCCTAAAAATGAAAGCGTTACAGTAGCCATTCCCTTGCGAGAACGCCTAGGACGAACTACGGGAATGTTAGCTTATGGGATTCAAGGACGGACTAACTCTTATCAAGAAAATGGGCAGCAAAAATGGAATGAACCGACTTATTATGGGTTGGTTCAAATCACTAATTTAGGAGTTTTTGCCCAGTGGTTTCCTGATACGGGACTGGTGAAAGTTAATCATTTATCCGATGGGGCTGCCGTTGCGGGCGCAAGGGTGGATATTTATCAATCTCAATCCAATGCGACCACGCGATCGCCACAAACCCCCTGTGCCACGGGAACCACGAATTCCACAGGACTTTTAGTCTTGAATTCCCAACAGGTACAACGTTGTAACCAGGGTGAAGAAGAAGCTTCGCAATTAGTGGCGATCGCCCGAGAAAACCAAGATTGGGCCTATACCCGAATTTGGCAATATAGTGGGGGTTATGGATACGGTATCGATGCCGAATGGAATGTGGGAAAACCCCTCTCACGCGGGACAATTTTCAGCGATCGCCAACTCTATAAACCGGGCGAAACCGCAGAGTTCACCGGCGTCGCTTATTATCTGGAAAATGGCGATTTAATCCAGCACAAAAATGCGGCTTACACCGTCACCTTGCGCGACCCGGAGGGCAACGAAACCGCCCTCGGCACTCAAACAACCAATGAATTTGGGACTTTCTCCTTAGAACTTCCTATCGATAGCGATCAGCCCTTGGGATACTATTCCATTGTCGCTAAAGCTAACAACGAGGTCGAAATTAACGGAGAATTTCGGATTGCTGACTTTAAACCGCCCAATTTCCAAGTTCAACTGAACCTCGATAAAACCTACGCCCTAAGTAACGAAAAAATCCAAGCCACCGCCCAGAGTAACTATCTGTTTGGTTCCCCAGTTTCTGGCGGAAGTGCCAAATATTACGTCACGCGATCGCCCTCGGACTTTACCCCTCCGAATTGGCAAGAATTCAGCTTTGGTCGTAAATGGTTTTGGCCCGAAGAACAGCCGGAAATTCCTCCGGAAGTCCTTGAACAAACCGCAACGTTAGATAACACCGGGTCTAGTACCTTAAACTTTACGATTGACCGGGATTTACCCTATCCCATGACCTATCGGATTGATGCAGAAGTCACCGATATTTCTAATCTCTCCGTCGCCAATTCTCAAACTCTAACCGCCTTACCCAGCGACAAATTAATTGGAGTTAAAACCAACTTTGTCGCGGATGCCGGGAAACCCTTTACGATTGAGGCGATCGTCACCGACCCCAGCGGAACAGCCATCAACGGACAAACCCTGCGGGTCGAACTGCAAAAAATGGATTACAGCAGCGTCACTCGGGTTGTCGAAGGCAGTCGGACCCCCCGCTATCAGGTGGAATATAAAACCGTTGCTACGGAAACCCTTAAAACTGGCAATACCCCGAAAACTGTCTCTCTCACCCCTCCTGAAGCGGGTTCCTATCGGATTCAGGTCAACCTTGCCAACGCCAAAACCGACGCCACTGCCACTGATGTGCAAATTTGGGCCACAGGAACCCAGGGTGTGAGTTGGGGACGCCGTAGCGATCGCGAGAACTTCCTAGAAGTCAAACTCGACAAAGACACCTACCAACCCGGTGAGATTGCCACCGCCTTAATTCAGTCTCCCTACCCCGAAGCTGAACTCTACTTCGCCGTTGTGCGAGATCAACCCTTGTATCAAACCCTCACTAAAGTCAGTGGCGGTGCACCCCAAATTCAATTTAAAGTTACCCCAGAAATGTTGCCGAATGCGGCAGTGGAAGCGGTTCTGGTCCGCCAAGGACCGCCCTTAGACCAAGTAGAACCGACCAACTTGGAAGATTTGGTCAAAATTGGTTTTGCACCGTTTAAAACCGATTTAGGGGAGAAATATCTCACAGTCCAAGTCACTCCCACCCAAACAACTGTCCAACCCGGGACCCAAGAAACCGTCCAATTGCAAGTTACCGACAGCCAAAACCGCCCGGTTCAAGGCCAATTAACGGTGATGGTGGTCAATGAGGCCGTCTTACAACTCACAGGATATCGTCCGCCCAACTTAGTAGACACGGTATATGCAGAACAACCGATTTCCACGCGCTGGAGTGATAACCGCTTCGATGTGGTGCTATCTCCCCTAAGTTCTCCCTTGCAAAAAGGCTGGGGATATGGCGGTGGATTCTCTGCGGGGTCTGGAAGTACCCGAATTCGTACCGAGTTTAAACCCTTGGCCTATTACGGGTCTGTGATCAGCGATCGCAACGGACGGGCGACCATCAGCTTCCCCCTGCCGGATGATTTAACCACCTGGCGAGTCATGGCGGTTGCTACCACCACGGATATGCGCTTTGGAAATGGAGAAAATACCTTTATCTCCAGTAAACCCCTGATGGCGACTCCCTTATTACCGCAATTTGTGCGACCGGGCGATCGCTTCTCTGGCGGCATTGCCCTCACTAATACTACGGGAGAAAAAGGCCGCTTACAAATCCAAGGTTCGGTGAGTGATAACCTATCTTTTACGGACAAAACTGCTAATACCCAAACCTTGGAAACCCAAGCTGCATCAGGAACTCGTGCCTATCGCTTCCCCATGCAAGCCTCCACCCTCGGCACAGGAAGCGTGCGTTTTGTCAGTAAACTAAACCGAGAGGGAGATGCCTTTGAAGTTCCCTTATCCGTAAGAGAACTCTCTGTAGGTGAGAGCGTTGTTGAGACTGGAACCACGGAAAATCAGGTAGATATCCCCCTGAATATAGACAACACCGTGCTACCCAATGTCGGAGGATTACAAATCGACCTAGCCTCAACTCTCGTCCCGGAAATTACAGCCCCCGCCCGTGAGACATTAGATGAGGATAGCTTACCCTTTTTAGAACCAGCAGCCTCACAATTGGCAGTCGCTGCTAACCTGCAAATTCTGACCCAAAAGTACCGGCAAGCATTAGGAGAATTTAACCCACCGGAACAAGCAAAAATAGCCCTTGATCGCCTTGAAAAACTGCAACTCCCCGATGGCGGATTTGCCTCCTATCCAGGACAAACCCAATCTGACCCCTTCCTCACCGCTTACGCTGCGGAAAGTTTATCCCAAGGGAAAACCGCAGGATTTGCAGTGGATGAACCAATGGTCTCACGTCTGCGGGGATACTTACAAAAAACCCTGGCTAACCCGGGAGAATACTCCTATTGTGACAGTCAATCCTGTAAAAACCGCGTCCGTCTCGGCGCATTAATGGCCCTCTCAGAACTGGGAGAACGGCGCAATGACTTCCTCGCGGATATATATGCCCAACGGGAAGAGTTGGATGCCGTCGCACAAACCAAATTGGCACGATATTTAGGCCAATTCCCAGACTGGCAAACCGAGGCGCAATCCCTGTCTAACCAGCTATTTGAAACCGTGGCTGAAACCGGGCGATCGGCCACCGTGAACCTTCCCCAAGGATGGGAATGGTTAAGTTCTCCCACCACCGCCCAAGCACAAACCCTCCGCTTGGCGATCGCCCGGGAAACGAACCCAACAGTCCGCGATCGCCTCCTTCAAGGGTTACTCAACCAACGCCGGGAGGGAACCTGGGAGAATAGCTACGCCAACGCTGAAGCCTTGTCTGCCTTAGTCGCCTACAGCAACAGCCAACCCACCCCCCCCAACTTCACCGCCACCGCAAACCTAGGCGGCAAAACCTTAGACTCGATACAGTTTCAAGGGTATGACAATTCCCGGCAATTTATCCAAGTGGCAATGGATAGCATTCCCAAAGGATCAACTAATCTCACTCTGAATAAAACCGGAAACGGTACATTGCACTACTTAGTGGAATACGGATACCGATTACCGGGAAATCAACCGGGACGGTATAACGGATTGCGAGTCCAGCGCAACATTAGTCCAGTCGGAGGCGAAAAGGCGATCGCCCAATTTGGGTTAGCCAAACCCGAAAAATCTCTGGTGGTTGCTGCCGGAGAAGTGTTTGATATCGGATTAGAAATCATCAGCGATCGCCCCGTCGATCATGTGGTGATTACTGACCCGCTACCGGCAGGATTTGAAGCCGTTGATACCAATTTCCAGACCGCAACTTTTGCAGTCCAATCCGCACAAAGTAGCTGGGAAATTGGCTATCAAAACCTCTATAGCGATCGCATCGTCGCCTATGCCGATCGCCTGCAACCGGGACTGTACACCTTGCACTATTTAGTGCGATCGGTCACCCCCGGTATCTATGAATGGCCCGGGGCCCATGTTCATCTACAATATGCCCCCGAAGAATTTGGGCGATCGGCCACCTCTAGCTTAGAGGTGACAGAGTAAACCCCAAAAACCAGCGGAGGTTCAACCCTCCGCTAGTTTTTGCCCCGTGTTTTTGCTATAATAATTCAAACCCTATAGCGGGTTAGAGCTGTAGTCATCCCTATCTTTAAACTCACCATGATTGCTGTAAAATCGGATCATTATATCAGTCCCGAAGAATACCTAGAACGCGAACGTCATAGCCCCATCAAACATGAATATCTCGATGGTGACGTTTACGCAATGGCAGGTACGAACACCAATCATAATATTATTAGTGGTAATCTTTATATCTTCTTGCGAAACGCGCTTAAAAACTCTCCCTGCCGTACTTATTTTGCCGATATCAAAGTAAGGATTGATGAAGGAAAACGCTTTTTTTACCCTGATGTACTGGTCAATTGCGACCCCACCAATAACCGAAATCTTGTCTATGTAGACACCCCGACAGTCCTCATCGAAGTGTTATCCGAATCCACCGAATCTTTTGACCGGGGTAAAAAATTCCAATATTATCGGACTATTCCTACTCTGCAAGATTATATACTTGTCAGTTCTCAGGAGTATGCAGTAGAAATATTTCACAGAATGGAAGGCGATCGCTGGATGTTAGAAACCTATCAAGGATTAGAGGCGATCGCCCGAATTGAAAGCCTAAACCTCAAGGTTCCCCTCTCTGAAATTTACGCGACCTTAGACTTGACCTTCTTAGAAAATCCCGCCTCATTAGAAGAGGAAAGAAAACCTGATTTCTAAGACAAGGCACTCCGCTTTCCTTTCGATTCATCGCTGATATCATGTTGGCTCGATCACTCACACTGACCTAACCCCCATCCTTTGCAAAGAAAGGGGAGAAGAGGAATCAAGAATTTTTTAGGTTAATCCCCCAAACTTGATATTAATCAACAGGGTTTCTGTAAACTGTGGTAAAATTGCATGGTTACAATGGGAATGTCATACTAAATCCGGTGGTCAAAAACCGACTTTAACCCTGACAGCCCACGCAGGAGAGGCTCTATCCTGTCACCCCCCAGCCTGGAGGGTGTTCTTTTAAGCAGCGCGACGAGTACCAGATTGGGTATAACCTATCAATCGGAAACAGACACAACAATGTCCTCCCCCTCTAATTCCTCCTCGGCTTTTCCCGACATTCCAGGTTATACCCTCCTCGAACAGTTGTACCTGGGTTCCCGGACCGTTACCTATCGGGGCATACAGCAGCGAGATCAGCAGCCTGTCGTCATCAAACTCTTGCGGCAGGAACGTCCCAGCTTTGCCGAATTAGTACAGTTTCGTAATCAGTACGCGATCGCCAAAACCCTGGACCTTCCCGGCATCCTTCAGCCCTTGAGTTTAGAACCCACGGGAAACAGCTACGCCCTAATCATGGAAGACTGGGGGGGAGTCTCCTTAAAAGACTATAGCCAGCAACATTCCTTAGACCTAGCCCAAATCTTAGCGATCGCCATCCAGGTGGCCCAGATTCTCCATGACTTACACCAACAGCGTGTTATCCATAAAGACATCAAACCCGCCAACCTCCTGATTCACCCCCAGACTCAAGAAATCAAGCTCATCGACTTTAGCATCGCCTCCCAACTGCCGAAAGAAGTCCAAGAAATCCAAACCCCCAACACCCTCCAAGGAACCCTCGCCTATCTCGCCCCGGAACAAACGGGGCGGATGAATCGGGGTATCGACTACCGCGCCGATTATTACGCCTTTGGGGTCACCCTCTACCAACTCCTCAGCGGCCAGCTACCCTTTCGCGCCGATGATCCCCTAGAGTTGATTCACAGTCATATTGCCAAGATCCCCACCCCCCTGCATCAGGTGAATCCCAGCATTCCTGAACCTGTTGCCGCCCTGGTGGGTAAACTGATGGCAAAAAATGCCGAAGACCGTTATCAAAGCGCCCTCGGCCTCAAACATGACCTAGAACAATGTTTAACGCAATGGCACGGTCAAGGTGCTATCACCCCACTGGAACTGGGGCAACGGGATATAAGCGATCGCTTCCTCATCCCCGAAAAACTCTATGGCCGAGAGGCCCAAGTCCAAACGCTCCTCAACGCCTTTGAGCGCGTCAGCCAAGGCCCCTCAGAAATCATGCTCGTAGCCGGGTTCTCCGGGATCGGCAAAACCGCTGTTGTTCAGGAAGTTCACAAACCCATCTTGGAAAAACGGGGCTACTTCATCCAGGGAAAATTCGACCAATTTAAGCGCAACATCCCCTTAGATGCCCTGGTGCAAGCCGTTGAAGACTTGATTGAACAACTACTCTATGAACCGGATGACCGCTTGAGGCGCTGGAATGCTGCCATTTTAGAAGTTCTGGGGGACAACGGACAAGTTCTCATCGACGTCATCCCCGAACTGGAACAGATTATTGGTCCGCAACCCCCCGCCCCGGAACTCTCCGGAACGGCGGCTCAAAATCGCTTTAACCGGCTATTCCAGCAGTTTATTGAATGCTTTGCCGAACCAGAACATCCCCTGGTTATCTTCCTCGATGACCTCCAATGGGCTGATTCCGCCTCCATCCAACTGCTGAAATTATTGCTCAAAGGACAAGGCTCCTTGTTCCTCTTGGGAGCCTATCGAGACAACGAAGTGTCACCGGGTCATCCCCTCCTCCTAGCCCTGGAAGAACTACAACAAGCTCACGTTCCTGTCAACACCATTCATCTTGGACCCCTCCAGTTCCAAGATATCAACCAGCTTGTGGCAGATACCCTCAACTGTTCCCCGGAACCCGTCCACCCCTTAACAGAGTTCACCGCCCGCAAAACCCAAGGGAATCCTTTTTTTATTAGCCAATTTCTCAAAACCTTACATCGGGATGGCTACATCCACTTTAACCCCCAGCATCGTCACTGGGACTGTGAAATTCGCCAAATTGAGACCTTATCCCTCACGGAGGATCTGGTGGAATTTTTGGCGGAGGAATTGCAAAAACTCCCTCCCGAAAGCCAATCTGTCCTCAAATTAGCGGCCTGCATCGGCAACGAGTTTGATCTAGCGACCCTGAGTATCGTCTGCCAGCAAGCTCCCCGTCAGGTGGCGATCGCCCTATGGGCCGTCTTACAAGAAGGGCTAATTTTCCCGACCAGCGCCCTTTACCAATTCTTTCAGGATGATGAATCCTCAGCCTTCAGCCCCGATATCAATCCCGCCTATCGCTTTCTCCATGATCGCATCCAACAAGCCGCCTATCTCCTGATCCCTGACAGCGAGAAACCCGCCACCCATTGGCAGATTGGGCAACTGCTCTTACAACGCGGCGATCGGCAAACTCAAGGGGATAAACTCTTTGATATTGTCAATCAACTCAACGCCGGAACCGCCCTGATTACCACCCCGGCCCAGCAGCAACAAGTCGTGGAATTGAACCTAGAGGCTGGACGAAAAGCCGTCGCTGCCGCCGCCTATAAAACTGCTGCTACCTACTTCCAGGCCGGACTCAGCCAACTTCCTCCCCAATCCTGGGAACAGATCTACGACCTGACCCTAACCCTCTATCGCAATGCTGTTGAGGTGGCTTACCTCAATGGGGAGTTCCAGGTGCTCGAAGACCTCGCCCAGGAGGTTTTAGACCATGCAGAAAGCTACCTGGATCAGATTCCCATCTATGACATCAAAATCCAATCCTATATCGCTCAAAACCGCTTACCGGAGGCATTAGCCCTGGGGAAATCGGTTTTAGCCCAGCTTGACATTCATTTACCAGACCATCCAACCCCCGATGATACAACCCTAGCTCTGGCGCGGGTCGAGGCGCTGCTTGCCCATCGACCCGTGCATCAGCTTCTCGATTTGCCCCCGATGCAAAACGCCGAAAAACTGGCTACCCTGAGAATTTTAATCACCTTTGTTTCAATTAGCTTTGTGGCCTATCCGGGTCTATTACCCCTGGTGATTTCTGAGCAGGTCAGCTTATTGCTCCAGCATGGCAATTCATCGGGGTCTGCTTTTACTTATGCGGCTTATGGGTTGATTCTGTCGAATTTGGGTCAGTTTGCCCAGGGTTTTGAGTTTGGACAACTGGCAATGGAACTCATAGAAAAATTCAATGCCAAAAGCCTCAAAGCCAGCGTTTTAAACATGGTTTATAGCATCATTCTCCCTTGGCAACAGCCCTTGAGAGACTGTCTGACAGCGTTGGAAGAGGGGTATCAAACCGGGTTAGAAGCCGGGGATCTGGAATATGCGGCCTATTGTATTTTACATCATAATGAATACGAATATTTTTGTGGTAAAAATCTAAGTCACCTCGGGGAAAAGCTCGCCCACTATAGTCAGGCATTAGCAGATATCAATCAACTGAATACCTTGGCCTATCATGAAATTTATCGTCAGACGGTTTTGAACCTTTTGGATGCACCTGAGAAGCCTACGGAATTAGTGGGAGCGGCCTATAATGAACGGCAATCGTTACCTCGGCATTATCAGATGGACGATCGCTATGCGATTTATCAGGTGTATCTCCAGAAACTGATTCTTAGCTATTTGTTGGGTGAGATTGAGCAAGGACGAGAATGGGCAGATTTAGCGAAACCTTATATTAATGGGGCTCCAGGGCTTTATTCTGGTTCTGTCTTTTATTTCTATGATTCGTTAGTGCAGTTAGCGGATTATAGCCATCGGGGGAGGGAGCAGCAGGAGGCGATTTGGCAGAGGGTTGAGGAAAACCAGGAGAAACTACAACGATGGACCCAAGCGGCCCCAGCGAACTTTCAACATAAGTTCGAGTTAGTAGAAGCGGAACGGTATCGGATGTTAGGAGAGAACATGGCGGCGATGGAGGCTTATGATCGGGCGATCGCTGGTGCGAAAGCAGCTCAATACCCCCAGGAAGAAGCCCTCGCTTGTGAACGTGCTGCCCAGTTTTATCGGGATTGGGGGAAAGATAAAATCGCCCAAGTCTATCTCACTGACGCCTATTATGGTTATATCTACTGGGGCGCAAAAACTAAAGTGGTGGATTTGGAACGCCGTTATCCTCGTCTGCTGGGGTCGATTCTCAATCCTGAGCGATCGATGTGGTCAATGACGGATACCCTTTTAGCCACTGAATCAATTACCGTCACTCAAACAGGAACGAGTCAATCCTCCAGTGCCGATAGTACCAGTCTCTCGGCGAGTCTGGACCTAGCTACTGTCTTGAAAGCCTCTCAAACCCTTTCCGGTGAGATGGATCTGAACTCACTTCTGGCGAGGCTGTTGGAGATTGTTCTCAAGAATGCAGGGGCGGATAAGGGGTTGCTATTGATGCCCCAGGGGAGCCAATGGTTTATCGAGGCGATCGCCACGTTGGAGGAAGCGCCCCGGGTAGAGTCGATTCCCCTCTCCGATTATCCTGAGATTGCCGAAACCCTAGTACATACTGTTCGCCGCAGTCTCAAACCGATGGTGATTGGCAATGCTCTAGGGCATCCCCGGCTCAGGAGCGATCGCTATGTGAGAGAACAGCAACCCAAGAGTTTACTGGGGATTCCCATCGTGCAACAGGGAACCCTCATAGGAGTGCTGTATTTGGAGAATCAGCAGACGATTGGCGCATTTACGGGCGATCGCGTGGAAACTTTACAGATTCTAGCCGCTCAAGCGGCTATTTCCATCCAAAATGCTCGTCTTTATCAACAAGTTGCCGACTATTCCCACACCTTAGAAGGCGAAGTAGAACGCAAAACCCAAGCCCTCCGTCAAAAAGCCCTGGATTTAGAAGCCACTCTCACCCACTTACAACAAACCCAAACCCAACTGATTCAAAGTGAAAAAATGTCCGCCCTGGGTCAATTAGTCGGGGGGATTGCTCATGAAATTAACAATCCCATCAACTTTATTCATGGCAATCTGGCCCATGCGGAGCAATATGTCACGGATCTATTGAGTTTGGTTGACTGTTATCAAGAAGAATATCCTCAAGAAAATGCCGTCGTGCAAACGCTCCGGGATGAGATTGAATTGAGTTTTATCGGCCAAGACTATCAGAATCTATTTAAGTCTATGCAAGCGGGGAGTGAGCGCATTAAAACGATTATCCTCAGTCTTCGTAACTTCTCTCGCCTGGATGAGTCGGATATCAAAACGGTAGATTTACATGAAGGACTAGAAAGCACCCTCATGATTTTACAAGGACGGTTAGCGGGAGACTCCAACACTCCTCCAATTGAGGTAGTCAAGGAGTATGGAACCCTTCCGGGTCTGTCCTGTTATGCCAGCCAAATCAATCAAGTGTTTTTAAGTCTGTTAAGTAATGCCATTGATGCCTTACGGAATTTCCAAAAACCGGGGGTGAAACCCACAATTTGGATTAAAACTAAGGGGTTGGATTCGGCTGCCCTTGAGGTGACTATTTCGGATAACGGAAATGGGATTAGTGACGAAATTAAAGACCATATTTTTGAACCCTTTTTTACCACAAAATCCGTGGGACAGGGAACGGGATTGGGGCTATCGGTGAGTTATGCGATTATCTCCCGTCATGGCGGTTCTCTCACCTGTCAGTCGCAAGTGGGAGTGGGAACTGATCTGATTATTCGGCTACCGGAATCCGGTTTTTAAAGGTATGAGGAGATACCCCACCCTCTTCTGACGAAACGCTTCGCCTAGTGAGGGTTATCGCTTTAATATATTACACTGTTCACTTTCTGTTGGGCTGGTTTTCTCACTGTTCTAACCGGGATTTCAATAATAAATTCTGCTCCTTCTCCCGGTTCCGAAGAACAATACAACCGCCCGCCGTGTTTTTCTACGACAATTTGATAACAAATCGACAATCCTAAACCCGTTCCTTTTCCAACTCCTTTGGTCGTAAAAAATGGATCAAATAGGCGGTTGCAGATGCTTTCTGGGATTCCGGGCCCATTATCGGCGATCGCAATTCTTATCCAGTGCGAATCCAAGGCAGCGGTGCGAATGGTAATCCTTGGGGGTGAGGCATCTCCGTCATCAGAAGTCAAATTAGGAGCTTGACACCACTCATTGAGGGCATCGATCGCATTACTGATAATATTCATAAACACCTGATTAAGCTGACTGGCAAAACATTCAACGTCCGGTAATTCGCTATATTCCTCAAGGATTTCAATGCGCGGACATTGGCCTTTGGCCTTGAGCCGGTTTCCTAAAATTAATAAGGTACTTTCAATCCCCTCATGAATATTAACCGCTTTCATATCCGCTTCATCAATGCGAGAAAAATTTCTCAAAGTTAAAACAATTTGCCGAATCCGGTCCGCTCCCAGTTTCATCGAAGCAATCATATTAGGCAAATCTTCCACCAGAAAAGCGAGTTCAATCTCTTCTATAAATGCCTCAATCTCGGGCTTGGGTTCAGGATAAAAGGCTTGATAAAGCTGAATTAAGGCCAAGAGATCCCTCGTATATTCGCTGGTATGGGTTAAATTGCCATAGATAAAGTTAACCGGATTATTAATTTCATGGGCCACCCCAGCCACCAGTTGCCCCAGACTGGACATTTTTTCCGTTTGAATCAGTTGGGATTGGGTTTGTTTGAGTTCCGATAAAGCGGTTTCCAGCTCCTGCGCTTGTCGAGTAGCGGTGGCGGTGAGTTGTTCTTGGCGGGCAAAGGCGGCTTGTAATTCCGCTTCAGCTTGTTTGCGCGGGGTGATATCTCGTAAAATCAGGATATACTCGATTTGATCCCAATGGGTCCGAGAAGAAAGGGAAACTTCTACGGTTTTTTGGGCGAATAATTGGGCTGAGGATTGAGCGTCTGGGAAGGCGACTGCGGTGGGGTTGACAAGCTGCTCACAACGGGGATGCCAAAATTGGGGAGCATCCCTTAATCCGGGTAAGAGTTGGGCCATTTGTACCCCGGCTAAGGCTTGAGATGAAACCCCAAATAGCTCACAAGCGGCAGGATTTGCCCGGGCGATCGCTCCTTGCTCATCAATCACCATAATCGGATCGAGGGCCACCTTAAATAAGTGATCAGTAGCTTCTTGGGCTTCCACAATTGAAGCAATTTGGGGCAAACTGGTCCAACAGGCGATCGCCACCCCAATCAAGGCAATACTGAGTAACAACAAGACATACAGTTCACTGGCAACGGTTAAATGGCTCCGATCAATCACGGTTCGGACCACCCAACCAACGGTTAACGCCCCACAGATTAAAAAGAGTAAAATACCGACTTGTAAAACATCAAAATCTTGGAACTTTCCTGAACGGCGACGACGATAAAGCGCCAACCACCACTCCACCCGAAATAAGGGCACAGAACGGCGGCGGATGAGTCGATCAACCACGAGAATGGTAGGAGCAAGTAACAATCCCATCAACCAATAATTCCAACCCCAGGCGAGCCCCCCGACTACCATCACTAAACTTTCAATTATCAGGAAAAGCAACGACCATCGGGGCCATTTAACCTCTGGGCGATCGCGGTTGAGCCATAAACTCAAATGCATCGCCATCATCGACGAGAGATACCCTGTACCCGTCACCATTACCACATGAGAGACATCCCCCCACAGCAGGCAAATCAAACTTAAAATAAAGGTGAACAATAACCCCGGTCCAAACACCCCCCGAGATGACACGACCCCAAATACCGGGGCCATATATCCATCCAAGGCTAATTGATACAAAACCCGTGGGGAGTTAGAAATAGCCGTAGTTGAACTGAGTAAACATCCGGCAGAGAGGAGGAACGTCACCAAAGTGGAAGTTGCTGATCCCCAAAAGGGTTTAGCCCCTGCGACTAAATGCAAAAATGTATTATTCCCTAAACTGGGATCATTGGCTAAACGCATCAAAATCCATGAACCCCCCACATAGACAATCGGTAATAAAACTGCCGCAAAGGATAAGGTTTTAAGGGTGCTTCTAGGCTGCTGACTATCGGCGACAAAAGAAGAGGCGGTTTCACAGCCAGAAGCGGCATAAACCGCCACAAAAAACCACTTTGCCCATTCACTTAGGTTAAAGTCACCCCAATCACTGGGTAAAATGCCAGGACTGGCGGGCGCAAAGGTGAGCCAACCTAAGCCCTGCAAGCCAAAAGTGAGCAAAAACCCGACTGCTGGGATAATGAAAGAAAGGTGTAAGATGCCTAATGTGCGGGTGCCACTAAAGGCGACAATATAGGGGATGATAGTAAATCCCAGCCGGAGTAGATTTTCGGGCAAGTAAAGACCCACCGGGTTTAAATTGGCACTCACTAAGTCCGAGAGGATGATCGCATTCATGGGTGGGACGGAAACCCATCCCAGCCAATACCCGACTGCCCCATAACGCGCGGCGATCGGATATTTTGCGAGGAGTCGGGCTGCATAATTGGGAGTTCCACCGGACATATCGGGCCAGCGCCTCCCCAAATGTTGAACTTGGAGGTTCAGTAAAATGCCCATAATCGCCGCAGGAATCCAAACAAAAATGGCTTGTACTCCCAAAGCTGCATTCATCGCCGGTGCGGGTCCCAGCCATAATAAAAGTCCGCTTAAGCCAAAACCCCAAGTCTCCAGAAAACTTAAACTGCGTTTGAGTCGAACTAATGGCAATGTTTGGGTTTCCATGTGAACAGTGCAAATTTAGATCAGTTAGGATCACGATAAGCGATCGGCCTGTGTCTTTTCACGGTATCAAATCTCAGATTTAAGTGTTTTAAACTATAAATGAGCGACTCTGGATGTTCCGACCTGATGAGGCGGGCCTTTTGGGGCGATCAGTCCCATCCGTTTATTTTTACCGGGTTGCTGAGTTTCTTCTTTGCTTTTGTAAGGTAAGGGTTAGGCCAATTACGGATAGGGTGGGGTTACAAAAGGCGATCGCGCCCAACTGTAAAACTCAAAAAACTAAATCACGCAACCTAACTGATCGCCAAATGGGTTAAGTTTTTAATGACTCATTTCCTCCATAAACCGACTCAGGACCAACAATTTTGATCCGATCCGGCTGAAATAACCCCCTATCATCAGGATTGTATATATAAAATTATATCCCCCCTAAAAATTGCCCCATCCAAACCTACTCAATGGGTTTTACTCAGGGTAGATAGCGTCTTTCCACCCCAGGGGTAGAGACCCATCGAGTTGCGGTAAAGGTAAACCCCCTAACCGCCAGAAGTTGCCCATCCCTAAAAATCCCCTCCGTGAAAATTAGTTAAATCAGTGGTTAACCTGCCCAAATCACACCCCCTCCCTATTGCCATCTGTCCCCGGGAAGCGTAAAATAGAGAGTTCTGACTGAACAGGAACCATTATGAGCAAACGAGTCCAAGTCGTACTAAGTCAAGATGTTAAAAAGCTGGGTAGATCCGGCGACCTCGTAGAAGTGGCCCCCGGTTATGCCCGGAACTACCTGCTACCCCAAGGCTTTGCCGTTCGTACCACCCCGGGTATTCTCCGTCAAGTGGAACGCCGCAGAGAATTAGAACGCCAACGTCTGCTGGAAGAGAAGCAACAGGCACAATCCCGCAAAACGGCCCTGGAAACCATTGGACGTTTTACCATCGCCAAATCTGTTGGGGAAGGGGATGCGATTTTCGGGACCGTTACCGATCGCGAAGTGGCGGAAGTCATCCAAGCAGCTACCAACGAAGAAATCGATCGCCGTGGGATTACCCTGCCTGCTATTAGCAAGACTGGGTTCTATAAAGCACAAATCAAGTTACACCCCGAGGTTACCGCTGAAGTCGAAATTCAAGTGGTTGCGGGCTAAAAAATCGGCGACTTTCCCAGGCGGAAATTCTGTCATGCCTGGGTCAAAATGGTCCCGAGATTTGTACAATAGAAAAGACGCGATTTATTTTTAACCCAAATAAATCGCGTCCGGTGCATCCAGATGAAAGCTGAGTACAAATCGTGGCTGAATCCTTAAACTTCCAAGGCTATAGCGATCGCCTCCCCCCGCAAAACATCGATGCGGAAGAAAGTATTCTAGGCGGAATTCTCCTCGACCCGGAGGCCATCACCCGAGTCCTCGACCGTCTGCCACCGGATGGATTTTCTATCACCGCCCATCAACAGATTTACAAAGCTGCGATCGCCCTCCATTTCCAAGGCAAAGCCACGGATTTAATGACCGTTACCAGTTGGTTAGCTGACCATAAACTCCTCGAACAAGTCGGCGGACAAAGCAAACTGGCCCAACTCGTAGAACGCACGGTTTCGGCAGTCAATATCGACCAATATGCCGAACTGGTGGTGGATAAATATATGCGCCGCAAATTAATTCAAGGGGGACATCAAGTCGCTGAATTAGGATTTGATACAACCACCGAATTAGCCACTCTTCTCGATAAAGCCGAACAAACCATTTTTAGCCTCACCCAGGACCGTCCGCAACAGGGTTTGGTTTCCATTTCAGAAACCCTGATTCACACCTTTGAAAACATTGAAATCCATCAACAAGGGTTAGCTTTACCGGGGTTAACTTGTGGGTTTTATGACTTAGATGCGATGACCGGAGGATTGCAGCGATCTGATTTAATTATTATAGCTGGGAGACCGGCGATGGGGAAAACCAGTTTTGCATTAAACCTCGGGCGAAATATTGCCGAATTCCATAAATTACCCGTGGCGGTATTTAGCCTAGAAATGTCCAAGGAACAACTGGTGCAACGGATGTTGTCGGGGGAAGCGGGGATTGAGAGTAATCGACTGCGATCGGGACGGATTGCCCAGAATGAATGGGAGGCTTTAAGTATTGCGATCGGGAATCTCTCGGAGTTACCCCTGTTTATTGATGATACCCCCAATATTACGATTACGGATATTCGCTCCAAATGTCGGCGACTGCAAGCGGAACAGGGGGGGAAAATGGGATTAATTTTGTTGGATTATTTGCAGTTGATGGAAGGCACTAGCCCAGATAATCGGGTGCAAGAGTTATCACGAATTACCCGAGGATTAAAACAATTAGCGCGGGAATTAAATGTTCCAATTATTACGTTATCCCAGTTGAGTCGCGGGGTAGAAGCGCGAACCAATAAACGTCCAATGATGTCCGATTTACGTGAATCGGGTTGTCTAACTGGAGAGAGTTTGATTACCTTGGCAGATAGTGGGGTAGATGTGCCGATTCGGGAATTAGTGGGTCAATCGGGTTTTGCGGTTTGGGGACTCAATCAAGCTACAATGCAGTTAGAACGAGCGATGGTGAGTCATGCCTTCTGTACGGGGGTAAAGCCGGTGTTTAAACTCACGACTCGCCTAGGACGGCAAATTAGAGCAACTGGGAATCATCAGTTTTTAGCCATTGACGGATGGAAGCGACTGGATGAGTTGCAGAAGGGCGATCGCCTCGCGTTACCCCGTCAATTACCCAGTTCCTCGGTGCGATCATATCGTCATCCTGAGTTAGCATTACTGGGGCATTTAATTGGGGATGGATGCACCCTACCTAGACACGCGATCCAATACACGACAAGAGAGAAAGACTTAGCTGATCTGGTTGTTTCTTTAGGGGTTGAAGTGTTTGGGGACCTCGTAAAGCCTCGAATTGTTAAAGAGCGAGACTGGTATCAGGTCTATCTTGCCGCCAGCTACCACCTCACTCATAAGGTTAGAAATCCAGTGGTGATCTGGTTAGAATCGATGGGTGTGTTTGGTTTAAGATCTTATGAGAAATATGTTCCTAAAATGGTGTTTGAACAATCACAGGAAGAAATCGCCCTTTTCTTGCGTCACCTCTGGAGTACCGACGGTTGTATTAAAACCAGCAAAGTGAAAAATTCTTATCCGGCTGTCTACTACACTTCTAGTAGTCCCAAACTTTCCCAAAACGTTCAGGCCCTCTTACTACGACTGGGTATCAACGCTCGACTATCTGTTAGTCCTCAACCGGGAAAAGGACGGGAACAGCATCAAGTTTGGGTAAGTGGAAAGCCAGATTTAGAAAAATTTATCACTCAAATTGGTGCAGTTGGCGACTACAAACAGCACGCTCTCCAAGAAGTTAGCAATTATCTCGAAGTGCGTTCAGGAAACACAAATAGGGATGTGATTCCCCATGAGATCTGGAGAATGTATGCTGTTCCTGCCATGCAGCGTTCTGGTCAAACGATACGGCAGATGCAGGCTCAACTCGGAGTTGCTCACTGCGGAACAAGCCTTTACAAAAAGAACGTGAGCCGAGAGCGCGCTGCTAAACTCGCTAGGGCGGTTCAATCGGAAGAGATTACCCGGTTAGCGAATAGCGATGTTTACTGGGATGAAATTGTGGCGATCGCACCCGATGGAGAAACCGAAGTGTTTGATTTAACGGTGCCAGGTCATCATAATTTCATTGCCAACAATATTATCGTTCATAATTCCATTGAACAAGACTCGGATATTGTTGTCATGCTGTATCGTGAAGAGTATTATAATCCAGATACCCCAGACCGGGGAATTGCTGAAGTGATTATTACCAAGCATCGGAATGGACCAACTGGGACAATTAAGTTGCTCTTTGACCCGCAGTTTACCAAATTTAAGAATTTAGCAAGACCGCAACAACATTATTAAGCCAATGGAAACGATGCAAGCTCACCCCAACCGAGGCTTTTTCATGAACAGTAGGCATTGCCTCCCTCTACTTATGCCGCATTAACACACGTAGAAGAAGGCAATGCTAGGGCGTAATTTTAAGCAATTGGGGAACGGACTCGATGGCCGATATCTCGGCGATAGTAGGACCCGTTGAAGTGGATTTGTTCTACGCCTTGATAGGCTTTGGCAAAGGCATCGTCAAAGTCAGTGCCTGTGGCGCTAACGCCGAGAACTCGTCCTCCTTTAGTGAGCACTTGTCCATTTTGGAGTTCGGTTCCGGCATGGAAGGTGACTGCGCCGATCGCCTCCGCTTGCTCTAATCCGGTAATCACATCCCCGGTTTTATAGTCTCCTGGGTATCCTCCGGCAGCCATCACCACACAGGCGGAGGCTCCATCTTTCCAGCGCAGGGGAGGGAGTTCTGCTAAGGTTTGGTTGACGCAGGCGAGGAGAACTTCATCGAGGGGGGTTTCTAAGAGGGGCAAAATCGCCTGGGTTTCGGGGTCCCCAAAGCGGCAGTTAAATTCCAGCACTTTGATGTCACCTTCCGGGGAAATCATCAGTCCGGCATAGAGGACGCCGCGATAGTCGATGTTGCGATCGCGCAAGCTGGCGATCGCCGGTTCCAAGACCTCCCTCTGTACCCGTTCCATCATCTCCGGGGTAACCAAGGGGGCTGGTGCATAGACTCCCATTCCGCCAGTATTCGGCCCTGTATCCCCCTCTCCAACGGCTTTATGATCCTGGGCCGGAAGCAAGGGGCGCACGGTTAAGCCATCGGTAATGGCTAATACAGAAGCTTCTTGACCGATTAAGCATTCTTCAATCACGACGCATTCACCGGAGAGGCCAAATTTGCCCCCAAAAGATTCGGCGATCGCGGCTTTGGCTTCTTCCACCGTTGCTGCCACCGTCACCCCTTTCCCGGCGGCTAATCCATCGGCTTTGACTACAATTGGCGCACCCTGTTCTTCCACATAAGCCAATGCCTGGGGGATTTCTTCATCGGTAAAGGCTTGCGATCGCGCTGTAGGAATTCCCACATCTTGCATAAATGCTTTCGCCCAAGATTTGCTCGCTTCTAGTTGTGCACCGGATTGAGAAGGACCAAATACGGGGATTTTTTCTTGCTGTAAGTAGTCGGCCATTCCCATCGCTAATGGCACTTCTGGGCCAATCACGACTAACCCGATTTCATGGGTTTTGACCGCCTCTTTAATACCATAAAAATCAGTCGCTGTCAAGGATAAATTTTGGCAATTTTCTAAAATTGCCGTGCCTCCATTTCCTGGCACACAAAACACAGTCTCAACGGTGTTAGATTGCAACAGTTTCCAAGCAAGGGCGTGTTCTCGGCCCCCATTTCCCACAACTAAAACCTTCACGTTTCCCTCGTTTAGCACTTAACTTTATCTTTAAATCAGCCATAATGGTGACCCGATCGATTTTATGCTAGAACGGGATAGCTTCTTTAGGGTGACTTGCATTAATTTCTCTTCAACTGTACCTATGGTGAATTTATGACGACAAGTATTGTGACTGGTGTTGGGGGTTTTGTTGGGTCTCATTTAGCCGAAGTCCTACTCGATCGCGGGGAACGGGTGATTGGCATTGACCAATTTAACGATTACTACGACCCGCGCTTAAAACGCCAGAATATTGCTTCATTTGCAACCCATCCCGCCTTTCAACTGATTGAAGCGGATATCCAGTCGTTAGAGTGGCGATCGCTGCTTGCGGATGTGGATTTCATCTATCATCAAGCGGCACAAGCTGGGGTCCGCGCCAGTTGGGGAGATCGGTTTCGCGCTTACACGGAACGCAATCTCAACGCCACCCAGGTGATGCTAGAAGCGGCGAAGGATGCCAAGCAACTCCAGCGCTTTGTCTTCGCCTCTTCTTCCTCAGTATATGGCAATGCGGAAACCATGCCGACGAGTGAAGCGATTTGTCCGGCACCTGTGTCCCCTTATGGGATTACCAAACTGGCATCAGAACAATTATGTGTGTTATATCACCGTAACTTTGGGGTGCCCGTGGTGGGGTTACGTTATTTTACCGTCTATGGTCCTCGTCAGCGTCCGGATATGGCGTTTCACAAGTTTTTAAAAGCGGCATTGGTTGATGAAGCTATCCCAATTTATGGGGATGGACAGCAAACCCGAGATTTTACTTATATTAGTGATGCAGTTGCGGCCAATTTAGCCTCAGCGAGTTCCAAAGAAGCGACTGGGGAAGTGTTCAATATTGGTGGCGGTTCTCGGGTGTCGTTAGCTTATGTGATTGATACCATTGAGGAAGTAATTGGACGTCCGATTAAGCGCAACTATGTCGAGTCTGCGATCGGGGATGCGCGTCACACCAGTGCGGATGTTTCCAAAGCACAGCGTCTCATCGGATATCAACCGCAAGTCCCTCTCAAAGAGGGATTAACCCGAGAATGGGAGTGGATTCAATCCCTTTATCAGTAAAAGATTTTGGTTTCCCGACTTCAGTCGTTTTTTTATGTTCGTAGTAACGACTGAAGTGGTGATGTTAAACTTTTACTCTGTCAAGGCTTTTTGTTGTTGATATAAAGCTTTAAATCGCCGCTGCTGCTCATTGTGATTGACTATGGTTTCAGGATATCCACAGGATTTGCGTTCCAACGGAAGAATTTTACCTGAAATTAACGCTTCTGTTTCCATCGATCGCAACTCCGGTACCCACTCGCGAATGTAGTCTCCCTCGGGGTCGAATTTCTGGGTTTGAGTTGTGGGATTAAAAATTCGCAGGGGTTTGGGGTCCATGCCACTGGAAGCACTCCATTGCCAACCCCCATTGTTAGCCGCAAGGTCTCCATCATATAATTTTTGCATGAAATATTGTTCTCCCCACTGCCAATTTATAATCAAATCTTTGGTGAGAAAACTAGCAACAATCATCCGACAACGGTTATGCATCCAGCCGATTTCATTGAGTTGGCGCATGGCAGCATCAACGATAGGATAACCCGTTTGTCCTTCACACCAAGCTTGAAATAGTTCTTCGTTATTTTCCCAAGGAAAGTCTTTCCAAGCTTCTCGATAAGGTCCGGTGGCAAGTTCAGGAAAGTGATAAAGTGCCTGTTGATAAAATTCGCGCCATGCGAGTTCTTGTTGCCAGGTTTGGACACCTTTGCGGGTTTCGTCACTCCGGCATTCTTCAGCGGCGCTTAGGGTGGCATTCCAGACGGTGCGAATGCCGATCGCACCAAATTTGAGGGCGGCACTTAGTAGAGAAGTTCCGGGAACGGCGGGGAAATTCCGTTGTTCGTCGTAGTCGTAAATGGTGCGATCGCTAAAGTCTTCCAGTTGCGATCGCGCAGCACTTTCTCCCGGTTCCAGCATCAGCGGATTGTCCCAACTCAATCCTAAATCTTTGAGCGTCGGTAATGCAACTGCACCGGCATTTTTAGCCTTTTCTTGTTCTTCTTTGCTAAGAGATATAGCCGTATCTAATCCCGGGACAGGTTCTGCTTTGGTTTGGCGAATCCAGTTTTTCCAAAAAGGCGTATAAATGGTGTAGGGATTGCCGGTATTACTACAAATTTCTCCGGGAAAATGTAAAAGCTGGTCCCAAAAGTTTTCCACTGCAATTCCCTGTTTTTTTAGGGCTTCTCGGACTGCTTGATCTCGGTCCTGGGAATACGGTTCTACGTCTAAATTCCAATAGACAAATTGTGCTTCTAAGGCAGTGGCTAATCGGGCGATCGCCTGTCTGGGTTCATCAAACAAAATGAACAGTTGACTCCCTATTTTAGCATAGTTTTCCTGGAGTTCAGCCAAACAACCCAGCATATATTTAACCCGCGCTGGGGCAATATCTGAACCTTTTAAAATATTCGGGTCTAGGCAAAATACTCCCACGAGTTTTCGGCTTTTCTTAAAGGCAGTCGCCAACCCGATATTATCAGTTATTCTTAAATCCCGGCGATGCCAAAATAAAATTAAATCAGACATGAATGAATCTTCCTTGTTTTTATAAGTCGCTTTAATTTACAGAGTGAGTTTCCTTTAAACTCATTAATTTTGGGTCTAATTCAATGATATAATCTTTTCCGTAAGTCTGATTTTCTAAAGTATCAATGAGGGTTTGGGGAAGGTCCTGCGTGATTTCTGCACTATTGGAGGCAGCGGCAAGGGCGATCGCAGCGACGGTATCCACATCGCCGGTAAAGGCAATGCAATCTTGTAGCAGTCCACTTAGGGAATGATTGCGGGCGATCGCAGTTAAGGCAGCTTTGACACAAATCCATCCGGTTGTTTTGACGGGTCCTTCCCAGGGTTGGGACCATTGATAACCGGGAATATAAGTGTCAATAAATTCACCCAAATTCAGTTTAGATCCCCGATTATAAATAAAATAATGGGACATTAATGCTGCGGCACAAGCAGCATTAATACCATCGGGGGTATTATGAGTAATCGCCGCTTGCAAGGTGGTTGCTTCAATCACCGCTTCTGGGGTCGCTAATACCCCAATGGGTGCGGCACGCATGGCGGCACCACTTTTATCACTTCTAACGTTAATTTTAGCTAAAAAGTCGGCTCCATCTTCGACTTGTAGCAAGAAGTCATAAAATTTGGGAGAGTATCCTTCTCGGGGGTCGCGTTTAAATGCGGTAACGAAGTGATTGGCGACTGCCAGGGTTGTCCAAGGTTCTCCAGATACCAAAGTTTCGGCGATCGCCAAACTCATTTGGGTGTCATCGGTGTAACATCCGGGACGAATTTGATGCCGAGGATGTTGGACATACTGCCTTAAAGTATTTTCGGGAATCATCTCATCGGCATATTCAAATCCCGCCCCGTAAGCATCGCCGATCGCTAATTCTAAAAGCATTTTTCTCCCCTTTTTAACCCCGTTCGGTATGGACCGCAAACCGCCATTTTTTGTTGGATACTTGTTTTAAAAATTCAACAGCCGTTGCGCTAAGAAAAAACTGGAAATAGATTTAGAATCGACTACTTCTCCATTTAAAATTGCCAGTTCAAAGTCATGAGGCGTCATTAAAATGGTTTGGATATCTTCATCTTCATCCAATTGTTGTGGGGTCGTCAACTTTTCTAAATCTTGGGCTAAAAACGCATAAATGACTTCATCAGAATACCCCGGGGCGAGGAAAAACTGACCTAATCTTTGCCATTGATGCGCACGGTATCCGGTTTCTTCTTCTATTTCTCGTTGAATGGTTTGAAAGGGTTCTTCATCATGTTCCACAGTTCCAGCGGGAAATTCGAGTAATCGTCCTTGGACTGCAAAGCGATATTGTTCCACTAAAACGAGTCGTCCATCTGCGGTAACAGGGATGCAGAGTGCGCCGCCAGGGTGTCGAATGCATTCCCATTCCCCTTCAGCACCATTGGGAAGGCGTAAACGGTTGACATCAAAGCCAAATTTTCGACCGGAATAGGAGAGACGATGTTTGATCAGGGTGGGAGGTTCTTGACCGAATACCATAGTTATTTAAAACGGCGATCGCTGAATGTGCAGATGAACGATGAACAAGAGGAATTCGATACAATTCCCGGGAGATTTTAGCGGATTTAATCGCACCCTGGCGGTGCGTTTAGCAGTAGCCGTAACGCACCGGGTTTTGGGGGACATTCTCACCCCTTAAATGGGGGTAATCAGAGATTAGTCCTCCTTTACTTCAAAGCCGACTGCTGTAATGGCTTGTTTGAAGGATTCTTCGGAAGCAGCGGAATCTAGGGTCACCGTTTTGTTTCCTAAATCAATATCAACTTTAGCATCAGAGTCAACAGTTTTAATCGCCCCTGTTATCTTTTCAGCGCAGCTTTCACAGACCATTGATGGAACTTCTAGTTTGAGTGACATTGTTAAACCTCGTTTACTTTACTGCTTCCTATTGTGAGGGAAAAATCGGATTTTTGCTCTCTCCCCTCTGGCAGATTTGTGGGAATTAACTCCTGATCGCCTCGATTCATGGAATGGATTTGTCAATTGTACAGGGTTTGGACCCCGCTGATGTCTATTCGTTGCAGAAGTTGACCGATCGCCTCGCCGGAGACTGGATCCACCCAGTCCGGGGCAATTTCGGCTAAAGGCACTAGCACAAATGCTCTTTCTTTCATCCGAGGATGCGGTACTTCCAACTCTGATGTTGCCACAATTGCATCCTCATAGAACAGTAAATCAAGATCCAGGGTTCTAGGTCCCCACCGTTCTTGGCGGATCCGTCCGAATAGGGTTTCAATCTCTAATAAA
The DNA here is from genome assembly GCF_025370755.1 of Laspinema sp. D2d. GTDB lineage: Bacteria > Cyanobacteriota > Cyanobacteriia > Cyanobacteriales > Laspinemataceae > Laspinema. The sequence continues at coordinate 110,412 of NZ_JAMXFC010000004.1, read as the reverse complement.
CGCGCTAATAACTGGTGAGGGGTGAGTTGGACTTGCACTAAAGCACAGCCATTGAGATAATCAGGTTGCGGAGGGCCGATCGGTGCCGTTTGATACCAGCGGGAAGTCTGCTGTACCGATATCCCTGGGGTCGAATCTAAATGAGCGATCGCCGCTGCCAAAATCTTGGGAGAGTCACCCAAATTGCTTCCCAATGCGATCGCACAGATCACTGATGTCATGGTTTCACAGAGTAGAGGAGAGTCGCCATCAACCAACCGTTTACAAGTTCTCAACAGTTCCAAGGTTATTTTACCTGCTCAATTCATTCTTATTAGGGATTTCCATCAAAAAACTTCTCCATTAGAAGTAATGCCGAATTATTCAAGCCGATTGGCGTTCTCTTTTGGGGAGTTGGGGGGATCTCTGATAGAAGATTTTATTTTGTGGAGTTCCCTTACATCTACAATCCAAAAAATTTATCTTTGCTTTTCGCTTAAACTCCGAGGGCAAAATTTCTCCGATAATTTTTGATTTATCTAATTGCATTTTGCTTTCCTTATATCTTATCTTTATTATAATTTATGAAAGGCGGAAAAAATTACTTTATGTCTTGAATCTTTTATTAAAAGTAAGTAAAATTCCCATTTTATTAGTCTTTTAAAAAATTCAAAAAATTTTATCAACGAGTTTTAAAAATGGGGTGAGGGTTAAGTGGATTGATGTCGGGATAATCTCTTAAAGATTTGGGTCTAGGAAACAAAAAGTAGCGGAGTTTAGGTCAAGCGATTTAAGATGGGGTGCATGAAACTAGGGGGGAAAGGGGGATAACTCGGGTCCCTGAAAGAAAAAATCAAACGGTTAACGTTAAAGAAGTCCAGTAATTATGTTATCAATCCTAGGGAGCGAAGTTTAAAATCTAGCCCCTAAAATAGTATCAGTTCCACGACCCCACTATGCAACCGCCGCTAATCTGCCACTTTTTGATTGGGATCCCTGGTTGTGGCAAATCTAGCTTTGCCGCAATGCTGACAAAACTTACGGAGGGACGGATCGTTTCGACGGATGGGATCCGCAAATGCCTCTATGGGGATGAACGGATCCAGGGAAACTGGGAAGCGATTGAACAAGAGGCGATCGCGCAGATTCAAGCTGCGATCGCGGCAGGAGATAGCGTAATCTATGACGCCACCAATGCCAAACGGGAATGGCGCATGAGTTTGCTGTTGAAATTGCGGCAATTTGAGGTCCCCTGGATGGGGTGGCACTTGGTGACGTCTTTGGCAACCTGCCAGCAATGGAACCAAACGCGCAGTCGCCAGGTGCCAGGGGGGGTCCTTGAGTCCATGTCGCGATCGCTGGATCAGTTTCCGCCTTTGCTGGCAGAAGGGTTTGCCGCATTGCATCGAGTCAACCCAGAAAAAGGGGTTCAGGAGGCAGATATCCAACAAAAAATCCAACGCCTGCGCGATCGCCACCCAGGAGAACCCCGACAGTCCCTTTCTCCACCCCAATATCATCGATATTCCCAGTTGCAGGATTTCGATCGCCTCATGCACTTAATTTCCCTGATTTTGCGCTATCCGGGAATCGGCAACCTGCAACATACCGCGCCATCGGTTTTAGAAAACCTTTTTGATCCCGTCCCTCAATTTTCCAGCGCCCTTGAAGAAGTCAGCGCCATCATGGGAAAATTAGCGGGAAAACTCTATGCTGATGCTGTTGCTTTAGCATCAGATTTGGAATGGTTGGAAGGGAATCATCTCATTGGAAGTGGCAGTTTTTGGAATGGCAATACTTTAGCAATTCAAGTGGAAACGCTGGAAAATGTGGCTGTATCACCCCATCCTTACTCGGCGATCGCACCTTTTAAACGACTGCTGGCAACCATTCGCTTTATTATCCATAACCCCGTTTTTCGAGAACCGGGAACCGCCAATTTTCAGGCATTGGCGATCGCACTTCAGAAACAGGAAATTATTCCCCAAACTGGAGATAATCACCTGCGAAAAGATATAAATCGCATCCTCAAACCCTATAAAATTTTATCAGATTTGCCCTTGAAACCCGGTTATTTTGCAGGAACAGCGATTTTTTCCCCTACGGAGTTAAAGCAAATCTATTGGTTGCTACAGTCTCAGGACTGCTATCTCACTGACCCTCTCGCCCTTTCTATTTCTCACCAGTTAAAAGACCGCATGGCCCTGACGGAGTTAAAGGGTCATGGTTCTGATGCTTATCCCATTCGAGAAATCGCCCATTATAACGCCCGGGATTTTCCTTTTATTCCTAGAATTGAGGCAGCGATCGCCCAGGGAACTCTCCTAGAATTTAAACGCATTCCCGGATTTAAAGACTTATCAAAAAATATCGAACATTTCTTTTTAGCTTGGCCGTTAAAAATCATGTTTTATGGAGGATCCTGGTATCTCGGCTATGAATGTGAAGGCGGCAAAGAACCGGGATTATTTCGCTTAGAACGCTTGGACCGATTGCGGGTGAATCAAGAAATGGAAACCTCTCGCAGTGTGGAAATTCAGGAAAAATCAGTACAACAATTAGAAACCCTTTACCGAGAAAGTGCCGGGATATTTTTAGGAACCAGTACCACCCAGCAGCGCCGTTTCCTCAGTTCCAATCCCGAAAACCGCAAGCAAGTCGAGTTAGTTGTTGAATTATGGTTTACGGATAAGTCCTTTCGGTTTATTCGCGAAGAAACCAAGCATTTACCGACTCATAAAATCACCATTTCTGAGCCGTTTTTTTTCCAGGAAAACGATAAATTTTCACCGATTTACTTAACGGCCTCTCCTGACCCCGAGTTTCCCAATCGCCTACAAATTAAGCTTCCAAAATGGTCCCTCAATGATGTCAGTTTTTTGCGATGGATTGTGGGATTTGATGGCAATCTAAAGATTCATACACCACCAGAATTAGTCAAGAAAATTAAAAAAATTGGTCAGGAAATTGTCAGGGTTTATCACCGTAAATTGTGATAAACTGGAGAATTAAATTCTCCTAAAAAAAGCCAACCAGAGGCTCGCAATCCTTTTTTTATTGCTATACTTTGGGAAGTAATGCAGACTTTTTCATAGAGATTCTGGGACTTTAGCTAAGGCAGCACGAATGACCTCAGATCCTGCACCCGGAAGATAAGCGTTTTCGCTAATATGTCGTTTCCATGCCCGACTTCCAGCTTGTCCCGTGAACAGTTGCAGGATATGTCGGCTAATTTGATTGAGATGGGAACCTTGAGTTAACCAATAGTCAATATAAGGTAACATTGCTTCGACGACTTGATGCCGAGAAAGGGGGGGTATTTCTTCTCCAAAAATCTCCCGATCGCAAGTCGCAAATAAATAGGGATTATCGTAAGCAGCCCTACCTATCATCACCGCATCAACTTGTTGCAAATGTTCGCGTACTTGTTCCATTGTGGTGATGCCGCCATTGATTTCAATCCACAATTCAGGAAACTCCTGTTTTAACTGATAAACATCTTCATAGCGCAGGGGAGGAATGGTGCGGTTTTCTTTAGGATTTAACCCCGAAAGCCATGCTTTGCGAGCGTGTACGGTAAATCGACAACATCCTGCTTCGGAGATAATCCTCACAAATTCTCTCATATCTTCATAACGATCGCGATCGTCAATTCCGATGCGATGCTTCACCGTTACCGGCAATTTTGTCACCCGTTGCATCGCCTCTATTCCCCGCGCCACTCGTTCCGGTTGCGCCATTAAACAAGCACCAAAATTCCCATTTTGAACGCGACTACTGGGACATCCTACGTTCAAATTAATCTCGTCATAACCGAAGTCTTCGGCAATGCGCGTACATTCCGCTAATTCCTGGGGATCATCCCCTCCCAGTTGCAGGGATAAGGGTTTTTCTTCCGGGGAAAATCCCAACAATTTTGGGCGATCGCCATGAATAATCGCCCCTGTGGTAATCATTTCCGTATAGAGCAATGTACGCTTGGTAATCAGGCGCATAAAATAGCGATAATGGCGATCAGTCCGATCCATCATCGGTGCCACACTCAACGGCAAACCGAGTTCAGAATGGCTTGATTTGGACTCCTGAACTGGGGAAAAAACCTGGGTGTTGATAAGATTCATGATTTCGGAGATCGCAGCAATAGGATAAATCAGCCTTAAAATTTATCGGATTTACTATCATAACATAAACCCTATTTCCCTATCTTACTCCATCAATCCTATTCTCAATCTACCCAATTTTTAGCCCGACTTACGGCCTTTTGCCATTGAGCAAAATGAGTTGCTGTAGTAACTTTTCCCTCTCCCGGTTCAAAGCAGCGATCCAGGGTGCGTGTTTGAACGAGGGTGCGATAATCAGTCCAAAAACCCACCGCTAAACCGGCAGCAAAGGCGGCACCTTGAGCGGTAGCATCTAGGACTGTGGGACGTTCTAGGGGAATATTCAGCACATCGGCTTGAAATTGCATTAGAAAATCATTTTCGCACGCACCGCCATCGACTTTTAAGCGTTGCACTGGGATGTCACTATCTTGATTGATAGCATCGACGACTTCTTTGACTTGATAGGCGATCGCCTCTAAGACAGCGCGAACCAGATGCGCACGGGTGACTCCCGCAGTGAGTCCAAAAAATGCCCCTCTTGCACTCATATCCCAATGGGGTGCACCGAGTCCACTCAAGGCGGGGACGAAATAGGCCCCATTAGTATCGGGAACAGAACGGGCGATCGCCTCGGTTTCCCCGGCAGAATGAATCAGGTTTAATCCATCCCGTAACCACTGCACCGATCGCCCTGTCGTAAACATAGCCCCTTCTAAGGCATAATTCACCTGATTGCCATCCGTCCAAGCAACCGTTGAGAGGAGTTGATGATGGGAACGGACTAATTCCTGACCCGTTTGAGCAATTAAAAAACAGCCGGTGCCATAAGTACATTTTACCAGACCTGGGCGATCGCAGCCGTGGGCGAATAATGCCGCCTGCTGGTCCCCTAAAATCGCCATAATTGGGGCCGAAAACCCGAGGATATCTGGATCCGTTTCTCCAAAATAGCCGAAACTGTCGCGAATTTCTGGCATGATTTCCCGGGGAATTCCGAATAAATTTAAGAGAGTTGGGTCCCAATTTAAGGTTTCTAAATTCATCAACAGGGTGCGACTGGCATTACTGCGATCGGTGGCATGAACCTTGGACCCGGTGAGTTTCCAAAGGATCCAAGTATCGATGGTTCCAGCGAGAATATTTTGGGGATTAATATCCGGTCGATTGTCTTTGACCCATTTTAATAACCAGGCGAGTTTAGTAGCGGAAAAATAGGCATCCAGCACTAATCCGGTGCGATTTTGAATCTCAGCAGCATGACCCTTTTCCGTCAACTCTCGACAGAGGGGTGCAGTCCGGCGATCGAGCCAAACAATGGCTGGATGTAAGGGTTCTCCTGTGTTTTTATCCCACAACAAACAGGTTTCCCGCTGGACAGTTAGCCCGATCGCCGCAATTTCAGACCCCGAAATTTCCAGGTTTTGCAAAACCTGGTGAATGCAATGGGAGGTATCCTCCCAGATGGCGACTGGATCATGTTCTACCCAACCGGGTTGAGGATAGAATTGGGTCAATTCTTGATAAAACTGGGTCATGATTTGACCCTCTTGATTAAATAAAATGGCTCGATTTCCGGTGGTACCGAGGTCGAGTCCTAAAATGATATTGGAGGGGGAATTTGCCATAAAATATAGAGGTAAAGAAAGGATAATAGGGAGTGATGAAGAGAAAATTGAGGTTAATTTAGCAGGTGAGTCCAGAATTGCTATTAATCAGTTTATTCCACGGCCCCTCCCCCTTTCCCCCACTCAACGAGTGAGCCTAAATTCTCAGAGCCAAGCCTCTGATGATTACTTATCGTTCAAATAAAGATTAAATATTTGCAATTTTACACTGACTCAAATATAATTGTTCAAGGCAAACAGATTAATTCCTTTAAATATCCAGTCCTGTGGCCCTCAGTGTCAAGCCCCTAAAGGCTCCGTATGATCACTGAAAATTATAAAACCCTTGGAAATTTTATAAAAATTTAATAAAGTAGAGAAATGCTAACGCACCCCGAACCCGATTCACCCAGTTTTTTGTGAAGACGGATGCCTGTTCCATTCTGGAATTCTACCCAGTTGGCAGTTGATCACCGCCTAAGTCAGCGTTCAGATCGTTGAAGAGGAGACCTTCATCATCGTTATGTTGGGATCCTTACACCGAGAAAACACCGCTTGTCCTCAGACAAGAGTATCATTATCAGCAAGGGAAGCCCCATCTATGCAGCTTCAAGAGCCTTACGAGGTCCTAGAGACCCGACAACCGAGAGCGATTGTGGATCCCCCACAGATTCGCAAGGTAGGGAAATCCGCTCCCAATCTCCTGGATCAGCTCAAAACCAAGATTCGCCGCTTAAGTATTAAGCAAAAAATCGGCTATGGGTATGCTCTGACCATTTCGATCGCCTTACTGGGAACGGGTCTGGGGTTAGTAGTGGGCGATCGCTATCACAACAAAGCCAAACAACAACTGGTTCATGCCTACGAGCAACAGCGGGTCCTCACCCATTTGCAATATGAAGTGGTCACCGCGCGATCGCAGCAACAAGGTTTAGTTTCCGGTACGGATCAATCCCTCTGGAGTCAATCAAAAAGCCGCAACTTTATGACCCAGAGTCAGAAAGTTAAGACCCTTTTAACCCATTTACAAAAATTGGTGAGAACCAATGAAAAGAGTTTAGTCACTGTAGATGAATCCCAAATGCAAAAATTATGGGAAATTCAACAAGTGGCTGAAAAATCTTATCAAGACTTAATTCAATTACAGTCTTCCCAATCTCTTACATTTTCTGATTTATTAATCCGGCTAAACGACTCAGAAAAAGAGAAAGTTTTGGCCCAAATTTCTCAAGTAGAATTGGCATTAGAAGCCCTCTATCAGGCGTTAGACCAGACCTTAGATGCAGCCCAGGCCCAAGAGACTGCGGCCAAAGAAACTTTTACAAAAGCTGAATCTTTGCGATGGCAAATTGCCGTTCTCAGTATGATTTTATCCGTGGCGATCGCCGCGATGTTAGCCTCTTACACCAGTCGGGCGATCGCCCGTCCCATTGAATGGGTCACCCAAGTTGCTCTACGAACCACCGAACAATCGAATTATAGACTCCGCGTCCCCATCCTCACCGAAGATGAGGCGGGTTTATTAGCCACCTCCCTCAATCAATTGATCAGTCGAGTTGAACAACAACTCCAGGAAATTCAGCAAGCTCAAACCCAACTCATTCAAACTGAAAAAATGTCCAGTTTGGGACAGTTAGTCGCAGGAATTGCCCACGAAATTAACAATCCTATCAACTTTATCACCGGGAATATCGAGCATAGCAATCATTACATCCAAGACATCCTCGAAATCGTCAAACTGTATCAAAAAGAGCATCCTAATCCGTCCCCGGAACTACAGGAACTCATTGAAGATGTAGATTTAGAATTCGTCATCAGCGACTTAACCAAAATGCTCTCCTCCATGAGCATTGGGTCCGAGCGAATTCGGCAGATTGTCCTTTCTTTGCGTAACTTTTCACGCCTGGACGAATCCGAGAAAAAACGAGTCGATATTCATGAAGGGATTGACAGTACCCTGTTACTCTGTAACCATCGGCTACAGCCCCATATTGAAGTGATTACCCGGTATGATGACTTAGCCCCGATCGAGTGCTATCCGGCGCAACTCAATCAAGTGTTTATGCACTTGATTTCTAATGCGATCGATGCCTTAGAAAGCGAAGCTGAGAAAGAAACAAAGGCCATTCAGTCCCCTCGTCAAATCCTGATTCAAACCCAGAAGCTCAACGAAAGAACAATCCAAATAAAAATTGTGGATAATGGTCCGGGGATTGATTCATCAATCCACAGCAAAATATTTGACCCATTTTACACCACAAAACCCCCAGGAAAAGGCACAGGTTTGGGATTGTCGATTGTTTACCGCGTCGTCGAAAAACATGGGGGGAAAATCGAGGTCAGTTCCCAACCGGGAAGAGGGGCAGAATTTAGGATTACCCTACCCATTGAACCTGTAGTTCATCCTTTATCCATCCAGCATACTCGACCTTCTGTCCCCATTTTAAATGCCATCTAAAGTCCAAAAAATGAGCGCCCTTCTCGGTAAATTTAGAACGTTAGGGCAATCAAAACGAGAAAAAACCCAAGCTCAGATGTCGGCATTCTTGTCAAGTTTTTCCGACATCCGTCAGAAGTCCAGGCAGCGTCAGATTGCTAATTTTAATCTATTCTCTCTTTTGCAACTGAGCAAAAATGAGACAACCCAAACAACAGTATTAGGGTGGCTATTGGATGCGGAAGGCAGTCATGGGCAAGGTTCACTGTTTTTAGAACAGCTTGTCAAACTCTGTGGTAATTGCATTCCCTCAGAACATTTCACCCAACCCTATCGCCTCCTCTCTGGGGCGATCGCACCTCAATTGCGCCTGGACTTGATCCTGTATCGACCCGGTGAGTTTTTAGTGGCGATCGATAACAATATTTTGGACCGAGAAGGCATCAACCAAGCGGACTTAGAAATTATGGAGATGCGCCGGTTAGGTTCAGCGCAACGCATCCCCAAAGAACGACAAATTGCCATCTTTTTAACCCCCGAAGGGCGAGCACCCGTCAGTGGAGACCCCTCCCATTGGCACCAGATTTCCTATCCCCAACTCGCCGTCGCCTTGGACCAAGTTGTGCCGCAACTCAATGATCTAAAACTTAAACATATTTTGGTAGACTGGATTGAGGTGGTGTCAAGGGTATGATTTATGAAAATTTTCTCAGATGAAAGTAAGTTATTAGCCAAAAATTGGGAAACCTATCAGGAACTTCTCAAAGCTGAACAAACCCTCAGAACTGAACTCCAGGATTTTTTAGAATCTCTGGAAGCCGATTTAATTAAAAATTCCTGGTGGCAAAATCAGTGGAATTTTATCGTGTATGAAGACACAGAAATTTATATTTCTAATTCTAATTGGGTGTCTCAATATGATGAGTATGTCATATTAATTGGGTTAGAAGGATTAACCCCAGAACGATTGTTTGGCATGGACAATCCGCCTCTACTTTATATCAAATCTTCCGACTATAACCTGGGAGAACTGCTCATTGGAAAACTCAAAGAAGAAGAAAATTTAAAACAGGGAGATATTGATTATAGTTCCAGTCGCTATCTGGTTACCCAACCCTTAAAGGTGCTACCAAACGAAGTCGAGAAATTTGATAAGGTCGTTCGTCAACCGGCCCTAGATTTTTTAAGTTATTATGCGACTACCCTGGAAAAATATACCGATTTAATCGAAAAAGCCCTGAGTTGAAAGGGACAGGAGTATAGACTGTGACTGTATATTTTTATAGCACCCGTAGCGAATATGGATGTTTCTCGAATTTTTCCCGACATGGGTTTGAGTTAGATGGGGTGTGGTGGCCGACGAGTGAACATTATTTTCAAGCCCAAAAATTTGTCGGAACACCCCATGCCGAACAAATTCGACAAGTCAACAACCCCAAAGATGCCGCCAACATGGGACGCGATCGCAAACGTCCCTTGCGATCGGATTGGGAAACCGTCAAAGATGAAATCATGCGCCGTGCAGTCCTCAAAAAATTCCAGACTCATGACGACATTCGGGAGATTTTGCTAGGAACGGGAGATGAGGAACTTGTAGAAAATGCCCCCCATGATTATTACTGGGGATGTGGTCAAGATGGCAGCGGACAAAATAAATTGGGTCAGATTTTAATGGAGGTCCGAGAAATTTTGCGCCAGGAACCGTGAAGTGAATCCGTTTAATCGGGAAATCGGCAACCCATGAGAGCGATCGCCGGACTTCCCTGAACGACTCCGGAGGGGTTGAGGGCGATCGCCTCAGAAAAAACCACGCCCCTTCATCGCAAAACTTCAGAACGTGGCACAATATCAATAGACTCATCTCTCATCATTGCCTTCCACCGGATAGAAAGAACCTTGCTGGCTCTCCTAAACAAAATCCGAGAAATTATTGCCCGTTGGTGGTCCGAATTCACCCTCCAGACCCGACTGATGGCAGCCGCCACCCTGGTTGTGTCCCTCATTATGAGTGGACTCACATTCTGGGCTGTCAATACCATTCAGCAGGATGCCCGAATCAATGACACCCGCTTCGGTCGGGATTTGGGACTGCTGCTGGCGGCCAATGTCGCCCCGTTAATTGCGGAAGATAATCGCACAGAAGTGGCCCGCTTTTCGCATCGGTTCTATAGCAGTACCACCAGCGTGCGCTATATGCTCTATGCCGATAAGGAAGGTCAAATCTTCCTGGGAATTCCCTTTTCCGAGTCCGAAGTTCAAAATTCCCTAACCCTGCAACGGCGGATTCAACTTCCCGAAGGGTTTGCCAATACCTATGATTTGCCAATGGTCCGGCAGCATCGCACCCCGGATGGCACCGTCACCGATGTTTTTGTCCCCCTGGCACACGACAACGAATATTTGGGCGTCTTGGCGATCGGCATCAACCCCAATCCCACCGTAGTCACCTCCTCCAACCTCACCCGAGATGTCACCATTGCCGTGTTTATCTCCATCTGGGTGATGGTGATTTTAGGGGCCGTCTTTAATGCCTTAACCATTACCAAACCGATTAAAGAGTTACTGGTTGGGGTCAAAAACATTGCTACAGGAAACTTTAAGCAGCGGATAGACTTGCCCCTACAAGGGGAACTCGGGGAATTAATTTGCAGCTTTAATGAAATGGCTGAACGGCTAGAACGGTATGAGGAGCAAAACATTGAAGAACTCACCGCCGAAAAAGCCAAACTCGAAACCCTCGTTTCTACCATCGCCGATGGAGCCGTCTTATTAGACACTTCCTTACAGGTTATTTTAGTCAACCCCACCGCAAGGCGAATTTTCGGCTGGGAAGGCAAAAACCTGATTTCTCAAAATATCCTGGATTTGCTCCCGGATGCAGTCAGTGCCGAATTAACCCAACCCCTCTATGAAATGGCCGCCGGGGATTCCCTGAGAGAGGTTTCCTCCGCCAATGACGGGGAGGGAGATATTTCCGCCAACGGCTATGCGTCCCGAGAGAGTGGAGAGTTTCGCCTCACCCTGAGCGAACCCACAAAACGCACTGTCCGAATTTTACTCAGTACCGTGCTGCTGCATAAAGCCCCCGGAGTCGATCCTTTATGCAAGAGTTGCACCTACCATCACGAAGATACCTGTACCGCCCCAGAACGGCCCTACGCCACGGAATGCACCCTCTATCATGATGACTCGGTTTCCTCAGCGACGGCGCAATATCGCGAGAGTCTCAAAGGGATTGCGATGACGGTTCAAGATATTACTCGGGAGGTCAAGCTGAATGAAGCTAAGAGTCAGTTTATTAGCAATGTCTCCCATGAACTGAGAACGCCCTTATTTAATATCAAGTCTTTTATTGAAACTTTGCATGAGTATGGGGAAGAACTCACCCAAGAGGAACGTCAGGAATTTTTAGAAACCGCCAACCGGGAAACCGATCGCCTCACCCGCTTGGTTAACGATGTCCTAGACCTCTCGCGCCTGGAATCGAGCAAGACTTATCAGTTTGAAGCCGTAGAACTGGCTCAACCTGTGGAGCAAACCCTGCGTACCTATCAACTCAATGCCAAAGATAAAAATATCGACCTGATTCAAGAAGTTGACCCCGAGTTACCTCCAGTGGTGGCTAACTATGATTTACTCTTACAAGTCTTTGCCAACTTGGTGGGAAACGCCCTGAAGTTCACCGAACCCGGGGGACGAATTGCGATTCGCGCCTATTTGTTGGAAACCGAAGAGGATAATTCTTGGCGGGGGAATCCCCAATGTCCCCTCCCGAACCAGCAGCAGAAACCGAATGTGCCGATGGTGCGAATTGAAGTAGGGGATACGGGAATCGGGATTGCCGCAGAAGATCAAGTTGCGATTTTCGATCGCTTCTTCCGGGTGGAAAACCGAGTTCATACCTTAGAAGGCACCGGGTTGGGTCTTTCCATTGTCCGCAATATTATGGAAAAACATCATGCCCAAATGCATTTAGTCAGCGAAGTGGGGGTAGGAACCACCTTCTGGTTCGATCTGGCGGTGTATCCAGAAAAAAAACAGCCCGTGGAAAAGACCCAGGACCTTGAGATTGCCCCGGCTTTGGATGCGGCCCCTCATGGATATCCCACGCCGGTGAGTTAAGGGAGGCAAGGGGCGATGTTATGAAAATTTTAATCGTTGAAGATGAACCGGAAATTGCGCGGATTGTGGGACGCGCCTTAGAAGCCGAAGGGTTTCAATGCCTCAATTGTCGCGATGGTTTAACGGCCCTGAGTGTCTTTGAAGCAGAACAGCCAGACTTAATCGTTTTAGACTTAATGCTTCCGGGATTGGATGGGTTAGAAGTCTGTGCGCGCATCCGGCAAAAACCGGGACCCAAAGACCCGTATATTTTAGTGCTCACCGCCCGAGGGGAGGAAATTGACCGGGTGATCGGCTTATCCACCGGGGCCGATGATTATATGGTCAAACCGTTCAGCCCTCGGGAATTGGTGGCCCGGGTCCGCGCCTTGTTGCGAAGGAGCCTCCGCCAAGGGAATCAGAGTTCTCAGATTTACCAAACCGAACATTTTATGGTGGATGTGGACCGACGGATTGCTACGAGGCAACTGCAAAACCGGGAGTTGGAAACCTTAGATTTAACCACCTTGGAGTTTAATCTGCTGTCAACGTTTTTAAGCTATCCTGGACGGGTTTGGCAGCGATCGCAATTGATAGAAAAACTCTGGGGGGATGACTTTTTCGGCGATGAACGGGTTGTCGATACTCATGTCGCCCGCTTGCGAAAAAAAATAGAACTCGACCCGGCGAATCCATCTTTTATTAAAACGGTTATTGGTGTGGGCTATAAATTTGAAGATTAGGGCCGAGACTTGACTAATCCTCAAGGAGTTTGTCAAACTAAGATTATCTTTAGAAGTAGGAATATACCGAGTCTAAATCAGTTGCAGAATTCTGGTTAGGGGCTTTTTCCCTCCCGAGAGGCTTTGCGATTAAGGCAAAGAATCCGCCCCAACCTGTGGAGCAACATGATTTAGACGGACTCGACGTACGAGCTTGAGGATTTCCAGAGTCCAGGGAATGGAAATCAGGAAAAACAGATTTTGCAGGGCCATCTACTTTTTTGAGTTCCTATTTTTTTAAAATCAGAAATAGTATCCATCTGTACCCGTTTTCAGGGACAAATCAGGGTTAAGACCAGTCGGGAACGCAACCCATCAGGTCAGGGGAGGCGATCGCTTAAATGGGGGTTCACAGACTCTTCAGATCTAATAACAGGATTGACAACATATTATGAATGCACCCGGGGACTCCCATCGCTTTTATGAGGCACTCAACACGGCGAAAAACGAGACTGAGGCGATTCACCTCATCTCGACAATTTTCTTTAAACTCTCTGCTGATCTCTTTTGCATTATCGGAACCGATGGCTATTTCAAGCGGGTTAACCCAGCATGGACTCATCTTTTAGGATGGACCCAGGAAGAATTGCTGGGGCGACCTTGGAGCGAGTTTCTCCACCCGGAAGATCAACACCTCAGCATCACCCTCCCCAATCCCGTTCACCAATCCGATGTCTCCCTTAAAAATCGCTATCGCCACAAAAACGGTACCTATCGTTGGTTTGCCTGGAAAGCGTGTCACTACCCAGACAGCATCAGCTATGCGGTAGGACGAGATATCACGGAACAGCAGGAGTTAGAAGCGGCCCTGCATCAAAGTGAGCGGCATTACCGGAATTTAGTCGAAACCTCTCGGGATTTAATTTGGTCCCTAGACCAGGAGGGCCGCTGGACTTTTGTCAACCGGGCGGCCCAAGAAATTTACGGATATGCACCCCAGGAGATGCTGGGGCGATTCTTTTTTGAGTTTATGGACCCGGAACAAGGGGTCAAAGATCGGCAGATGTTCGATCGCCTGCAAGCGGGGGAGTCAGTGTTTCCCTACGAAACTCAACATCGCCGCCAAGATGGAACGCCAGTATTTTTGAGCTTCAATGCGGTCCTCATCCGGGATGAGTCGGGCAATATCTGTGGCACGACGGGGACTGCCACCGATATTACCCATCGCAGGCAGGCGGAATCGGCCCTGCAAGAATCCCAACAAAAATTGGCAATCCACCTCCAGCAAACTCCCCTGGCGGCGATCGAATGGAACTTAAAATTTGAAGTCAGCAACTGGAACCCCGCAGCGGAACGACTCTTTGGTTATACCCGGGAAGAAATCCTGGGGCATCATGCTTTAGAGTTGATTCCTGAGAAAGCTCAATGGGAAGTCAACGAAGAAGTTTTACAAGCGCTATTACATCAAGAAGGCGGGATTTATAGCACGAACGAGAATCAAACTAAAGAGGGTCGGGTGATTATTTGTGAGTGGCACAATACCCCGTTAGTAGACTCCGAAGGTCAAATGATAGGCGTCGCCTCTCTCGTCCAGGATGTAACGGAAAAATTTGTAGCTATCCGTGCTTTAGAACAGAGTGAAGCACGGTTTCAAAAGTTAGCCGATAATATTCCCGGATTAATTTATCAGTCTGTAATCCATCAAGATGGATCGGTTTCTTTTCCTTTTTTATCCTCTGGTTGTCTGGATGTCCTGGAGGTAGAACCGGACTATATGAAGCAGCATCCCTATATTTTGGGAGAGATGATTCATCCCGAGGACCGATCGAGTTACGATCGCTCCCTGGCTGCGAAGACCCAACCAATGGAACCCTGGCGATGGGAAGGCCGGTTTATCATGCAGTCGGGTACGCTCAAATGGTTACAATGTGTGGCCCGACCCGAACAACAGGAGAATGGAGATATTCTCTGGGAAGGGGTCATGATTGATATTACCGATCGCAAGTTAGCCGAAGAAGCAGTCACTCAAAGCGAAGCAAAATGGCGATCGCTGATTCAAAATAGCTCGGATATGATTACTATCCTCGAACCCGATGGCACAATCCGCTATCACAGTCCCTCGGTTGAGCGCATCCTGGGTTACTATCCTGAAGAACTGATTGGTCATAATGCCACCGTTTTTGTTCACCCCGATGATGGGACAAAAGTGAGAGAGACCTATCAGATGCTCGCTAACCATCCTGACTTAATTATGACTATTCAGTATCGGGTGCAGCGAGCGACGGGAGAGATTTTACATTTTGAATCCATCGGGCGCAATTTGCTGGCAGAACCAGCAGTGAACGGCTTGGTGATTAACTCACGGGACATTACCAACCATAAAATAGCCGAAGAGGCGCTGAATAATGCCAATACTCAACTGGAAAGGCGAGTTAAACAGCGCACGTCTGAACTGAATACCAGTTTGGAACAGTTGCGGATAGAAATTATCGAAAAAGCCAATGTTGAAGCCGCTTTACGCGAGAGTGAGCAACGGTTTCGGGCAATTTTTGAAGGAGCAGCCATTGGAATTCTTGTGCGGACGTTAGATTGGGAAATTTTAGATAGTAATCCCGCATTTCAGTCCATGTTAGGGTATTCCGCTGAGGAATTACAGGGAAAAATTTGCCTAGAACTCAGCGATCCGTTAGACCAAAAGATAGAACGGTTACTAGCGATTGAGATGGTGACGGGACAGCGCAAGGGGTATCAAATCGAAAAAAGATATCGCTGTAAAAATGGCAGTCGAATTTGGGGTCGGTTGAGTGTTTCTCTGGTTTCTGGAAAAGGAGAAACCCCACAATTTGCGATCGCAATGGTGGAAGATATCACCGCCCGCAAAGAAGCGGAATCCGAATTAATTCTCACACGCAAGGCGGTAGAAAGTTCTGGGGATGCGATCGCCATCAGCAATCGGTTTGGCTGTCATATCTATCACAACTCCGCCTTTTCTCACCTGTATGAATATGAAACACCGGAACAATTAAATGCCGCCGGAGGACCTTTAGCAGTCTTTGCGGACCCAATCCTCGGAACCCAGGTGTTTGAAACCATTATGCAGGGCAACTCCTGGAGTGGGGAAGTCATCCATCGCACCTCCAGCGATCGCACTATTCCAGTCCTGTTGAGTGCAGATGCCATCAAGGACCCCAGCGGGACGATTGTCGGACTGATCTCGATTAGTACAGATATTTCCCAGCGAGTTCGCGCCGAACAAGACTTGAAAAAGGCACTCCATGCCGCAGAGGCGGCGAGTCGTTCTAAAAGTACCTTTTTGGCGAATATGAGTCATGAACTTCGCACTCCCCTCAACGCCATTATCGGCTATAGCGAAATCTTAGCAGAAGAAATGGAAGATGCTGGAGAACAACAGGCGATCGCCGACTTGACTAAAATTAGAACCGCTGGAAAACACCTGTTATCGTTAATTAACGATATCTTAGATATCTCTAAAATTGAAGCGGGACGGATGACCCTGTATCTCGAACCTTTTGACGTCACCCTTCTGATTTCTGAGGTGATCAGTACCGTTGAACCTTTAATTATAAAAAATGGCAATCACTTAGAACTCAACTGTGATCCAGCGGTGGGAATGATGACGGGAGACTTAACCAAAGTGCGACAGATTTTATTCAATCTGCTGAGTAATGCGGCGAAATTTACCGAAAACGGGACGATCGCCTTAACCGTTACTCCCCGTGAAGCTAGGGAATGGGTTCGCGACCCTGTAACCCCAGACACTTTGGGGGAACAGACTCCGGGAATTGAGTTTCGCGTCACCGATACCGGCATCGGCATTTCCCCCGAACAACTGGAAAACATTTTTGAAGCCTTTAGTCAAGCGGATGCCTCCACCACTCGTAAGTATGGGGGAACGGGGTTAGGACTGGCAATTTCCCAACGCTTCTGCAAGATGATGGGGGGTGAAATTAAGGTAGAAAGTGAGGCAGAAAAAGGGTCTACTTTTACCTTGTGGTTGCCGATGAATCTCAATCAAACAACCGAAACAATCCCCGAGTAAGACTCGTTATTTCCAGCCGAGTTCTGCCTGTTCCAAAACGTAAGCGGCAACCGCTTCAATTTCTGGAACAGTCAAGCGATCATTGTAGGCAGGCATCGGGTTTTTCCCCTGGGTAATCAACTGGGCGATCGCCTCTTGGGTATCCCGATGATTTTTAGCTAACGCTTTCAGTTGCAGCGTTTTTCCTCGGCGAATAATATTACCGCCATTGGCATGACACCCGGCACAATGAACCGTAAACAGTTGTGCCCCATCCCCCGAATTGCCTGCGATCGCGGGTTGTATTCCCATGAGGCTAATTGTTATCATGATTAACAGAATCATCCCCGTGATTAGTCGCTGTTTCATCTTGGGTTTTCCTCTTAGTTTTGGGTTAAATCCGTTTCTGAATTCCCTCGCCCGATTCGGAGTCGGGGCAATTGATAAATTTTTCCTAATTCAGGAGAGAGAAATAGTCAGGTGGGCAATGCCCACCTCTTTGATTTTCTCCCTTTATCTCATCAAAATCAGGCGAGAGTCGGGTTGAGTGAGAAAAGCTGAATTTATTTTGCCAAATTACTGGCTAATTCACGGGCAGGAGTTGCCAGGGGTTGTGACGGAACGCTCATTTCTTTGAGCCAATTGTAATTAGCAATCATTGCCCCAGTTAAAGTTTCATGAATTTGATAGTGCACGCCAAATTCTTCACAAACTCCCATCAAAATCTTGGAAATTTCAGGATAATGAATGTGACAAATATGGGGATATAAATGATGAACCACTTGAAAATTTAATCCTCCCATATACCAAGTGCAAAAAGGATTATTCGGTGCAAAATCAACCGTTGTGCGAACCTGACAAATTGCCCATTCATCATCCACATGATTTTGTTCTGGATCCGGCGTAATAAATTCAGCCGTATCCATAACATGAGCCATCATAAATACCTCACAGATTATCGCTCCGTAGGTAAAATAAGTCAGAAGAAACCCCAGGATGACCGTTAAGGGACTATATCCAACTGCCAGGGGAATACCGATAAAAAGACCCAACCAAACCAACTTACCCCCTAACAAGGTTGCCAGAGTCATCGGGGAAGGGGTCGGAACCACATGGTCATGATATTTGCGCTTGAACAAAATAATTTGAACATCGCAAAACGACCAATAGACCGGAATGAGGGGATAAATAAACCAAATAAACAAATGTTGGAATTTATGATACCATTTGTGAGGCATATCTGGGGACATTCTGACTAATCCATCCCCATGAATTTCCACATCGTGGTTCAGAATATTGGTATAGGTATGATGGAGATAGTTGTGGCGGAACCTCCATAAATAACTCGATAAGCCGATCGCATCGTAGGTTAATCCCAGACTTTTATTCAACCATTTATGATTAGAATAACCGCCGTGATTAGCATCATGACCCACACAAAACGCAAAACCCGCCACTCCTGCGGCTAAAACCATACAGCCCAGAATTTTAAAGCCAATTCCAGCCGGACCAAACAGCGTAAAACTGTAAGCCCCAACCATCCACAAAACGAGAGTTAGGGTTTTTAGATACATTTGTGGACAATCGCGTTTGGGGATGTTTTCCGCCTGAAAATAGGCTTCAACGCGGCGGTTGAGTTCTTTCCAGAACCCCTTATTTTTGGCAAACGTTACCTTAGTTCCTGTCATGTTTAAGAGAAATTATCAGATTCGTTTTTGTATTCTAACCTATTTGCGCGGACCGAGACTGAGGATTTTTAACCCGGGGTGGGGAGGGTAATCCGCCATTTTAGAGGGGGACAAGACCCTGGAAGAGGCTATAGTTTAGGGGTTGAGGATTTCTGAATCAGGAGTGCGATCGCCCATTTTCCAGGGAATCGCTTTCTGTGTCCCCCTAAAATTTGCCCCCGGGGTTAACGGCGGCGATATTCATCTCCACAGTCGCCGATTAATGCCAACAAATTCCGGGCGCGATCGCAAACCGCATCAATTTTTTGAACATCCTCCGGAGTCAAGGTAAACTCAAACACTTTAGAATTAGCTTGAATATGTTCAGCCAAGCCTAATCTTGTTCCCACAATTGCACCGGCAACCGCTGGATTTTCCAGCACATATCGCACCGCAACATTGGCGATCGTCACTTGATATTGACTCGCAATTTTCTCAAGAGTTTGTAACAACTCCTGAAATAAACTCCAATTTCCCCAACCCGACTGCATATTTTTATACTTTTTTAAGGAAACAGTCTCTAAACCACCCGAATTCGGTTCCGGCTGTCCTAAATACCGTTCAGACAGCAATCCCCCTCCTAAACTTCCATAGGCAAATAATTTAATATCATGCTCTAAACAAAACGGCACCATTTTCTGTTCCGGACGGCGGTCTAAAATCGAAAATTGCACCTGATTTGAGACAATTTTAATCCCATTCTCGACAATAATCGCCAGATGTTCCGTATCAAAATTCGTCAAGGCTAAATGCTTAATTTTCCCCTCCGCCTGAAGTTCCGCCATATACTTCAAGGCATCCAGATAATTTTTATCTTGATAATCCCACCAGTGGAACTGCATTAAATCTAACGCATCCACCCCCATGCGCTGGCGGGAAATATCGATATTCTTTTCCACCAGTTGCCGAGTCATTTTACCCGGTCTGGGCACCCACTTGGTAAAGGCTTGAACAGTTGCCAGGGCCGCTTCCCCGCGTTTTTCAGCCAACTGGCGGCGAAATTCCCCGATAAAATCCTCCGCTGGACCATAATGATCCGCCAGGTCCCAAGTCGTGAATCCCGCATTCACATAGTCAAACATCGCGGCGATCGCCCGTTGAGGATGAATCGGTCCATGAGCACCGGACACCTGCCACATCCCATTTAAAACGCGGCAAATATTCAAATCCTCAGTCAATTGCAGTCGGCTTGATTCAGGTAGCGGCATTAAACTCAACTCATCACAGCATTGCTTCCCCTACAATAAATCAAAATCAACCTTCCTTCGCCAAACCATGTCTGCCGAACCTGCCGTCCTCGAAGCCAACCTCGCCTTTTATCGCGCCTTTCAGACTAAAGACATGGAAGCCATGAGCGAAATCTGGTCCAAAGGCATCAACACCCTCTGTATCCATCCCGGACGCAAACTCCTCAAAGGATGGGAAGAAATCCGCCCCTCCTGGCAACAAATCTTTAAAGTCACCACCACCCTAGAAATCGAACTCCAAATTACCGCCAGCGATTCCCAGGGAAACTTCGCCTACATCGTCCTCATCGAAAAAGTTACCCAAACCAGCAGCGGACGAAAAAACCAATCCCTCTCCAACGCCACTAATCTTTTTGAAAACATGGGGGGAAAATGGTATCTGATCCACCATCACGGCAGCCCCATCTTACGATAAAAAAAAGAGTTAAACGAGTGAAACACCCCTCTAACTCTTCCTTCTTTTTGTGGAACTCTGTGAAATCTATCGTTAAGTTCTCAGACCGGAGTAGAGTCAGCAACGCCTCCCCTACCCCGTGATGACAGCCTCAGCAACCGAGGGATTACATCATCCCCATGCCGCCCATGCCACCCATGCCGCCCATGCCGCCCATGCCACCCATGCCGCCCATGCCGCCCATGTCAGGCATGGCACCAGCGGGTTCAGGTTTCTCAACGACGAGGGCTTCAGTAGTCAGGACCATGCTGGCGATCGAAGCTGCATTCTGCAAGGCCGATCGCACCACTTTAGCCGGGTCGATAATCCCTGCGGCAATCATATCCACATACTCACCCGTTAGCGCGTTGTAGCCCACATTAAAGCCACTTTCCCGCACTTTTTCCACAACAACGCTGCCTTCAACACCGGCGTTATCAGCAATTTGACGCACAGGTGCTTCTAAAGCTTTGGCAACAATATCAGCCCCAAGGATTTCTTCTTCATTGAGACTGGCTTTGAGGGACTCAATTTTGCTCACCAGATGAATCAGGGTAGTCCCACCACCGGGGACAATGCCTTCATCCACGGCTGCTTTGGTCGCATTCAGAGAGTCTTCAATCCGCAGTTTGCGTTCTTTGAGTTCCGTTTCCGTCGGAGCGCCCACTTTAATTACGGCGACACCCCCGGCGAGTTTGGCGATCCGTTCTTGGAGTTTTTCTTTGTCGTAGTCGGAATCGGTTCTGTCTAATTCTTTGCGAATTTGACCAATGCGGGTTTGAATCGCTGCTTTGTTTTTGTCATCCGCTTCAGCCACAATGGTGGTGCTTTCCTTGGTGATAGTCACCTTGCGGGCGGTTCCCAACATATCCAGGGTGGCGGTATCCAGACTCAGACCGATTTCCTCGGAAATCATCTGACCATTGGTGAGGACAGCGATATCTTGCAGCATCGCTTTACGGCGTTCACCAAATCCGGGGGATTTGATAGCGGCTACATTTAAGACACCCCGCGCTTTATTCACCACCAGAGTTGCCAAGGCTTCGCCATCGACATCTTCAGCGATGATTAAAAGAGGTTTGCTGGCACGGGCCACTTTTTCCAGGACGGGGACGAGATCCTGAATGGAACTGATTTTTTTGTCGGTAATCAGGATTGCCGGGTTTTCAAACTCGACGATCATGCGTTCGTTGTCCGTGACAAAGTAGGGGGAGATATAGCCGCGATCGAGCTGCATCCCTTCGACGACATCCAGTTCCGTGGTGAGGGATTTGGATTCTTCGACGGTGATCACGCCATCTTTGGTGACTTTATCCATCGCCAATGCGATCATCTGACCGATTTCTTCGTCGTTGCCAGCGGATACCGTGGCGACTTGGGCGATCGCGTCCCCTTCCACGGGTTTAGCCAACGCTTGAATTTCGTCTAGCAAAAAAGCAACGGTTTTTTCAATCCCGCGTCGGACTGAAACCGGGTTTGCACCGGCAGTCACGACTTTTAAGCCTTCGCGAATCATCGCCTGGGCTAGGACAGTGGCGGTGGTGGTGCCATCACCGGCAATATCTTTGGTTTTGGCAGCGACTTCCCGCACGAGTTTGGCCCCAGTGTTTTCCAGGGGGTCTTCTAATTCGATTTCTTTAGCAATGGTGATCCCATCATTTACGATATCTGGTGCGCCATATTTCTTTTCTAGCACCACGTTGCGTCCTTTCGGCCCCATCGTGATTCGGACTGCATCGGCGAGGGCGTTGACCCCACGTTCTAGCGCCCGACGGGATTCTTCGTTAAAGGAAATAATTTTTGCCATAGTGTCGGTTTCTCAATCTGCTCCAAATAGAAAATTTAGCACTCTATGGTGCAGAGTGCTAATTCGTATAAACCGTACAAGCAGGGTGAGGCATGAGGGGTGATGGTTGAGACTGGGGTTAAGGGTGGGCGCTACTGCGCCCGAGGAGAAAGGCCCCTCTACTAATTTGGGGTCCAGTTTTTCCAGCCCATTTAATAGGGAGGGCCGATTGGGACAATCTGGCGACAGGGAGAGGGGAATAGGGGAGAGCAAGAGGGAATTTAGGTGGGGTTTTTCTGTGTTTTTTGAAGCCCTCCAACCCCCTGAAGGGGAACTTTTAATTTAGGCTGG
The DNA here is from genome assembly GCF_025370755.1 of Laspinema sp. D2d. Classification (GTDB taxonomy): domain Bacteria; phylum Cyanobacteriota; class Cyanobacteriia; order Cyanobacteriales; family Laspinemataceae; genus Laspinema. The sequence goes on along the minus strand of NZ_JAMXFC010000004.1, from coordinate 87,883 downwards.
AAGTCAAGCAGATTGGAGTGATTACGGCAGCGTTTCCTTTCGGGCGATCGCACTTCCGTTTAGCGGAAGAGAAGCATCCCTAAATTTTGCTAGAAGTCGGGTTGGGTTCCTCAACCTTGCTCGGGTTGAAGGAGGAGTCCAACTCCTCCTTTGTTCTATTCAGGGTTATTTTTTAACGGAAGGAAAATGACCCGTTGGAAACTCTCAAGGTTTAAGGTTACTCAGGGTTATCGCAATCTAAGGGAATTTTTTATAAATTTAAATATTTTATTTTTTACAGTTCAGTTTTAACGGACAATAGAGAAAAATAATTTGCCGTTTTTAATGTATTTTAACTCATTTTTGCAGCCGCTCATCAAAATTTTGATAGGGCTGATATTCTGCTGCTGTTTGTTAAAAAACTTAAAACCCAGTATAAAGAGCCATCTCAATTTGACAAGGTTCAAAAAAACGGTGTTATTTCTTAAGCTTTCCGTAGAGAATCCGGTTTTATCTTAAGAGTCGTGAAGAAATATTAAAGAAAAAGCGTTCAGAAAATCAGACGGTTATTTTTTAGGGCGATCGCTTTTTTCAATCAGGGCTGGTATCTACTCAAAAAAGTAAGGTTGGGAGTAGTCCAGATGACGATTAACTTTGATTCCATTCAAATCCAAGACAAGGGCGGAATGGCTTTGTCAAAAACTCTAGTTTTCATTGATTCTCAGGTAGAAAATTATCCCAGTTTACTCCTGGGAGTTTGGGATAACTTCCAGGCGATCGTATTAAATGAATTAGCCGATGGAGTCCAGCAGATTACAAAGGTTTTACAAAACCTCACGGTTCAGGGAGAAACCGTAGACTCGATCCATATTATTTCCCACGGCAGTCCCGGTTCTTTACAACTGGGTAATGTCATCTTATCCGGGGATAATTTAGCCCAGTATCACTCGGTTTTTCCATCCTGGTCCCAAGCATTGATTCCTCAAGGAAATCTGTTCCTCTATGGATGCCAAGTAGCAGCCGGAATCGGTACAGAATTTGTAAAAACCCTGAGTCACCTGCTGGGGGTTAATATTGCTGCATCGGTTGATATTACCGGCAATTCAAAACGTGGAGGCAACTGGGATTTAACCTTTAGAACCGGAGAAATAACCGCCCCCTTGGCATTCAAAGCCGAGGCAATGATGGACTATAAGGGAGTCTTAGCGATTCTAACCGTAACGAATACTAATGATAGTGGTACAGGGTCGTTAAGAAATGCGATCGCCTCCGCCCAAGCGGGAGATACCATTCAGTTTGACTCTAGTCTTGCCAATCAAACCATTACCCTAACTAGCGGTCAATTAGAACTGAACAAAAATCTAACCCTTGATGGTGCAAATGCCCCTGGAATTACGATTAGTGGCAATAATGCCAGTCGCGTTTTATTCGTTAAAGAAAATACTAATTTTGTCCCAAGTACCGTTAACCTGAAAAATCTGGTCATCGCTGATGGAAAAGCTACAGGGATTGGAGAATTAGGTGCAGGTGGAGGCATTCATACCGCCAGTCGCACCACTCTAACCGTTGAAAATAGTACCTTTAGAAATAACGTAGCTACGGGAGAAGGAGGCGGGGCACTTTTTGCCGGTTTTAGAAGCAATAATACTATTCTAAATTCTACTTTTGAGGGTAATGATGCTACCCAAACCAACGCTGAACGAGGGGGAGGTGCAATTGCCATCAAAAGCGTGAGCAATACATCAGTCATTGGCAGTACCTTCACCAACAATAAAGGGATTAACGGCGGGGCGATTAATAGCTTATTAAGTGGCTTAACGGTAGAAGATTCTGTCTTTATCAATAATGATTCAACTCCCGGGGGTATTTTAAATCAAAATACGATGGGATATGGGGGGGCAATTTATACCGATGGCGCTTCAGAAACAACTAATGCTGATACATCTGGAGAGGTTATTATCCGCAGTAGTCGATTTGAAGGGAATCGAGGGGCGGGACAAGGGGGAGGACTCTTTCTCTATGTTTATGATGGCGATCACGTGGTCATTGAAGACAGTCAAATCCTTAACAATCAGGTGATTACCAGTTCCCAGGGAGATGCTTTAGGGGGTGGTTTACGGCTGGGAAATGGGGAGGTAAGAATTAGTAATACTACCTTTGCTAGGAACTTAGCAGAAAGTCAAGGAGGGGGTTTATGGGTTGGAGAACGCACTAATCTTGACCTGGCGAATACCACCTTTTCTGAAAACCGCGCCGAATTAGCAAATACGACTCAGGGGTTAGGAGGTGGCATTGCTATTAATATTCGCGATGGATATACGGTCAATGTTTTAAATTCCACCATCGCTAATAACGTTGCTGGATTCCAAGGAGGGGGTTTTTGGGGAGGTGGAACCAATACAACCTTAACTAATACGATTGTTGCGAATAATGTAGGGATAAATGGGTTTAATGTTAAACAACAAACGGGAGTTCAATTTAACGATGGAGGGAATAACATTCAATTCCCTAACAAAAACTTAAACGCCTCTCAAGATGTTAATATTACCGCCGATGTTCTGATCGCTGATCCCCTATTGGGACCGTTACAAGAAATTGATGGATTCCTAATCCATCCGTTACTTCCCGGAAGTCCGGCCCTTGATGCGGGCAATAATGCGATCGCACCCGCCACGGATACCCGGGGACAAATTCGCCCCTTTGATGGAGATGGGAATGGGACGGCGATCGCCGATATTGGGGCTTATGAATTTACCGTTCCGATTGTATCAAACTTGCCGATTGAAGTATTACTAGGAACGACGGCGATCGCGGATGATACAACCACCGCAGTTAACCTCGGAACAACAGAAGTGGGAGACGCACTTACCACTACCTTTACCCTCAGAAATCCCAACAGTAGCGAAGTTACTTTATCAGATTTACAACTCCCCACTGCCTTTAGTTTAGTCGGTCCTTTTCCTGGCACAATTGCCGCTAATGGAGAAGCAACCTTTCAAGTCCAACTCGATGCCAGTGATGCCGGAACTCCCTTGGGAGAGTTGCAATTTATCGCCAATAACAACACTCAAAATCCCTTTAACTTTCCCATTACTGCCACAATCACTTCCCCACCGGCAGAACCCATTGATGGAACCCCGGGTCAACTGCCAATACCTATAGGACCAATTTTACCGGAATCTCTTCCTTCGAGTGACCCTCAGACGGTTGATTCTCCTCCCGTTGATTCTCCTCCCGTTGATTCTTCTAACCGAGATTTTAGTCTTCCTGAATCCGGTGCTTGTCAGGGATTTATGGTCTTTCCTGGACCCAATTTGGTTGCCGATACGCTCTATTCTGGTGGTGTGAATCCCTTTTTTGGAACGGATACTGGAGAAGTTCTTTATGGGACAGCAAGTGATGATTTTTTTCTAGGATTTGGCGGGAATGATAATCTGATAAGTGGGACTGGAAATGATACTCTCCACGGCAATACTGGCAATGATTATATCGATGCCAGTTTTGGTAATGATTTAGTGTATGGCGGTAAGGAAAATGATACCTTACTTGGATTTGATGGGAATGATACGCTATTTGGAGATAATGACAATGATTGGTTATGGGGTGGTAATGAAGAAGATTTCTTAAATGGTAATCGCGGGGAGGATAGTCTGTTTGGGTGGGATGGTAATGATACCCTGCATGGGGGAAAAGAAAATGATTTCCTCTATGGACAGGAAGGGGATGATTTCTTATTTGGAGATAATGATAATGATGTTCTCTGTGGAGGCAATGGCAATGATTTCCTAAATGGAAATATCGGAGATGATACCCTATTTGGTGGGGAGGGTAATGAGACTTTGCATGGAGGGAAAGAAAACGATATTCTCAACGGAGGAAATGGCAATGATGTCCTCTGGGGAGATTTAGGGAATGATACTTTAATTGGTGGGGGAGGAGCGGATATCTTTGTCTTCCGAGAAGGGGATGGGGTGAATTTAGTGGTGGATTTTGAAGTAGGAATTGACCGGATTGGATTAGCAGAGGGATTAACTTTTGAGCAATTAAGTATTACTCAGGGAACCGGGGTAACTCATATTAGGGTAGGGAGTGAACTTCTGGTGAGTTTAAATAATGTCGAATCGTCAATAATTACTCCGGCGGATATGGTGATAATTTAGGGGAAATTTGGGGTAATTTTTCCGCGTTAAGCAGTCTGATATTTCTCCTACTAGACAGCAATACCCCGGCTGCTCACCTCAACCGATAGACTGCTAAAATTAGGTTGAATCCGGCCCCTTGCATCCCGGACACCTCTTTTGTCAATCAGGGCTGGTATCTACTCAAAAAAATATATTTTGGAGTAGTCCAGATGACCAGTAATATTGATTTCATTAAAACTCAAGACAAGGGCGGATTTTCTGGGCCAAAATCCTTAGTTTTTATTGATTCTCAGGTAGAAAACTATCAGAGTTTAATCCCCGGAGTTTGGGAGAACTTCCAGGCGATTCTGTTAGATGAGTTTGCCGATGGCATCCAGCAGATTACTGAGGTGTTAGAAAGCCTGATGAGGCAGGGTCAATCTGTAGAATCTCTGCATATTATTTCCCACGGTAGTCCCGGTTGTTTGCGCCTAGGGACGGTGAGGTTATCTCCTGATAATTTAGGGAAATATCAAGGGAGTTTGCAGTCTTGGCGTAGGGCCGTGATTCCCCAAGGTAATCTGTTCCTCTATGGATGTCAAGTTGCCGCCGGAATCGGGGCAGAATTTGTCAGGAATTTGAGTGAATTAACCGGAATTAAGATTGCTGCATCGGTGGAGATTACCGGCAATTCTAAACGGGGAGGCAACTGGGATTTAGCCTTTAGAACCGGAGAAATAACGGCACCCTTGGCATTGAAACCCGAGGCGATGATGGCATATTCGGGAGTCTTGGCAATTCTCACCGTGACCAATGCCAATGATAGTGGGGCGGGGTCTTTAAGAAATGTAATCGCCTCCGCCCAAGCGGGAGATACCATCCTATTTGATCCAACCCTAGCTAATCAAACTATTACCCTAACTAGCGGACAGTTAGAACTCAATAAAAACCTGACCATTGATGGTGCAAATGCTCCGGGGATTACAATTAGTGGCAATAATGCTAGTCGAGTTTTCTTCGTTAGCAATTCTCAAACAGTTAAACTGGCTAATTTAACCTTGATTAATGGACAAACATTTGAAACTGGAATAACTGGTTCCGGGGGAGCAATTCATACTCGGTCAATGGTTAATTTGACCATTGAAAATGTTAATTTTATAAACAATATAACTGCTGGAGATGGAGGAGGAGCAATTGCGACAGGTAATAGCAGTAATATAACTGTAATTGCCAGTATTTTTGATGGAAATGATGCAACTATAGGTCAAAGTGAACGGGGTGGCGGGGCTATTTCTACCTTTGGAAATAGCATTCTTACGGTTAGGGATAGTCAATTTAGGAATAACAAAGGAATTAATGGAGGAGCAATCAATACCCCTTCTACTCTTTTAACTGTAGAAAATTCTACATTTATTAATAACGACACAACAGCAGGAGCATTACTAAATCAAGACCTTAGAGGTTTTGGGGGAGCCATTTTTACTGATGGAGTTTCTGCAAGTTCTGGCGGAACTTCAGGAACGAGCGTAATTCGTAGTAGTCGGTTTGAAGGAAATACAGGGGTCGGAAAAGGAGGCGCAGTTTTTTTCTTTATTTATGGGGAAAATGGAGATAAAGGTATTGTTGAAGATAGTATTTTCCTCAATAATATCATCAGTTCTAATTATCTAAATCAAGCACTGGGGGGAGGTTTGCGGTTAGGCAATGGAGATTTCACAGTTCGCAATACTACTTTTGCTAATAATGTATCTCAGGGTCAAGGAGGTGGTTTATGGATTGACAATAACTCCCCCACTACTATCATTAATAGTACCTTTTCGGGAAACAAAGCAGAAACTGCTGATGGAACTGGGGGTGTAGGTGGTGGGATCACAACTTTTTCTCCAACCAGCATTGTCAACACAACTCTTGTCAAGAATCATGCAAGTGATGTAGCAGGAGCAATTTTTACCAGTCTTATTTCCCCTCCAATTACACTATCAAATACAATTGTTAGTAATAATACAGCCGGAAATGAACTAAGTCGTTTTCAGCAAACGAGAAAAGAGCTAGTTGATGGGGGGAATAATATTCAATTTCCCAGCAAAAATCTGAACGACCCTCAAGATGTTAATATTACCGCCGATGTTCTGATCGCCGACCCCCTATTGGGACCGTTACAAGAAATTGATGGATTCCTAATCCATCCGTTACTTCCCGGAAGTCCGGCCCTTGATGCGGGCAATAATGCGATCGCACCCGCCACGGATACCCGGGGACAAATTCGGCCCTTTGATGGAGATGGGAATGGGACGGCGATCGCCGATATTGGGGCTTATGAATTTACCGTTCCCATTGTATCAAACTTGCCGATTGAAGTATTACTAGGAACGACGGCGATCGCGGATGATACAACCACCGCAGTTAACCTCGGAACAACAGAAGTGGGAGACGCACTTACCACTACCTTTACCCTCAGAAATCCCAACAGTAGCGAAGTTACTTTATCAGATTTACAACTCCCCACTGCCTTTAGTTTAGTCGGTCCTTTTCCTGGCACAATTGCCGCTAATGGAGAAGCAACCTTTCAAGTCCAACTCAATGCCAGTGATGCCGGAACTCCCTTGGGAGAGTTGCAATTTATCGCCAATAACAACACTCAAAATCCCTTTAACTTTCCCATTACTGCCACAATCACTTCCCCACCGCCACCGGCAGAACCCACTGATGGAACCCCGGGTCAATTGCCAATACCTATTGGTCCAATTTTACCGGAATCTCTTCCTTCGAGTGACCCTCAGCCGGTTGATTCTCCTCCCGTTGATTCTCCTCCCGTTGATTCTTCTAACCGAGATTTTAGTCTTCCTGAATTCGGTGCTTGTCAGGGATTTATGGTCTTTCCTGGACCCAATTTGGTTGCCGATACGCTCTATTCTGGTGGTGTGAATCCCTTTTTTGGGACGGATACTGGAGAAGTTCTTTATGGGACAGGAAGCGATGATTTTCTTCTAGGATTTGGCGGGAATGATAATCTGATAAGTGGGACTGGAAATGATACTCTCCACGGCAATACTGGCAATGATTATATCGATGCCAGTTTTGGTAATGATTTAGTGTATGGCGGTAAGGAAAATGATACCTTACTTGGATTTGATGGGAATGATACGCTATTTGGAGATAATGACAATGATTGGTTATGGGGTGGTAATGAAGAAGATTTCTTAAATGGTAATCGCGGGGAGGATAGTCTGTTTGGGTGGGATGGTAATGATACCCTGCATGGGGGAAAAGAAAATGATTTCCTCTATGGACAGGAAGGGGATGATTTCTTATTTGGAGATAATGATAATGATGTTCTCTGTGGAGGCAATGGCAATGATTTCCTGAATGGAAATATCGGAGATGATACCCTATTTGGTGGGGAGGGTAATGAGACTTTGCATGGAGGGAAAGAAAACGATATTCTCAACGGAGGAAATGGCAATGATGTCCTCTGGGGAGATTTAGGGAATGATACTTTAATTGGTGGGGGAGGAGCGGATATCTTTGTCTTCCGAGAAGGGGATGGGGTGAATTTAGTGGTGGATTTTGAAGTAGGAATTGACCGGATTGGATTAGCAGAGGGATTAACTTTTGAGCAATTGAGTATTACTCAAGGAACCGGGGTAACTCATATTACGGTAGGGAGTGAACTTCTGGTGAGTTTGAATAATGTCGAGGCGTCGATGATTACTCCGGCGGATATGGTGATAATTTAGGGGAAAATTGGGGGGTGATTTTTCCAGGTCTAAGTGTTAGGATTGTGAGGGAAGGGGTCGAGTGGCAAGAGCGGCGATCGCCACGCCGATCAGTAAGATGATCGCCCCACCTATGACTCCCCTTCCAGGCAGTTCTCCAAAGATAAAATACCCTAAAATACTCGCCCCTACAGGTTCCAATAGAATCACTAAGGTGACCAATGTTGGAGAAATCCACCGCAACGCCCAATTAAAGCTGGTATGTCCAATGAGTTGGGGTCCGATCGCCATCAAGAGAACATATCCATAAACCGATGGTGGATACCCTAAATAACTGGTTCCCCATAACAGCGGTAAGGGCAACAAAATCAGGGCTGCACTACTATAAGCGATCGCCGCATAACTGCCAATTCCCATCCCCCGACGTTGTGCCTCTTTTCCTAATAAAAAATAGCCGCTAACTGCCCAGGAACCAATCAAAGCTAAACTATTTCCCAGCAGCGAATCAGGGGCGATCGCACTCGATTTAGTTCCCCCCAAACCAATTGCTAATCCCCCGATTAATGCTAGGAAAACTCCTGCTAAAGTCTTGGGTTTTGGCTTTTCTCCGAACAGGAAAGAAAATAGGGCAATCCATACGGGATTTGTGGTGACGATCGCCGTAGAGGCAGCAATCGAGGTATAAGATAATGACGTAATCCAAGTGGCAAAATGAAGGGCGAGAAATCCACCAGCAAGCCCAGCATAAACCATTGCCCCAGATTGGAGGGGTTGGGGTTTGATATTTTTCCAGGTTGGTAGCAACAACAGGGCTGCTAAACTTAACCGAGAGGCTTCTAAAATCAGGCTAAATCCTACCCCTTGTACCCCAGCAGATTGGAGTGCCAATCGGATTAAAATTGCCCCCGTAGATAGAGCGAAAATACCTAGTCCTAAAATTAAAACGATGGTCCAGGGGGCGGGTTTCATTCTTCACTTCCTATACGGGCAAGACTTCTGCAAATTGACCAGATGGAACCCAACCCGTAGGAGGACAGTCAATAATTGTTTTTTGTCCCGATAGCGGGAATCAATCAGTCCGGAGGGGGCTGTATTTATCATGACCTCAACCCTTAACATGGCCCTCTATATCGGGAGATATACCTAAGTCTCATTCTAATCCTATAATCTAACTACAGATAGATATAACAGTGTTTTATGAGTGATATAAATACAAGATAGGAGTTTGCCAATTCCTACTCATATTAAATGTAGAAAACGAGGGCAAACATCAAAATGCAACCTTAACCTCCTTACCCTTAATCGCAATTCAAATGATTTTAAATTCAAGCCGGGAAGAACAAGTTAAAAAAGACATTACTTTTTCACATATTTTATGTTTTCATTGCAATTCGACTCCTTATCTTCAAATTATCAAACTGATTAATTCAAAAGATTTTGAATTAGAACGGGTTCTTTTCCCTCAAGAACGGTTGATGTTTACTGCTGTTGCAGAGGCTCAATTAGAAATTACAACTTGTAAAAATGGCTTTCCCGGGAGGCCCGAACGGATTTCTTGCGATCGCTTGCAGGTTGAGGTATCCGAATCTCGGTCTTATAGCCAATCCATCGCATCTTGACCACTGGATTTAAACTCAATAGATAGAGAAAATTCATCCTGTTCTATCCCCGCCTGAGCCTTTGCCGAAATAGTTGGCAAAGGCTGATTTTTTGAGGAAGAGAAAGACCATTTAAACGGGCTTTCACCTGAAAAAAAAGGCATTTTCCCCGGCTAGTTTTCCCAGTGAAGGGCAGATTAAGCCATCACCATTCCCCCATCGACATTAATCGTTTGTCCGGTGATATAAGCCGCCGCCGGGTCCGCAGCCAGGAAGCGAACTAAACCCGCTACTTCTTCAGGTTCCCCATAACGACCCAGGGGAATAAATTTGAGGATTTCTTCTCCACCTTTGAGGTCTTTGGTCATATCGGTGGCGATGAATCCGGGGGCAACGGCATTGACCGTAATCCCCCGAGAGGCGAGTTCTTTGGCAACAGTCTTGGTAAAGCCAATTACTCCGGCTTTGGCTGCACTATAGTTGGCTTGGCCGGGGTTCCCCATTTGACCCGCAACGGAAGCAATATTAATAATCCGACCGGATTTTTGTTTGAGCATGAGTTTGCTGACGGCCCGAGTACAGAGAAACACTCCAGTGAGATTGGTGTCAATAACTGCTTGCCAATCTTCTGGTTTCATTCTTAACAAAAGAGTGTCGCGAGTAATCCCGGCATTATTGACTAAAATATCGATGCGTCCCCATTGGTCACTCACCGTTTTGATCAGGGTATCGACGGAATCAACGTTGCTAATATCGGCAGGGATGGCAGTTGCCTCGCCACCGGCGGCGGTAATTTCCGCTACCAGTTGATCGGCTGCGGTACTATTACTGGCATAGTTAACGGCAATTTTAGCTCCTTCGGCGGCGAGGGCGACGGCGATCGCTCGACCAATGCCCCGCGAAGCACCCGTCACCACCGCTACGCGATCGCGCAATCGTTGCACCTGTTCTGGTAATGCTTCCATAGAGAGTATCCTTCTTTTCACTGCATTTTGAACTCAACCATCTTACCGGGTTAGAGGGGGCAACAAGTCGAAGAGTTTAGCTTTTTGAGGAAGTCATTAGAGATAGAGATCTGCTTTAATCGGTTCGGGTCAATGGGGTAAAGTTAAACAATAAGTTTGTAAGACCCATTTTATGAAACAGATCCTTCAACGAATCACCCCCTGGAAAGCCGGATTCACCGGACTCCTGTTATCCATCGCGGCGATCGCCTTAGCAACCCTCGTGGCAGTGGCACCCGCTGCGGCAACTGGGGTCTATCAAATGCCGATTCTCCATGCAGGCGATCGCACCTGGACCATTGATGATGCCGAAGTCCTCAGTCGCCTTACCGAAGGCAATCTCAGCAAGGCCCTTAGTGCCCTGCAAAAAGACACCGGCAACGAAGTTCGTCTCGTCACCATTCGCCGCCTAGACTATGGGGAAACCATTGACAGTTTTACCGAAAAACTCTTTGAAAAATGGTTTCCAACCCCAGAGGAAGGGGCGCATCAAACCTTAGTGGTGGTCGATACCCTCACAAATAATTCCGCCATCCGGACGGGAGATGACATCAAATCCCTCTTAACCCCGGAAATTGCTGAAAGTGTCGCCCAAGAAACCCTGCAAGTCCCCTTGCGAGAGGGGGATAAATACAATCAAGCTTTAACCGATGTTAGCGATCGCATGATTGCCGTCCTTTCCGGTCAACCGGACCCCGGACCCCCGATTATCGATACCAGCTTGAACATTGAACGCACCTTTGCCACCGCCGAAGAAACCGATACAGGCAATGCCACAATGGTGGTGATCGTCCTGTTAGTCCTCGCGACGGTTATCCCAATGGCGACCTATTATTTCTATCAAGGAGGCTTTTTACAGTAACTGAGCGTACCAATTTTTACTCGGGATTCCCTGTGGGGATGAGCGCATTGATCCAGAATGCACTCATCCCCAACCTCAGCGGTGAGAACCCGGCTTTTGTTTCCAAATCTCCCCTGGCATTAGGACAACTTTAGGACAAAAACCCAGTTGCTTGTCCCCGGAAACACGATACCCCTTTCCTAGTCCTGGACATACTCCTCCCCACTCACCAGGGCCATCTGAGCCCGCATAAATTCTCGACCGAGATAGGCGGCATGATCCAACATCGTGACTGAACAAGGGTCCGTCTCTTCAAAAATTTTTACGCACAGTTCTTTTGCCGTACTCCCCGAGAATAACGTTTCGTGGGTGCGTTCGACCTTTCCTCTAGCGGGTATGGGTTTCCCAGTTTCTGGGTCAATGGCTAACCCCCGCTCATCAATCACATTGGTATAATGCTTGGCACAAATTAATTCGGCCTCGCGATCGAGATAAATGATGAAATAACCGCCGGGGTCGAGAGCCAGATCACGTTTAGAGAGTTCGTCATCAATGGCACAAATCTTGGATGAGAGTGAATTCATAATTAATGAGAGCGACTTTTATCTTCTAGGTTATCGAAAATAGCGCGATCGCCATGATCTAAATTATCTTTCATTTTCGGTCAAAGACTGACCAGCTAATGCTTCAGGGTGCAAGCTACTATTGAGAATGTGGCGAATCTCCCTCAACCCTATAAACTTGAGGCAGTCGTTTGGTGAAAAATCTGCTTATGCGTATTGCATTTCTCAATCCCCAGGGTAACTTCGATCCAAAAGATAGTCATCTGACTGAACATCCGGATTTCGGGGGCCAGTTAGTTTATGTGAAACAGGTGGCGATCGCGATCGCCAATCTAGGTCACGAAGTTGATATTATCACCCGCCAGATTATTGATTCCGACTGGCCCGAGTTTGCCCAAGCCTTTGATTCCTATCCTGGGGTGGAAAATGTCCGAATTATCCGCTTTCCGGCGGGCCCAAAAGGATTTATCAGGAAAGAACTCCTCTGGCCGCATCTGGTTAAAGAATGGGTGCCCAATATTCTCCAATTCTATCAACAAGAGGGCGCATTCCCCGAGATTTTTACCGCTCACTATGGGGATGGCGGTCTCGCCGGGGTCTTGATTGAAGCCGCCACAGGTATCCCCTTCACCTTTACAGGTCATTCTCTAGGCGCTCAAAAAATAGACAAACTGGAAATGACGCCGCAAAATATGGAAAGCATGGACAGGCATTTTCATTTTGCTCGGCGTTTGATGGCGGAACGGTTGAGTATGAATCGGTCAGCGGTTAATATTACCAGTACAAAAACGGAACGTTTTGAACAATATGGTCATCGCGTCTATCACGATGCAGTAAATGTGGAAGACGATACCCGGTTTGTGGTAATTGCACCGGGAGTTGATGCCACTATGTTTAGTCCCAATGTGTTCTGTGACAATGAAAAAGAGATCCAAGACCTGATTGATGAACGATTGGCCCGGGATATTGATGAGGACCGCCTAGGATACCCGATTATTTTGGCCTCTAGCCGCCTCGCACCGAAGAAAAACCTCCAGGGTCTAGTAGAAGCCTTTGCCCAGAGTGAGACGCTGCAAAATACGGCCAATCTGGTGATGATTACGGGCGGATTGGATAACCCCCTTCAAGAAGAATGCGGCGATGATGAAACAGAACGAGTCTTAGCGCCGATTCGGAAAGTAGTTAAAAAGAATAAGTTATGGGGGAAAATCAGCGCGTTTTCCTTGCCGGATCAACCGGCTTTAGCAGCTTGTTATCGATTTTTAGCAAAACGGGGTTCCGTGTTTACCCTAACTTCATTGTTTGAACCCTTTGGATTGGCCCCCTTAGAAGCGGCAGCAGCAGGGTTACCCTTAGTGGTGACTGAAAATAGCGGGTTGAGTGAAGTTCTCAAACAGACTCCGGAAGAATGTGCAGTGCTCGTCGATCCTAGCGATCAGGCAGATATTGCCCGAGGATTAGAACGACTGTTAGGGGATCCCGAGTTGTGGGAACAGATGCGATCGCGCTGTCAAAAATTGGTATTGGAACACTACACCTGGGAAAGTACCGGCAAAGAGTATCTGAAAGTCATTAAAGAAATTGTCGCCGCACCCAATGACCGAAGGCCCGAAAAGGTCCTGCTCATTCACCCCTATTTCCGCAATCCTAAACCAGCTTTTGATTTGAATGTCGATGATTTAAACGCTCTGTATTTTCAGACTGAAGAAGTGAGAGAAACCGTGACGGAAGAAAAGCCAGAATAATATAGAAGTTCCCGGCGTCAGCACAAACATTTTGTTTGCTATTTGTCTAGCAAGCAAGATGTTTGTGCTAACCCATAGCATTTATAGCTTATAATAAGTGAGAAAAACTTTATACAAGCTATAATCACCAGAATGAGGGTGGTGTTTTATCCACCCTCATTACTCTTTCATCATGCAGGAACTTCGATTTTTTGAGTTCCTGCGAGATTAAAGATGGCATGAATCACTTGTAAAGCTTTCACGCCAGACTCGCGATCTACTACGCAACTGACTTTAATTTCTGAGGTCGCAATCATTTGGATATTGATACGTTCTCTTGCTAGGGCATTAAACATCTCAGCGGCAATGCCGGGGTGATTGACCATGCCGGAACCGACAATGCTAACTTTGGCAATTTCCTCATCTACAATGATTTCTCCACAGCCTAATTCTGCGGCTAAGGGAACTAAGACTCGGCGGGCATCTTTGGCATCATTCCGGGCCACGGTAAAGGCAATATCTCGGGTGGGAATGCCGTTGATAATGTGGCAGCGTTGGGATTGGATAATTGTATCGACGCTAATATTTTCATGGGCGAGGATGCCGAAGAATTTTGCAGCCATGCCGGGGCGATCGGGGATATGGCGAATTGCCACCCGCGCTTGATTCAAATCTAGGGCGACTCCGCGTACTGGGGGAGTATTGGGGGCGATCGCCTTACTCAGATTGGAACTGCCGGATTGTAGGGGTGAGGAACTAACTTCAAAGGCTTGGCAAAGGGCATCGATCGCCCGATCGCACTGGTCCGCATCCACTACGCAACTTACTTTGACTTCTGAGGTGGAAATCATCTGCATATTCACTCCCGCCTCGGCCAGGGTGGCGAACATTTTCGCCGCCACACCGGGACGTCCAATCATTCCCGCCCCGGAAATGCTCACCTTGGCAATGGTGCGATCGACCATGACTTCGGCTTCTTCTGGGGCTGAATCTAGGCGGTTGCGGAGGGTGGGGGCGATCGCTGCTGCCACTGCTTCGGCTTGATTCACCGATTCCTGACTCACGGTAAAGGCAATATCATTGGTATTCAATTCGTGAATGGACTGAATAATCAAATCTACATCGACTTCTTGCCGCCCGATTTCCCCGAACAACTGCGCCGCTACACCGGGGCGATCGGGAACCCGCAACAGGGCGACTTTTGCCTGATTCGTATCAAATTCCACCCCATCTACGGGATGCACCAATTCCAACCCTTCTAGGGGTCTTGCCATTGGTTTGGGCGAACTCACCAGAGTCCCTGGATCATCGGTCCAACTGGAGAGAACCACCAAGGGAACGCCATAGTTCCGGGCAATTTCCACCGCCCGAGGATGTAAGACTTTTGCCCCCAGACTGGCTAATTCCAGCATTTCATCGCAGGTAATTTCCGTCATCAGTTGGGCATCGGGAACTAACCGGGGGTCAGCGGTTAAAATGCCCGGGACATCGGTATAGATTTCGCAGCGATCGGCCCGCAAAGCCGCAGCCAGGGCCACCGCAGAGGTATCCGAACCCCCCCGTCCCAGGGTGGTAATTTCCAAATCTTTCGTATTCGTGATGCCTTGGAATCCGGCAACTACGACGACTTTACCTTCAGTGATCTGTTGCTCAATCCGTTGCGTCTCAATTCGCAAAATCCGGGCGCGGGTATGGGCTGCTTCCGTAACAATGCCCACCTGTGCACCCGTCAGGGAAATCGCCGGTTGCCCCAATTCTTGCAACGCCATACTCAACAGGGCGATGGAAATTTGCTCTCCTGTGGAAAGCAACATATCCATTTCCCGGCGAGAGGGATTCGACGAGATTTCATTGGCTAATTTTACCAGTCCGTCAGTGGTTTTTCCCATCGCCGAAACGACCACTACGACTGAATTGCCGCCCTGGACGGTTTTGATCACCCGTTCGGCCACGGCGTTAATGCGTTCAACGGACCCTACGGAGGATCCCCCGTATTTTTGGACTATCAGCGCCATAATTCTTACCCACTTTTACCTTAAACTCGCCCCGAATCCCCGGGTTGCGCTGCAACTGACATTCAGGTGAGCGATGCGGCCTATAACAATAACTTAATCAAGGTAACAGACTGCTGTTTCCGAAAACCGCTTAATTTGCAAATTCATTGACCCTGGGGGCAAGTCTAAGCAGGGGTGGGTTTGGTTTTATGGGTTGGGGGTTAAGTCATAACGATCGCCCAATTGCCCTCCCCTTCGCCCGAGGAGGATTGGGGAGGGTCTTTCTTTTAAGGCGATCGCCTATGAGGGTTATACCTCCGATGAGCGCATTTTTTCCGCCGAGGTAATGACACAGAGACGACAGACTGTCCCGAGAAATTCAATCACCTTATAATTGGCAACGAACATATAGCGATCGCGTCGCCAGATTGGGGAATTTTCTTCTTTCGCCCATCGATATCCTGGATAATGATACTGCCAGAGTTCGCGATCGCTCTCAAGTTGTTTCATCAGGTTCGTTAAAACATCATCATCCCAAAGGGCTGTAACTTCTTGGCCCACCATTTCTCCGGCGGTTCGCTTATTGACATCCAGTGCTATTTTATTGGCAAATAACACTTTTTGATCCGACATTTGAGTAATATAAATGGGATGAGGGGTTCCATACAATTCGTTTAAATCAATCTCAGGTTTAGTCTGGGGTAAGTTGGGTTGTAAGGAGTTTTCAAAACTCGAATTCATCAAGCTCTCCTTGATCATAAGTTTTGGGTTAATCAGAGGAATCAATCGTTTTCCTGAACAGAGAATTTCGATATGGGGAATAAATCCCATTTCTAAAGCTTCTTTCACGCCATAGACGGCCAAAACCAGGGGCGTAGAAATTTTAAGCAATCGCGCCGCTATTTTTTCCGAAGGACAATCGAACTGAATGAGTTGAGAATCCAGTTTTAAATGAAGGGTGACTTCATGAAAATAAGAATGAAATTCCTGGGGTAAAAACTTGGAAAACAACCGCAGTAGATACAAATTGGAAATGGTTGTAAATTCACGAGCGAGTTGGCTCTCGCTGTGGTCATTCGGAATTTCGCGCATAGTATGCACCCTTAAAAGTATGCTAACGATTAATGACATTCACAAGGATGATCGGGATAATCATGAGGTTGACCATCGGGCGATCGCGCCGTTTTGGAGAACTCATCATCGGGGCCAGAATCCGAGTCTTCTGAATCGCTTAACCCCCTCCCGTCTCGCAACCAAACTAATTCCTCATGGTCATACAAATTCCCATCGGGTTTTCTCATAAAAACCCCAATCCAGATCAGTTCTCGATTATTGGGTAATACCTGACCTCGAACAATTTTGGCGAGTCTCGTCGGTTCTAAGCCCGCCTCTTTTCCTTCCTTGAGCAATTGCTCTTCAAATTGCGCATAAGTTAAGTTGTTGTTGGCTCGATAATCTTCCATTAAAAGATACAGCGGATGAGTTTGATATTTTCTCCGTTCCAATAATCCCAAGGCTTGAAGTTTGGCATCGAGCAAGTTGCGTAGATGATTATCAACCTGGACGATTTCTTCTAAGGAAAGATGTTCGGTCAGATTCAAGATAGTTTTCATGACCGCTTCATGATCCCTTGGATCAACTCCGACTCGGAGTGAATTGGAGTCAGAGTTATTCAGGGGGTTTTCGGGGGTAGCCAGGGGAGTTTTAGAAGATAAATTATCCTCTCCAGACGCTAACTTAACGACCCATTCTGCGGCATCTTTTAAGATTTGAATGGATTCAGATAACGACAACCTGTGCAACCACTCTTTAAATCGCGCATGAGTCATCAAAGAACGCGATCGCGGTTGTAATTCTGCCAGTCCCGACCCTTCAATTAAGTCTTCAAGTTCATAGTCCCCTCGCAAATACCGATCAATAGATTCAGGCATAAATCCTGATAATTCACATAACT
Organism: Laspinema sp. D2d; assembly: GCF_025370755.1. Lineage (GTDB taxonomy): Bacteria > Cyanobacteriota > Cyanobacteriia > Cyanobacteriales > Laspinemataceae > Laspinema. The sequence continues at coordinate 70,389 of NZ_JAMXFC010000004.1, read as the reverse complement.
GGGGTAGTAAGGTTTCCCATAAGCGATCGCTCGGAAATGCTCTCCCTGTTTCCCAACAACTGTAGGTAGGAAGTTTAACGTTAATCCGCGCCGCAAACTCCTTTACCCCATCATTTCCTCGAATATGTTTAAGAAGGTGCGAAAATCTCTGCTTCTTTTCTTCTGATACCACAGCCCTAGTCCTTAATGGCGAAGGATCAAGCATTGTAAGTGAATTGCGGGTTCTACCGATGCCGTTGAGGAATTAAATCTCCTCACTTCTGAGGGCAGTTCCCAGGGGTCCCTAGTTGTAACACTTCTTTACAAAAAACATTTGATCGTGCATTGACAGGTCAATTGAATCATTGTACTATTCCAAAATATCATACAAACCACAAATTTTGTAATTTGTATGATATTTAAAGTGACTTAAAGGAGCCTCCCTAACGGAAGCACAGTCGGGAATATGAGGCGATCGCCTCCCAGGAAGGGGCTTTCCCCGAACCATCACACCGGCCCTTATTCAGAGCCTTTTAGGATCCCCCGGTGGATCCTTGCTTTCCTCATGGGGAAGGGCGATCGCACAACGAGACCTAAAAAATCAGGGTGAATTGTATGAAGAGGAGTTGAAAAAAGGAAGCTTCAAAATGTATAAAACCTCAACCTTGTACCTTGAACAAATTCGCTGGGGGGGTAAACCTCAATGCCCTTATTGTAGTTCCCAAAAATCAACCGCCCTCAAAAATGAAAGCCGATATCATTGCAATCAATGTTTTACATCCTATAGCGTAACCGTGGGTACTTTATTTCATAAAACTCATGTAGAATTGTCTAAGTGGTTTCAAGCTATTGCCATCGTTTTAACGGCTTCCAAGAAAGTCAGTGTGCGTCAATTAGCCCAGGAAATCGAGGTAAATAAAAACACCGCTGCAACGATGTTGAGCCGAATTCATCAAGCAGCGATCGATGATCCTGAATTCCTACAAGCGCTGATTACTGGAAAAGAGACTGAGGCAATTTAAAATTATTTTAACAAAAATCTATTTAATAGTCCGCTATCCTGTTTTCATCAGGTTAGTGGTATTTTTGCTGCTTTAAAAAATCATATTAATTTTAATTATATTAATATTTTATAATTTATAAATTTCCTAACCTATCTATTAATTTGTCCTAGTTAGCGGTAGTGACATAGAGGGAAAGCCAGACTAGGATAAGACCAAATTATGAAGTTTGAATTAGGGCATCTGCCTAAAGATATATAAATTCAAACTTGCCATTTTTTAGCTTATATTTCAGGGGGCGATCGCTCATTAAGTTTTTGATTACAGGAGGATTAAACCCGTTCAAAATCCCTAGGCTAATCACATCATATCACCCATTGAAATATTAGGAATGAACCGGAATGAATGTTTCCTTAGTCAATGTCATTAAATACTACAAGGCTGAACCTCAGCAAGAAGCAGCTTTGAAACTTCTCCAAGACGAAATCGCCAAAAACCGTCCTGAACTGCTCTCAGAAAACTCTGAATTCCTCAGAATTTGGAGAAAACCCCCGGCACAACCCCCCGTGGTTCCCCAACTGCCAAAAGAACCCGTTAAACTGAACGTTCCCTATTTATCTCAGATTGATAATATCAATAATCCCCACGGATCATGCAACGTCACCTGTGTGGCGATGTGCCTAGGTTTCTTTGGGAAAGCCCTCAAAAATCCCGCCACGGGAGAACAGTTAGAGGACGAACTCTATCGATACATGATTAACAATGGACTTTCGCGACATAATCCCGAAGATTTGGCGAAAGTGATTAAGTCCTATGGCTATGAAGATAATTTTCAGTACAATGCTAAATGGGACGATGTGAAAAAGTGGCTTGATGCCGGAAAACCCTGTATTTCCCACGGATGGTTTACCCGGTCTGGACATATTATTACCATTATTGGTTATAACGATAAAGGGTGGATTGTTCATGACCCCTACGGAGAATGGTTCTCCACTGGATATAACACCAGTCGGAGTGGGGCGGGTTTAACCTATTCCTATAAAATGATGAAAGATCTCTGCGGTCCCGATGGAGATAATTGGATTCATTTTGTATCAGATAAGCGCATAACCGCCTCACCCCAAAATGTCCTTACAGTGACGGGCCTGCGTCTGCAAGATATTTTACAAGAAAACAAAGCCATTCCTTTAAAAGAAGTGGTCACCGATACCACTTTAGTGATCCAAATTCAAGTGCGATTACGGAGTCTGAGTTTATTAACTGGAGAGGCGGATGGAAAATATGGTCCAATTACAGAATCAGCCCTGAATCGCTTTGCACAAGCCTATCAAGTTTCCGCAGACCCGATCGCGCGAGAACTGGCAAAAGCCTTAATTGAGGCGAAAGAGGTTCCCGGTTTCAATCCAGTCAAAGAATTGATTTCCGATGAAAAAGCCGCCCAAGTTTTGAATGCACCCCTTTCTGATATTCGGACTTATATGCCTGGGGTGATGAAAGCCTTAGAACAGAAAGGAATTCTCAACAAACCCACGGTGATTGCTACCCTCGCTACAATCGGCGTAGAAACCGCTGGATTCCGTCCAATTCGAGAATGGGGTGGGAACACCTATTTTCACTCGATGTATGAAGGTCGTCTTGACTTAGGAAATACCCATCCTGGAGATGGGGTGAAATATCATGGACGAGGATTTATTCAAATTACAGGTCGTGCAAATTATCGCCACTATGGGTTGAAATTAGGTGCTCCTTTAGAAGACCAACCCGAGTTGGCATTAGACCCGGACCTTTCTGCAAAAATCTTGGTGGAATATTTTTGGGAACGTCAGGTTGATGTGGCTGCACAAGAGGGAGACTGGAAACGGGTTCGCCGCTTAGTCAATGGCGGACTGAATGGATGGGATCATTTCTGGCCCGTCGTCCAACAATTGCAACGAAGCATTCTTTAAGAAAGATGCGATCGCCCCGGATAAATTCTTCTGGATTACTCTAATTCTTGATGGCGATCGCCCGCCAAATTCCAAGCAAATCGGACGCATATTCACTTCATTCACCCAAGATTATGAGCATCTACATTTCTCTACTCAACGTTGCCAAATATTATGAAGGTCTACCGCATCAGGATGAGGCATTAAAACACCTCCAGGCGGAATTAGAAAAAACTCACCCGGATCTGTTTCGGTCCGATGCTGAATTTTTACAAATTTGGCGTAACCCCGAATATGCTCAAGTTTCTACCACCGTCTCCACCTCTTCGGTGACAGTTACTTCCAGCCGAGAAGCCTCTACCACTAATGGCGATCGCGTCACGACTGCGGTCCTCACCACCGAACGTACTGCAACCCTAGAACAGACAACCACCGTAACAACTGCGCCGCCAAAACCAACCACCATTGATTTAAATATTCCCTATTTATCCCAACTGGATAATGTGTGGAATCCTCATGGATCTTGCAATGTGACCTCTGTAGCCATGTGCCTGGGTTATTTAGGGCACCGCCTTAAAAATACCAAAGGTCAACAGTTAGAAGACGAACTCTATCAGTTTTGTCTCAACAATGGGTTATCCCGTCATTCTCCAACGGATTTGGCAAAACTGATCCATCGGTATGGGTACAAAGATGATTTTCAACCCGATGCCAAATGGTCCGATGTCAAAAAATGGCTAGAAGCGGGGAAACCCATTATCGTACATGGCTGGTTTAGCCGATCGGGACACATTATTGTTATTAAGGGATATAACGAGAAAGGTTGGATTGTCAATGACCCTTATGGAGAGTGGTTCTCCTGGGGATATGACACCACGGTGAGTGGCAAAGGCTTAGTCTACTCTTACGGCATGATGAAACAGATCTGCGGTCCTGATGGTGATTTGTGGGTTCACTACGTCTCTAAATAAAGAAATAGCCGCTTAAGCGACTTGAACCCGACTCACTCGACTTCCGGTCCCCTCCCCAATGTCTTGGGGAGGGCTTTGCGGATCTATGCCCTCACAGGTCCTATTTCTTTGAAGCGAATCCTAACTTAACTTAACTTCATTAAAGTTAGAGTAAACCCGCGTTCAACTGTAAACCTTTCTTACTTTTGCTTGCATCTCTATCAAAACCCGCTAAAGTAGTAATTGAAGCGGAAAACGCTTCCCTGGCAGATTCAAACAGCCAAAGTCCACGTTCACACCTAAAGAGGTTAAAGCTGTTCCATTTTACATCTGTCTCGTACCACAACAAACCGAAAAACATCACCCAATCCCCGGGCTGATATTTCCTCAACTGATGCAGTAGGGAGCAATGCGATTGAAACTGCGGTTTCACGGCACCTCCAAAGAAGCTCAAAGGAAGAGAGGAAGTCACTAAGCTAGGACCGATTGGGTGTTGTTTTTTTGCTGGATTTATAATCTGACTGACCGATTAAGCTTTTCAAAACACAAGAATCTAATTTAGATTTTAAAACCGGGGTTGAGATACCCCGGTTTGTTGTTTTAATGAGACATTGCCAGCGATCGCAATTCGATTTGTTTGACAAAGTTCGCTAACATTTGCAACCCGGCAGTAGAAGATTTTTCCGGATGAAATTGGACGGCAACGAGGTTCTCCCGGGCGATCGCAGCGGTGACGGTTTGACTGCCGTGGGTTACAGTAGCGGCAGTCACAACAGAATCGATGGGGTCAACATAATAAGAATGCACAAAATACAACCAAGGCTGATGCTGCAAATGCTGCCACAGGGGAACCTCCGGTTGTGTGAAGTCCAGACGATTCCAGCCGATATGAGGTATCGTTAAACCCGGTTCGGATTTAAAGCGACGAACCACCCCGGGAATAATGCCTAAACCGGGTTCTTTTCCTTCTTCGCTACTATCAAACAGGATTTGCAATCCCAGACAAACCCCTAAAAACGGTTTTCCCGAGGCGATCGCATCCTTAACCGGGGAGACTAAATCCCGCGATCGCAAATGTTGGATCGCCGGATCAAAGGACCCGACTCCGGGCAACAAAACCGCATCTGCCTGTTCAATTTCCCCAGGCACATCGGTGATTTTGGGTGTGGCCCCTGCATTTTCCAATCCTTTACAGACGGAGTGCAGATTGCCCATATCATAATCGATGACGGCGATTACCGGCATTGCCTTTTTCCTTAAAATACTTGACTGAGGCTCTTTTAATTATAACGGGTAACGGACCCATTGCTATGACTCAAACTATACTCCTAACCTCGTTTGATATTTGGATGTCCCATCACCAAACTAACTCCTCGGATGACTTATTAGAGAAAGTATCCCAGGTGAGGGGGATTCCCCATGATCTGCACTTCCTGCGGAAATTACCCGTAGATTTTCAAGAGGCCCCCAAACAGGCGATCGCTAAAATCAACGAACTGCAACCGGATCTGGTGGTGTGTTGCGGTATGGCAGAATGTCGGCAAAAACTCACCGTAGAAAAACAGGCGAGATCGGGCAACGAGGCGATCGTCACCCCATTAAATCTTCCTGCACTTCTCGAAGATTTAAAACTCACTGAAATCAGCGAAGATGCCGGAAAATTTGTCTGCGAAGCCCTCTATTATGCTGTTTTAAATCATCTGAATCATCACCCCAAAAAAATCAATGCCCTCTTCGTCCATGTCCCCCTACTCACCCCCACCAATTTTCAACCGATTTTTGAAGATTTTCTCGATCTCCTCCATCGTCTAACTCAGTCCAATCCTCATTGAGTCGTGCTCACTGAATATTATTCCTGAAATTATTGACTCAAATTAGAGTAAACATAAACCCTAGAATTGAGAGAGTAGATCTGGATCATTGCTGGTTCATGGCAATTTAAAAGTAGGACAGAATTTGATAGACTCTGCCTCTTGCTCTTCCGGTGCAAATCCTGAAAAAACTTCCCATTCAAACCGGGTACTAACCGGCATGGCAATTTTCCGCCCAAACTGAGGGTCCCTCTACTCGGGTTCTCCGGTTGAGGGGGAAAGTGTGGGTAGAAAAACCCGGTTTTTTATCCCACTTGTACTCCCAGACTTGGAGAAATGTCTGGATTTGTTGAAAAAGCGATCGCGATAAAACCCGACTCTTTTCTGCATTCAGGACCGTTTTACCCTCCCCTAACCCTAGAAACCTCTAGTCATGTAGTATTCTAAAACAGCGATCGGCCTGAATTGAAAACGGGCAAGTTCATAAAAATTAATAGTCTGCGGGTATTCTATCCACTCCATTTATCCTAAAGTAGGGGACAGCGTTAGAGAGCAGACTGTGCGATTTGACACATACGATCCAGGCGATTTTTACGATGAACTGTTTATCGAGAAGGGAAAACCTCGCCCCCAGGCGAACCCCTTGATAGACAGAATCAATTCTCTATCCGATGGAGAACTTCTCCAGCGACAACAGGCGGCACAAAGCGCCATGTTTAAGCTGGGGATTACCTTTACGGTTTATGGGGATAGCGAAGGCAACGAGCGAATTTTTCCATTTGACATTATTCCCCGTATTGTAGCAGCGAACGAATGGGCCACTCTCAATCGTGGACTGAAGCAACGAATTGAAGCTTTAAATCTATTTATTGCTGATATTTATGGGGACCAAAAAATCATTAAAGATGGGGTCATTCCTCTCGAATTGGTTCAGTCGGCTAAAGGATTTCTGAAACCTTGCATCGGGTTAAAACCGCCCAAGGGAATTTGGTGTCACATCACGGGCACTGATTTAGTCCGAGACAAAGATGGGCAGTGGTATGTTTTAGAAGATAATTTGCGATGTCCTTCAGGGGTTTCCTACGTTTTAGAAAACCGGCGGGTGATGAAAAGTACATTCCCCCAAGTTTTTAGAACGATGGATATTCAACCTGTTGATGAATATCCCAGTTATCTGTTAGAAACGTTACTCAATCTCGCCCCGGATAATTTACCCGATCCCAATGTGGTGGTGATTACCCCCGGAATTTATAATTCGGCCTACTTTGAACATTCATTTCTAGCCCAGCAAATGGGGGTAGAACTGGTGGAAGGGAAGGATTTAGTCGTTGCCGATGGCTACTTGCAAATGCGGACGACGAAGGGGCTAAAGCGCGTTGATGTGGTCTATCGTCGGATTGATGATGATTTTATTGATCCTCTCGCATTTCGCCCGGATTCTTTGTTAGGTGTACCGGGTTTGATGGAGGTTTATCGATCGGGTCGATTGGGTATTGCTAATGCTTTGGGAACGGGTGTTGCCGATGACAAGGCAATTTATGCTTTTGTCCCGGAGATGATTCGATATTATCTGGGAGAAGACCAAATTATTCCCAATGTTCCGACTTATTTATGTGGGAATCCCAAACATTTAGATCATGTGTTGGCTAATTTGGATCAATTGGTAGTCAAGGCGGCGAATGAATCGGGCGGGTATGGGATGTTAATTGGTACTCAAGCGACAGCAGAACAACGAGAGGATTTTGCCGATCGCATTCGCGCCAATCCCCGCAATTATATCGCCCAACCTACCCTCTGCCTGTCTCGGGTTCCTACGTTAGTTGATAGCCATATTGAAGGCTGTCACGTCGATTTGAGACCCTATATCCTCTATGGCAAAGATATCTATGTTAACCCCGGTGGATTAACTCGGGTTGCCTTAAAACGAGGGTCTTTAGTAGTTAATTCTTCCCAAGGCGGGGGGAGTAAAGATACTTGGGTCGTGACGGAATAAACGACGGGGTTAAGCGTCAGGATTGAGGGGTGAGAGGGAGGGACATTCCTGACAGCCAACCGCTGAACCCTTGGAATTTGGCGCGGGTTTCCAAGCATGACTGTCTCAGGTTAAAACACTCAAAATTCTCAACTTTAAACTCTAAAAATTCTCATGCTGAGTCGCGTTGCACATTCAATTTATTGGCTGAATCGTTATGTAGAACGGGCGGAAAATATTGCCCGTTTCATTGATGTTAATCTCAATTTAATTCTGGATTCTCCCACGGGGATGAGCCAACAATGGGATCCCTTGGTGAAAATCACGGGAGATTCACCCCTGTTTCAAGAACGATATGGGGAAGTGCTACCAGAAAATGTGATTCAATTTTTGGCCTTCGATCGCGATTACCCCAATTCGATTTTATCTTGCTTACAAATCGCCCGGGAGAATGCGCGATCGGTCCGAGAAGTGATTTCTTCGGAAATGTGGGAACAGGTCAATGCCTTTTATATGATGGTGAAAGAGGCTGCACCGAAACAAAATTTAGCCTCTCTCCATGATTTTTTTACCCAGGTTAAATTGGCAAGTCACTTGTTTTCAGGCATCATGGATGCGACAATGACCCATAATGAAGGGTGGCATTTTGGACATATTGGCCGACTGTTGGAACGTGCAGATAAAACTTCTCGGATTTTGGATGTAAAGTATTATATTTTGCTGCCGTCGGTCTATGATGTGGGAACGACCCTGGATGAAATTCAATGGATGTCGTTATTGCGATCGGCGAGTGCTTATGAGATGTACCGGAAGCGCCAGCATCGGATTAATCCCACGCTAGTGGCGGAGTTTTTGATTATGGATCGAGATTTTCCGCGCTCAATTCGGTTTTGTTTTGTGAATGCGGAACGATCGCTTCATGAAATTACTGGAACTCCGGTGGGAACTTGGAGAGACCCGGCAGAACGGGCTTTAGGTCGGTTGCGATCGCAATTAGAATATATGACCATTGCCGATATTTTTGAAACGGGTTTACATGAGTTTATTAATACCCTGCAAGAGCAACTCAATGGCGTGGGTCAGAGTATTTTTAATACTTATTTTGCTCTTGAACCCGCTGTAGAGATAGTGGAGGAAATTAAACCTATTGCTTCCATTCAGACTCAGACGCAAACTCAGACGGCGATCGGGTCTTGATTGTTTAAAGATGGGTTAGATGGGGTGAATCCTCGTGACTTAGAGTGGCTAAGTCATGAGGAAACGACTTCAGTCGTTACTACGAATGTTCTTCCCTTGGTGGTAATTCCCTTTAGTCAATCAGAATATCTTCTTTTACCTCCTCTTCATCATATTCCCATTCCACATCTGGCATCTCATCAAAGGCTTGTTTAACGTAGATTTCCCATAATTTTCTAATTTTAGCTAGATAGGGATCGCCGAGTCTCAATCTCAACCGATGGCGGATGGCGAAGGAATCTGTATGGTACATGATAATATCAATGGGCGGTCCTACGGAAATATTAGATTTCATGGTAGAATCGATGGAGAGCAAGGCACATTTTGCAGCAGCTTCTAAGGGAGTATTTGCGGTGAGGGTGCGGTCTAAGAGAGGTTTACCATATTTAGTTTCTCCAATTTGGAGAAAGGGCGTTTCTTTGGTGGCATGAATGAAGTTTCCCTGACTGTAAATTAAATACAGATTAGGTTCTTCTCCCCTAATTTGACCGCCCAGTAATATACTACATTTATAATCGATGCGATCGCGTTCTAACCAAGGTCTATCCTGATCTTGGATAGCGCGGATTTTATTGCCGATATAACGAGCGACTTCGGTCAAACTAGGGAGGGTATGAAGATTGATTTCTTCTTGATGTTTAATATCTTGCTCTAAGGCAGCGATCGCTCCTTGGGTTATAGATAAATTTCCCGAGGTACATAACAGAATAGTTCGATCTCCGGGTACGGAAAAATCAAACAATTTTTGGTAAGTGGAAATATGATCAACTCCGGCATTGGTACGCGAATCAGCGGCGATCACTAAACCAAAACGGGTGAGGATACCTAAGCAATAGGTCATAAGTGGGTTCTGATGATGGGTTCTATGGACTCTTTAGATCTTATCCCCCGACTTGCCGCTCTTCCCATGAAGTTTTAGAGTTTACAAGGGTCAAGTGAAGCGGGTTATAGTGCTGATGGAGTAGGGGGTTACCCCTATTGGGGGGGATAGCCCCCTGGTAGAAACGTTAGAAATTGATGAGAATGGATCTTAGACTGAAAGTGTTTGACATCTTTAGAGTAAATCCCTCCATGCATCCCCCGGAGGGATTTTATTTTTAACCCTACTCATAAATACTGCCATCGGGGAGAATTGCGCCATCGAGTTGAGCTTGATTTTCCCCTTCGCCAAAATTAGCGCCGATCAGGTTGGCGTTAGTGAGGTTGGCATGGGTGAGGTTAGCCGATTCTAGGTTAGCACCGGCAAGATTCGCACCGGCAAGATTCGCACCGATTAATTGGGTTTGCTGTAAATTGGCACTGGATAGATTGGTTTCCATCAGGGTGGCGCTGTTGAGATTGAGCGCACTTAAATCCAATCCGCTTAAGTCGGATCCGCTGAGGTTTGCGCCACTGAGATAAACATTTCTGAACAGGGTATTTCTGAGGTTGACGCCGCGCAAGTCGGCACCGGCAAGATTGGCACCGTCTAAGTCGGCTTCATTCAGGTTGGCACCGCTGAGGTTCGCACCGGCAAGGTTGGCTTCCCGTAAGTCGGCACCGCGTAAGTCGGCTTGACTGAGGTTGGCTTCTTGGAGATCCCCTCCCGCAAAATTGGCTTGGGTGAGGCTACAGCCAATGAGAATGGCTCCTCGTAAGTCAATGTTGGAGGCGGGTTCGCCGCCGATCGCCGGGTTGGGATAGCCGGAATAGGCGATCGCTGGCTGGGATGATACAGTCAGCGCTTGATTCGCTGGAAATGCTTGGGGTGAGCCAGTCTCAGGGTTTAGTTTATCATAGGGATTTCCCCAGGTCGGTAATGGGGTGGGGGAGGTGGCGCTGGCATAGGAAACCGGCGAGGCATCGATCATGGGTAGATTAGGGTTCGCTTCGCTGACGGCGGGTACACCCCAGACATTCGGCACGATCGGCATTTGGGGAGGGACGGGGACGATTTCGCTGCCTTCTCGTCGGGGTTCGAGTTTCTCGATCGCCTCGCCGAGATGGGAAATTTGTTCCGAGAGTTGAGCAATCTCCTCGGGAAGACGACTGCTACCTACGGTTGTGGCTTTTTCTGGCGAGTCTGCTTCGGTGGCGGTGAGGGTATCGCGCAATTCCTCGATGGGAGGTTCCAGATGCTTGCTAATCTGCGCTAACGCTGCATCCAACACCATTAACTGTTGTTCTAGGTTGAGGATGGGGGAAAGTAATCGCTCTATTTGCTCCTTCTCGGGTTTGTCGAGGAGGTTTTCATTGAGGTGGGAGATTTCTTCGCTGAGTTCCCCAACTCGATTGGCGATCGCCACCTGAAACTCATCTATACTCTGATCCACTTCCGTAATGGCATTGCTGAGTCGTTGCTGCGTGATCAAGTGCAATCGGTGGCGATAGACCAAATTTAACCAGGCTGAGAGAAATAAAACAACGGCTGCATAACTGAGTCTTCCCAGAACCAATGCAGCAACCAAACCAGCAACTGATCCAGCTAGGGAAATATATTCAGCAATTTTAATCCAACCCTCGTTGTTTGGTTGCATGGAGTTTGGTTGCATGGAGCCTCGGTTCTCAACGTTTGATGAGGATTTACCCGTCTTAAATACAGAAAACTAGGGACAATTAATCAATTGCCCCTAGTTAAAATAACACTAAAATTCGATTATTTGCTTTTTGGCAGATTTTTGGCTTGTTCCACGGCAATTTCCCGTAAGGCTTGGAAGGAGTTGGCATTGGATGTCCCTTCGATCGCCTTGACTGCCAAATCTTGCACCTGTTTGAGTGCCGATTCCAATTGTTTAGTCAGGGTCTTGATGCGTTCTTCTTGGTTGTTAATGCTCACTTCTAATGCGCTAATTTGCAGTTGATAAGAGCGTTGCAGTCCTTCTACTTCTTTGCTTCGTAAATCTGAGGCGATTTTGGCTTGATAGTTGCCAATATTCCGTCCACTGTCTTTGCCATTTTTGATGTTGGTTTCCAATTCTTTGGGATGTGCCTCGACTTTGGCTTTAGCTTCGGCATACTGTTTCTCTCGTTCTGCGATCGCGTTTTCCCGTTCAGTCCATTCTTGTTCCTGGGTTTGGCGGATTTCTGCTAGTTCTTGATACAAGCTTTTTTGGGTTTGCTCATATTCTTCCTGCGCCAGGTGGCGATCGCGTTCTAAGCTATAGCGGTATTCTTCAGCATCCCGCTGTTGCTGTTTCTGCCTGGTGGTATTGCGTTCTTTACTCTCACGTTGATGGGTTTCTTGTTCTTTTTCCCAGGTTTTCTTCAGGGTTTGGATTTGCTGCTCTAAGGTATCCTGGCGATCGGTGATTTCGATTTGAAAGGTTTTCGCTCGTTCTTGATAGGTTTGGATTAACCCGTCTAACGTCTCCTCCGAGACTTCCAAATTATGTAAAGTTTGAAGGTTTTCTACCTCCTGATTGACCGATTCTTCCAATTCATGCAGTTTAGCCGCTTCCGAAGTCAGCCGCTCCGACAAATCACTCACGGCACCGCCAAACCCTAATTGTAACAGTTGCAAACTTTCAATGGTTTGATTGATTTTCTGCTGCGCAGTTGGGGTGGGATTCATAGGGATTTTTGATTCAGATGAATTAACTTCTTTAACCGCTGAAATGATGTTTTTTGCTGCTGCTTGTTTTTCTTTAGCGAGTTGCTTGACTTGCGCCTCTAGTCCTGAGTTTTCCTTTTCTAATTCCTCTAAAACTTCCATGATTTCCGCTTTGGTACTTTTAGCGGTAATTTTTTTCGCCATCCGACTTCTCCAAATAATATTGAGGTTTAATTGTGAAAAGCAGTCAGAATTAACCCAAAACCGTTAATTCCTACCTTGCAATTCCTGGATTAGCCTGCGGAGGCAGGCTTTGTCCCTGTAAATCCACCCTTGAGGGTGCGATTGTTTGCTATTATTTCGAGCCAGAACTCACATTGGATGAGGTTTGAAACGCTCGCATTGCTAAATCTTGAGCTTGTCGCGTCGCCGCTTGTAGCTGGGCGTTAATATCCGCAATTTGTTGAGTTTGGCGCTCAAGATTGCTATTGAGGGATTGCAGGGTTAAATCATACCCTTGCTTCGTACCTTCCCACTCTTTCTCATACAGGTCAGATTTAACTTTGGCTTCCCGTTTCACTTCCGCGATCGCCTCTTCTTTGGCTTTAATATAAGCTTGTTTCAATTCTTCCTCGAATCCAGCAATCTTCTGCTGATTGGCTGTAAATTCGGCTTGATTTTCAGTTAAATATTTCTCGCGTTCCGTCCAGTTCTTTTGTTTCTCGCGGGCAATCTCTTTTAACTCACGCTCTTGTTGCCGCTTCCGTTCTTCATATTCATCAGTTTCTAATTCTTGAATTCGCAGCCGTTCATAATCATAATCGGCGGCTTCCTGTTTCCGTTCTTTGGTGATAGCTTCATCTTGTTCTTGCACCAAGCTGTCAAATTCTTCTTGTTCTTTTTGCCATGCTTTGCGCTTTTGTGCTTGGTCCATTTCAATGGCTTCTTGTTGTAAAGCCGCCTGATGATCCAGCAGTGCTAACTTTTCTTGATGTTCTTGGGTGAGAATATGCAGCGCATCGGCAACAACTCGAATTTGGCGTAATTCTTCTAGGCGATCGGTTTCAATGGCGATCGCCCGTTTAAGTTCGTCCAGTTTAGCAGTTTCTGTGTTCAGTTTCTCCCCTAGTTGGGTGACAATACTCCCAAAATCCAGTTGCAGATCTGCTAATCCTTTGACAATGGTATCAATGGTGTAAGTCGAGGCAACGGCGAGGAGTTCTTTATTTTTCTCCTTTTCTGCTTCCTCCTCTTTCGTGGCGACTTTAGAGGCAGTCCCTTGGCGACTGGCAAGGAGTTGTTGAAATTGGGCTAAAATTTGAGCTTTACTGTCTTTAACCGGGGTTTGGGACATGAATTTTCCTCCTATTTCCAATAGTTTAGATGGGAAAAGCTTAATCAAATGGGTAATTTAGAATAGGGGGTGATTAACTCATCCCGGGATTCACGGATGGGTTAAACCTAAGTTTGTAGCCAAAAACAATCACTGGAAGGGTACTATTTCCCGGGAGAACTCTTTTCCCCCTTCTACTTACCTTGTCCAGATTTTAACCGAAAACTACTCGTTGTCAAGAAAAATAAATCCTTTAAAAAAAGATTAAATTTCTCAACCTTCCCGGATGAAAACCCGCAGCGGCTAAATGCGGATTTTTTTTTAGTTACCCATTACTCTAGCTGACGGTTGGAGAGAAGCTGGAGAATGGCATTACAGCGATCGCAACGATTGCCTTGCCAACAAAAACACTCGTCTACCACCTGTAAAAGCATCGCTCTCATTTGGCGATTTTGCTTTAATAATGCAGCATAATTCTGCTGAACCGAAGTAACTACTAGATGCAAATGTTGAAAATCTTCGCTGAGGAGTTGTAAATCATTTAACGTATCAGTACGAATCTCCTCAATCGTAGTCAGATTTCCCTTCAACTGATTTTCCCAGACTGACTGGCGGGTGAGTTTGGCAATTTTTTTCATGAATTTATCTAAACCCGGTGAAAGGAGAGATGCTTCATGCATCTCCCCGTTGTTTTATCCGACTCAATAGACTCCTTGCAAATTTCTAAAAAGCCCCCCTTCTTAAGGGGGGTTGGGGGGATCTCTCCCATATTTTGCAACAGTCTAATTAACCATTAGCAAGCGCAGGTTCCCGCATCAAATCATGAGAAACTGCCGCAGGCAATGCCATATCTCCCGAAGTTGGACCCTCCAAATGCGCTGCCATCAAACAAGCAATTTCAGCCGGAGGTAGATTATCCAAACAAATCATTTCCCGAGTTCCTTCCAAGTCAATCATCCGACTCAGATTTTGGGGATCAGACAAGACGATCGCCGCTTGTTCCACCATCTCCCAATTTGACCGTTCAATCCAGTCCCATTTCAGGCTATAATAATTAATCGGTTTAATCACCCCATTCTCATCGGGCTTTTGTCCTGAATGCTTGATGAAATCAGGAACAAATACTCCTTCTGCCGGTTCAACTCCTCGCGCCTGCACCGAAGCAACTAGCCGATTAAAATCACTGAGACTGCGGCCTTTAACATAGGTAACCATCACCACATCATGGGGCAGTTCTCCCCCTTCGGCCACAAACCAAATTTGTCCCCACAAAGTATTTTTAGTCTGCCCCAAACTCCCATAAAACTTACTGAATTTGAGGATAGTCATAGCTAACTTAGATCCATATTCTTCATCTCCAATCGTCCATTTCCCCGCCTGACAATTGTTTTTGGCAGAAATCGGTAACTCAGGAACAACAATGGCATTTTCGGGCTTGGTTCCAAATACGGAAATTGTCGCTTTCTTAGACATGGTTTCTACTCCTGTAGTGTTGTGTAAAGCTGCTGAATTCTCTGGTTTATCTTTAGCCATTTTGAGTAACCTATCCCCCATGAATTGCACGGAATTACCGAATCACTGGACGAGGGGTAACGGGGGCGGAATTGGGATATTTGTAACCCACTTCTTCTCCGGAATGAGACTCAATTTTAGCCGCCTCCGGGTTGGGATATTGTTCTACCCAAGGGTTGCCGTTGGTCCCCCGAACCGACTCCGAGGCGGAGATGCTTTGGGTACTTTGTAAAACTGCCAGCAGATTTTGTAACAGTTCGATATGGGCTGGGGTAAAATGGATCGTGAACCCCGAACCATCGCGGGCATAACCCGGACAGATGAGGGAAGCGGCACCTTGGTCATCATGTTTGGCAATATAGAGCCAGTCCCCGTCTTCAAGCTTATAGTGAGTATCAGTCCAGGTTTTGAGCATCGTTCCTCTCCTGTCTTGTTTGTGTGGCACCCTCCCGTATGGCGCTGTGGATTGGCCCAAACCCGTCTGTTACCCGACCCTGGCTTTTACTAGGTCTAGCGTGTCAGTCGGAAGAAGCTGGGAGCTGCTACTCCACCCCTAGCGCCTGTCTTGTTGAATCATTGTTCAACTAAACCTAGTTTAACGTGGTTTGATTTTTTCGTCAACCTAAAAGTTGATTTTTTTTTCAAAGTCACCTACAATGCAGATGTAGTGGGTATTTAAAGACGTGGAACAGAGTTTTGGTAAACTAATTCGTCAAGCGCGCAAGGACAAGGGATATAGCCAACGGGAGCTTGCCAAGCTTCTGGATGTCGATTTCACATACTTGTCCAAGCTGGAAAACGATCGCGCAGACTATGCACCTAAAGAGGAAGTGATTCGGTCTTTGGCGCGGAATCTGGATTTGGATGAGGAGGAGTCTATCGTCCTCGCCGGTCGTCTTCCGCAACGGTACGAGGATTTTCTCAAGCAAAACTATAAAGCGATGCCTGCATTGCTGCGGCGGATGCGAGAAAATCCTGATTTTGCAGAGAAGGTGTTTCAGCAGGTGGCAAGCGAGGGGGAATAATCTTGAGTATTTTTAAGCCGTATCGCTATTATCGCAAAGAAGCGATTGAGTATCAGGCGAATAATGTACTCAGGCGAATGGCACAGCGCGGGGAGCAATTTGCTCCTTCCTGGCCGTTTGACGTGACTTTGGTTGCGGATTTTTTTGACCTCGGGGTGATATGGGAACGGATTCCACCGGATGAACAAGGGGCGATCGCAGCGAGGATTCTCCCCCTGCAACGCTGTATCGAGATCAATGAAGAGATTCTCGATAAACCCCAGGGATTCCAGGAATCCACCCTAGCGCATGAAATCGGCCATTGGGTGCTTCATATTAATCATGAGGCGACGACGGAAACGGGCGATCGCCTGATCACAGACCTCACCCCAGCAACCGATGAACCCTTTGTCTGTCGCGGGAGTCGGGAAGGGAACAGTCCCCTGAATCATGCCTCGGTGTTAGAGTCTATGGAGTGGCAAGCACAGTATTTTGCGGGTTGCCTACTGATGCCGAAACGGATTTTAGAAGAGAAACGCCAAGGACGGGATTTAACCTATTGGTCTCACTTATACGAAATGCGAGAGGAATTGGGGGTGAGTATCTCTAATTTGGTGAACCGCCTTCAAGATTTAGAGTGGATTTACTTGGATAAAAAAACTCGCAAGCGGGAAATCTATCCCGGAAAGGCACTGGTTTCTTAAATGGGGTTTTGGATGAAAAGCGATCGCAGTTTCCCAGGGTTGGAGGCGATCGCTTTTTGGTTTGAATACAGATTTTAATACAAAGCAACCAAGATACTTTGGGTTTCAGGACCGGCAATGCCATCGGCATGGAGGCGGCGATCGCGTTGTAATTCCATCACTGCTGCCTCGGTGAGTTGTCCATAATAGCCGCTGATTGGTCCTGTATAGTATCCTAAGTTCCGTAAATTTTCTTGAAGAGAAGCTACCCCAGAACCCTGAGAACCCCGACGCAGCGTCTCTGTAGTGAGAGTTACCGGATCTGGTGTTTTTGCAAGTTTTAACCGGGTTTTGGGCCCGGCAACGCCATTGATGGGGATATGGTAATCCTGCTGGACGTGCATTACCGCATCTTCCGTCAATGTGCCATAGTAGCCGGTAACGGGACCTGTGAAGTAACCGGCAGCGATTAATTCTTGCTGTAATTGCGCCACCTGTCCCCCGCGATCGCCTGGTTGCAGCGCACCCCTGCCATAATCATAGAGGGTGCGATCGCCCGTCATCGGATTAGCATTAGTATTCGGTGAAGCAGGACGAGGAGTCTGAGGCCTTTGCCCTTGATAACAACCCATTTGAGCAATTGTTGAGGCATTGATCGCACCATCGCCCACCCCAGCACTTTCTAGTTCCCATTTTAAGACCGCTTGTTCCGTCATCGGTCCATAAAAACCGGAAACGGGTCCGTGAAAATAACCCGTTGCCTTCAGCATCTGCTGAACACAAGTGACGAGGGGCCCACTATCTCCCCGTCCCAGTCCTTGTGGGGGAATCACATAGGAGGCGACTGGCCCTTGTATGAGACTGAAGAGAGAGAGACTCAGGGCGATCGTTAACTGATAACGGTATCCTGGACCCGATAAACGTTGTCCTTTAACCCTTTCCCCTGAGTTCAAGAGTCCCGGTTCGTGAAGCTCTAATCCTTCCAGGACTGATTCGAGGGCCAAAACCGCCTGTAAATATGCTAAATTTTCCATGATAGTTATTCAGGTTAATATCCGTACAAGTTGAAACCGTTATAGACGGTCTCAAAGGGACTTTAAAAGCCTTGTCTAATTCAGGTCTAGGTAAGTTAAGGCAAAATAGCTGGACTTTACCTCAAAACATCCTCAATAATAGGATTAGACCCATTATTGAGTTGTTCTACTATCACTTTAGCCTGATTATCCTGTAGAATCATCCTCTAAGTTGGGAAACTTAACGAGGCTGGATAGGTCTACCCCATCCGGATGGTAGAAAAAACCAAGAAGTCTGTCAGACTTTGGGGGAGGAAAGAAGGAAAATTTAAACTTTGTTAATTTGAATCAATTTAGACCTTATTTTTCAGAGTATGGGATTGAAAATATTTTTGATAGTGGCTTTTACAATCAGTCGATTAATCTCTCCTGGTGCCGGAAAAAAAATTAAGGCAGTCGCCCTAATTTTGGGTTTGAGTTTACAATCCTGTTGGTGGGAACCGAGTCCTAAAGCAGATCCGGGATTTCCGCTCACCTCCACTGCCAATATTAACTATAAACCCTTGCAAGCTTTGCTGAAGAATCAGGAATGGAAAGCCGCCGATCGCGAAACGTTTCAGATTTTATTAAAAATTAGCCAACGAGAACAGGAAGGGTGGTTAAGTCAAGCTGATGTAGAACAACTAGATTGTGAGGATTTGCACAGTTTAGCAAACCTCTGGAATTACTACAGTGATAATCGCTTTGGCTTTATCCGGCAACAACAGATTTGGGAATCAGTCGGTGGCGTTGTCGGAAATTATACCCCAGAAATTGCCGAGAAATTTGGCGATCGCGTGGGTTGGCGGAGGCAGGGTCAGTGGCGGACTTACCAGAAACTTAAGTTCTCTAAATCTGCCCCCGAGGGTCACTTACCTGCGACTACTGGAAATGGGGTAAGTGGTGGGGTTTGGAACGGTGTGGCATCGATTACCCATCGCTTGAAATACTGCCCAATCATTGATGCCTTGCGCCTGAAGCAATGGGTTGAAGCCGACTGGAAAACCTTAGAGGTCCTAGAACCCTATCGAGAAGATACAAGAAGCGCTACAGCTTCTTTATTAATCTCAGAAATTCCCTGTTCTGAACTCCAAGAAATTGATCGACTATGGCGCAAATATTCTAATAATCGCTTTGGTTTCAGTATTCAGACCCCCCTATTAAAAGCAACGGGCAATAAGTCCAAAGAATTAAACTGGGAACATTATGCACAGTTTGAAAGAAGAGTAGGGTGGTCTTCTATCCATCATCAGGAGACTGACTACAATGGGGTAGACCCTCTAACGATTCCTCTAGGACATTTTCCCTATCGCCTTGGCTACAGCTATGCAACATTTGGCTCAGGTTTTAACCGAGATTGGCGACTCTCTTTCAACCCTGATTGTGGGTTTTAGAACATGATTTTTTGTAGGCAAGGGGGGAAACTAAGGGAAGTTCGCCCTGTCATGGATCCTGTGAATCCTGACTCTGAGGGACCCATTGAGATTCCGGCATCCTGCGGGAAAAACTACAATGGTCCACTCCAAAAGACTCCTCACCGGAGGACATAGAAACGCCAGCGGAAGCGCAATTGCAAGATCTCCAGAACAAATCTGGCGATCGGCCTCCCCAGCCTAGGGAACGATAGAGTAAGGTAGATAAGTCATGGCAATTTGTTATTTTTAGGAACCCGTTCAATGACAGCAACCACCACTCAGATCAAACACGAAGTTAAAGACCTTTCTCTGGCTCCTTTAGGCAAACAAAGAATTGAATGGGCAGGACGGGAAATGCCCGTTCTGGGGCTGATCCGCGATCGCTTTGCCAAAGAAAAGCCCTTCGCTGGCATCCGCTTATCTGCCTGCTGCCACGTCACCACCGAAACCGCCCATCTGGCTATTGCGTTAAAAGCCGGTGGTGCAGATGCGGTCCTGATTGCCAGCAACCCCCTAAGCACTCAAGATGACGTTGCCGCGAGTCTAGTGGTGGATTATGGAATTCCCGTTTTCGCTATCAAGGGAGAAGACAGCGCCACCTACAACCGTCACGTTGAAATGGCCCTCGATCACAAACCCAACATCATCATCGATGACGGCAGCGATGTCACCGTCCACCTGGTCCAACATCGTCAAAATCAACTCCCCGATATCATCGGCACCACAGAAGAAACCACCACAGGCATTGTGCGCCTCGCCGCCATGTTCAAAGATGGCGTACTGTCCTTCCCGGCCATGAACGTCAATGATGCCGAAACCAAACATTTCTTTGACAACCGCTATGGAACGGGTCAATCTACCCTTGATGGTATCATCCGCGCCACCAATATTTTACTGGCGGGTAAAACTATCGTCGTAGCTGGATATGGCTGGTGTGGCAAAGGTACCGCCTTACGCGCCCGGGGAATGGGTGCTAACGTCATCGTGACGGAAATCAACGCCGTGCGTGCATTAGAAGCCACGATGGACGGATTCCGCGTGATGCCGATGGAACAAGCCGCATCAGAGGGAGATATCTTTATTACCGTTACGGGGAATAAGCACGTCATTCGCGGTGAACATTTCGCCCAGATGAAAGATGGGGCGATCGTCTGTAACTCCGGTCACTTCGACATCGAAATCGACCTCAAAGCCCTAGGAGCAGAAGCCTCAGAAGTTCGCACCGTGCGTCCGTTTACCCAACAATATCACCTCAAGTCTGGCAAATCCGTCATCGTCCTGGGAGAAGGGCGCTTGATTAACTTGGCAGCAGCGGAAGGACACCCCAGCGCAGTGATGGATATGAGCTTTGCCAACCAAGCAATGGCTTGCGAATATTTAGTCAAAAATAAAGGCAAGTTGCAACCCGGTTTACACTCCATTCCGGTTGAAGTAGACCAGGAAATTGCTCGTCTGAAACTCGAAGCAATGGGAATCAATATGGATACCCTCACTTCTGCTCAAGTAGAATACATGAATTCTTGGACCTCTGGCACTTAAAATTATCGGGTTGTCTTCTTTGAGGAAGGACAAGATATAAATTTCTGCCAAAATTCTGAAGAGACACCTCCCCTAACCCCCCCTTGCCAAAGGGGGGACTAGAAAGACAGGAACAATCCTTCTTCCTGCTCTTCCGATTCTCCCCATCTCCCCCATCTCCCCTCCCCCATTTCCCTCATCTCACCTTTCACCTAAACCCTGTGGCTCGACTTTCTGTTGAATTGCATCGCTATTTTTTTGACGAAGAACGTTCCGAAGGCGTAATTTTAGCGGATATTATCCTCTTGGCTGGAGAACGCATTTTTGGATTTTTGTTTGTCTTCTTGTCGTTACCTTCAGCCTTGCCCGTACCGGCTCCTGGATACTCGACTCCATTTGGAATTGTTATTTTTATCCTAGCGGTTCAGTTGATTGCTGGCGCTCAACGTCCTTGGATGCCGAATAAGGTTATGAATCACCCGATCGCCTTATCGAAGGTCCAAGGCATTTTAAAAGCTGGGATTCCCTGGTTGGAAAAAATTGAGTTGCTGTCTCGTCCCCGCTTGACCTATATCTGCAAAAGTTTACCGGGTCGAGTGGTCATTGGCAGTGCGATCGCCCTGATGGCAATTTCGATGATGATTCCCATCCCAGGGACCAATACCTTACCAGCAATGGGTATTTTCGTGACTGGCTTTGGCTTACTGGATGATGATGGAGCCATTACCCTGGGTGGGTTAGTGGTTTGTGTGATGGGATTTATTCTCTCAACCTCTATTTTGATGGCTCTTTGGTTCGGCGGTTCTAGCTTGCTGGACCTCATCCAAAATTGGCTGGCTCAGTAACTCGGTTTGATTCAAAAGCAGTCTCCCCTTTAGAAAATGCCTGCTTTGACTCCCAGGATTTAACACGTGATTTTTACGGGAAAGGGAGGGACACCGCTTAAGCGATGTCCCTCCCTTATTTTTATAGGCCGTAAGTCTATTTACTTATTTACTGAAATTTAGGATCAATACTGCCTTGTTAACTGGGATATTTTGAACTCAATAAGAATTTATACTTAAGCAGAATTACTTAATTGAGGGGCAACTTTTGTTGCTATTTTCTCCCAAACCCTCCTAACCTTAATAATTTTTCCAGATTATTACTAACTCAGTCTTGTTAGAATCCCTAAAACAACCCTGGGGTAATACTTCTGGCGATAAAATGGCTGCGTTAATCCACATTAACCCAAACACTAATTCGGTCCGTCAACGGCTCAAACCCTTAATTTCCTTGAGTTTTGGGGCTTGGGATTCACCATTTACACCTACCCAGAGATAGATTCAACAGGGTGATTTAGGAAGAATTTTATTTTTCTGTCAAGTTTGTAACAATTTTTGTATTTTTTAGCAAACCTTGACCAAAAAAGGTTAGTCTAAATAAAAATACAAAGATATAAGGAGAAATTTATGGTTGCTGTAACAATTGGATTTGATAAGGACCTAGAACAAGAAGAAGCGGTAGTTTTTCACCCGGGACAGCAGGTACAGTTCAAGGACCGACCCGGCGTCATCGATACCATTGCAGCCTACGATCCCATGATGGTCCCCCCGATTTGGTTAGAAAATGACCCCCAACCGCGATATCCTGAAGAGTTAAGAATTGTAAAGCAAATGGCCCTAAGCATGGGTTCAGTGCGGGTATCCGCCAACTCGAATGTGCGGTATGTAGATTTTTGGGGACACCTCCGAGTAATTAGTAAAAGCTCTTAAAATCCTGTGATTATAAAAATAAACAAGCGATCGCTACTCAAAACAAAAGAGCGATCGCTTTTAGTTTATAGACAAAGTGTGAATCAGATAAACACCCAAGACACTCCCAAAGGCAACAACCGGATCCAGTTTCGTAGCTTGTTTCGCCGCATCCAACAGCGTCCCACTCCCACACTCCTGCAATTTCTATAGGTTATATTCTATAATTGTTAAAACTCCATTTAATTCAATTTTAAAATTAGTGACTGATTCAATTAAATTTATTGACTTATTTGCTGGAATTGGAGGATTCCGTCTTGCCTTTGAAAAAGCAGGCTATCATTGTGTTTACTCTTGTGAAATTAATGACGCTTGCCAGAAAGTTTATTATCAAAATTTTGGGGAGTTACCGGAAAAAGATATTACGACTTTAGATATTAAAAACATCCCAAATCACGATGTGCTAACAGCGGGTTTCCCTTGTCAGCCTTTTAGTATATCTGGAAAACGAAATGGGTTTAAGGATACGCGAGGAACCCTATTTTTTCACTTATGCAAAATCATTGAAATAAAAAAACCTCAAGTGATTGTCTTGGAAAATGTTAAGCACCTCCTTCATCTTGACCAAGGCAAAGTATTAGATACAATTCTTTATTCCTTAGAAGATTTAGGTTATTGCGTTACTTATAGTTTATTGAATGCTAAAGATTTCAATTTACCCCAAAATCGAGAGCGGGTTATTATTATTGGTACTTTAAATCAAAAGTTTAATTTTGATTTAATCTCGAAACAATTTTCTCCCCCTAGCCTTGAAGTATATTTAGATAAACAAGGACATTTTGAGTATTTGAAGCCGGATGAATACACGTTAATCGAACATCCTAAACCCCAAACTTCAGGCTTAATTTTTGTCGGGTATCGTAATAAAAATATCTGGAAAACCGGAATTAGGCCCAATACAGAACATCTATCCAGAGTTCATAGACAACCTAATCGCATTTATTCCGTGAAAGGGGTTCATCCAACCTTACCCTCCCAGGAAACATCAGGCCGATTTTTTATTTACATTCCTGAAGAAAATGCGGTGCGGAAATTAACCCTAAATGAGTGTTATCGAATTATGGGATTTCCCGATAACTTCAAAAAACATCCTAGTATCGGAGAATGCTATAAACAGATTGGTAATTCAGTTTGCATTCCGATGATTCAGGAATTAGCTGTTCAAATTAAACAGCAAAATCTATTATAAGAAGAGCAAAGATTAAAATTCCAACTGTCCAACTCGTAGCAGGATAGGAGTTCTCACCGCTCTAGGTTTTATTAAGCACCGCGCAAGGCGACAATCGGATCAAGTTGAGCGGCTTTTTTAGCGGGAATCACTCCAAAGAATAACCCCGTTGCCCCAGATACGCCGGTTGCTAAGGCGATCGCCATCGTAGAAACGCCCGCATCAAAGGGGGTTAAACTCCCAATCAGCAGAATTCCACTTACCCCGACAAAAATTCCCACCAAACCCCCAGCAACGGATAAAATCACCGCTTCAATCACAAACTGCATTAAAATATCCTGCTGAGATGCCCCGATCGCCTTTCTCAATCCAATTTCCTTTGTGCGTTCCGTCACTGAAACTAACATAATATTCATAATCCCAATCCCCCCAACAAACAGGGAAATACTAGCAACCGCTGCTAACAACAACGTTAACGCCCCCGTAATTGCCCCCATTGTTGCCTGTAAATCCTTCTGATTGCGCACCGTAAAATCATCTTCATCAATAATCTGATGTCGCAGTCGCAGCAAATTCTCAATTTGGAACTGTGCCGCCCTCATGCTCTCCTCATTCTGCACCGACACGGAAATAAAATTAATTCTCGTCCCATAGGGTGACGTATTCCCCGTAATTCGATTCGCCATCGTCGTTAACGGTACCAACACTACATCATCTTGGTTCTGTCCAAATGTAGAACCCTTGGGTTGCATCACGCCGATCACCGAAAATGATACATTTTTAATGCGGATTTGTTTCCCAATCGGGTCAGTATTTCCAAACAAAGTTTCTGCAACATCTGCACCTAATGCGACTACCTGTTCATTGCGTTTTAAATCCAAGTTCGTAATAAATCGACCTTGAGCCACATCAAAACTCCGGACGGTCAAAAACTCCGGCGTCACGCCAACAACCGTTGTGGATTGATTGGTATTGCCGTAGGTAACGCGCTGCATCCCAGTGATTTGCGGCGATACTTCCTTTACCAAGGTAACTTGAGAGGCGATCGCCTCCGCATCAGCTAACACCAATGTCTGAGGAGAACTTACCGGACGAGTTTGAGCCTTGGGACTTCCCGGCACAATAAATAACAAATTCGTCCCCAAAGATTCCACCTGCTGACCCACAAAATTTTGAGCACCCTCACCCATCCCAATCGTCGCAATCACCGACGCATTGCCAATAATAATCCCTAGCATCGTTAGACCACTTCGCATTTTATTGGCAACTAGGGTTTTTGATGCCATTTTTACGCTTTCTAAGAAGTTCATGTTTTTTTTGAGTGTGAGGATAGGGAGGATGGGGAGAATTGGGGAGATGGGGAGAATGGGGGAGATATACTTCGTGACCTAGGGCTTAAATGGCTAATGCACAGTTTAGGTCTTTACTATGAGACAATCCCCTTTAATTTAAAATATCCTCCAACTTTTGCCCTTCTGGAAGACCAATAAACACGCGATCGCCTGGATTCAAACCCTCCAAAATTTGAATTTGATTCCCCAAGGTTGGTCCAATCGTCACCGGACGAAATTCCGCCTTACCTTCTGCATCAGGAATCAACACCCCGGTTTCCCCTCGGTTGGTGACGATCGCCACCGTCGGAACTACTAAAGCATTATCCAATTGCTCCCCTAAAAATGTCACATCTACATTCATCCCCGATTGCAACGTCTCCATCCCAGATTCCAAATCGACCCGCACCTCAAACAGCGTTACATCCTGTTGCCGAATCGCTTCTGGGGCAATTAAATTCACCTTTCCTTGAAATCGTTCATCGGGATAGGCATCCGCCCGAATCTCCACCTGTTGACCCGAGCGAATTCGGCTGATATCCGCTTCCGGGACTTGAGCTAAAATTTCTAACCCTCTTGCCAGGGCCACAATCGAGGTCGATGTCGCACTTCCCGCACTGGATGCCGCTGTGGTTGGGGCGACAAATGAGCCTTCTGTAGCATATCGCTGGGTAATTTGTCCCGCGAAGGGGGCGCGAATGATGGTATCTTCTACTTGCACTTCTACGGCTTTGAGTTGCGCTTCGGCTTCGCGCACTTCCGCCTCCACTCGTAGGAGTTCTTCAGGTCTAGCACCGCTTTCTTGTACCGATAAGGCTTGTCGCGCTTCAGCAACTTCAGCTTCGGCGCGGGTGATTTCTTCCGGGCGAGCACCGATTTCTTGGATTTCCACTCCTTGACGCGCTTCCGCAACTTCCGCTTCAGCGCGGGTGATTTCTTCCGGGCGAGCACCGATTTCTTGGATTTCCAATCCTTGGCGCGCTTCCGCAACTTCCGCTTCGGCGCGGGTTATTTCTTCCGGGCGAGCACCACTGGCTTGCAGTTCAAGGGCTTGACGCGCTTCGGTGACTTGGGCTTCAGCTTCGATAATCGCTTCTTCCCGAGCCCGAATCAGTTGTTCTAACCGTTGCTGCGATCGCTCTAAACTGGTTTGTGCCCGACGATTTTCTGTGACGACTTCATCAAAGCGATCGCGAGAAATTGCCCCTTCATCGACCAATTCTTGATTCCGGCGCACTCGTTCTGCCGTCAGAGACAAGGTAGCCTCCGCTTCTTCAATTTGAGTTTGAGCTTGAGCAATCTCATCTTGCCGACTCCCGGAACGCAGTGCATCTAACCGCGCTTGCGCTTGAGTCAATCTGGCACGGGCTTGACCCACTTCCTGGGAGCGATTTCCGGCGCGCAGTTGGGCGAGTTGGGCTTCCGCTTGCGCCAGTCGCGCCCGCGCTTGAGCGACTTCCTGGGAACGATTTCCGGCACGCAGTTGGTCGAGTCGGGCTTCCGCTTGCGCCAGTCTCGCCCTTGCTTGGAGAATCTCCTGGGGCCGATTTCCGGCCCGCAGTTGGTCGAGTCGCGCTTCAGCTTGCGCCAGTCTCGCCCGCGCTTGAGCGACTTCCTGGGGTCGATTTCCGGCGCGCAGTTGAGCGAGTCGGGCTTGAGCTTGTTCTACTCGTGCCATTGCTTGGAGTCTTTGGGCTTCTACGTCCTGACTTTCCATGCGGGCAATGATGGCACCTGCTTCTACTTGGTCCCCTTGTTCGACATATAATTGAGCAATCCGGCCTGTGGTTTTGGGGGAAAGGTTGACACTCTGAATGGGTCTGACTGTGCCACTGGCTTGGATGCGGACGGTTAAGGTTTGGGTGTCTACGGGGACCGTAATTTCGGCGATCGCATCGGTGCGCGGTTGGGCGTTTTGGTAGGTTTTATAGGCGAAGATGCCGACGCCTAATAATCCAGCGGCGATCGCTGCGATAATTACCCGTTTGTACCGCCGTTTCCCTTCCGGTTTAATATCCGGTTTGGGAGAAGGTAGGGGCGGCTTTTTATGGTTATTTTCAGAGTCGGTAACTTGCTCTACACGAGATGGCCGTTGCATTGGGGTTCTCCTATTTCCCGATGGAGAGGTGCCGGGATTCATGATGTTTTTAAAAAATTTAGGCTCACAGATTGACCGAGGATTATGGGGGATTCAGATGGCGATCGCATCGTTAGCGCGGGTTCAATTTAGACTAAATTGACTCACCCACCCTGGCGTTCACGTTCCCAGCGTTGGCTCAACCGAGGCAGTTCCCCTTCAAAAAACGCGTGAAAATCTCGCATTTCTTCCAGTCGTTGCCGACGTTGGTCCGGTTCTCCTTCCAGTAACCCCAGTCCCCGTTCAGCTATCTCTCGAATCGCTTTAATTTGGGCGGTTTTTTGTTGAATTAATTCGGTCCAGGCATCCAACTTGATACAAAAATAATCGCGGCGATCGCCCGGTAAACTAACGCGATCGACAATCCCCGCTTGAATCAACAACCGAGACATCGTACTGATCGACCCTTTAGAAGCCTGTAACGCTTCCGCCAGTTCGCTGAGGGACTGATGCGGAGGGTCTGCAATCAACAACCACCCGAGAATTCGCCCCGCCATCCTCGGCATTCCACTCAGTTCAAACAACAGCCCCACTTCTTCCACAAAGCGCCTCAGTTCAAACTGTTGCACCTCTTTATCGACTCTGGACATATTTGCCCCAGATGAATTGCTTTATTCACAATTGTAGCAAAGTTTGAACCGTTTAGTAAACACTGAACAAAATGAATCGGTCACCCAGGAGCGGAAATCACTCGGTAGGGGCCATTCGGGAATGGCCTCCACTCTAAATCAGGGAGAGGTAAGAAAAAACTTGATAAAATTTCTGATAACGGCTCAATTTTCTACAGTTTAGGAGTCCCCCAACTCTGTATAGAACCTCAAATTATAGAAAGGATTAAACAGATGCCGAACCTAGAGTGAATCAGGATAGACGATGATTTACATAACGACTTGATAAAAGTTTGAACATTATCCGTATCCTATTAACAGCCATTTTTATCAAAATGTCAGCAAAATTAGCTATAGCTGGCCATCTGCCTTATTTAAGCACCGGCTTTGATTATAGAATTCAATTATTTTTAAAGAGGTAGATTTAATGATTAAACCTCTTAAAGTTTTACACGGCGGCGATGTTTAGGCAAACCCTTTTAAGTAGCGCATAATATATTTTTGTCCCTTTTCAATATAAAAAGGCGAAAAAAGCTCTTCATAATCTTGTTTCACTAATGCCATAGCTCGGTGCATCCGTTCATGTCCAAAAACAATAAATTGTGCGGTTGAAGTGGCGTGAAATTCGAGTCTTGCGCCTTTGACGTTATTTTTAAACGCATTTTGGTAAAGCGATCGCGCCGCATGAAGAAATGTTTTTTCTGCTTCATCAAATTCAATTTTTCCTTCACTGGGAAAATATAATTCTGTGCGCTTCATAAACCCTATAACTACGTTCATACATTCCTGAGTCTGCTCCATCGACAAGCATTCTTTATCGCCGCGACGAAACCCCCATTGAGTGCAACCATTAGTCACTTCTAATGCCCGGATTTTGCTAAATTTATCTAGGGTTTGCTCAGAAAATTTTTCGAGTTCTTCAGTATGCTCTTCCATAATCTTCTGAAAAAGTGGCAAATCTTTTTGAAAGTATTCTTGTAACTCTTCAATCTCGGCCAGCTTGTCCCAGTAAATTGTTCGTTGTATTTTCATATTCCAAACTTGAATAATTCACGGATATCGGAAGGTTTGAAATTAGGGTAAAACAAAATCAAAGTTCCACATCTGTTCTCCTCACTTTTCGAGAGAACGCCTGGAAATCAAGGGATAAGTAGAAGTCCCCACTTCAAAACAGACTTTTTTAGTTCCTCCTACTTTTTAACACCATGCCAGTGATGTCAACTGATACCAAATCAGGTTAATAAAAGTCGGTTTTCGTATAAAAGCGCACAGGCGGGCTATCAAAAAACGACTTTTATCAACCGAATTCCGTATTATATCCTTTTCTACCAGAGGTCGGCTGTTACTGACAACACCAATTTCCTACCTTCGATGGGGAGAAACGGCTTACCCCAAAGCTTGAAAGCCTGCTATCACATTAGCCTGCAACTCGTCGTTTTGGATATTTTATTGTTTGGAATTCCTTTAATTCACAAAGGAAGTGGCATCTAAATAGTCAATGCGGGCGAGGGGACTGAGGGCGGATAAGACTTGAGTGCCATAGCTGCGGTAAAGGACGCGACTATCGAGGAGGGCGACAATGCCTTGGCGTTGACGAACGGGCGCGATCGCCCGTTGGAGTTCTCGCAGGGCAGTCGGTAATAGATACAATCTAAACCAGTCTTGCCGTTCGCGTTTGTAGTGAGCAACACGACCCGCAACTAAGGGATTTTCTAAAGAGGGAATGGGTAAGGTGGCGATCGCCAGCAATTTGGGTGGAGGTAATGTACCTTGATGTTCTCGCCAAAATTCCCAACCCGTAATTAAAATACTCGGTTCATCAATTGGAGTCTTTTCTACCTGCACCCGAGACCCAAACTCTGCGGCCAAAATTGACCCTAAGCGGGGTTTGAGGGGGACATCTCCTACCAGAATCACAATTGGTCCGGTAGTGGTTGCCGCGATACAAAGTAGGGTTCGGAGTTGTTCTAATAATGCTGCTTCAAACTGAGGAGTATTCGGCATGGGAATCCCCTCGGGTAAATAAAGTTGAATCATCTCATTTTGGCGATCGGGAGAGAATTTCAGGGTTGTGACATCTCCTAATCCCAATTGTTGGCGATAAATAGGCGCTGAGGTTTCTAAATCTAATGCCCCCCCAATCAACACGATGGGCTGTTGGTCCCAAATGGGCCCGAGGGCAGAGGCTACTTCCACTGGGGTTGCAGAGAGAGTAAATTGGCCCAATTTTCGGTCAATGGCGGCCCAAAGGAGGCGATTGCCGCTGTGAAACTGCTGCCAAAAGTGCATCCAGCGATCGGGCAGTTCTGGGGGATTACTAGGTAGGGTGGGAGTGCAGTTGCGCTGTTGTAAGGTGTGATAGAGACCCTGTAAGATTTCTTCTTCCTCCGACTCCAGCATTGAACATCCGTAGGGGTTGGCGGGATGTTGGAACAAGGCGCGAGTCAGTTGTACCCTGGCATCGCGAATCATCGCGGCACAATCAGGACGGGAAACCATGAGTTGATTCCAGTCCCAGGATTGTAGGGTGATGCTGAGTTGTTCACTGGCCCAGGATTCTAGGTCGTCAGCGCCATCAATAATGGTGGGAATTCCTGGGGGGATTTTGGTGCGATCGCCCAGAACATCTTCTAACCACAATCTCGGGGAAATAATCAGCAATCCTTGAAAATCCGCACCGGGCCACCGCCAACCGCCCGAAGCCCCATCGGTGACGGTGCGAATGGTCTTATTGGTTTCAATCCACTGCTGCATCTGGGGGATTTCCACCAACAGTAATCGTTGTTGAATTGCTTCTGGGGCGACTAAAATCGCCGGTCCGGGCCAAATTAGGATCGGAGTCAAGTAACTGAGGCGATGTCCGCCATGAGCACCGACGGAAGGGATGCCGGTTTGAATTAGCGCACTACGACCCACCCGAAACGCACGGGCCACTAACCGCGCCATCGACAAATGATGCGGCCAATAGGGCTCACCCTGCGATCGCAGGAATGCTCTGAGTTGCTGGTGGACTTCTAATTCAATCACAACAAGACCATATCGGATCGAGATTAAAGATGTAATTGGGAGAGATGGGGAGGGTGGGGGAGATGGGGGAGATGGGGGGGATGGGGGAGATGGGGGAGATGGGGGGGATATGGGAGAGGAAACG
>NZ_JAMXFC010000004.1:0-39271 GCF_025370755.1 Laspinema sp. D2d | reverse complement strand
ATGGGGAGAACAACTGAAGTGGAAATTTTAAACATCCTCCCAATCGCCCCCATCCCCCCCATCTCCCCCATCCCCCCTATCCTCCCCATCTCCCCTATCGTAGAGTAGGGTGGGCATTGCCCACCCTACAGATAGCTGAATTTAACGGCGGCGTCTTGAGCCACCACCTGAGCGACGGGGGGCCGATCGCGTGGGAGAAGAAGAACCCCCACTGCCAAAACTGCCACGGCGGGGAGTGGAACTGCCGGATGAGTTTGAGGCAGGTCTTTGTAAGTTAGTACCACCCACACCGGACCCTGTAGGCCGAGAATTCGTAGTTCCCGAGGCGGGACGATTTACGGTACTGGGATTGGATCGAACCCGACCTGTAGTCCGTAATTGAGCTTGGCGATTTTTAACCGCTGGGGGTGGAGATTGGTAGCGGGTGCTATATTGCTGGACCGCTTGCTGATAAGAGTTGCCATAACCGCCATAACCCGTCATGACGACCCCAGGTTGATACATCGGGGGAACGTAATAGCGGGGGGTAAACAAGGCATTAGCCACCATTTGTCCGGCGATCGCACCGGCAAAGGGGGTCCAGAAACTAGATTGCTGGCGCACAATGACGGTTTGAGGTTGGCCGGTTTGCGGGTTGGTTTGGGTTTCGGTTACCGCGTGAATATATTCAATTTTGAAGTCTTCAGTCAAATGCAGGGACGCTTGACCGGACTCCACCTGAAGGTAACTTTTTTGACCGGCAGAGATTTCTTCCGGGGTTAAACTCGCCATCGGTAAATCATCGGTGCTATAGACCGAGGGGGAGGCATTGAGTAAAAACAGGCTATATTCGCCGTTAGCATCGTTATAACTAGCCTGCTGGACGGGATAGCGACCGTCAGCCATTCGGGTTGGGGTGACGGAGGCACTCGGGTTGGGTGCGCTGTAGGAAGACGAACCTGTACTGGTGCTACAGGCGGTAGTTGTCCAACAGAGCATGAATACCATTAAGACTGGGATTAGTTTGCGGAACATGGCGGAGGTACTGCATGAAATTGATTCAAGTCAAGATTCACCGGACCAAGTTGCTCAGTCCGGCTGCTCTTTCTCTTGATTGTAAGAGAAGACTATTTTGGATGACAGGGGGGATTTACAGGGGGATGAGTTCGGGAAAATACTCAAGGATTTGGTCTTCAGTGAGTTCTTCCCCGATCGCCGCTGGTGAAAAGTGGATTTGAATGCCGCGCAATCGCTGTTGGTAATGCAGGGCGATCGCGGCTTTGAAAGCTGCTTGTAAGGCGGTTACGTTAGAGAGGTCGGTTTCGAGTTCTGGGACTTCTCCCTCTGCCGCTAAGGTAATCATAACGACAACATTGCGAGTCACCGGGAGGGAGAGGGGTTCCTCCGGCGAATCGCCTAACCGGACCTCGCTACCATAGCGCGCAGCAGAATCGGTAAAGAGGTCGGTCCAATAATCCCCCGCTTCCCCTTCGTCCCAGACCACATCCCCCTCATTGGCGGCAGATTTCCAATACTCATCGTACCGCAAGAGACTTTCAGTGATTTCCACCAGGGCCTCCCCGAGGGTTTCCAGGTCTCCATCGCTATCGATTACGGGTCGGATCCCTTGGTTGAGGACCCCAAGTAGGGGGGCCACGTCATTTCCGGCGAGGTGGAGAAAGATTCGGCAGACGACGAACCGGGAACGGCCCATCATTTTTTTAAAGCGATCGCGCATAAGTCTCGATTGGCAAATAAACTCAGAAAAGTAGTGTTTAAAAACTCGACTCCCTGCAACGGGTGTCGGGTTTTTTCTTAAAACTTATAGACTCGTTCTTTCTATTTTACTAAAAAAATAGAGCGCTTAACTATCAAGATAGTAAAATCCATCAATAAACTCTACTAAATTATTGATGCTGGGCAAAGCAAACTTGGTGGCTTTCATGGTTGTGCCTGTGGCAGTTTTGACCGAACCCGATGGTCCGATGGTCCGTTTTCCGAAACTGCCATCGTAGTAGACTTGTAGACTTTGGTCACTCGAATTGGTCAGTAACACTTGGGTCGGAGATTCAAAAAAGTTGTAGTTATCACTGAGGGGAAGCGTCACCGGCGGCATTTGCAGTTCATTAACCGCATGAATGGTTTGACTGAGGGCGGTACTCAGTTGTTTAATTTGTTTAATGGCTTCCATGCTGTGACTGTTAATCGCGTAAGCTTGAAGCATTTTCATTAAAGTGATGATATTCTTCTGAGTGGCTAGGGCATTTTTAAAAGGGATAATGGCAATATAAGCCGTTGGAAAAATATCGCGATCGCTATCAATTTTAAACACCAATTCTGTGCGCCGGTAGCCTACATTAATACTAGGGGGATGAGGCATCCTTTCCGATTGACCAGCAATTTGATGGTAAACTTGAGCTAAGGTTTGATTAGCATCATGAGTTAAGGGAGCATCAATGATAATCCGAACCGTTGGGGGAGTTTGATTAAAAAATTTTTTAGCTTCTTCGGCGGAAAAGCGGTAGATTTGAGTGCGATCGCCATGAGGACTTAAGTCAACCCACTCGCAGGTAATCCCTTCCGTTTTGAGGTTGTAGCGGGAAACACCGTAGAGTTTTGCACCCGTTAGCGTTGCGCCACTGAGATCAGCCCCCATCCACTCTACCCGGATTAAATTAGATTGGGTCAAATCCGCATGGACGAAACTGGAATTAATCAGGTTGGCGTTACTTAAGTCCCCTCCTAGCAAGTTAGCTCCGCTGAGTTTTGCATCACTTAAATCTACCCAACGGAGATTGGCTCCACTTAAATCCGCCCAACGGAGATTGGCCCCACTGAGATTAGCCCCACTGAGATTGACCCGACTGAGGTTGGCGTGGCGGAGTTCTGCCTCGGTTAGGTCGGCTCCACTGAGTTCAGAGCGGCTCAGGTCCGTCCCGCTTAAGGTTGCCCGTTCCAAATTAGAACTGGTCAGGTTCGTACCCCGCATATCAGCTTCACTTAAGTTAGAGCCGCTCAGATTCACTTGTCGGAGTTTGGCCTCTCGGAGATCGGCTCCGCTGAGGTTGGCCTCACTTAAGTTGGCCCGACTCAGTTCAGCGCGGACTAATTCAGCGCGAATCAAAGCCGCTTGAATCAACTCGGCACCGCTGAGGTTAGCGCGGACCAGGTTCGCGACATTGAGAATAGCACCATTGAGCTTGGCTTTACTGAGGTTGGCCCCACTCATGCGAGCCACATTGAGTTTTGCGCCGGTGAGATCCGCCTCACTGAGATTAGTTCCGCTGAGATTCGCAATACTCAGAGTAGCGTTCCTGAAGCTTGCGCCACTGAGATTAGCTCGACTGAGATTGATCTCCGTCAGATCCATCCCAGAAAAGTCTCTTTCTCCTGCTGCATATTTTTTGATAATATCCTCGGCTTGCATAGGGTATTCCTGTGAAGAAAGTGCTGATGGGTTAGTTGGGTACGCGGTCAGGGGAGCCTTGAGGCCAAAAGTAGGAAAACAACACAGATGAAAGAGGGGAGAAAACTCAGACAATTAGAATAGCGATCGCTATGGAGAAGACATTTTATTTCTGGGAAATGGCATTAGAGGATAAGTGCAAGCCTTTGATAAAATTAACCAACAAGTTGACTGGGGGTAGAGAAAAATTGGGACTAGAAATAACGGGTCCCACCGGAACTCCGTTATTGCCGAGAGCGATATTAACCAGTCGTTTCCCAAAGTTGGGATTGTGATGGACATCTAAGGTGCGATCGCCGGAATTAGTCAACACCGTTTGCGTGGGAGATTGAAAAAACTTTCCCCGTTGAACAATGCGAGAAAAGGTTTGAGAATTTTTAATTTCCTTGACCTTTTCTCGGGCATTATTGAGTAACCTAGAAATTTCTTCCGATTCAATCATATCAACTAAATGCTCCAGATTCTCTTGGGTTACCCCCGCATCTTTAAAGGGGAGAATCGCCACATAAGCTGTAGAGAACAATAACAGGTCATTACCGATTTTAAAGCTCAGTTTTGTGCGCCTGGAACTCACTTCAATATTCGGCGGTTCGATTAAGTCGGGATAGCGATGAGCGATTTGATGGTAAGCCAAGGCTAAGGCTAAATGCGCATCTTGGTCGAGGGCCGCATCAATCAGGAGTTCTACCGTGGGTAGAGTTTGATGAAAAAAGGTTTCTGAGGTTTCTGGGGTAAAGCGGTAAACTTGAGTGCGATCGCCATTGGGACTCAGATCCAGCCACTCGCAGATAATCCCTTCGGTTTTCAAACCAAACCGCGACACGCCATGCAGTTTGGCTCCGGTTAAAGTCGCACCGGAAATATCAGCACCAGTCCAGTCCACTTGGATCATATTGGCGTAGGTCAAATCCGCGTACACCAAACTCGCATCCAGTAAATTGGCATGACTCAAGTCCGCACCTCGGAGGTTAGCGCCGCTTAATTTGGCTCCACTGAGGTCCGCACCGCGTAAGTTAGCCTCACTTAAATCAGCCCAGCGCAAATTTGCCCCAGAGAGGTCTACTCCCATGAGCTTGGTATGAGACAGATCTGCTTGGCGCAACTCACAATTTCTGAGGTTGGCTCCACTCAGGTCCGCACCGCTGAGGTTCGTCTCTCTTAAATTGGCCTGTTCCAGATTAGCCCCCATTAAAGAGGCTCCTCTCATGTCCGCTTCACTGACATTGGCGCTGACTAGGTAGGCTTGGCGGAGTTTCGCTTCGCGAAGGTTGGCACCATTGAGGTCCGCTTGGGTGAGGTTGGCTCCACTGAGTTCGGCACGCATGAGTTCGGCACGGATCAACGAGGCTTGAATTAACAGGGTTCCGCGTAGATCCGCCCGAACTAAGTTGGCAACATTGAGATCCGCTCCATTGAGATTGGCTCCACTCAGGTGAGCGCTGTTGAGTTTTGCAACATTGAGCTTGGCATGACTGAGATTGGCTCCAGTGAGGTCAGCACCGCTAAGATTGGCAATACTCAGGTTAGACCCACTTAGGTTCACTTCGCTGAGATTAACTTGACTGAGATTGACTTCAGTCAGCATAACCCCAGGAAAGTCTCTGGCACCAGCTACATATTTTTTGATTAGTTCTTCAGCTTCCATCGGGGCACCCTGAGAACAGCGGGACTTTACGGTGATAGCACGCTTGCATTACCATCCTAGCGGAAGAGCGATCGCGAGAGGAAAGTCCCCGCTTGTGGTACTGCTGAGTCGTTGGGAATTGTTCCCTGGGTTCAAAACTACGGGAGGCACTGTTCCCTACCATTGCAAGGGTCGGGTGATCGCCATCACAAAATCACCAAACGCACCCAGCGGGATAACTCCCACCAGAACACCGGCAGATCGACTCACTGTAACATTTTCTGACCCTCAATCTTCCCAATTGCTCCCGAGGCGATTCACCATTTTGACCCTCACAGGTTATCGGGTCATTCCCCTCCCTGTTGAAGGAGGAAAAGATTAAACCAGCCAGAGGTCAAAAACCCGTAGGAATTGCTGGATAGTGAATCGGGAACCCTGGCACAACTGATTTTTAGGGCGTCGGTATCGGATTAGACTTCTTGCAAAATACCAGATTGCTCCCCCTTTCCCCCCTTTAAAAACGCCCATCGGCTTGAGAGAATGTTGTAAGAAGTCTATTAAATAAAGAGGACGGTTACCCGGTTTCACCGACCCGATGGGTTGCTGATTAGCCGGGTGTGCTTCAGAACCGGGGTTGTCTTCCTACCTTGGTTTCGGGGTTCTAGGGAGCGGTATTTTAGATGAGCAATCGGTGGATGATTCCCCTTTAGGGGTAAGGCGATCGCCGAGTTGTAACTGGAATGAATTTTAGCGGGTTCCCTTCTCACGGACTGGACCCAAATGGGTCCCCTCGGTTCTGGGAAATGGCGATGGGATTCGGAAGCAGCCAACTGGGGTCATAATAAGTCGGAATTTAGGGATTATAAAGAGCCGATGAACGTTGGAATTGTGGGTTTGGGTTTAATTGGAGGTTCCTTGGCGTTGGATTTGCGATCGCGGGGTCACCGCATTTTAGGGGTATCCCGTCGCCTCCAAACTTGCCAGGAAGCTGTAACGCGCCAAATCGTGGATGAGGCAGATGTAGAGATGACCCTGATGGCAAACGCCGAAGTAGTATTTATATGCACGCCGATCGCCGCGATCGCATGGACCGTAGAACGACTTGTCCCCCATCTCAACCCTACCGCTATCATAACGGATGTGGGCTCGGTGAAAATGCCTGTGGTCGAAGCGCTTACTCCTTTATGGCGCAACTTTGTCCCAGCGCATCCAATGGCGGGGACAGCAGAAAGCGGACTGGATGCGGCAGTGCCTGATTTATTTGTCGGACGTCCTTATGTGATTACCCCCACGGAAAATACCCCGGATAGCGCCGTAGAAACCGTGACGGAGTTAGCTCGCTCTCTGGGGTCCCAGGTCTACCAATGCAGCCCGGAAGACCATGATTGTGCCGTCGCTTGGATTTCTCATTTGCCGGTGATGATTTCGGCAAGTTTAATCTCCGCCTGTATGAAGGAACCTGTAGGGAGTCGCCTGAAATTGGCCCAACAGCTTGCGAGTAGTGGCTTTCGGGATACCAGCCGAGTTGGTGGGGGGAATCCTGAGTTAGGGGTGATGATGGCGCAGTACAACCGAAAAGAAGTTTTGCGATCGCTCTATGCCTATCGGGATCAACTCAACGAGTTCATTGGGGCGATCGAGTCAGAAGACTGGAATGCCTTGACTGAGGCCCTAGAACAGACCCAAAAACATCGCCGGTTCTTTGTGGGAACCCCAGACAGCCTAGAGCATTCGCCATAACTGGGGGTGAAACCCAGACCGTTCAGAACCCCGGTGTGCTGGAAATTCTAGGTTCTTTCTTTGAGGGAGTTGTCTCAGAATGACTGAAAATCGGTACAATAGGAAAAAGAAGCTACCTAATTATTCGAGTTGATTAAAGCGTCCAGGCACCGAGTTAGGGGTCAGTTACCCAAGTCAATCCCTCGAACTGACCCGAACGGGCCAGCCTTGAGGCCCACCCTGCCTAACTGGATCGAGTTCCTAACGGGGGCGATCGCAACAGGAGGGGGAGAGACGGCAACCGGACCCGCCCCTAAAAACCGTCGGACGATCGTACAATCCTTAGTTAAAATCCCCTTCCCACCTAACTTTTGTTCGCCCCCTGTTTCAAAATTCGAGCTTTTATCAATTTCTCGCTCCGATATCCCCCCTCGGCGAGGGCGATATTTAATTGGGATTGGTACATTGCGAGCAATATTGACGGGTTTTCAAGCTACACTGTCAAATTAAATCGGTAGCCATCAACCCCGAGGTGGAACAGTTCAACTCAAGCCATGCATTATGGAAACAATCGGAACCCCATCCCGGTCCCACCCTCACTTTGGGGAACTGGTGCGATCGCCGGGGCATTCTCGCTTTGGTGAGAAATACGATTTAGCAATTGAAAAATTATTTGCTCAGGAGAAGCCACCTATGCTACACCGCAAGATTTATCAATTCTGTTGCGATGGTCGTGAAGTCAGTATTTTCTTGCGGGATCAGCAGCGTTGGATTGACGGTGTTCGCATTCTTGACATCGAAGGAGATTTAGTCACCATCCGCTATGAAACTGATGAAGAAGATGAACTCTCTTCCTGGGAAGAGATGTTTCGCCTCGAAAGCATCGGTGCCGTTAGCCAAAAAATTGCCTGCGTTTCGCGAGGGAATGTGGAACCTTTGGTATCAGATGACTGTCCCGAAGCCGAACAAATTCCCAAACGCTCTCCCGACTTGAATCAAGAATAATCTCAACAG
Source organism: Laspinema sp. D2d (assembly GCF_025370755.1). Taxonomy (GTDB): domain Bacteria; phylum Cyanobacteriota; class Cyanobacteriia; order Cyanobacteriales; family Laspinemataceae; genus Laspinema. Next base: position 31,469 of record NZ_JAMXFC010000004.1, on the reverse strand, counting down.
TCGGTTTTGCCTTAAACCCTACGGTTTCCAGGTCACCGGGCGATCGCTTATGTTCAGCAGTACAATAAACCGGGTTTTTGTTTACCTCTAACTGAGGTCATCCCCATTAACGGGTAGGAAACCTGGTTTCTTCTCCCCTCCCCTCTGCTGGACCGAGGCGATCGTTAAAAATCCTTAGAACAACAAGTTGTTAATCATAGCCTTAAGTGCCACTGGGGTACTTAAGGCTATAATTTTGGACCTAAAGCCTGACCCTGCATTGGGTATTAACTTGATCCGGTTATGCCTTACAAACCGGGCGGCGAAACGGGTGGAACCATCGCCGCCTCGAAGGCGGGACAATAGCCATCGGGAGTCACCTTAAACCCAAATAACGGGGAAATCTGATTCCAACAACGCTGGCCCCGATAATACCGACAGTTTCCGCAACATTCTATATTCGCATTGACGCGGGCGGCACTCCCTTGGGAGAGCAATTCTCGTTGAGAAACCCCACGCACCACTAATTCCTCACCCTGCCACCGTGCTTCGATTAACCCCGTATCAGAAAACTTTTGCCAACGGGGATCTAATGCCAAGGTTTGGGATAGGGAAAGGGTAACGCTGCCTGGATGTTCCGTGAGTTCTCCCGGATAAATTTCCGCAGGGGTCACGGGTTGCAAAATCGTCTCGCCGATCGGGAGTTCGACTAGATTCCCCGCTTCTGGAGTATGTAGGTGATAACGGTTGCGGAGTTCATCCAAGTTGGTCAAGTCCGCTAGATAGGCGGGGGAACCGTGGATAAAGACGACGTGCTGGGGATGTAAATTATGAATGAGTTGGGTGGTGCTATTGCCGTCACAATGTTGGGCGAGTAAATAGGTTTCCAGGGTAAAGCGGGACTCGGGGAGATGGGCAAATAAGGACTCTGGGTTATAGCGCTGAGGTTGTCCGGGATATTCGGGGAGTAAAATCAACCAGGGTTGGCGATCGCCTCCCTCAAAATTTTTGAGGTTGCTGCTTAATTCCGTAAGCAGGACACAAGGACCTTTTGCTAGTTCGGAATGGTGCTCAGGGAATAAGCGACGCACCCTCGGACGGATCCGTTCGTCCCAAAATAAGGGTTGATGGCGGGCAAAGTTTTGGACTGAGGCGGGGAGTTGGGGCAGGAGTTCTAAATAAATATCACAAGCATCAGCAACGGTTCCTTCAACCCAAATATCCAGATCCCGCCCGGTGAATTGGTGATGACTCCGCAGCAGCATGAGGATTTCTTGACCTAAACCCACGGTGGGAGTGGGAAGGAGGACGGATTGACCCTGGGCGATCGCCCGTTCAATGCGTTCAGCCAGTTGGTTTTCCTGCGATCGGCGATGGGGAAACCGCGAGGTTCCATAACTCCCTTCGACAATCAGCACATCGGGATCTAATCCCCGCAGTTCATCGAGGGGTAATCCTTCCACTAAGCGAGAATTGGAAAGGAAAAAATCTCCCGTATAAAGCAGGGTATAGGGTCGGGGCGGTTGAGGCGATCGCCCAGAGGGGGTGGGGGTATAGCTCAATAAAATAGCCGCTGCCCCGGGGAGATGACCAGCGGGAAATAATTCAGCGGTCAATCCATCCAGAAATTCGACTGGAGTGCGCCAAGGTAAGGCTTGACAAAATCTTAAGCGATCGCGTTCTCCCCCGGGCCAGTTCAGGGGCAGGAGTTCCGTCGTGACTTCACTGGCATAAATTGGTAATTGGGGGAATGCTTGATGCAGGTCCCATAAACCCTGGGCATGATCGGCATGAGCATGAGAGACCAGCACTAAATCTGCCGGTAGGGATCCAGGGCCACTGCCCTTTTTCTCTAAACCCGCTTGTAAGGGTGAGATATCTCTGATGCCACAGTCAAGGAGGATGCGATAGGGTCCCATCCGCACCTGTAAGGAGACGCCCTCATCTCCATGACCGACACTATAGGGTAAACATTCAAGCTGATCCATTTACGCTGAGCACACCTGAACATCGCCAAGCAAGTCTGGAATGATAGCGGATAAAGGGGGGGTGATTCTACCCCAGGTACGCGGTCTCAAGCGGTTCCTGTTCCACCCCGGAAATACCAGAATTCTTTGGACTTTTCTCGGGTGGGATTGATAGGGGCGATCGCCCTGATCAGGTTTGCGAGTCAATCCTTCCCGACCTGGCAACAGTACAACATCTTGTTTCCAGCCCGGTTCGGGTTGGCTTTGAGGATAACTTCTCATAATAGAACACCCAGATGAGACAAATGCTTGGCTCACCGGGCTACCGAATAAGGCTGGATTCTGTTCTATCGAGAGAGATCTGTTACTCAGGTGAATCACCTCCTTGAACCGATTGAATTTCTGGATGTTCATCCACTGACCAAATCCCATGACTTAGATTTGATGCTACCAAGGAAGGGGATCATCCTCAAATCCTTTTTTGCTCCCCTCCTTTGGTAATGGGGTCTTTCCTATCTGGTTTTCCAAGACAGAGGGGGCAACCGGGAGGGGACTGATCCCTAGGCAGTCCATCCGTTAGGGCTTTGTCAGGAAATCCTATCCTAGGGCATCGGTACAGTCGAGATGAAAAACCGAGTTAATTGACCCAATCTCTACGAAAAAAGCAACCTTCTTAGGGTCCAACCCCGGTTTGGCGTCAGATGGATCACCTCTCTACCGCGAAGGCCCAGGCTATTGAAACTGAAAGACTAAGTAAAGTTTGGCAACAAAAGTGAGCGATCGGGTAGGAAATCAAGTTAATATTCAGAGGGTTGCTATCAAATCCTCATCCTCTTCGGCACGAAGACTCGCAACGGGCCGGTTCCTTTCGATAGCAACGGGGAATGAAATCATCAGCCTAACCTGGATGCTGGGCATGAGGGCGGGGGCTTTCCCACTGGATCCGTTAGCTCAATTGAAATTCTACCATTTCTACTCTCTTTACTATGGGTGAAGCAAAACGTCGCAAGTCAACGCTCGGAGATCAGTATGGCAAAGAGCCTAGAATCGTCCCTTGGTTGCCGATTACTAAAAGTCAATCCGAACAGTTTGTGAAGTGGACCGTCCAAGGAAGTTGGTTCGGCATTGGTTTTTTGATTGTGGCTTGGTTAATTGTTCGCTTCATTGGCCCTTCACTGGGTTGGTGGGAAGTGAACTAAATTGACGGTTTCAACCGAATTTAGGGGCGATGTAACGTGGAATCTCTGTACCGAGTGGCATCCCGAGAGGTCGATTGGTATGGAGGCTAACGGGGTCCTTACCCCGCTTAGACAATCTCAGGATTGAGAATCTCTCAAACAATTATCTAATCACTCTGATAAGAATTTCCTATTCGCATGGGCGATCGCCGTAGGCCAGCCAGCCTCCATAGGTTTTAGGAAATTTTGGGTCAATCTAGGCAGGTGGAAGCACTCCGGAAAACCCTGGAATTCTGCTGAATCTATGACCTATCCAACTATCAAGTGTTGTAACGGATACCTCCTCGGACGGGTGAATCACGTTAACTTAGTGGCATCCCTTCCGTTGGCTGTTTACAATTGGATTACCATTGGACAGATGGGGCCCTACATATTATATCGACTCCAGGAGGAGGTCAAATCTAAAAAAAACATTAAAAAGTTCTAAACTGTGGTGTGGTGATAGGAGAAAGTAAGTGTTTATCAGACTCGCCGAACAGCACCGTCAATTTGTCAAGGATCTCGTCATGAACCTGCAAGCCCTAGCGATCGTGCTAGAGCGTCGCGGTTACCTAGCCTCTTGCTATACCTGCGGAGGGCAAATGAACAGCGCCTCTTTTATGGTGAGCCTAGGAGAAGATCACTTGATTCGGTTTTTGGTGTCGGACTACGGGATTACCTGGACAGAAATGCGCGACGATCGCGAATTAATGAAATTAGAGGGCGCAGAAGCAATTGCCCAGCTTCAAGAACTCGCCAACCTGGTCAAATGTCAAATGAGAGTCATTCCAGACCAGCCTGATCTGGCAGTGGAAGACGTAAATGAGCAGCTTGTGTAGCAACACTGGTCTAGGCTCGCCCTTGAAGGGAACCCGATATCTCAATCTCCTGGGGGTCGATCAGGAGAACATCGGGTTTACGATGAGAGAGCGGGCTAATTTTTTTGGGGCTGAAAAATGTTAGGCTGAAAGGACGGAACGACAAACGCCACGGTAACGAGCGCTCCTGGGGTTTATCTGGCTTAAATTGACGTTTCGCGATCCACACAGCCAGTTTGCAAAAAAAATATGACCGCCCTAGAAGCTACTTGGGAACATCATTATGTTGAAACGAACCGGATCCGCTTGCACTGCGTGTCCCAAGGACAAGGGGAACTCGTTCTCCTCTTGCACGGATTTCCGGAATTTTGGTATTCCTGGCGCTATCAAATCCCGGCGCTTTCTCGATATTTTAAGGTAGTCGTTCCAGATCTGCGCGGCTATAACGATTCGGATAAGCCTGATAGTGGCTACGATCTGGATACGTTAAGTGCAGATATTAAAGGGTTAATTGAAAGTTTAGGATACGTCAAGGCCCATATTGTGGGTCATGATTGGGGAGGGGCGATCGCCTGGCACCTGGCTGAACGCTTTCCCAATTGCCTCGATCGCTTGGCGATTTTAAATGCACCCCACCCCCAACAGTGGTTACAGGCAATGGGAAGCAATGTGGATCAACTCCGCCGCAGTTGGTATGTCCTGGCATTTCAGGTTCCAGGAGTCCCGGAGTGGTTGATTCAGCAAAACTTAAAGGATTTTGTCAAAAAAGTGTTTCAGGAACAAGCGATCCGCAAAGGGGCGTTTACCTCGGAACTGACTAAGATTTATCAGGAAGCATTGGAAAAACCGGGAGTGCTCTCTGCGGCGATTAATTATTATCGCCAACTGATGTCTCCCTTGAATTGGGTACAGAACTTAGGGCGATCGCCCCATTATGTCACTGCACCCACCCTGGTATTGTGGGGAGAAGAAGATTCGTTTTTGAGCAATAAGTTAACCGATGGATTTGATCGCCTAATTAAAGCTCCGTTTCAACTCAAGTTGGTTCCCCATTGCGGTCACTGGATCCAGCAGGAAGTTCCCCATCTGGTTAATCGAGAATTACTCTCCTTCTTACGCGCCACATCCCATCGGGGACGATTGATTGGGAAGATGGAAGAATGATGGGAGATAGGGAAGATGGGGGAGATGGGGAGGATGGGGAGGATGGGGAGGATGGGGAGGATGGGGAGGAGGGATAACGACTGAAGTCGTGACGTTGAACATCTCCCCTATCTCCCCCATCCCCCCATCTCCCCCATCTCCCCCATCTCCCCCATCTCCCCTATCTCCCCTATCTCCCCCATCCCCCCCATCCCCCATGCACGGCTTCATCCCCCCTGAGCGTTTTTTTGCCTATCTAAGTTGGACGGATATTGCGGCGATGCCAGACAAAGGGAATGTTGTGGTGATTCAACCTTTGGGGGCGATCGAACAACATGGTCCTCATTTGCCTGTAATTGTTGATAGTGCGATTAGTATGGCGGTTTTAGGAAAAGCTTTGGAACAATTGAGTCCGGAAATTCCCGCCTATGCTTTGCCGCCGTTATATTATGGAAAATCTAATGAACATGGCAATTTTCCGGGGACGATTAGTTTGAGTATTCAGACGCTTTTATCGACCTTAATGGAGATTGGGGAGAGCCTTTATCGGGCAGGATTTAGAAAATTAGTGTTCATGAATTCTCATGGCGGTCAACCGCAAGTCGTGGAAATTGCGGCTCAGGATTTAACAGCGAAGTATCCAGATTTGAGGGTATTTCCCCTATTTACTTGGCGAGTTCCCAATGAAAGTAAAGCGCTTATTTCTGAAAAAGAGCGGAGGTTGGGAATGCACGCAGGGGATGCAGAAACGAGCTTAATGTTAGCAGTTCTGCCGAATTGGGTGAAGATGGAAAAGGCCGTGGCGGAATATCCCCCAGAACGTCCAGAAGGGAGTTTGTTAGGAACAAAAGGGTCATTAACCTTTGCTTGGTTAACCCATCAAATCAGTAAGAGTGGGGTGATGGGGGATGGGACAGCAGCGACGAAAGAGAAGGGCGATCGCATTTGGGAATCCTTAGCCCAGGGTTGGGTGCAAGTGATTCAAGAGGTGTATGAATTTCGCTCGGAATGAGGGCTGGATTGATGCGGCAGGTGCAGGAATTAAGTGAACCCTTTGACCTCTCCACCTCACTTGTTCTTAAACACTCTAAAATCCGCAGGGATTCTGCAACCTAAATCCCCAATCCGTCCATAACAATGCCCATAGCCTTTTTAGGGATGGGCCAGAGTGGGATTAACGGCAGTTTTAAAAAGGCTAGACTTAAACAAAAAGTGAGGTTCGAGAATACCGTTAAGGCTGTATTTGATGCGGGTCAGATGGCAGCCGATGAACCAAGTAAAGACAAAAAAGTTTTTCTATTGTTCCCTTCTTATAATTTTTACAATAAAGATGGACAGTTGGCCCAGTATAAGTCAAAATCAATGGGCGGACTTTTAGAGGAGAATTATGCGGATTTTGCTGGGTGGACTGTTAGCCAGCTTTGTATTATGGGCATTTCCAGTATGGGGACAAATTTCCGAGTCCCAAGTGGTGGCGTTGGTGGAAGCACTGCGCTTGGTCACATCCAATTCATCGGGGAGGGATGATGACGTTGAGAATGCCTGGAATATCAAACCGGCAAATATTAGTAGGTGGTCAACGCTCTGTATTGGGGAGGAATTAACCCCGGAACAATTTAATGCCGATCGCATGAAGGCGCAAAATATTTTAGTCTGCGTGATGGAGGACGTCTTGCGGGCTGAGTATCCGCGCAGTGGCAACGATGAAGATATTGCCGTTCGTCGTGCGGCGGCTTGGTGGGTTTCGGGTGATGGGAACTTGTACGATCGCGGTGAGTTTGGTGACTATACTCAGCAGGTCCTTGAACTCTATCAAAATCTTCGTGCCCAGCCCAGTGATTTTCTCCCCACTCGCTCTGCTAAAACCCTCAAATAAGCAACGGCTTCTGAACGGATCGCCGTTGGCCCCAACTCCTCACACCCTTATCAAACGCGATCTGACACAGAACCCCGAGGGGAAGAGGGGAAATTTTGGTCTCTCAATCCCACAAAACTGCTAGATACCTAACCCCTCGACCCTAATTTACAACACTATGAACTGAGTACCCAACTCGGCAAACAGTTTAGAACGTCCTCAGTCTGGACTTCAACGGGTTGTTTGAGGGGAATAATGATGGCGAATTCTGTGCCTTCTTCGGGTTCGGAGAAACAGAGTAGCTGTCCCCCATGCTTTTCAACGACGATCTGGTAACTAATTGACAATCCCAGTCCAGTCCCTTTACCCACAGGTTTGGTGGTAAAGAAGGGGTCAAATAATTGCTTTTGTAAGTGTTCGGGGATTCCGGACCCATTATCCCGAATCCGAATGATCACGAAGGTGGGAGGGTGAAGGGTTCCCGGCATCGCTGCACAAACCTCAGAGAGATGGGGGGTAATACAAGCGCAGGATTTCAAAGCTGAGTAGCGATCGCCCTTCGATAAATCTCGGATTTGCTCCAGTGTCGGCTGTTCCAGGCCCCGGTTCGCGATCGCCCGTTTCCAGTCTCCCGTGATCAGTTCCGTCCTAATCTCTATTTTCCCTCCTTTGTCCCGCCTTTCTTCCACCGCATCAATCGCGTTGCTCAGAATATTCATAAACACCTGATTGAGGGAAGAAGCATAGCATTCTATTGGAGGCAGATCATTATAGTCTTTAACAATTTCAATAGGAAATGCTCCCAAGCTAGGCTTTAAGCGATGTTGTAAAATCAAGAGCGTACTGTCAATGCCTTCATGAATATCCACAGGTTTCATCTGCGCTTCATCAAGTCGAGAAAAATTTCGCAGACTCTGCACGATTTCATGAATTCGTTCGGTTCCCAGGAGCATTGAAGAGAGTAAGCTGGGAAAATCTGACCGGATAAAGTCAAGCTCAATGGCTTCGATACGTTCGAGAATCGGCGCTTCTGGCTCAGGATAATGCTGTTGATACAGATCAATCAGACTGAGTAAAGCGTCACTATATTGGTTAGCATATTCCAGATTGCCATGAATAAAGTTAACGGGGTTATTCACCTCATGGGCAATCCCCGCTACCATCTGCCCAAGGCCCGACATTTTTTCACTTTGAATCAATTGGGTTTGAGTCTGTTGCAGTTCTTCCAAAGTGCATTGGAGTTGTTGGGCTTGGGTTTGAGCTTCTAGGGCAACAGTCTGACTGGTTTCATACATTTCAGCGTGTTCGATCGCGATCGCTAGTTGATTGGCTACCGCTTCTAACAGTTCGACCTCGCGATCGCTCCAAGGTCGGGTGATCCCGCAACTCCCAGCGGCGATCGCTCCAATTTCCCCCGATCGCGTCTGGATCGGTAAAGCCACAATCGAATTCAATTCTCCCTGCGCACAAAATTGGCGCATTTGAGAATCCCTAGCATTTTCCACCTGATCCACTCTGACCGTTTCTCGGTCAATCAACTGTTCCCCCAACGATCCAATTTCGTCGGCACAATAGTACCCCAGCAGACTCTCACATTTCCTAGTGCGGGCTTCTTTAACCACTTCCCAGGCTGGGATGGCGGCATGGGGACGATACCACATAAAAAAGCAGCGATCGATATCCAAAAGACTGCGAATCTCGCTTACTGCTGTCTCTAAAATCGTATCCAAATCTAAGGAGTACCGAATCTGACTTCCTAACCGAAATAACAATGCCTCCCGGCGACTTTCTTCTAACTTCGATTCGTGGAGGATAGCATTTTCTAGGGCGGAGGCAGCTTGAGAGGCCAGCATGGTTAATAATTTTAGATCCCCCGCCGCATAACTATGCGCCTCCAGGGTACTCACCGAAATGACCCCAATAGCGCGATCCTTCGTCTTCAGGGGAACCGCTATCAGGGATTTTACCGGGATTTCATCCTCAGCTTTTCTGGGGTCGTGACTGACATCGTTGACAATTTCTCCAATTCCCGAGGCCATCACTTGACCGACAATCCCCTCTATGACCTTGAGTTTGGGTGGTTCCTCTCCCCCAGGTCCAAACTGAGCTAAAGTTTCGAGTTCTCCGGTACTCGAATTGAGTAATCCGATCGCCCCTTGACTGGACTTGATCAGCCGCTGGGCTTCCTCCAGTACGACCTTAGCCACTTCTTTGATATCTAAACAGGCGGTTAATTTTTGAGAAATATTGTACAGCAGGGTAATTTCTCGATACTTCTCTAAAGCTTCATGAGCCAGTTGCTTTTTCTCTTGCTCTTTTTTTGCAAAATAGGTCAGTAATGTCGCGATCAATTTGGCTCCTTCCCCTCCTCGGACCCAGCCCAAGACTTCCCCAGAAAGCTCAATCGGATAGCTTTCTCTTTCGTCCTCAGTTTGGGGGCCTAGGGGAATCTGTCCTTGTAAATCCCATATCGTGCAGCCTTGACACTGAATTTCGGTCAATAGTGGGACCAAAATCTCTCTAACCTCTGATTTAAGCAGAAGCCGCCTGAGATTGATTTTAAAAAGTTGAGTGCTTCCTTTCATCCGAGTTTCCTCTATCTATCTAATTTTATAAAAAATTGGACTCTTAATTATTCTTTTGATCTCATTCCCGGGGAATTTAGTTCACACTCTGAAGGAAAATCTTTGTTTTACTCTAGCTTTAGCTTTCCCCTACGTTTGAGGAATCCTTCTATTTTTCGCGGATCCTCATGCAGTGTTCTACCAGCCTGTCAGTTCAGCAGCAATCGATATCTATTCCCTAGATCTTCTATTGGTAGCAACACTCAGGCTTAGAGCCCCACCCTATCCGGACTCTATCCATTTCTTTAAGGAAGTGATTGTCAATGCACCCGTTCTATTTTACCTGACATTAGGGATCCCTAACTCTCTAGGTATGGTTTTGATAGAATACCAAAACCGTCGCAAGTTTCTCAATTCTTCTGAATCGAATAAGCCTTCATTTCCTTTTGGCATCTACCATGAGGTAGAGATATCTAAGGGATGGGTTCGCGGATCCTGTCCCTAAAGTGCTTCTGGGGATTTTTTATGTTCTTACTCAACCGGGGATCACCGGGTTTTAAGGTTCTAACTTGAGAGTTGACTTTTTAACTGAATCACTCTGGAAAACCTCCTTGATTGTTAAACATTTTATGTGGCGATCGCCCCACTTTGCTCAGGTTACCCACTCCTGATTATGCTTATACAATAACTTAGGGTTGGAAAAAGTGCAAACCTCTGAATTACGGAGATTCTTGGTAAAAGAACTCCGTATAAATACGCAAGGGCTGAATCCAGAAGATACGGAGAGTTTTGGATGAGAGAGACCTAAAAGCTGAATAAAAGCGGAGTTTTCCACAAAAAGGGATATAGGGTGAGAATAAAGCCGTTAAATCAAAAGGGGGCTACTCGCATCTTTTTATATAAATTAAGATAAAATGGGCCAAGGGTTCAGGGTAAACAGAAATACCAACAAAAAGAACCCCATTATCCCTCATGCGATCGCCGGACCCGCTGGTATAGAGTATCAGTCCTAAATTAGGTATTTCAGAAATCCCCGGTTGAAACTGGGGGAGTGTCGCACATTGCTGCCGTGATGTTCTATCAAATCTCCACCTTCTCACAACACGCGATCGCCTCCTTGGGGTGGATTGTGAGGGTAGTGCTATTTGCGGTTGCTACGGTTGTCCTGATGAAACTCTTTCGACCTGTTTTGCCAGTGAAGGGATCAAGGCGATCGGTAGCAGAAATAGGCGGTAGACACGGGATCCAAATTTCTGATTGATCCCCCCAACCCCCCTTAGAAAGGGGGACTTTTTAGAATTTTGGAAGAAGTCTTTGCCTTAATTCTAATCAAATTGCTCAGGGTTTTCAACTTAGGCATTCTGTCTTTCAGATGAGTTAGAAAAAATGATATTAACAGAAATTCAAACCTATTTATCCCAACCGGGGCAACCCTCCCTGGCGCAACTGGAACAGCATTTTCAGATTAATTTTCAGGCCTTGAATCCCCTATTGAAAAACCTGATTCAGAAAGGGCGGGTGCAAAAGATAGTTTCACCTAATAGAAGTGATTCTCTTAATTCCCCCTCCAAACCTCAATCATTCCCACCCCCATCAAATCCCACAAAAATCTCGAATTGCCTCCCAAATCTCCGGCATCATATTACCCAAGCTATGATCACTATCCAATTCTACCATCTTCACCCAAGGGCGAGAAGCAGCAAATCGACGACTTGCCTCAACGGGAATTACCTCATCTTTAACCCCATGTAAAATCAAAGTGGGTAGCTGTCGCTGCAACTGATTTTCAACGTAACCTTGAGCATCCGTGATAAATTGATAACTTAGGGGAATGTCCCACTTTTCTCCATAATGATAAATTGGTAAATACCCCTGTTCTTGCCACTGTTCCATTCGTTTCGGACCTAAACTTGCTATCCAATGACTCAAAAATTCAAAAGCAGGGGCTAATAAAACCAGGCGATCGACCTGGTGATATCGTTGCGCTAACCAGGCAGAAGTCAGTCCCCCAAAACTTGAGCCAATTAGGGGAACTGTAGCTGGTTCGAGGGGAAATTCCCTCGCTACTTGTTCCAGTTGGCGAGTCAGAGTCAGATGAGAAAAATCTCCCTGATTGAGATTGGGAATTTTTAGAGGAATGGCAAGTTCTGCAAAGCGATCGCGCAAATAATTTGCCTTAAATGAGTTGGGACCCGAGGCGAATCCATGTAAATAAATGTAAGTTTGAGATAATGCTTGAGTCATGGTTAACTATATTGTGTAATAGCTGGGAGCAAGATGCTCCCACTCTCGGGGAAAATCCTTATTAGGGACGATTGGTCAATCGCCCCTCCCCGGTAGTATTTAATCGATTCCTAAAATTTCCATCGATTTTTCTAGGACTTCATCGGGGTCAAAAGGTTTTGTCATGTACAAATCAGCCCCTGATTCACTGCCTTTTTGTTTATCAAATTCTTGACCTTTTGCGGTCAGCATGATAATATAAACATCTTTGATGCCTAGCTCATTTTTGACTGCATTACAGACTTCAAAGCCGCTCATTTTCGGCATCATAACATCCAGAAAAACTAATTCAGGTTTTTCGGCTTTGATGGTATTGAGTGCATCTTCTCCATTGATGGCTGTTAGCAATTCAACCCCCTCATCTTCGAGTTCTTCTAGGGTTTGTTCCATGAGAATGCGGATATGGGGTTCATCATCCACAATCAAGATTTTTTTCGCCATATAACCTCCTCTATTCGGTAAACGGAAGACTGCGCCATTCAAACGGAAGTAAAGATACTTTATCCTGTCGGAATGGCGGGATTTTTCGGGGTGTTCTTCTCAGTGCAGTTACCCGATAGAACCGGAACCTTCATCATCTAGCAAGAGAAATAAGACATTTTCCAGCCCTTTTTCAAATCGCAAGGTTTTGACGATTTCGTGATGCTCGGATAGCACAGAATTGAGAACAATCATATCAGGTCCGATCGCCATTGCCTTTTCAATGCACTCTTGACCCGTCGCTGCCTCGACAACGCTGTATCCCTTCGCTTCTAGGACATCGACTAAGGTTTTAACGGCCCCGGCATCTTCATCAACGACGATCACGTTCTTTTTCGAGGCCCCCCTGGACAGTAAAGCCCCGATATTTTCAAACAGTTTTTCGGTATCGATGGGTTTGGTTAAGTAGCGATCGATGCCTAACCGATATCCCCGTTGTTTGTCCTCAATAATCGACAGGATGATAATGGGGATATCCATTGTTTCCGGGTCATGTTTGAGCATGGCAGCTACATCAAATCCACTGATTTGCGGCATCATCACATCGAGTAAGATTAGGTCCGGTTTCAGGGCTTTGACTTCAGCGATCGCCTCCATCCCATCTTGTGCTTCCCGAACTTGATATCCACAGCTTTCTAACTCTTGGCGCAGCAGGGACCGAATGTGAGTATCATCATCAACCACCAGAATGGTTTTAACGGAATCGGATTCCCGTTTCGGGGTGGTGACAATTCGTTCTTTGAGTTGCTTGACAAAGCTATCTAAGTTGAGTTTTTCAAGTTCTGGGGTGATGCTAGACCCCAAGGACGGTAAGCTAAAGGAGAAGATACTACCTTGACCCGGTGTACTTTCGACCCAAATTTTACCCCCGTGATGTTCGATAATTTGTTTACAAATGGGTAATCCCAGTCCGGTCCCCCGGGGTTTATCGGTGAGGGTATCTCCCACTTGTTTAAATTTCTCGAACACTGTATCTTGAAATTCCGGGGGGATGCCGATGCCGGTGTCGATAATACTCACCATCACCTGATCCTCGTTTTGGGTAGCGCGAAGGGTAACAGTCCCGGTATCGGTGAATTTGACAGCATTGGAGATGAGATTAATCAGCACTTGCAATAACCGATCGCGATCGCCGCTGACTTGCGGGAGTTCCGGTTCAATCTCCACCTGCACCTGTAATTCAGTGCTTTGAAATAGACTCGAAGTGGAGGCGATCGCCCGTTCCATCAGTTCACTCAGGGAAATCGGTTGCATTTGCCACTCCACTTTCCCCGCTTCCATTTTGGCGATGTCTAGCACATCATTAATCAGGTTCGTCAACCGTTCCCCTTCCGAAATGATAATCTCAATATTGTCCGTGACTTGCTGTAATGCCCGCTGAGTTTTCTTATCCGCGTCCACCAGTGCCCCGACAATCTTCTCTTGGAGTTTCTTGTTGACGATTTTAGCAAATCCCACCACAGAAGTGAGAGGGGTTCGCAGTTCGTGAGAAACTGTGGAGATAAAGTCAGTTTTCATGCGATCAACTTCTTTCTCTGTGGTGATATCCCGGATCAAAGTAACGGTCCCGATACAGCTTGGACCCTGTTCATCCCCCGTAGATTCGGTGACAATGGAGGTAGCGACGGCTTTACCCACGCGATTATTCGTTAACGGGATTTCTGCTGATAGCACTTCCGTGAGGTGTTCTCGGGATTGTGAGACTAATGAGGCGAGTTCCTTACTCAGTCCCTCTTGGCAATCCTGACCCTGTAGTTCCGTGGTGGGTAATCCAAACATCTCTAATAAGGCGGGGTTTAAGCGGGAAATGCGATCGCGCATATCTGTCACCAGCAACCCATCGGCGATATTGTTGACGATCGCATTCAAATAAGCGACGGTATCTTGCAACTGATTCACGGTTCGCGCTAAATCAATGGAAATCGCCGCCTGTCCCGAGAGGAGTCGTAACACTTCCAGGCGATCGCGGGTAAAGGCGCTACGGGTGAGATTGTTCTCTAAATAAACAATCCCCACCAGTTTTCCTTGATTGACAAACGGTGCACATAACAGCGACTTCACCTGATGGGTACTGACATAGCGATCGTTGGTAAATAATCCCTCTCGAATCGCATCATTTAAGACGACATTGGTTTGAGTGCGGCGGACATAATGAATAATCGACCAAGGTAGATCGGCTTTACTATCTAATGCATCAAATCGTAACTTGACCCCCTGAGTTTTTTTGTCTAGCCCCACTTCCGCTGCCAAGATGAGATTGTCCCCTTCTGCTAACACCAAAAATCCTTTCTGCGCCCCGGCATTTTCAATCAAAATATTCATTAACTTCTCAACCAACTTCTCAATTTGCAGTTCAGAAGAAATGGCTTGAGAAGCTTTAATCACCGTGGCTAAATCCAAGGCAGCAGAACTTCCAAATGTTGTCGCCGTCGTCATTTGAGCCATAGCAACCCCTCGCTGAGACACAGCGGGCTTGCGGAGCTTTAACTGAGGATATTTGGCTTCTAATTGGTCTACTTTAATTTTCGCTCCCCATTTGATATAAATACCATAGGCTTCATTGAGGTAAGTGTCGGCGAATTTATCCTGATGGCGATGGCGATAAAAATTGGAGGCTAGTTCATAGGCTAAGGCTTCTTCCGGCAGATAGCCATTTTCTTTGGCCCCAGTAATAGCCCGTTCATAGCCATCGATCGCCTCTAAACTCTGACCTAAAACTCGGGCTTTTTCCGCTTCGATTAACTCGTACTTATGTTGGTAATTCATGGGGCCCAGTTCCGCCCATTTTCGCATTTTTTCTTGATTACATTCCACTTGATGTAAATACTTCTGCTGGTCTTCCGTACTCGCCGAAGGATAGACGGACAACAAGACTAAAGAATAGTAAAAATTATGAACCGCCATTGTAAATGCCCCGCTGACGGAACCGGAATATTCCGCCGCCAGGGTGGCATAAGTCAGGGCTACTTGTCGTTGTTTTAACAAAAAGTTAAGGATAGTTTTGGCGAGGTAAACATTAAATAAAGACCATCCATCGTTTGCCTCTTTGAGTTTAGGCAAAATCAGGTCTTCGTTAAAAATATCCCCCACTAACCGATACTTGTCCGGGGCTAACCCTTGTAAATTCGCCACCAATTGTCGCCAGGTACTACCATCATAGAGGGCAATTTCATACTTGAGTTTTTGGAGTAATTCAATGTAGGGAGTTTGCTTGCGAGCAACAGTTTCCAGGGATTCTCCACTTAAAAACAAATAACTACAATATTTACAAGCACAGTAACTGGCATATTCTAAATCCCCCACTTCCAAGCCACTATGTAGCCCTTCTTGTAACGCTTCCACCGCTACTTTAACCGGCTGCTTCCAATGCTGCACGAAGGCAAACACCATATTATAAACTTGACATTTGAGGGTTTTGCCTTGAAACCGTTCTAACAATTTCACGGCAATTTGTGCCGCATAATAGCCCCGTTCGATATCTCCGGACCCACAGAGAAGCGTCGCATACCAACTGTAAGTAAATGCAGCAATGGCAGAATGCCCCTTTTCCAGACAGCGTTCTAAAGCAGTCAAAACCAGTTGAAACCATAACTCTAACTGGCTACTATGTAAAGCCGGGGCGACTAAATTCATGAGAATTCGCATTACTGCCAATTCATAAGGGTCGGTCATTTCCGGCAGTTCGGAGATGCCATTGATATCCGGCAATTCTAGGGATTGACTCCGTTCTACTGAGGCAGCAGCGAGGGAAATTTCCATCAAATTGAGGGCGGCTAATCCGGTTTCAATGGCGAGGCTAATATGATGTTGGGCGGCATACATTTGCATTTGAATTTCATACACCTTAACCCGATCCAGGACTGCCTTTGCCCGGTCCAAAATTAGATCGGCTAAGGTTTGCGCCGCTTCAAAATTCCCATTTAAATATTCCGCTTCTAAGGTGGAAACATAGAGGGAGAGGGTTAACTCATAGTGGCTGTTCCAGCAATCTTCGGCTAAGAGTCCAATGCCAACTTTTAAATAGCGCAAAGCCGCTTCATAAGCCGTGGAAGATTTGGCTTTATTTCCGGCGATCGCATTCAATTGGGCCAGTTCATCTTTTTCTTGGGAGGTCTTCAGCAGGTCACAACCGTAGTTTAACTGATTCACTAAGGCAAAAATTGTCTCTTCTCGTTCCTCCGGGGGAATGTTATTCAGCAGCAACTTTCCGATTTTGAGGTGAGTTTCTTTTTTATGTTCTTCTTGAATCAGGGAATAAGCTGCCTGTTGAACACGGTCATGCAAAAACTTATAAGAAATTGACTGAGTTTCTAACAAGTCCGATAAATTGACTCCGGTTGGAAACTCGAATTTTTCCCCCGGTTCATCCCCAATCAGCAAGGGAATTTTATATCCCGAACTCAGGGGTAAAATTAAGCCGGATTTTAAGGCGGACCAGAGTGAGGCAGCGGTTGCCATCGGGGAACTTTCACTGACGATCGCCAGGACCTCTAAGGTGAAAGTATTGCCCACACAAGCGGCTAACTGTAAAATTGTTTGGGTAGATTCCGGGAGTTTTTGAATATTGCGGGCCATTAATTCGACCACATTGCGATCGGCAATTCCCACAGCTAAAATGCGGTCAATATCCCACTGCCACAATCCCACACTGAACTCATAACTTAAGAGTTTTTCATCCCAGAGCGTTTTGAGGAGTTGGGTCAGGAAAAAGGGATTACCCTGGGTTTTATGGTAAAGCAGTTCTGCTAAGGGGCGCGATCGCTCGGGTTCATCCAAAGTATCCGCAATCAAAGCGTTCACATGAACCATTTCTAAAGGTTGCAACAGGATTTGATTCACCGTCGCCCCCATTGATTCTAGGGCATCCCGCGTTTGAATCAGGGGATGAACTGCATTGACTTCGTTATCCCGATAAGCCCCAATCAGTAAAAAATATTGATGGTCTAAGTCATTAATCAGTTGATAAATTAAGTGTAAAGAAGCGGTATCAGCCCATTGTAAATCATCCAGAAAAATGACCAAAGGATGCTCTTTTTTACAAAAGGTCTGCAAAAATTGTTGAAACACCCGATTAAAGCGATTCTGGGATTCAAGGGGTCCGAGTTCGGCGATGGGGGGTTGGGTTCCAACAATGGCTTCAACTTTAGGAATCACCTCTACGATCGCCTGTCCATTACTCCCTAAAGCTTCGGTGAGTTGTTGTTGCCAAAAGGTAATGCGATCGGGAGTTTCGGTCAAGAGACGATCTATCAATTCAGAAAAGGCTTGAATCAGTCCCGCATAGGGAATATTGCGTTTATATTGGTCATATTTGCCCGAAATAAAGTGGCCTCGCGCCCCGACAATCGGTTTATGAACTTCCGCAACTAAAGCCGATTTACCAATGCCAGAATAGCCCGAAACCAGCATCATTTCACTACTACCTTGAGCAACCCGATGGAAAGTTTCCATTAAGGTCCCCACTTCTTTTTCCCGCCCATATAACTTTTGGGGAATCAGCAATTGACTGGCGCGATCACGTTCTCCAACGGGAAACGGTTCAATGCGGCCCTGGGCTTCTAATTGTGTTAAACAGGTTTCCAAATCAAATAACAACCCCTCACTGGTTTGATAGCGATCTTCCGCTGTTTTTGCCATCAATTTCATAACAATATCCCCCACGGCTTGAGGAATTTGGGGGTTAATTTGATGGGGAGGTACAGCGATTTTGGCAATATGACAATAGATTAACTCTAAGGCATCAACCGCCTCAAAGGGTAACCGTCCCGTGAGCATTTCATAGAACGTCACCCCCAGGGAATAAAAATCCGTGCGATAATCCACCGCCCGATTCATCCGTCCCGTTTGTTCGGGAGACATATAGGATAAAGTCCCTTCTAAAACCGTATCTTGACTCCAAGAAGATTCAGAAGAGAGTCGCATCGCAATGCTAAAATCTGTAATTTTAATTTCCCCAGTTCGCGGATTAACAATTAAATTTTGGGGTTTAATATCTTTATGAACAATTTGATGCTGGTGGAGTTGTCCTAGGCTGGTCGTGAGCTGAATTCCTAGGTGCAAACACTCAGCTACGGTCAGGGGTTTTTCGTCCATACTCTTTTTTAAAGACTGGCCGCCAAAATCCTCTAATACCAAGGCTAAACTATTTTGATAATCGGTCAAGGCTAAGGGCTTGACAATCCCAGAAATCTCCAGATTTTTACAAATTTCATACTCATTTCTAAATTTAATCAAGTCGTCAATTGTCGGAGAGGGGGAAGCTAAGACTTTAAAAATGGCTGTAGTACCATCGGTGGCATTATACCCGCGATAAATGATAGTATTGATGCCGGTTTCCATCGGTTCAGCCAGTTCATATCCAATAATATTCATATTGATTTTTTTGTTTGTCAGTCGTGGGTTTAAAGGGCGAGAACCGCCGCAGATTTAACCCCGCGACGGTTTGAGGGATTGACTGGGCGTTACTAACCCCCGTTAGTTTGTCCCTGGATCAGGGTCCTGATTTTCAGCAAGCAACAGGAAAAAGACATTTTCTAGGCCCTTCTCAAATCGCAAGGTTTTGGCGATATCATGTCGCTCGGAAAATAGAGAATCTACTATAATCATATCAGGTTTGACCGCTCGTGCTTTTTCGATGCATTCCGGACCATTTGAGGCTTCGGTGACGATATATCCTTTTGCTTCTAAGACATCGGCTAAAAGTTTAACCGCCGAAACATCCTCATCCACGACCAAAACTTTCTTTTTGGATGTTTCTTGGGAGAGGAGGAAGCCAATTTGGTTGAGTAAGTCCTCTCGATCAATCGGCTTGGTTAAATAGCGATCGACCCCCAGACGATAGCCCCGCTGTTTATCTTCGATAATGGAGAGGATGGCGATGGGAATATGCAGAGTCTGGGGATCATTTTTGAGCACGGCTGCTACGTCAAATCCACTAATTTGCGGCATCATCACATCCAGTAAAATCAAGTCCGGGGGGGTGGCTTTCACCTGGGCGATCGCCTCCATGCCGTCTTTGGCTTCTCGCACGTTATACCCGGAAGCTTCCAATTCCTGGCGCAACAAGGACCGAATGTGAGTCTCGTCATCTACCACCAGGATGGTTTTCGGGCGATCGCGCTGGGAATGTTCGGGATGGGGGATGATGGTTTCTTTCAACTGCTGGACTAGGGTCTGGAAGTTGAGTTGTTCCGGGGTCGGTAACCCATTCTCGGGGGTTAGAGGGAGGGTAAAGGAAAACGTTGTTCCCAATTTTATCTCACTTTCCACCCAAATCTGACCCTGGTGATGTTCGACAATTTGTTTACAAATGGGTAATCCCAGTCCAGTCCCTTTGGGTTTGTCTGTGAGGGTGTCCCCGACTTGCTTAAATTTCTCGAACACGGTTTCTTGATATTCCGGGGGAATGCCGATGCCCGTATCAATAACCGAGATCACCAATTGCTCATTCTGGAGGCGGGCCCGGACGGTTACCGATCCAGTTCGGGTAAATTTGACCGCATTGGAGATCAGATTAATTAGCACTTGTAATAACCGATCGCGATCGCCGATCACTTCGGGCAATCCCGTTTCAATCTCACGGATTTGCGCCAATCCACTATTTTCAAACAGGCTGGATGTGGCGGAAAAAGCCCGTTCAATCAGTTCGGATACCGCCAACGGCTGCATTTGCCAATCCACTTTTCCCGCTTCCATTTTGGCGATATCTAGCACATCGTTGATCAAATGGGTCAACCGTTCTCCTTCCGAGATAATAATATTGATGTTATCTCCCACCTGGGCGATCGCCTTTTGAGTTTTGCGATCGGACTCCTGGAAGCTGGGTAAAATCTTGTCTTGGAGTTTTTTCTGGATCAGCTTGGCAAACCCTACTACAGAAGTGAGAGGGGTTCGCAGTTCGTGAGATACCGTGGAGATAAAATCGGTTTTCATGCGATCTACCGCTTTCTCTGTAGTGATATCTCGAATCAAGATTACGGTTCCAATACAGTAGGCAGCATCCGTTTCTGATAACTGAGGGGGTAAAATTGAAGTCGCGACGGCTTTTCCGACGTGCTCAAAGGCGAGTTCAACTTCAACGGTGAACACATCGTTGGGAGACTTAACACTTTGGGCGATCGCTTGAACCAGATTGTGGGGAAAGAGTTCGGCACAATGTTTCCCTAAAGTTTCACTTTCCGGGCGGTCAAACATCGCCAACAGGGCGGGATTGACTCGGGTAATCAGACCCTGGGCATCGGTAACCAGCAGTCCATCGGCAATATGGGTGATAATCGCACTTAAATAGGCGACGGTATCCTGTACTTGTTTCACCACCCGGGCCAGTTCTAAGGAAATAGCCGCCTGTCCTGATAACATTCGTAAGACTTCCAGGCGATCGGGGGTAAAGGCCCCTGCTACCCGGTTATTTTCTAAATAGAGTAACCCGACGCGCTTGCCTTGATGGACGATCGGGGTACATAAAACCGATTTGACTTGATGGCGGACAATATAGGGGTCCGTGGTAAATAGTCCTTCCTCACGGGCATGATTGAGCAATAGGGGTTTGTGAGTGCGATCGACGTAGTGAATTAATCCCAAGGGCAGATCGGAAGAGTTTTCGAGGGGAACAGAGGGCAGTAAGGTAATTTGGTCATTCTCCACAGTTCCCTCAGCCACCTGGACAAATTGACCCTCGCGATCGAGGAGTAAATGCCCTTTTTGAGCCCCCGCATTTTCGATCAGAATATGCATTAACTTTTCTAGCAAAGTTTCCAGAACAATTTCTGAAGAAATCGTTTGCGAAGCTTTCATCACCGTAGCAATATCGAGTAAAGCCGCATTGCCAACGGTGGTAGCCTGTTCTGAGGTGGTGGTTTGACTGAAGTCTGCCAATGCCTGGTCTCGAATAGAGGCTCTTCCTAACAAATCAGAATAGGTTTTATCGAGGTGCTGAACCTTCGCTTTGGCCCCCCAGAGGCTGTATTGATAGCGAGCATCAGTGAAATAAGTTTTAGCAATTTTCAGCCGTCCTAAACCCCGATAAAACTTGGCAGCCAGTTCGTTAGCCAGAGCTTCTATTTGTAAATAACCCTGTTCTTGGGCGCTGGCGATCGCCTGATCATAGAGTTCCATTGCCTCTAATGGATGGTCGCTAATTCGAGCAATTTCGGCCTCCACCAACAGGTACTTATGGAGAAAATTCTCTTTCCCCGTTTCGGCCCACAGTTTGAGGTTTTTCCGATTTTGATTGAGGATAGTCCAGAAGTTAACTTTTTTCTCTTCCTCTGCCGTTGGATACAGGGCCGTCAAAATCAATGAGTAATAAAAATAATGTTGCGTCATGCTGAAAAAGCCAAAATTTGTCCCAATGGTTTCATCCGCTTGACGGGCAACAATCAATGCCGCTTCATAGTCTTCCTGCAAAAACAAAATCAGACTCTTGAGCATCCAGAACCAATTCATGCCCACATAAAATTGATTGTCTGCCCATAATCTCAAGATTGCCGTTTCATCGTACTCGGGGTTATTTAGGGTAAGCGGACTATCGGTTAATCCTTGTAAGTTTAAAACCGTTTGTTGCAAGGTCTGATAACCGGCAATCATATTGCGATCGTTGGTTTCTTCGATAAATTTGAGGTATTTTGCCGATTTCTCATAAACCTCGGGTAGGCGGTTCCCCATAATAAATTGCGTCCATAACTGATAGGTGACCGCCCAAACCCCCCAAACAATATCCCCGGTTTCCAAACTGACCTTATAGGACTCTCGATATAAGGGTAAATTAGTTCGGAGATGTTGCCAGAAGGGATTAATGGTATGGGCAAATATATTATTGATTTTTGGAGTCAGGGTATGATTGGGAAATTTCTGCCGCAATTTTAAGGCTAAATCCCCAAATTGATAAGCCGCTTGATAGTCCTGACGACCGGCTAAAATCATCCCATAGACCACAAAACCAAAGGCAGAAGCGTCTACGGCTCCATATTCTAAGGTAAGGCTGACCATTTTTAATCCCATCAATTTTAGGCAGTTTGGACTATGGGCAAAATAGGTCGCTGTCCAGGAATGAACGAGCAGGTTGATCGCCACTTTTTTATCGGGGTCTGCCATTTCAGGAAGGTTCAATAAATCAGCGATATTCTGACCCATGAGGCGAGTCTGGACCGTTTCCTGTTCAGCAACCAGGGCAGTAATTAACGCCTCTTCTTGATGGGGAAAATAGAGGCCAAAATCTTTTAATCCTTCAATCCCTAATTCTACGGCTTGATAATAATTATCCCCTTTAGTCATGCAAGCAGCAATATAAAGAGAATAGATTTCCGCCCGTTCAAAGCGGGATTTTGCTTGAGCTAAGGCGCGGTTAAATAGGGTTTCGGCGCGGTCGAAATCTCCCACTAAATATTGACATTCCCCCAGTTCCCGGTGTAACAACAAGGTGAGTTGATAATCGATTTCCCAAGGATTTTCATCTAACAAATTTATGCCTAAACTAAAATGAACGATCGCACTGTGGTAGGCGTTGGAGAGTTTAGATTTTTTCCCGGCGATCGCATTGAGTCGGGCGAGGTGAAGTTTTTCCTCGGACCCTTGTAGTAATTCCACCCCACTATTCAAATGATTGACAATATCAAAGATTTGCTCTTCTAGTTCGGCTTCCGGAGTATTTTGGAGGAGAATTTGCCCAATTTTTAGATGAACTGCTTTTTTCTGGGCCTCGGGAATCAGAGAATAGGCCGCTTGTTGGACGCGATCGTGCAGGAATTGATAACTGACTGTAATTCCGTCCAGATTGTCGGAAACCGTGGGAATTTTATAGGTATCACTTAAGGGTAAAACTAACCATTCTTGTAAGGCTTCCCACAAATCCCCTGCGGTTAAAGCAGGCGATCGCTCTCGAACAATTGCCAGAATATGCAAATCAAATCGGTTGCCAATACAAGCGGCGAATTTTAAAGCATTCTGGGCAGAATCACTAAATTGACGAATCTTACCTACCATTAACTCAACGACATTCTCTGTAATTCCAATCCGGCTAATCTGCTCCATGTTCCATTGCCAAATTCCTTGATTGAAATCAAAGGAAAGCAAATTCTGTTGATGAAGAGATTTGAGTAATTGCGTCAAGAAAAAGGGATTTCCCTGAGTCTTGTTAAAAATCAGTTCAGCTAAGGGTTTAGCGCGTTCTGGGCTACAACTAAAGCTATCAGAAATCAACGCCGTCACCTGGGTTACCCCAAGGGGTTGGAGTTCAATGGTTGTTACCTTAGCCCCCATCTTCTCAATTTCCTCAAGGGCAAGCATAAAAGGATGGGTGGGACTGACTTCATTATCACGATAAGCCCCAATCATTAATAAGTGATGACTTTCTACATCGGTCATCAGCAATTGAAGCAGGTTTAAGGACGCAGAATCTGCCCATTGTAAATCATCTAAAAAGAGAACCAGGGGGTGTTCGGGTTGCGTAAACACATGAATAAACGCTTTAAACACCCGATTAAATCGATTTTGAGCTTCACCCGGTCCTAATGGAGCAATCGGCGGCTGTTTGCCCATAATGGATTCCACTTCGGGAATCACATCAATAATCATTTGACCGTTTTCCCCAACGGCTATTAAGAGTTTCTGTTGCCATTGGGCAATTTGTTCTGGGGGTTCGGTGAGGAGTTGCCGAATTAAAGACTGGAAGGCTTGAATCAGAGAAGCATAAGGGATATCCCGTTTAAATTGGTCAAATTTTCCCGCAATGAAATAACCCCGTTGCCGAACAATGGGTTTATGAATTTCATAGACAATACTGGTTTTGCCAATGCCTGAATACCCAGCAATTAAAATGAGTTCAGGGGTTCCTAACTTAACCGCAGAAGTTGAAGCATCTACTGGACTTTCCCCAGCAACCGAGGTGATGCGATTAAAGGCTTCTAAGAGACTGGCAACTTCGCGATCGCGTCCGTAAAGTTTTTGAGAAAGGACAAATTGACCACTTTTATCCCATTGTCCCGGCTTAAAATTTTTGAGAGCTTTCTCATCCTTAAAATGGCTTAGACAATAGTCTAAATCGGCTTTAATTCCATAAGCACTTTGATAGCGGTCTTCCGCAGTTTTTGCCATTAATTTCATGACAATTTCGCTCAAAGCCCGGGGAATGTCTGGCCTTAATACATCCAGAGAAACCGGCTGCTTGGCAATGTGACAGTGAATTAATTCTAAGGGGTCTTCGGCAACAAAAGGCAATTGACCCGCCAGCATTTCATAAAATGTAATCCCTAATGAATAGAAGTCGGTGCGATAGTCTAAACATCGGTTCATCCGCCCAGTTTGCTCGGGGGACATATAGGCGAGGGTTCCCTCTAGGAGGGTGGGATGAGGGTTGAGGGTTTGGGTTTCTCGGGAGAGGCGGGTGGCAATGCTAAAGTCAGTAATGCTCACCCTTAGAGCTTGAGGGTGATTGAGAATGATGATATTAGAGGGTTTAATATCTTTATGAACGACTTGAGCTTGGTGCAGTTCTCCTAGGGTTTCTGTGAGCTGAATGGCAATTTTTAAAAAAGTTTCTAGGTTGAGTTTTTCAGCCAGGAGAACTTGTTTCAGGGACTGACCCCCTTCATCCTCAAAAACCAGCATCAACGTATTATGAACAGGTTCGATCGCAAAAGGTTTGATGAGCCGATTGATCGGTAAATTGTGGGTAATTTCATATTCATGCTTTAACCGGGCTAATTCTTCTGGGGTGGGATATTCCGAGGCTAAAGCTTTTAAAATAACGGGTTTTTGGTCCGATTTACGAAGGGCTCGATAAATCAGGGTTTTGCTCCCCAGTTGAATGTCTTCAGTGATTTGATAGCCGGGAATGGAGAGAGAAATTTGCGGATGAGTCATGGAGATTAGGTAATTTTAGAAGGATAATTCGGGCGATCGCTGCTTTAAAGATCAGTGCGATCGCCCCTAAACTCCCTGTTGTGATCGCCACAGCGATCGCTCCGGAGATCAGGACATCGAGAACCAACAAAATACCGTCTTGTAGATAAGCGCCTCGGAACCGTCTGCTTGTTGCACCGATTTCGAGAGATTTCGTAGATGCTGCACCCCTAAATGTTTGGCGACGGATATTGATTCTTTACTATAGAACACTCAAAAAATTTTAGCAATTTTGGATGTGATGGACCCTACTTTTAGGCTCTCCAACTCCGGTATTCTGGTCAAAAAAACTCAACTTAGCTTGGTTTTGGGACTGGAAAATTGGCAGCTCAATGATAAATTCTGCCCCTTGATGCGGTTGAGAAATACACTCTAATGTTCCTCGGTGTTTCTCGACAACAATCTGATAGCTGATGGATAACCCCAGTCCGGTGCCTTTCCCGACGGCTTTGGTGGTGAAAAAGGGGTCAAAAAGTCGCCGATGCACGGCTTCTGTCATGCCAATTCCATTGTCAGCAATCGTGATCCGAACCCGAGGAGAACCGGCCTTTTCCAAGGGGCCGCCATCGGGTTCTAAGGCAGGAAAATCAATCTGTTCTGTCCGAATCCGCAGGGTCGGCAAGGTGGAGGAGGTACTCCCTTTGCCCGATGCCATTGCTTCTTCCAAGGCATCAATTGCATTGGCGATTAAGTTCATAAAGACTTGATTCAGTTGACCCGGATAGCACTCCACTAGAGGCAGGTCCCCATCTTCAAAAATCAGTTGAATCGGCAGCCGTCCCGGTTGAGCATTTAAACGGTGCTGTAAAATCATTAAGGTACTCTCAATCCCGTCCCGAATATTAGCCCGCTTCATGTCGGATTCATCCACGCGAGAGAAGATTCGCAGACTTTGGACGATCGCCCGAATTCGGTCTGTGCCTAACTTCATACTGGAGAGCAATTTGGGCAAATCATCCATCAGAAACTCTACATCCATTTCTTGGATGGCCTCTTCCAGTTCCGGTACGGGTTCAGGATAGTATTTTTGGTAGAGATTGAGAACGGTCAACAGTTCTAAAGTATAGTTGTTCACATGAACCAAATTGCCATGAATAAAATTAACCGGATTATTAATTTCATGAGCAATTCCAGCCACCAACTGTCCGAGTCCAGACATTTTTTCACTCTGGACTAATTGGGCTTCAGTTTGCTGTAATTCCACTAAAGTTTTTTCCAGTTCTTCAGCTTTTTCTCGGGCCACTTGAGCACTGTGCAGACTGTGTTGATACAGTTCCGCTTGGTCAATGGCGATCGCCAGTTGATTGCCCACAGCTTCTAAAAGTTGGATTTCATCATCACTCCAAGGCCGAATTTTGCTACTATTGGCACAGGCCACAAACCCCCTTTTCCCCAGGCGAGTCTCGATGGGAACGGCTAAAATAGAGCTAACATCTTGTTTAAGAAAAAACTGCCGCATCACCGAATCTGTTAATTTCGTCACATCATCAACTCGCACAATCTCCATTTGCAACAGTTTCGATGCCAGTCCCCCGACTTCGCTGGTGGCGTAGTCGCCCAGCACACTGGGTAAAGCGGGATGTTTGGCTTCGTTAATCACTTGCCAATAGTCCGAGGTATGTAGGGTTAAGTGAGTGAGATGAGCGGAATGGTGTCGTAAGGACTGGGTTGAAGACTCTTCTAGGGGCCTCTGGTCCGGTTCGGTCGATTCCCAGGACCTTATGTCTGATTTCTCCGGTTTATACCAGGCGAACAAACAGCGATCGACCCGTAACAGGTCACGAATTTCGGTTACCGCTGTTTCTAAGATACTACTCAGTTCCAGAGACTGGCGAATTTGGGTAGCCAAGCGAAATAAGATCGCCTGTCTGCGGCTTTCTTTGAGTTTGTTTTCGTGGGCTAAAGCTGCGATCGCACTCGCCGCTTGGGAGGCTAAGGCACTGAGCAACTTTAAATCTTCAGCGGTATAGCCGAGGGATTCAATGTTCCCGATCGCGATCGCCCCGATGACTTTTTCTTTCGTTTTCAGGGGAACGCACATCACAGCGCTGATGCCTGGGGGTTCATGGGGTCCCGCTTGGGGGACCAAATCCCAGACAATATCATTGACAATTTCTCCGCGTCCCGTCTCCACGGACCGATTCACCAGAGTTGCCGTGGCTTCTAAGTCGCTGAAACAGTCTCCGGCGGGACCAAATGTTTCAATTGATTCTAGGCGATCGCTCTCTTCCTCCCATAACATGACGGCCCCGCTACTGGCTTTAATGCCGCGTTGAGCTTCTTCTAGCACAATCGCTGCAACCTCTTTAATATCTAAACTTCCGATTATTTTTTCGGAAATGTTATAGAGTAAAGTTAACTCTCGATATTTTCCTAGAACTTCTCGGGCTAACGCTTTTTTTTCCACCTCTTGGGTTGCCAAACAAGAAATCATTGAGGCGATCGCACAGACTTTTTCCTCCCCACAAACCCATCCGATCAGTTCTCCATTGACCACAACGGGGTATTTACTGAAATTTGCATCGGACTCACCTACAATCACCGCCCCTCCTGCATCCAGAAGGGCGATCGGGCTCTCCAGTGCCGTTACACACCCCTCAATTGCCAACCGGATTTCTTTTTTCCCATACAGTTTTTTAAGCGTGAATGTCATTGGTTTGCTCCTCTAGTCCTACTTGCCGCGTCAAGTTAATCCTTAATCTTTTATTAAACTCTTTCTGTGCTCTGTCTAGCTTAACTCAGAACCCTCCATCAAAGCGGCCTTATTTTAAAAATCACACCGTTAGTTGAACTCCAGTCCATGAGACGCTGGGGTACAAAATTCGCTCCCTCACCCGGGTGGGATAATTTTCTGGGATTCCCAAAAATATGACATAGTTTAGACCCATAGTGGGTCAACAATGCGCCACTTCACTCCCGGGAGAGCTACCCTAGAGCTTCGAGGGAGGGATTAAAGAACAGAAATGGAACAACCAACCCGGTTGCTAACTTATCGTTCAGGCAACAAAGGCATCAAGTTTTTGTGAAGAAACCCTGTCATTTTGCCCCGAGTGAACCGACGTCCTAGGATGAGAGAAATTGCCAGTAACCCCTCATCTGGGGCGTAGTGGGACTTAGATGCCCTAACATTTAGGATTCCTTGATCTCCTTCAGTATCCTAACCTGAGAGTTTGAACCTTTAAATGTACCCTAGGGTCTAAACCCTCAGAATTCCCACATCCTTGAGGAAAAAGTCACAGGTGCTCACCGTGTCAGCAAAGGTATTTACAAAGGAGCCATCCGATTCGGACCTGGTAAAGTGTTGTCAAAACAGGGATTTCCCTGGAGGCGATCGCCTCTTGCACCAGGACTGTTTTGGTCAGCTGTACCGGCGCTATCAACATCAGGTGCGCTCGACCCTTTACCAACTCTGTGGGGCACCAGAGATCGATGATTTGGTACAGGAGGTGTTTTTAAAGGTCTGGAAAGGATTACCGAAACTCAGGCAACCCGCCTACTTCTCCACTTGGCTGTATCGGATTACCTGGAATGTTGCCACCGATCGCCGTCAAGGTTTTGTCAAAGAACAAGCCCAACATCGAGGATCCATCGCCTTACTCCAAGAGGACAGTAGCAGCGATCGGCCTCCCCAGTCCGAAACTCCCGATTTAATGCACTTACATTACCAGGATTTAGTCCAACGAGGATTAGACGGTTTAAGTTTTGAGCATCGGGCGGTTTTGGTTCTTCATGACCTCGAAGATCTCCCCCAAAAAGAGGTCGCTCAAATTATGAACATCCCGGTGGGAACGGTTAAATCCCGGTTGTTTCATGCCCGATCATCTATGCGAAAATTTCTGGAATCTGAAGGAGTGCAACTATGAACCAACCCCCAGAAAAACCCGAGGGTCTTGTAAAATTTTTACGTCAATATCGCCCGGATATTCCCCCGGCTTCTCCGCAATTAGAAGAACGAATTCTAGCCGCCCTTACGAGCGATCGGCTAAGGTCAAGGCGTTATTCTCCGCGCATCCTATGGTTGATGGTCCCGGTAATTGCTGCTAGTGCCTCTCTGGGTTTTTGGGGGATTAAAACTAGGCTATTTTCTCCGACTCCGGCTAGTGATTTAGCTCAAATTGAAGCCTTCATGGAATATACCTGGAATGGTCTTTTGCAAGATGAAATGTTGGACCCTTCAACGGATTTTATTTTTGTGGAAGAAGAAAGCAGTCCGCCCTTAGAAACTGATTAATTCAAGGACAAAAATTAATTTCATTCGTCCTGGTTGACCTTCCCAAACTTCACGTTAATCAAGCAACCTTTTTATCTAAAATCGGGTCTAAAGGTTTAACTCTAAAAACTCTCTATATTGCAAATTAAGTGAGGCTTTAATTATGTCTACCTATCGTCTTTCCTTGTTAGCTGCTTTAATGCTTGCCTTGGGCACTACCACTGCCGCTTATGCTGCACCGCAAAGCTTTGGAGAACAAATAATCACCCAGCGTCCCGGGGGAAACAATCCAGGTCGAGGTTCGGATGGGGGCGAGGAATGGGCCGGAAAAGATGGCTGGCTCGAACAGTTAAATCTCACACCTGAGCAACAGCAAGAAATCCAAACCATTCGCGATCGCTACCAAACTCAGATGGAAGACCGCCGAGAACAAATGCGTCAAAGTATGGAGCGTATGGGTGAAATGATGAGCGGCAATACCAGCGATAATGACCTCCGGAATCAACACAACCAAATTCTCCAGGCCCGACAACAAATGGGACAAATGCAGTTCGAGCAAATGTTAGCCATCCGCAATGTTCTCACTCCAGAACAACGGCAGCAGTTTGCTCAATTAATGCAAGAGCGTCGCCAAAACCGCGAGAACCGTCAAGGCAATCAGAACCGTCAAGGCAATCAGAACCGTCAAGGCAATAATGGGAATGGCCGGGGAAATCGGCCCGGATCCAACATGGGTGAACCGGGACAGTAATCCTTCTGACATTTCATCAAGTACCGGCTTCCTAAGAAGATAATAATGTTCTGAATACAAAAGACAAAAAACTGGGGTTTACCTCAACTGGATTACCAACAAACCCGGTTTCTCTTTCTCATCCTGTACCCGTATCCTAAACTCTGGAATTTCCCCGACTGATTTCTCGAAATCTTCACCCCTAAATTATCTGGAAAGGTAACCGGAAGGGATGTGAAAGCATTCATCAGTTCTCATTTCCTGAGTGCCTGAAGCGTGAAGCTGTGTGCTTCATACTTCAGGCTTTTTTTTGGACTGGGCCCCGTCTATTCTCCAATCTGGGGTTCCTCTGCGGGGGCGATCGCCGGACAGGTCGGGGATCCATCCCACATTCCACATAAGTAAAAATACTTAGCCAGAATGTCTCCGCAAGTTTTTTGGCTGAAGCAACCATTTTTAAGAAATGGCTATAAACCTTGAACTATAATGTTTTCAGCTATTTTCTGTAGAACGGGCTCTATAACTCCCTCCATCGGAGCAAGCACTCAAAAAGTGCAGTTTTTATTGAGAATATTCTCAATAAGCCCAAAAAACTCCGGTTACAGTAAGGACCATCGTTCCCCTAGATTTTCTATAAAATCGCTGGAACCCTTTATGGGCAAAGGTTTTTAAAAAATAAAAACTCAGCAATTAAACCTGCGGAATGTGGGTTAGAAGGGTCTTTGAAAAGTTGGACCCCCAAATTTTAGAACAAAAATTAACCTTATGGGTTCAGCAATTAATTGGGCCAGTTATCCAACAAGTTATTTCCATTGATGGAAAAACACTTAGAGGGTCTTATGACCGAGAAAACGGGATAAAAAACTTACATTTAGTTACAGCTTGGGCCACTGAAAATCGGTTGGTACTCGGACAGGTTAAGGTTGAAAATCATTCCAATGAAATTACAGCTATTCGGTGCCCTCTTAGAATTAATAGAGATCACCGGAGCGACTATTACAATGGACGCTATGGGGACTCAAACTGAAATAATTCGGCTAATTCATCAAAAAAATGCCAATTATGTGGTCACCTTAAAAAGTAATCATCTCACTCTTTATAATCAAGTCAATAATTGATTCAAACAGGCAAGAATCAATCAATTTGAAGGGATTGAAATTCAGGAAAATCAAAATACAGAATCCGCACATAGCCGAATTGAAACTCGAAAAGTTTGGGCTTTTCCAGTTGCTGCATTAGGAGGACTTTATAACCCACATTCCGCAGGTTTAATTGCTGAGTTTTTATTTTTTAAAAACCTTTGCCCATAAAGGGTTCCAGCGATTT
>NZ_JAMXFC010000072.1 GCF_025370755.1 Laspinema sp. D2d | reverse complement strand
CCCAGAAGGCTCTCCTCTAACTCGGTAATTTCTCCTTGTCAAGTACAATTTATACCAAATTAGATGAGCTTACCCTGACCGTCAGAGCCATGAAACGACGTTTCGCGGATCCTTTCAATTGCTTTGCTGTCTCAATTAATAAAGTTTTCACTGAATCCGTTAATTCCATCTGCGTTCTCCTCCGTCACGGGGTTAATGTTTATTTTATCACGGCGTTGCAGAATTTATTTTATGGAAATCCCTAAGTCAACTGTGGAAACTTTACTTGCGTCGCTTTGCCATTGACCACTGGTATCGTTTTTTAAAACAACGTCTCCATTGGCAAAAGCCTCAATTAAGTACCCCCAAACAATGCGAACGGTGGAGCGATCTCATGCCTCTTCTCACCTGGGAGTTATGGTTAGCTCGTATGGCGGTAGCTGATAATCCACTGCCTTGGCAAAAACCCACTACTAAATTGACTCCTGGACGGGTCGCCCAGGCATTTTCTGGAATTTTAGTTGAGATTGGTACACCTGCGCATCCTCCCAAAACCCGAGGAAAATCCCCTGGGTGGCCTCCAGGTAAACCGCGGCGGCCCCTGAAGGGGTGACAAGACGGCTAGAAAGTAGATTGGATAAGGGACATGGCTCTTAGGCCCCTTCGATAAAAAGGCTGTTTATCGGGATGAAGTTTCATAAACTCGATACTCAATTCCTGCAATTTTTCCATAGAATCAATCCAACTGACTCTATAAAGTCCTATCCAAAAATTACTATGACGGCGTTGAGAGCGTCCAGGTTCAGTTAAACGAGCGACGTAAGATTGCACTCCTTGTTGCTTGATTGGCACGGCTTGAATAGATGATGCCGTATAAGCCAAAGCAATTAAAAGAACTAGACGAGTCAACCGCTCTTGGTTGGCTCCTGTTCCTTCTAAATTATATCCTCCAGTTTTACAATCTTTGAACATCGCTTCAATACCCATCCGCATGGAATAAGCTTTTAAAGCACTTTTTAAATCCAAAAGATTGGTCAGGATATACCAAGGTTCGCTTGCCTTATTTGACCCATACTTACGTTTCCAGTAAGCGGCTAATGCATAGCGAACAAATCCTTTATTTTTAGTGAATTGAACCGAGGGTAAATAGAGTTTCATCCCCGGTTGAAGCCCTAAATTACTTAAACTCTCAAAATCTTCGCCTTTTTTTCGACTTTGTTTAATGTAAGTGTTGCATTTTTGACGGAGGGCAAAATAAACTTTCTTTGACTGGAGCCATTTTGCCAGCTCAACGCTATGAAACTCTCGGTCCCCAACGACGATAATTTTATAACCATTCAACAACCTAGTAATTGGAGTAAGTAGAGCTTTTTGACGGGGGAGATTACTGGCTCCTGTATGGTCAATAAATGTCCAATAAACCGGCCAAGCTCGTTTTTGATAAATCACGGAACCCATGAAGAGATTGTTTTGTTTCCAAGAGGTTCTCTCTAAGGCTAGATAAATGGGCTTGTTTTTAGGAAAATAACGATGAATTAAAATTTGAATCAAGGGAAACCACAGCAGAGGAATGCTTAGACTGTTCGAGACTAAGAATCGTTGGATTCGCCGCCTCCGACTCTCCTGCTTGATAGCCAGGGGAAAACAGGCGGCCAACCGCTCAATTTTAACGGTTTTGTGCAGTTGCAAGAGCCAAACCAAGGTTTGAACCATTAGCCAGTCGGAACGGTTCAGTTGCTCAGATAGAAAAGTTTGGTAGAATGTCGGTAACATTTTTTTGTGATTATGGAGGTTAGCCATACCCCAAAAAGGAGCCGACCTCTTTTTTTTATACGCCAAATCCCCAAAACCGACAAGGGGTAAGCCTTGGAGCCTTCTTGTCACCCCTTCAGAATAACTTCCACTGATTCTCCGGGCAAACCGATAATTCGGAAGATAAAAAGTTCTGTAAAGTTCTGTTCTCGCAGAACTTCAGTAGGCGAAAAAAAAGAATAATATCTCCACGTTTAGGTGGATTAAATATATAGTTATTTTATCAATAATTAGTCGATCATTGATTTGTAAATTAGGTATTATAGCAGAGGGTATATAGCGAGTTTCAAAGGCAGAAGTGGGGATGGAAGATATTGTAGTTGATACAAGCAGAGAAGCAATAAAAAATAAACTAATGAGTAAGGGTGCTTTCTCTTGAGAAAAGTCTTTTCTCTTGTTCATGAATTTATAAACATGGAAAGCGGCCCCAAACCGCACTATTCCCACAAATATTTCCGGGGCAAGTATGGCAACGACTATCGTAGTAATAAAAAAAACGATTCCTGACCCTATCTTTTTAATATGAAAATGACCCAAGCCCGGAATCAAAAGAGAAAGAAAAACAGCCAGTCAAAGGTTTTTTAAGATTTTCGTAACATTTCAAATTGCAGGCTATTATTCTTTCTTGCAGAGGAATGAGCGTCAAAGAGATTCCAGAAGTCTAAACAGGGAGATAATTTTATTAGATATCTCCAAAAATCCTAAAATATTAGCTGGCAATGATTCTAGGATTAGGGGTTACTTTTCATCTGCATTTAATTTTGACGAGAATATAGGGTTTTAAGGAGATTTGAGCTGAAAATTACCAAATCCTTCTCGCTTATTAGTCGGTATATGGAGTTGAGAACTTCTAAGTTTTAATTAGGGCTTGCTGAAAAAGTTATAAAAAGCAGGGGGGGGTAAATGAACAAGAGGCCCCTCTGACTGCACCAATAAACAGGGCTTTACTTGGATTCTTCAATTCATAGCTAAAATTAATGCTTCGGCATAAAATTACAACAGTTTGGAAAAATTGACACAAAAAAAGACAGTAAAACTGCCTGAGCAGTTTTACCAGGTTGAGCACTAAAAACGTAAGATTAATGGAGGTTTCAGACGTATTAGAGAGTTTAGACATGACTAGATTCAGACTGAATCTTCTTTTACCCTGTCCAAATTTCCCTTCAATTTCATTGCGAATGCGCTCGTCTTCTTGTGCTTGCTTTTTATCTTGAACGCTAACTTGGGTTCGCGGTCTCCCTAATGGAGGACCGCTGAGTCTAATTCCTCTTTCTTTACACCAAGCTCGATTGACTCGGGTGCGATAAATTTTATCGGCGTGAACCGATTCCGGGTAAACTCCCGCCAATTCTTTGTAAGCCTCTACTTGACTAATAAAATCTCCACTTTCATTATAGTTTTCCCAGTTAATTTTTTTGACCAATACATATCCTTCTACACAACTAACTGATAACTTGGCTCCGAATTCCGTAGGACTTCCTGATTTGCCTCGGACGATTGGACGGACATGAGGTTGTGTTAAACTGACAATCCGATTGTCGATTCTTTTTTGATTATTTGACCACATCAAATCCTGTTGACGATAAATTTCGCTTAAGACTAATAAATTCCTGTATTGCCTTCTGCTTAAGAGTTCTAAGTTGGCTCCTTTCTCAATTAACTTGTCAATATGTCCCAAATTCCGTTTGATATATTGCAGTTGTTTTTTAACGGCTTCTTTCTTTTGTTTTCCAGAGGACTTCCTCTTTTTGGCAAAATTTAAATAATCTTTTCTAGCCTTTTTTCTGTAAGTTCTTGGTTTTTTGTCTAGGTTATCCTTCAGGGACTTATATAATAAATCTATGATAATTTCGGTGGTTTCTCTCGCTTGATTTAACAGATCCACATCCGTGGGGTATTTGATATCGGCAGGGGCAACTGTTGCATCCATTAATAGCCGGCCTCTATTTCCTGTCGGTTTTTCGGCTTCTTCCGACTTTTTTGTGCTGGGGTCCTCCGGATTGAATCCTAGACTTTTTTGGACAATTCTGCGATTGATTTTTTGAAGCCGAGCCGAACTAATTCTTTGCCGAAAATGAACCATCATTGAAGGGTCAAAGGGCGCTTCGTTTTGATAACTATTTTGCCCAATAAAATACTGTAAGTAAGGGTTTTCCTGGATTTGCTCAACAGTTTCTCGGTCACTGAGTCTCAATTTCTCTTTGATGATTAGAGCGGCCAGTGCCATTCTAAAAGGTTTGGCTGGTGCCCCCATGTCTTCAGAAAAATTCTGGGCATATTCTGCCTCAAATTCGGACTCTTAGAATTAGCTTCGACAGAACAATCCACCGATTTTCTTCACACAGTTGGCCCAATGAGGGAAGTTCAAAGGCTTCTTCTGGCCCCAGGGGGTTTTGTGATTTTCGATACATTTTCCCTTCACCGATGCACAACAATTTCCAATTTTACCTCTTTTGTGTCCGGGCAAGACTTCTACAAGCCTTGTACAGTAAGCTTTTTGTTTTTTTTCAGCAAGCCCTATTTAAGTAAAATTAAGGCTCCTATTCGTCATCTTACCAAACCACACACGGTGGAAATTATCGACTCGTAATTTGAGCGTATAAGCCTAAATCTTTCGGCAGCAATCCGAAAGTTTTTTAGTCTTCTAATTAAATGTTCTACAAAGATTCGGTTAGCTTCCAAGACTTTATTTTCTTCTTTTTGTTCAAGACTTATTTCTTGATTTTTAGGCTTTTTATGAGGAGTAGAGATTTGGACTCCTCCCACATAAGCTTTGTCCCCTTTAAATTTTTGATTAGGGTCAAACTTTTTTTTGCTGCTCCTTAAATATTTTGATATTACTAACAGATCCTTTTTCTCCGATTTTTATATCCACAATATCTTCACCTTTGGGGAGGACAATTAACTGGTTTTTAAGAGTATGATTTTTCTTTTTTCCTGAAAAATACTCTTTTTGCTCTTCGTTGTCAGTTGGCCGTTCTATGGGCTGTTCAGTGCTATCTACTGTTAACTCATGAAGAGTGAGTATTTCTTTAACTACTTCTTCGTCTCCCACTTTTTTTTTGACTTTTTCTAAAATACTGGGGGGTAATAACTCAGTTAAAATTGGCAACCAATACCGAAAAATGGTGTTAGCTGTAGATTCACAAACTCCAAATTGAGCCCCGACATACAAAAAGGAAGGATATTGGTAAAGATACAACAAAGTTAGAAGAATTTGTTCTTGAATCGGTAACGTGATTTTCCGGCCTGCCCTTTTGACATTCTTGGTGGTTTTTAACCGCTCGGCCTCCGCTTTTTTTTGGAGGTGTACAATGTCCGCTTCCCTCCACAAATCTTGGAACTGCTTATAAGTTATTCCTATAAGTCTCGGGGTTAAATCGGGGTGTTCTTCAATATATTTTAGAATGACGCTCATGGCAGGACAAAAATACAAGTCACTCTTATTATAGCAGGTCTTGTAATTTTTGGCGATGTCTATTGAAAAAAGTATTGAAAATTGTTATTGCATTTTTCTTTGATTGAAATAGCTGGAAAAATTGCCAAGGGGATTCGAGGTTATTGGGAAATTGAAAACAAGGTTCATTAGGGCCGGATGTAACTCTAGGTGAAGATGATTCTCGCCTCAGAACAAAACCTTGAATTCAAATCTGGTTGTTTGCTCGAAATTTTAAACTTAATATATAGCACGACTATGGATTGGAAAATATGGCACAAGCCCAATTTCGGGGGGATTTGGCCTTAAACTAATTAAAGAATTATTTAGAATGAAATAGCCCTGAATTCTTCCGGTTCTAATAAAGGTAGTAAATACAAATTGACGATAGGCTTCTTTGAAAAATTTTTAATAACTCGGAATTATTAGGCATGGCATTTCAGACGGTTTCATTAGTGGGGGGATTTTAAATGATAGAAGCGGAGGGCGAAGCCAGGGTCTTTTTCCCTAGTTTCTCAGCGAAAGACTCCCGCGAGGAGGACTCTCTTAAAGAATCTGCCGCTCATTTAGATAAACTTTATGATTTTATCATATCCTGGGGTTCAGCGGGTTGTTTGAACCCTGGATCTAGCCAGATTTGATATCTTCTACTCCATTCACCCGCCTGATTCGCTGATTATGAGGATTATTTTACCGTTCCGGGGTTCACGGAGGCCCATTTGGTAATAAAGTAGTTCTAATATGTCCCTGTCATTTCTCCTCCAATCACCAATCAAGGACCCATGACCCAGGACTCATGACAAAGGACCCCCGACCAATGACAAGCCATGATGACTTTAGAACCGCCGAACTCCGAATCTAGCCCTAGTTTTATTTCTCCTGCGTTGCCGCCTGAGTTTATGGCGGAAAATCCTCATGCCGATCGCCCGATTCGGTTGGGGATTATGGCGTCAGGGAGTGGCAGCAATTTTGAGGCGATCGCCGCTGCAATTTCTAGCGGACAACTCCATGCCAAAATTCAAGTTCTGATTTACAATAACCCCAAAGCCAAGGTTTTAGAACGGGCGAATCGATGGCAGGTTCCGGCAGTTTTACATAACCATCGAGACTATTCCAGTCGAGAAGATTTAGATGCAAAAATTATTGAAACGTTGCACGAGCATGAGGTAGAATTAGTGGTGATGGCGGGTTGGATGCGGATTGTGACGCCGGTTTTGATTGATGCGTTTCCCAGCCGTATTGTGAATTTGCATCCGAGTTTATTGCCGAGTTTTAAAGGCGGTCATGCGGTGGAAGATGCGATCGCCGCTGGGGTAAAAATTAGCGGTTGTACAGTGCATTTGGTCGCGCCGGAAGTGGACAGTGGGAAGATATTAATGCAAGCAGCAGTTCCCGTATTTCCGAATGATACCCGAGAGAGTTTACACGCTCGAATTCAGGTCCAGGAACATCACATTTATCCCCTGGCGATCGCCATAGCTGCTGCGGGTATCCATCGGCGATCGGCCCGGTAAACGGAGATTATTAGCGCTAGATTAATCCAGCGATCGCCCTTCGTTGCCAGTTTTACCGAGTTTCCACAACACACTAGAAATCAAATTTGTCACAATGTGCGCTGTGATAGGAACAAATAAATTTCCGGTTACCAGCGCACTCCCGCCTAAAATGATACCGACTACCGTTGCCCATACCATATAGGGCCATTGTTGGAGTCCACTGAGATGTAATACGCCAAAGCATAAACTGGATAGGATTAACCCGATCGCATTCAACCCGATCGCTGGCAGCATCACCCCGCGAAATAACAGTTCCTCACTCAGTCCCGGCAATAGCCCCAACCAGACTAAATCCGGCCATACTAGGGGTTCTAAAACAATTTGTAGATAGAAGTCCGCACAGCGTCGATATCCCGGCCACAAGCGATAAACTAGGGAACTGGTGGCGCTGATGGCGAGTCCTAACCCCCCCCCACCGGCGATCGCTACTCCATCCCAATCCCAACCCAGTCTCGTCACATTGCCAAAGTATAGCCAGAGTTTGGCTATGCCAAATAAGACGATCGCCGTTACTCCCATCCCCATGAGAATTTGAGTGCGAGTAAAGGTTTCCAGTTGTGGATCGTTCGGAATTTGTTCGGTCACGGCTGTTCTCGGTTTACAATGTAGATAGATTGACCCCCAGTGCCTCACCTTCCGATACAATTTTGGACTGGGCGATCGCCATTAATCCGCAAGGCATTGGAGAGAGGAGAGACTTGGACTTAGGGCAGTTGGGGCAATTCCTCCCCGATGCGCCACTAACCAACCCAGGGCCTCTAAGTAGGAATTAACCTCGATAGCCGGTACTCCCAGGCTGGCTGGGGGGACTTGCATCTGAGTTTGATTCTCTCGGACGGCAATAATCTGAGCAGATTGGTGACTTAAACTTAACACAGCACTACCTCCGGCTGCTGTAGCTGGTATGACGAGGGCATCAATTTGTTCGACCCAGATATCTGAGGGTTGACAATGAGTGGATTTTGTGCTAATAAATTGGGGAGCGCGACTCAGGCCAGCCAGAACACAGGGTAAGAAAGTATAACCAATTTCTTCGGCAGCGGAACGGGGAGAGATATCCGGGTCGAGGGGAAGGGGTAGCAAGGCCGGGGCATGAGCGCAGGGAATTTTGAAGGTCCGAACGATCAGATGACTGATCACGGCTTCTGCACCAGCAAGGGGATCGACGCCGGTCCCGTGGCGATAGTTGTGGAGGGCTTCGCTTTCCATATCATCGGGAAATCGGGCAACGACGGCGATCGCCTCCGCTTTGGCGTCCTTGATTAACCGTTCAGCAGCCCTGAGTAAGCTATCCGGGTTACCAATGGTTCCCCAACTTGCACCCGCAGCAGAAGTCCGTAATTCGACCTTTAATGGTGCATCGGTGATGACATATTCAGTTAGATTTAAGCCTAAAGTTGCTCTAGTGGCATCGGCAGCTTGTAAGTGGCGAATTCTGAGTTCCGGTTCGATCGCACAGTCGAGGATTAAACCGATGCGATTTTGATGGACAGGTTGTAGTCCCCAATCTCCCTTAGCAAAGCAGTCGAGGGCGTATCCTTCCACATAGAAGGCATTAGAAATCGGCCAATATAATTGTGCGCCATTGAGGACATTGGGGTGAGTAATCAGGCGATCGCAAATTTGGGCGATCGCCCTCGCGATCGGTAACGCATCTCCCGCATAACCTCCAATCGCTGCCCCTATTCCGGTAGGGACGATTAGCATAACAGTGTAAGGACGTTGAAGCATAGGGATGGGGGAGATGGGGAGGGTGGGGGAGATGGGGAGGATAGGGAAGATGGGGAGGGTGGGGGAGATGGGGATAGGAGAGATGGGGAGGGTGGGGGAGATGGGGAGGATGGGGAGGATAGGGAAGATGGGGAGAAGTTTGTAATAACGACTGATGTCGTTTCTTCTTCCCCATTATATATTTATTCCTTATGCTTCCTGTACCGTAACCACTGCTTCTACAGCCACTTTTTGAGTCTCTTCATCCACCGAAGTCACTGCCCAACGTAGGGGTTCTCCGCGCTTTTGCAGTTCGGTTTCGATCGCTTGTTGTAATTCAACCGGAGAGGCTTGTAAGTCGATTTCAGCAGAGATAAAATGAGTCGTCATGGTTAAGAATTCCCTTGTACTTTATGGTCAGAATATTAACTACTTCAAAACCCAATCTTAAAGATTAGTGACCGAATTGAGCCTCATAGACTTCATCTTCTTTTTCAGTCTCAATTTTGAGGTCTGAACGTGGGTAAGCAACACATAACAGGACGTAACCCTGTGCTTGCATATCGGTTCCCACACCCATACCATCCGATTGATCGACTGTCCCTTCGCCGATAATTTTTGCTGCACAGGTGGTACAGACTCCCGCATTACAGGAACTGGGTAGATCGAGAATTCCCGCATCATAAGCAGCGCGAAGAATCTGTTTATCTTCTGGCACTTCAATCTTGTGGGAAGTGCCTTGGTGGATAATTTCAACGGTATAAGTTTTGCCCATCGTCTCAGTTCCAGGAAATGACTTGCAGTGCGATTTTGCCCAATTTCTGAGCTTATCACTGATTGGAATGTTTTACTAGCCTCAAGTAATCAGAGCCCTCCCCTTGGCAAGGGGAGGGTTGGGTGGGGTCTATTTGGTGATGAGAACCACAGAATTTCTAGGGTTCAGAGCCCTCTTCTTGGCAAAGGGAGGGTTGGGTGGGGTCCATTGGTTGATGAGAAACACAGAATTTCTAGGGTTCAGAGCCCTCCCCTTGGCAAGGGGAGGGTTGGGTGGGGTCCATTGGTTGATGAGAAACACAGAATTTCTAGGGCTGAAACCTTTAGGGGAGAAGGGATTAATCCTTGTTTTCTTCCTGAAATGGGGGACCTCACCCTAGCCCTCCCCTTGCTAAGGGGAGGGAACCGGAAGAAGAATTAATTCTTGTTTTCTTCCGGGAAATGGGGGACCCCACCCTAGCCCCTTACAGGTATATGTTTTTATCACCTAGGGTATAATAGGGAAGGGAGGGACCCCAGGTATCCCCGGATGATGAAAG
>NZ_JAMXFC010000083.1 GCF_025370755.1 Laspinema sp. D2d | reverse complement strand
TTAGCATTGATGGCCCTAAAACCTCATAGAGCTTCGGAATTTTCGTCAAGGTCTAAATGCTCTATCCCTTATACAGCCACTGGTTTAGCTATCTTGTCACCCTCTCAGGTATGTAGGGTTTGCTGAAAAAGTTATCAAAAGCAGGGGGTGGCAAATGAACAAGAGGCCCCTCTGACTGTACCAATAAATAGGGCTTTACTTGGATTCTTTAATTCATAGCTAAAATTAATGCTTCGGCATAAAATTATAATATTTTGGAAAAATTGGCACAAAAAAAGACAGTAAAACTGCCTGAGCAGTTTCACTAGGTTGATCACTAAAAACGTAAGATTAATGAAGGTTTCCGAAGTCTTAGATAGGGCTTGCTGAAAAACCGCCAAACCCTTATGGATAAAGGCTTTAAGAAGTTTGAACAGAACACAAAAGACAGAAAAAAGAGGTAAAATTGGAAATTGTTGTGCATCGGTGAAGGGAAAATGTATCGAAAATCACAAAATCCCCTGGGGCCAGAAGAAGCCTTTGAACTTCCCTTTGAGGGCCAGCTGGATGAAGAAAATCGGTGGATTGTTCTGTCAAAGCTAATTCCGTGGTCCGAATTTGAGTCAGAATATGCCCAAAATTTTTCTGAAGAAATGGGGGCACCAGCCAAATCTTTTAGGATGGCACTGGCCGCTTTAATCATCAAAGAAAAATTGGGTGTCAGCGACTGAGAAACAGTTGAACAAATCCAAGAAAATCCTTATTTGCAGTACTTTATTGGACGAAATAGTTATCAGAATGAAGCGCCCTTTGACCCGTCAATAATGGTTCATTTTCGGCAAAGAATTAGTCCGGCTCTGCTTCAAAAAATTAATCGCCGAATTGTCCAACAAAGTCTAGGATTCAATCCGGAGGACCCCAACACAAAAAAGTTAGAAGAAGCCCCCAAGCCAAAAGGAAATAGAGGTCGGCTATTAATGGATGCAACGGTTGCCCCTGCCGATATCAAATACCCCACGGATGTGGACCTGTTAAATCAAGCAAGAAAAACTAGCGAAAGCATCATAGACCTCTTATATAAATCCCTTAAGGATAACCTAGACAAAAAACCGAGAACTTACAGAAAAAAGGCCAGAAAAGATTATTTAAAATTTTCTAAAAATAGGAAGCCCTCGGGAAAACAAAGGAGAGAAGCCGTTAAAAAATAACTGCAATATATCAAACGAAATTTGGCGCATATTGACAAGTTGATCGCTCAGGGGGCCAGCCTAAAACTGTTAAGAACAAGGCGATACAGGAATTTATTAGTCTTAAGCAAAATTTATCGTCAACAGGATTTGATTTGGTCAAATAATCAAAAAAGAATCGACCATCGGATTGTCAGTTTAACACAACCTCATGTCCGTCCAATCGTCCGAGGTAAATCAGGAATTCCTACGGAATTCGGAGCCAAGTTATCAGTTAGTTGTGTAGAAGGATATGTATTGCTCGAAAAATAAGAAAAGGAAAGTTATAATGAAAGTGGAGATTTTATTAGTCAAGTAGAGGCGTACAAAGAATTGACGGGATTTTACCCGGAATCAGTTCACATGGTTTTCTCTTTTTAGCGAATTTTAAATAATCTTTTCTGGCCTTCTTTCTGTAAGTTCTTGGTTTTTTGTCTAGGTTATCCTTCAAGGATTTATATAAGAGGTCTATGATAATTTCAGTAGTTTCTCTCGCTTGATTTAACAGATCCACATCCGTACGGTATTTGATGTCGGCAGGTGCTACTGTTGCATCCATTAATAGCTGACCTTTATTTTCTTTTGGCTTGGGGGCTTCT
>NZ_JAMXFC010000071.1 GCF_025370755.1 Laspinema sp. D2d | reverse complement strand
GCCAAGGGGAGCCTAGATGCAAGTCGGGCTCCCCTCTTTATTGCTTTCGTGTCACTGGCTTAGTCTAAACTCCAGTACCCTAGAAAAAGATATTCAGAAGCTGGAGAGTGAAAAGATAGAGTTGTCAAAACAGATTGTTGAACTAAAAAATAAAAACTCAGAACAATCACAGTTTATTAATGAGTTAAATAAAACAGTTCAAAATTATCAGGAAATAACAAATAGTCCGGACATGGCGATGATGTTACTTCCATACCTTCTTGAAGCAATAAGTTTAGGGCCTTGGGATGGCACTATTGACTGTGGGGTTAGGTCAGGAGGTTCAACGAAAGAGTTAGCTTGTAGCCAAATTCAAACACTTCTTTACTACTTAGATTCAACTAAGTATAAGCCTGAAGTACCAAGGGAAGAAGTTAGAGCAAACCTTGCGCGTTATCAAAGAGATGAAAAATTGAGTCTTGCCCAAAATGAGAGAACTGTAGGTATGCTAGACCAAGAAACTTTGACTAGATTGATTCAGCAGCGCTTAAATGATACAAAAGAAAGTAAAAAAGCTTGTGAATTTTTTCCAAAAGGTTGTTAATTTTTTACTCTTTGTTTCCTAACTCAAGTGATCTGGTGAGCGCTGACACCTATCCATCCAACCCGGCCCAGTTGAGGTAAGCGCAGCTATGCCGTAGGTTTATTGCCAACGCAACCGAAACGCATTCCAACCCCACCCGTTCCACTGAGTTTGCCGATACTGGAGCCTGCTGCAT
Organism: Laspinema sp. D2d; assembly: GCF_025370755.1. GTDB lineage: Bacteria > Cyanobacteriota > Cyanobacteriia > Cyanobacteriales > Laspinemataceae > Laspinema. The sequence goes on along the minus strand of NZ_JAMXFC010000071.1, from coordinate 12,170 downwards.
CACCGGCGAAGAAACTGCGCGGCAGCAGTCCGGGTCCTGATTCAGCACTGGCGATCGCATCATGTTGGACGCATCTGCTATCACCGGCGGGGGAAACTCTGGGCATCCCATCAAGAAAAAGCAAAGTTTAAGTTGGTGTACTCATTAACGCGCCAGCGGTCCAGACAAGCGCCCGTCATCACCGCATCCTGGAAATTAGCAGCCAGGGCATTCGCGTCCGTGAGGTTGGCATAGCTCAAATCCGCCTCAATCAGTCTAGCGCCGACCAAACAAGCGCCAATCAGTTCAGCATAGTCCAGGTTGGCTTGGACGAGTTGCGCTTTGCTGAGATTGGCCCCATTGAGCTTGGCTTTGCGGAAGAAACCCCCACTGAGGTTAGCCGTAGTCAATTCCGCTTCACTCAAGTCAGCCTCCCAGAAGTTGGCACCTATCAAGTTAGCATTGACGAGGTTGGCGCGCTGGAGGTTGGCACTTCTGAGGAATCCAGCCAACAAATAAACATCGTTGAGATTGGCTTGAGTTAGGTTGGCATGGCTTAAGTCAGCTTCTCGGAGGTTGGTGCGGCTGAGGTTGGCGCTAACTAAATTGGCCCCAACTAAATTGGCTTCGATGAGTTCGGCTTCTTCCAGATTGGCATGATTGAGGTCAGCATTCCTGAGATTGGCTTCGCTCAGGTCGCCTTCACTTAAGTCGGCTTCAGTCAGGTCAATTTGGACGGTGGGATTCTCGTTGCGCCACTGATTCCAGGTTTCTACGCCTTGTCGGATTAGATGAATCTGTTCTGGATTTGCCATTCTTTTGACTCGCCTAGACCTCATCTATTGTGAACCGATCGCATCTGGCATCTGGACCAGCAAAACCCCAATGGCAGGCGGTCACCGGGGCGTTACTCTACGGCATCGACTTGAACAACTAGGACGATTGACTCCAACATTAGCTGATTACCTGTAACCGACTTAACCCAGATACAACTCTTGCAAGTATAGCACATTATTTCCGGTAAATCGAGTAAACTAGCTGCTGTTGTGGTGGTTTGACCCAGACGCACCAACAGCGGATTGTCGGCTGAAGGGAATCAAAAATTTCGCCTTTTAAGTGTTCGCGCACCAACCGCACATCCACATAGTCCTCGTTTTCCTCTAGGGGAAACAGCTTGAATGTGATGCGTTTGAGATAGACCGCTCCACTTCGGCTTCTGCCCTTCTCTGGTAGGGGAACGAGCTTCCAGGTTTGACCCCAAGGAGAGTCAACCGGGGATTTGAACCGGATTTTGTCGCTGGCTTTGTCGGCAAACATTCCGGCTTGAGTTGGTAAAAAATCGTTAGGGTCCAGGGTCAGGCGAATTCTAAAGTTGTTCATCAGCAATGCAGGCAATTCTATTTTTCTTGAGCCTAGCTGAAAAGCGTTACAGTTTGGGCTAACCCGGCCCAGTCAATTCCAACTGGCATCCACAAAATCACTCTCTCCCTTGAAAGCTGCCCTTAACCGATCGCATCCCCAGCAACTCAATTCTGGCAAAGACCTAGCGACCACCTTTGCTAGACCAAGCAACTGCTAAACTCATCCTATCGACCCAGAAAAAGCACCCCACCAGCAACAAACTGATGAGCACCTCCGAGGACACCAAAATTGCCAATATCCTCAAAAGATGGCTGAACACGGCCAACGAACTTGAAGCAGACACAAGCCGATACTTTCCTATCACGCGACTAACCAGCGTCAAAAGTTTATGCCGCAATCGCAAGAGTGCCCAACAGTTTGCCCTCCATATCGCCCAGCGGGTGCAACAATCCATGACCCAGGCTCCCGCTCCCGATTATTTCGAGCCTGCCGAATGGGACGCGCATCAGCAAATAGTGGCTGAAGCGATTGCCCTGATGCAACGAGCAATGGCGGATGAACCTGATACTCAAGAACTCCTGCGAACCCTTATCAAGCAGATTGACTCATTCCAGGGGGACGACTACCGGAATTTTCAATGGGGAATGACGGTGCATTTCGTCCGCAGCGGTAACCTACTCAAACTGGAATACGCTATACAATGTTTTGTCCAGTCAGATTATCCGTATTACGCCTATCAACTGGCTAAACAATATGCCGAACATTACGAATCCAGTTGCGGCACGGGGCTAATCCCCAAGTCTAGGCCCCAATTGCTCGATATTGCTGAGTTCTGGTGCCAATATTATTTTAGTCAGTCTTTGCAGGAACGGTTTCCTAAGTTAGTGTCCAGTTGAATCTGTTGGCAGAGGTGGTGCTGATCGCATCTTTGGCAGGAATCAAGCTGGTTGGATTTGACAGTGGCGGTAAGCGAAGCCATGCCGTAGGCTATCGCATCGCAGGAATTCAACCGAGACTCCGACAGTGGCGATCGCATCGAACGAACCGAAAGGGCTGACTCCGACAATGGCGAACCCGGTACGAACAGCAACAGGTTTGCTTCCGGTGGTGGCGATCTCATCCTAGGAATCGAATAGGTTGACTCCACTGATTGCGATCGCATCGTAGGAATTTAACAGACTAAATCCGGCAATGGCGATCGCATCCCCGCCAGTATGAAATAGGCTGAATCCACTGGTGACGATCGCATCACCGGCAGGGAGCAACGGACTAAGTTACCGCTTATCAACGGCCCCTATCCGTAACTGCCAATGGTTTTTAGCCCTCTCGCAGTCTGGGCAAACATCCACGGTATCCCCGCCATGATTCCGACAAATCAGATAAAACGAAAGCTGACGGGCATGGAGTCGGCAGATGGGCCAATCGCTATTTTCCCCGTCGCACAATAGGGTTGCAGGATTATCACAAAAATCGCACTTCATGGGAATTCCTCCGTTTCTCAACATCAAAATATTGGCTTATCCCGTCGCCGCTGGGTGAGACTAGCTTGGAGCCGTTAGATTGAGTCGGTTCCAAAATTAAGGGTATCCTGGGAAATGATATTCACTCAATGCACTGATGACCACCCTAGAAAAACTTATCCTAGAATCCTTACAAACTCAGAGAAGGCTACCTCAAAGCATCCAAAAATATCTTAATCAAACCTACTATTCTCTCGCTGATTTAGAGGATATAGAAACGACTCTACAGCAGCTAGAAGCCGACGGCAAAGTAAGACGCTATAAGTTGCCATCGGGTCAAGAAACCGATATGTGGGAGTTAGTGCGAGATACCGTTTAAGCGCAGGATGTACTCATACGCACTTATGCAATGTTCTGTAATGCACCCACCCTCAATTGGTTCAGTTTCCCTGGGGCGATCGCGTAGCGTCTCTTCACTAGAATCGCATCATCACCCCGGAAAGAGTCATTGCGAATAACTGCCGGAACTGACAGGTTAGGGATTGAGTTGCGATCGCTTGCCGGTAGCAGAATCCATCGACTTGATTCAGTTGGTAAGCAACTCATCCGAGTGAGTACCGATCGCCGCTGGAACTAACTCGCTAGGAGCTATTGGATTGAGTCGGTATCAGGCTAGGCGATCGCCACGGGAAAACTCAAGCCCATTCCCCCCGAGAATCACCTGCGGCAAAAACTCAAGAATTGACTCGGTTCCCCTGGGGGCGAACATCAGCCGGATGGTCATCGGCAATAACTCTCAGCACTGAGAGTTTAGAGATTGAGTTGAAACTATCCCGTAGGCGATCGCCTCTCAATCAACAGAATCTATTTGCGCCCAAACTTTTTCCGCAACGAATCGAAAAATCCCGTTGGTGGTTCAGAGGCTTCGATTTCCTTACCGGGGACAGTCTCAGCCGTATAGAAAGGCAACCGTGAGCCTAGCTTTTCTATCGGCTGTTTCGGCAGTTGGAATAAGAAGACGCCCCGAGGATTTTCAATAGTCTCCCAAGTCGCTTCAATATGACCTAGGGCTGCATACACCTGGGAAATATGATGCTTCTCGATGGCTTGCACCACCTTCTTATCCAGCGGAATCCTGAATCCGGCTAACTTGTCGCGTACTTCCTCGGTCAGGTTCGTTTCCTGGGGCCGCGCTACCACAGTTAAGTTCATTTCCTGGGGCCGCGCTACCGCACTCACCGTCACTGTTTGTTTTGAGGCTGGCTCCTCTTGGTGTTGACTGATTGTTTCAAGTTCCTTACTTGCAATCGCCGGAACACTTGTCTCAACCAGAGAAGTTTGTTGCGAAGCCAAGGATGTTGTCTGGGGCTTCGGGTTTACCAGAGATGTTGTGGGGGCCTCTTCTTCTTTACTCGCGCAAGCGGGCCAACCCTCTTGATTGGTAGGAGCTTTTGTTGATTTAAGATTGATATAAGATATGGCCGGTTTCTGTGGCATCGACTGCTGAGATGTCGGCTGTCCATCATTTGAATCCCGGCTGTCCATTGCCTGAAAATCATCTTTAACCGAGAAGGGCAGAGAGTTCCACCGTTCAAACTGCATGGCGGACCACAGTTTATCCGAGATGCGATATTTATAGGCCCGGTCTGTCGGCCACCGGCGCGCCCATTCCCGAACTAGGTAACCTTGCTCAACCAACCAGGTTAACCACCGCTGGACCGTATCGCGACAAAGGTCGATTTGTCGGGCGAGATTGTCCGCAGGGGCGTACACCCACTCGGGCGCTGAATATTTTTTAGGGTCCTTCTGATGAGTCCGGACCCATCCATCGATGGCAGAAACAATTCTGGCGGCGGACTTGGGAAGCACGCGGCGGTACTCCCGAATGATGTTAATCGGGTGCGAAACTTCTCCCAACACGCTCGAAAAGAACGCGCCGGTTTGAAATGAGGTACTATGCATTTGTCGGCTCCTGGTCTGTTCAGGGGTTGGCACAGGGTCGGAGTGGTGTCAACACTTCGGCCCGCTTGATTTATTTTACCAGATTTAGCTCAAGGCATTGCAGAAATTTAGCAAAGTTTTGATACAACAGATAATCACTCTCAATGCAGCTTGAGCGGTAGAATCGGGTTGGTTTCATTCGTTTGTCTTCACTGCCATGAACAAGACATTAGCCGAAGCGAAGGCCATCCATCGCCAGGGCCTGGAAATTGCCAAGCGCTCGGATTGGTTCCAAAAGCTGGACCGTCGCTATCGCAAGGTGGATGGTTACGAGCCGTTCTCCACTGCCGCGAAAAACCTCGCCTACAACTTGGTTGTAGCGGAGTCCGGTTTCATGGGAGGCTTGCTCGAACCGCAACGGATGTTAGACGATTTTGCCTGGAGTGCGGTAATTTCTGCGGCCTGGACCCTCGCTCACAATCCGTTTCCGGTCTGGTGGCTGCACCGGAATTTGTTTGAAGCATTTGAAGAGTCAGATTTGCCCAAGGCGATTGCGGATTTGCAGGTGAGCGCACCGTTTGGGATGATTATGTTACCCCGGGATAGAATCCTCAACCCGGATGGCGAACCCTGTGACTGGATTTTTTTCCAGCATCTGCCCCCAGGGTCCGTGCCGCCCACGTTGCGCTTTGGGCTGCATACCATTGAATTCCAGCCCATAGAATGCGAAAAGTTGCGCTGGGTCACGGTACTCAGAAATGGCACATCTTATGCCAGCCTTGTGGAAATCAACGGCGATGAACTCGTCCGGGGCAACTTTTCAATGGGGACGCAACATTTCACCGACAGCAACCCAGATTTTAGCCTCGAACAGCAATTCCAGTTAACTCTCGAAAAAATTGTCCTACAAACGCTCCTGTACCTCCAAATCCGCCCCGATGATTTGTTGCCTCCCACCAACGCGGTCCGCATTTCTAACAAAGGCCAAGGGTTTGGCGGCAAGAAATCTGACAAGGACCGGCTCAATCCGCTCATCATTGGACAACAGTTTCAGCCACAAACTGAACGTATCTCACGTCCTGCTCACTCGAACCATGCCACCCCCCGGACTCACTGGCGTAGGGGCCACTGGCGCAGGGTGGCAATGGGCGAGGGACGGCAGGAACGCAAATGGCGATGGATTCAGCCGGTCTTGGTTAATGGGTGAGAGGTCTCAGATTTGGAGGCGATCGCAACTGGGAATCCTCAAACTCTCAGCCCTGATACTTATTTGCTGGGGTGAATACCAGCGGGATGAATAACTGTCAGAGGTGAGAGCTAAACGAAAAAGCAATAAACGCTCAAACCCTTGTAGGGCAAGTGTCAATGTACCGATAAGATTGCCGGGACTGGAAGGATAAACTTGCCACAGCGAAAGCTGCAACACTTATTCTGGCGTCAAGTAGCCACCCGACATCTGCAACAGATGGAAGCATTCAATTGCCGTTGACTAAAAATGGAACGATAAAGCTGCCAAAAATTTAAGATTTTTTCAAAAGAAGAAGTGGTAAGCTTAAATCAAGCACTCACGCCAGTGCCAAGGGGACTTGAAGGTAAAAGCTTTACCCCTGTGCCCAAGAAAAACAAGGCATTAGTTGTGAGTTGCATCTAGAACCCAAGCTGGAGATGCGAGTAGGCTCACAACAGAAGAGTTCGATAACTGGTGTAATTGTAACAACCTATCAGCCCTGCAAAAAAAGACAATAGAAATCATCCGCAGCAGTGAACCAGCACGGCGTGTAGGTGGGGGGAGAAAGAATGTTTCTGGATTTTATCCCAGTCAGAAAATGGGCAGAAGCATTCAGTTTGAATCCCACAAGCTAGAGTTAGCATTAATCTACCAACTAGAACACGACTGGAATATCTTAGAATTTTACGACCAGCCACCATCGATTAAGCTGCAATATCAGTCTCAATCAGGTCGAAACATCGGCTTTTTCTACACTCCAGACTTTTTTGTACTCAAAAGAACAACCGCTGGATGGATAGAGTGTAAAACAGAAAGAGAACTGAAAAAGAAAGTAGAAAAACAGCCACAGCATTACAGTTCTGGAGAAAATGGTCACTGGCAAATGCCCTTGGCTACAGAATACGCAGCCCAACTGGGAATGGACTTTTGTGTCTGGTCTGATGCTCAAATAAATTGGGTGTTACAACGCAACATCATCTTTTTAGAAGACTATTACCGAAGTGAATATCCAACTTTACAAACAGCAACAATTCAACTACTACATAGCATAATCTCAAGCCAACCAGGAATTGCACTCAATCAGTTATTAAATCAGAATTTGGGAATTAAGCCCGATGAAATTTATTCCCTAATTGCCACCGAACAAATCTATGTAGACCTCAGTGCAGCCCCTCTAGTCGAACCCCAAAACTGTCAAGTTTTTCCAGACCGTACCACAGCACAAACCTATCAATCGCTGAAGTCGTCATCTTCAGTAGATGCTATTAGTTTACCCGTGTTGAACATAGCGCCCTATACACCAATTTGTTGGGATGGCAGAAGCTATACCATAGTTCAAAACGGTGAAACAGAGATTACTTTGCGTAATCAGTTAGGAGAATTAATCCAATTGCGAAACATAGAGTTTAACCGCCTTGTTCAGTTAGGGAAAATCACAGCTTTAACTACTACTAACTACAGCCCTTTGAGCGAACAAATCACAGATTTACTCAAGAAAGCCAGCCCTGCTGATTTAGAACAAGCCAATCGGCGCTACCGAATACTCCAAGCCCATTTTTCCGGCCAATTAACCGAAAATCAAACTATACCGGAACGCACCTTCCGAGACTGGCAGGCTAAATATCGTATCGCGCAGCAAAAGTACGGCTATGGGTACATTGGATTGCTAACAACCTCTCATACCAAGGGCAACCGCAACCGCAAACTGCCCCAACAGATTTTAGAACTGATGACCGAGTTTATCACCCAAGATTACGAAACCCATAAACAAAAACGAAAATCTGAAGTTTACGGAGCTTTTGTCCACGCCTGCTCAACTGCCGGAATTCCAGAGAATCAAATTCCTAGCTACAAGACATTCATTCAAGAAATCAAACGACATTCAGGCTACACTCAAACCCTGAAGCGGCAAGGACAAAGAGCCGCTTACCCACAGCAACCTTTTTATTGGGAGCTAGAACTGACCACACCCCGACATGGAGACCGTCCCTTCGAGATTGGTCATATCGACCATACCCAGCTAGATATAGAGCTACGGTGTTCAAAAACCGGACTGGTACTGGGTAGACCTTGGGCAACCTTTCTCGTTGATGCCTACAGCCGGAGAATTCTAGCCATTTATATGACTTTTGACCCGCCTTCCTATCGCAGTTGTATGATGGTACTGCGAATTTGCGTAATGCGGCATTCTCGCCTACCGCAAATCATCATCACCGACAACGGCAAAGAGTTCCACAGTACCTACTTTGAAAGCCTATTAGCCTGGTTTGAATGCACGCTCAAACATCGACCGCCAGCAGCATCGCGATTTAGTGGAGTTTGTGAACGATTATTTGGCACTGCTAACACCCAATTCCTCTACAATCTGACAGGGAATACCCAAATCACAAAAAACGTTAGGTTAGTCACCAAATCATTCAATCCCCGAAATTTGGCAGTGTGGACTTTAGGTAGTTTGTACCAGTATTTATGCCAATGGGCTTACTCAGAGTACGATACCACCCCGCATCCAGCTTTGGGAGTTTCCCCTCAGTCAGCTTTTACAACGGGGATAGCAGAATACGGAAATCGTTCCCATCGGCAAATTTGTAATGATGAAAACTGGAAACTATTAACTTTACCAAGTACACCCAAAGGACAAGTCAAAGTTCATCCCAGCCAAGGGATACAAATCCGAGGTATTCGCTACTGGTCTAACACCTTTAAAGACCCAGAAATTCATCACCTTTATGTCAATATCAGATACGACCCATTTGATGCAGGTATTGCCTATGCCTATGTCCGAGGTCAATGGGTTAAATGTATTAGCGAATATTATTCCATCCTGAAAGGACGCTCAGAAAAAGAGATTTGGTTAGCCACCGCCGAGTTACAAAAACGACAACAAAATCATCAAAAGCAATTCTTAGTTAGAGCCAAAAAGTTAGCAGAATTTTTAACCAGTGTAGAGGCGGAAGAAGTGCTGCTATCACAACGACTGATGGATGCTCAAATGATGGAAGTTTTTCGAGTCATTGAGTATGGAATTGTGACCAATAAAATTGATAGCCAATTGCCAGAATCAGAAACAATCAGTCCGGCAGCTCAAGAGAGTCATTCACCCTTCCAACCTAGTGCCAACAGTCTCTCGATTAATCCCCAGGAACTGCAACTTTTTGACTCTTATTAATTATGTCTTATCCCCAACAATTTCCTCCATCTCTACTGACCCAATCTCCAGAAGAGAGATTGGCTTACTTTGACAACTACACAATGGCACATCCCCGCTTAGACGAAGCCGTCAATTTACTCAAACTGTTAGTTAATCAGTCGGGAGAATCGCGGGTGATTTTTATTTATGGACCAACTGGAGTGGGAAAAACAACTTTGCGATTGTTGATTGAAAAATGGTTGATTGAGTCAACGTTACCGGAACTAGAAACTAACCCCGGTTGCTTACCAGTTGCTAGTGTTGAAGCCGTCATCCAAAAATCAGGGCTATTTAACTCCAAAGACCATATTAAACGTTGTTTGTTTGCTCTCAACGAACCCTTGATTGACCAGAAAATCGACTATGGGACAAGAGGAATCTATCGAAATGACAAGGGCCAAGTTATCATTGAATCTAAAGTGATTGAAACGGATTTAGCTTGGGCATTAGAACAAGCTTTAAAACATCGAAAACCGAAAATCTTTTTTATTGATGAAGCGCACCACCTACTGATGCTTGCCAGTGGACGCAAACTCACAGATTTACCAGAAGCAATTAAGTCATTAGCTAACCGTACTGAGGTAGTTCATGGGTTAGTTGGGACTTATGAATTACTCACTCTACACGATGTCGGCGACCAGTTGAGCCGACGTAGTGTTTATGTACATTTTCCTCGATATCGTGCTGATGTGAAAGAGGACAGAGAAATATTCCAAAGTGTGGTGTGGGGTTTTCAATTACATCTGCCATTACCAGAAACACCCGATTTAGTATCAAATTGGGACTATTGTTATGAGCGGAGTTTGGGCTGTGTGGGTATTCTCAAGAATTGGTTAAGAAATGCCCTGGCAGATGCGATAGCAGAAGGCGCTATTACTGTAGGAAGAAAACATCTAGAGCGACGAGCTTTAGGAGTGGCTCAATGCCGAAATATACTTAAGAAAATTAAGGAGGGTGAGTACAATCATGCTCAAATTGAAGCCGAAGCCGAACAACTGCGTGCTGAACTAGGGTTGCCAGTAACACCCGGACAAAGTAGCTTGAATTCGCAGCTATTTCCCTCATTCCATTCGGGTCATAATTTAAACAAAAAAAGACCCAAGCAAGTCGGTCAACCCAAACCCAAGCGACACCATTGTAGGAGTTAAGTAATATGGAACAATTTCAACTTACTCTCTATCCATCTTGGGATGTGCAAAAACCTACAATTCCTCCTAGAAGTCGTTTTTATCATCTAGAACCGATTGGAGTTGGCACTCCATATACAGAAAGCTTAACAAGTTACTTAATTCGACTTGCTCAAGAACACTGTGTTAATGTCTCTCAAGTGCTTCTCACTGAAATTGCTCCCCTAATTAGGAGAGAAAAAGAGCTATCATTCGCTCAAATTGAGAGTATTAGTAAAGTATGTGGAATTGACAGAAATAGAACTGCAATTAACGGCATGGGGTTGACGGCGACGCATCTAGTAATGGCTTTAGAAGCTCTCACCTCACAGAAAAATTTGCGTTTTCTTACCTTACTCCCATTAGCAGAAATTGTTTCTAAAAGAAGCTTACTCCGTCCCATTCGTGCTTGGTGTCCTATTTGTTATCAAGAGTGGCTAAATACTGACCAAACTATCTATGAACCCCTGTTGTGGTCAATTCAAATTATTGAGTTTTGTCCCTCCCACCATCATCCTCTACTCTCTAAGTGTCCTTATTGTCATCAGCAGCAGTTAGTTCTTTGTAGAAACTCGCGACCTGGATATTGTAATAAATGTGATCATTGGTTAGGAAAACGCTCTAGCAAAAAAGCTGTTGCTGGCTTAAGGGAAGGAGAAACCTTTGACAATCACTTCAGTTATATACTCAACAATGTTGGCGAATTAATTACGTTAGCATCTAGTCATGACTTACCTATTGAAGGCTATAAGCTTCAGCAAATATTCTCTCGTTATATTCATCAAGTTTATGGAGGTAATGTTACTGCTTTGTCTCGCCTTGTAGGAATTCATGCGACAACATTGAGTTGTTGGTATCAAGACGCAACTCTACCGCAACTTGATAAACTATTACAATTCACAGAGCGCTTACAAATCTCTCTGGTGGGGTTTTTAACTGAAGAATTCTTAGCTGATGATGGCTTGAATCAATCTGTAAATTTACCCTCTTCATCTTCTCAAACCAGAAAACATTTAAGAAAATTAGATTTAGAAAAATTACAAATTATTCAGTTAGTTCTTCAACAGGTACTTCAGGAGTCCCCACCACCATCCTTGCAGGATGTTGCACGCCGTCTTAACTATCGTTCTTTAGTTCTACAATATCATTTTCCCGACCTCTGCTCTCAAATTCAAGTCAATCATGCTGCTTATCGAAAACTGGAGCGTCAACAAAGAATTCAACCTGTTTTAGAAGCAGCCTTAGAAGAATTTCCACCGCCGTCTCTACTAGAAGTTGTTCGACGGCTTGGCTACAAAAATAACAGCTATTTATACACTTATTTTCCTTCTCTGTCGCGCCAAATTGCTAGGCGTTACAAAGATTATGTTAAAGTCTGTGGTCTAGAAGAAAGAAATCGCATCTTTCAAGAAATCCAGACTATTGCAAAGGAGATTCACGAAAAAGGATATAAGCCGACTCGACGTAGAGTAGCTGAACTCCTCCAAAAGCCTGGTATCATGCTCAATCGGTACGCTCAGGATATTTTGCGCCAAGTACAGCGTTCTCTTGGTTATGAGTGAGTTCTTCTTGGAGAGATATCTTCTGGCATCCCCAATCCAATTGGAAGCATATATTTGCCGGACTCTATTAGAAGCATAAACCTGCCGAAACGGCAATATTATGCTTCCAATGACAGCAAGCGTTTTATCTGCTACTTTGCGGCTGGTGTCAGCTTCGCTATTTCTGAGTCAAGTTGGATGCGATCGCCTCAAAACCCTACAGCCGAGGGATAGAGTCGAGGGGAATGTTACCATTCCACCCCTCTCTTCCGAAACCGTGCGTGCGATTTTCACCGCACACGG
>NZ_JAMXFC010000070.1:3992-13608 GCF_025370755.1 Laspinema sp. D2d | reverse complement strand
CATATATGGTTCTGTTTTCCTCTCTTCACGCCATTTTTACTGATATTGCTGGACTGACACTTAGGACAAATCATATTCTCTAGGGGTACGGACTACCTCTCTATCATACCATAAATGTGCAACGCCGCAGATTTAATCCCGCAGAACGTAACCCACCCCACGCACCGTCTGAATCAGTCGCTTTTCTCCCTGTGCTTCTAGCTTGAGACGGAGGTAACGAATGTAGACCTCAATAATGTTAGAATCCCCCATAAAATCGTAACCCCAGACATTTTCCAGAATTTGTTCACGCTTGACCACTTGTCGGGGATGGGAAATCAGATATTCCAATAAATCAAACTCTTTCGCCGTCAGTTCAATGGTGCGATCGCCTCGGCGCACTTCCCGGGTGCGTCGGTTCAAGCTTAAGTCAGCAAACGGTAACAAATCCGGATCGACTTCGATGGGACTTCGCAAATGGGCCTTCACTCGGGAAATCAAGTCCTCGGAACTAAAAGGTTTCACCAGGTAATCATCGGCACCTGCATCCAATCCGGCTGCGCGATCGCTCACTTCATCCCGCGCCGTGAAGACAATCACCGGGACCATATTGCCACTGGTCCGCAACCGACGGCAGACTTCCAACCCCGAGAGTCCAGGCAGCATCCCATCCAGCAGGACCAGATCCGGACTTAACTCTTGGATAGCTCTCAATCCGGCGACCCCATCCCGAACTACAATCGCCTGATAGCCTTCATACTTGAGTTCTAGTTCGATAAATTGAGCGAGTTTGACTTCATCTTCAACCACAAGGATATTCGCCGTCATGGATTATCGCCTATTGGATTTTAGACTTTAAATTTTAGGGGGTCTTGAGGGTCTGTATCTCCTCAAGGCGATCGCGGGTCGGATCGACCCCTTCCCTATTCCTCAATCGTGAGTGAACAATTCCGTCTATTATAGACCCTAGTCTCATCTATTCAATTTGGTTTGTAAACCAGCCGTCAGGGGAAATCCTAGATGAGCTAAACTGCAATCACGCCCATGCAGGGTAAGATAAAAATCATGTTAATGTCACCAGACCATCGTCTCTAGGCCAGTCGTTTGATTAAAAAATCAAATCTAGCCCGTGGCACCTGTCAAATCAAGTAGGGGTTAATTAAGGATGAGTCCAGTGGTTAAAGTGGTCCAACCCGTTGGCCTTTTAGATCGGACTAAGGTGGGTCAATTTGAGCGAGAAATTAGCAATTATCTGGCCGAAGGAGCTGAAATTGTACTCATTGACTTTCAAGATGTCAGTTTCATGGATAGTTCAGGTTTAGGAGCAATAGTTGCTGCAATTAAAACCGTTCAAGCTGCCGGAGGAAAGCTATTTTTGTGTTCCATCAATACCCAAGTCAAAATGCTATTAGAACTTGCGGGATTGGATAAAATCATGAAAGTCTTTCCTAACCGAGAGGAATTTGAAAAACACGTCCTTTCTAAACCGGATTGAGCCAAGCCCCCTAGTTATCCGAGCAAGGCGATCGCCTCTGTCTTCCGTCCTAACATCACCAAGAGTCGCTAAGTTTTTTATAAACAAGCCGATTCAACCAAGAGGGTAACGGAGGTCGCTCCCTTGCCGATGGGGATTGCTGGCCCTAAGCGGCTAAAAATCAAACTTCACCTGCAACAAAGAGACGTCATCATGAAACGTATCTTCCTTAGAAACTTGGCGCACTAACCCTAACACTTGGTCCAGATTAAACGAATTACTTTGCCGACATTCGGCGAGTAAATCGATAAAGTTATCGAGACTCCACATCGATCCATCGGGTTCGTTTATTTCATAAATCCCATCGCTAAAAATATAAAGCGAGCTTTCTGCCTCAATCTGGCAGGACGCATTTTCATATTTAATATTGGGAAACATCCCGATCGGGACCGAGGTTTCAGTTCTGAGCTTTTGTACCGTTGAGTCTTTGGAGAGCAAAATGGCGGGGGGATGTCCGGCACAGGAATAAACAAGCTGGCGCTGCACCTGATTATAGACCCCATACCAGATGGTAAAATACATATTCCGCTGACGCTCCATCTTAATCGCATGATTGAGGGCGGTCAGCACCTGATAGGGTTGATAGAAGTCAGTACCGGGCAGAAAACGAGCGCGTAATAAATTTAAGACTGAAACCGACAACAGGGCCGCGCGAGACCCATGTCCCGAAACATCCAGCAAATAAATCGCTAAATTATCATCATCGAGCCAATAATAATCAAAACAATCGCCCCCTAACTGTTGAGAGGGAATAAAACGGGAATCGATGGGGACAGGTTCGCTCAAAGGGAGGGGGAGGAGCGATCGCACATATTCTGCCGCCTCCGCCAGTTCCCCTTTCAGGGCCGCTTCTGCCCGTTTGCGTTCTGTAATATCAATGCCTACAAAAACTGCCGCTTGGTCCTCCAACCACTTCTTGGCAATCACCAAATCGCTGCGGAATACCCCATTGACTTCGGAATCAATTTCTATCGAAGCTTCCCGGGATTGGGTAGCAAAAAAATCACGGACAAATTGTCCGAAAACCGATTGCCTAAACCCCACTTCACGTCCGATAAATTGAGCCAGGGGTAAGTTGTAAGTTGCCGCTAAATGGCGATTAACCCCTAAATAGTGAAAATCGGCACTAATCAGAGAAACCGTGCCGGGAACTGCATCCAAGACCGCTTGGAGTTGATCCCGGGCCAGTTGAACGGTGGCTTCCGCTTGCTTGTTGGGGGTGACATCTTGGACAAACCCTTCATAGCCAATGGTGCGACCTTTGATGTCGATTAAGGGTTGGATATTTTCAGAAATCCAGATGGTGGAACCATCAAAACGTTTGACTTCCACCTCATGAACGAGGTGACCCTGGGTTTGAAGGAGTTGTAAGCATTCTTCCCAGTCCTGGGGTTGGAGGTAGAGGTGGCGTGGATGGTCTACCCGAGAGAGGAATTGGGTGGGGGACTCATAGCCATACATTTTGGCGAGGGCGGAGTTGATTTGACCATAACGGCCATCTAGGGTGAGTTGAAAGAGTCCAAGGGCAGTATTTTCAAAGAGTTGTTCGTATTTGAGCCTTGCTTGTTGTTCCCCGGTGATGTTGCGCAACAGGGCGATCGCATAGTCTGGTTGATTGCGTTCCCACAGCGAGGAGAAGTTGCCTTCCACCCAGACGCGATCGCCAGTTTTGGTGAGTAAAATGAGGTGGACTCCAGTGAGGGATTCCCCGAGGCGAAGTTTTTCCAGAATAGTCGAGGCGGGTTCAAAGGAGGCGGGGTCGAGGATGTCCCACCAATACATCGAAGGGATTTCTTCCAGGGTATAGCCGAGGGTTTTAAGCCAGACGGGGTTGACGTAAACCAGCCGTTGGTCACTCAAACGCAGGCTTTGGATGGCGTCATGAGTGTGGTTGAGAAAATCGAGGAGGTGGGGTTGATAGGGTGCCGGGGGTTGGATGCGGTGGCGTTCTAGGGTGGCGATCGCCTGAGTTGCCAAGGTTTGGAGGGTTTGCTTTTGGGTCGCGCTGAGGTGTTGCGGTTGGCGATCCATAATGCATAACGTGCCGATGGGGTAACCCTGGGAAGAGATCAGGGGAACACCGGCATAAAAGCAGAGGGGGCTTTGGGGTTCTTGCCTCCCCTTGTCCTGGAGTAGTTCTCCCGGTTTGTTGAGGGAGTTGAGAAGGACCAGACGTCTTTGTTCTAGGGGATAAGTAGACCAGGCACAGGCGAGGTCGAGTTCCTCCGGGGTGGCACCAATGTGGGATTTTACGGAACAGTGACCCGGAATGCCGAGGACGATCGCAGCGATCGGCATTTGAAAAATTTGAGGAATCAGGTCCGTGAGTTCCTGTAAAGCAGTTTGAGTCGCGGCATCAAGGGTTTGATACCGGGTTACGGCTTCGAGGCTTTCAGGTTCATCAGCGGGTCCGGGTACAATCATGGGGGTAATGCGATCGGCGGCTAAAGTTCGCAGGAGGTTCCGAACGCCTGTCTTGAGTGAAGAGAATAGCAGATGGGACGGGGAAATGAGTTTGCTCATCAACGGAAATTTTTTCGCATGATCAGACAGTTGCGATTGTCTCCGATTCGGGTATATAGCAATTCATTGGTTAATTGATGCATGAAGATTAAGCCTCGGCCTCCTTCATCCAATGGATTGCCATTTGGGTTTTCATAGCGGGACTTGAGCTTGGCTTCTAAATCGAAGGGGGGGCCGTAATCCCAAATTTTGATCTCCACATAGCTTGGAAAAACGGTGACTTCAATTTCGATCTCCGTTGTAGGCGGCAAGTCATGATGAGCGTGACGCACTGCATTCGTGAAACCTTCTGCTAAGGCAGTTTGATACTGCCACCAGCGATCGCGCGGAAGTAGGGAATAGATTTCATCTTCTAACCATTGCAACACTTGTGCTAAGGCATAGAGATCACTTTTGACTTGCAGATGCGATCGCTTCAGCGGTCGCTCCTCTTTGGCCCGTCGTTGTCCTAGCTGGGAAGCGAGTCCCTTCCACCAGCTGCCGAAATTTTGTAACACCATCTTCTATATGATGAAGAATGTTTACGTCTGGGCTGGCTTTCATACCCAAGGGGTGAAAGTGGGATCAAAGGTTTATCAGTTCGGGCGGCGGCCAGAATGATTCGGTATGAAAGTAGAAGGCCCAGACGTCAAAAGATCCCTTCTTTCTTTATCCTACAACTCCCTTTAACGACCTAGTAAGCACCACTATTTTTGTTAAACACGACCCCAATTGTTTTCAAAATCAGTTTTAGGTCATAAAGCAGGCTCCATTTTTTTTGATATTCGAGATCTAAGCGAATCACATCCTCAAAGGTGCGAATAGACGATCGCCCACTCACTTGCCATTCTCCGGTCATCCCTGGTTTAACATCCAGACGTTGCCATTCTGGGACTTCATAGCGATCGACCTCATCCGGTAGGGGAGGTCTTGTTCCTACCAGACTCATCTCTCCTTTCAGGACGTTCCAAAACTGAGGTAACTCGTCTAAACTCGTTCGGCGCATAAACTGACCGATACGAGTCACCCGGGAGTCTTTTTCATTTTTGAAGAGCGGCCCTTCAACTTGATTTTGGATTTCGGATTTGATTGCTTCTGCATTTTCGCACATCGAGCGGAATTTCCAAATCCGAAATCTTTTTCCCATCCAACCACACCGGATTTGACTAAAGAAAATCGGTCCCGGACTATCCGTCTTGATGGCGATCGCCAAGGGAATAAAAGCAACTCCCGTAATTCCTAACCCCACCAATGCACCAACAATATCAATAAATCGCTTCACCGAGGACCGTACTGAAGGATGGGTTGTCGGCAGTTCGGCATTTTTGTCCCCTTTCCAGTTGATTTTTGAAGCGAGTTCCTCATGGGTCCCCGTGATCAATCCAGATTTGCCTTCAAAGGTTAATGCTTGGTCTAAGGCAGTGAGGGACAGGACCGACATGACTTGGGATTGTACGTTTCGTAAAATTAAATCAATGGAGGCCGTCTGAGTCGTCTTCAGCACTCGGACTAACGCACCCACTCCACTACTGTCTATAAACGTGGTCTTACTAAAATCCAGAATAATATGTTCCGGCGGTGGGGTCCCTTCACAGAGTTCATGACAGGTTTGTTTAAAAAATACCGCCTCGATGACGCTTAAGCGGGGGGGTAGATGCACCACTGCTTGATCGTTACTCAATGAAACTTGAAAATCTGCTTCAGGAGTTTGGCTAACCATAGAAAATATGACCCTTCGTTGCAATCAGCTCAACTTTTTATTTCTTGACAAGATGTTTGAGTTTCGCGAATCCCTAGGTATTCCAGTTAGGGGCTAGATGGCCGACGAATTGGGATATTTAGTTCCCACGCCTACTGTTTTTTGTCCTAGGGATTTAACGGGATTCTCTACGATCGTGTTAATCGCAGCTTAATCTTTCTTTTTAAAGTAGCAACATCTGGGGGATGTTGGGTAGGCGATCGCTCCTAAATCAGTCTTTAGATATACCTCCACTGGTTTTTCCCTCTAGCTATAGAGGGGGAATTCTCTTTGTCCTCTCCCTTCGTCCACAACTAAAGCCGACACTTTTCCTTTAAACTTCAATCCGTTCCCCCTCGTTTCTTCTGTTCCACCGATGGGGCGGCAAAAATCAGTTCTCCTCCGAGTTTTATAGAGGATTTGATAGTATCTATTTATAACGGTCTCCTTTCTCTGGATCACTCCACTTCATCCTCGGAAACGTTTCATTATTTGAAAAATGTATTAATCTTACCATTATTTGGGATAAAATTAAAAGAAATTTTCACGAATTAAGGCCGAAGTGAATACTCTCCAGTTCCTATTAATAAATTAAACCGAACGATTTGGGTCCTTAACTTTGGGCCACCACTGCCCCTTGATGCACCTTAAATTTAAAAGAATGAGCCTGAGTTCTTTGTTGCCAAATTGGGTCCTTGAACTCTGTCTTTGTTTTACATAGCATAAATCCGATAAAATATCAAGCCGATAACGCCCGTACCGGACTCAATCCCAGAGACAAGAAACCGACTTACACCCCCCAGATGGGCTGTGCATTGTGACAGCTTGTCTCTGGCAACCCAGTTTGTCTGGGTAAGACAACAATGAAAATTTCCTGATATAGCCAGCCTTGCGTGCCGTTTGTCATCCAGAAAGCCTCACCCGATGCTTGCACGATCGCACCCTGGCTAATGAGGTGGTTACACGCTGAATTCCACGAGAGTCTCCACCCGACTTGTTACTTGTTAATTGTAGATTGAATGCGGCTTCTTCCTAACACCGGCATTCCCGTCCCGATTTGGATGTTGATGGCTAAGGATGAAATCAGCGAAGCGATCGCGTCTCCCGCTTAAATTCTCGGACCCTTGATTAGATGACTCAACCCTTTAGTATTCAAGAATGACTAGCCCAAATTCCAGGTCATCTGTGTTTTATTCATCTCTGTAACCCAGATATTTAAGAATGTGAAACCCCTCATTTTAAGATGAGAACGAGGGACTTTTTTCCGGTCGCCACATCCGTGAGGGGGCTGGGTTGTTCACTGAATCATCCCTAAAAATAGCCAGAATTGCGATCGCAAATGTAGCGCATCTTTATGGATTCGTAGAGGCGATCACCATAGTTTTACTCGATCTTTAATTTCTGATAGTCGGATAGATTTGCCCCTCGATCCCCTATATTTTGCGGCGATAGTCCGCCCCTAATAACCCGTTCCATGCCCCAGTGATTCGATAGGAATACTCCAAATGACGGAATAACTTCTTAATATACTAGAAAACCTGTATAAATGTCTTTCTTAAGTTTTATATAAAATTAAACCTATTTATGTCCTCAGAGAGAATTTAAAATTTATACTCGACAGTCTCCTGTAATTGAAGACAAAATAAGACAGGAAAACCTTAGAGTGCCTTCCTACAAACCCTCATTAAATTCAAAAACCCTCAAAAGTAGCACTATTTTTTGCACGTTGAATTTTTTTGAAAATTCCAAGGGTTGAGGGCCGGTTTCAGCATCGCTTAATTCGCTCAAAAAATCAACTGTCCTGAATAAAAGTTAAATAAAAATATGACTCCAAATATTATTGTTGGCCCCGAATTCGGCGAAGTAATTATAGGATCTGAGGAATCTGATTACATTCTTGCCAATCAAGGAAATGATACCGTGCGTGGTATTTCAGCCGAGGACCTGATTGAGGGTGGTTCCGGTGAAGATTGGCTGTATGGAGACCCCGGCAATGACACCCTTTTAGGTAATGAAGACAATGACACCTTTTTTGGCGGTCTAGGCAGTCCAGTACCCGTGGGACCCTTACTCGACCAAGACCTAGTTTTTGGGAATACCGGAAATGACTATCTCAACGGAAATGAAGGAAACGATACGATTTACGGGGGAAAAAATGATGACCTGATCCAAGGTGGCAAAGATGATGACTGGTTACATGGGGACCTGAGTACCGATACCGTTTTTGGGGACCTAGGCAACGATACAATTTATGGCGGCCCTGCGGATCCGGTGCGGGTCCTGTTCGATAAAAATGACTTACTCTTTGGGGTCAGTGGTCAGAACTTGATGCAAGGGAATGTCGGCGATGACACCATCTTCGGCGGCACGGGAATGGATCTGATTTATGGCGGTCAAGGTAACGATCTGGTCATTGGCAATGTGACTTCTGACATCATCTTTGGGGACAAAGGCGATGACACCATCTACGGGGGTACCGGCAACCCAGACATCGGAGACCCCGAGAGTGATGATTTTATTGTGGGTGGGGATGGAAACGACTATCTCCACGGCAATGAAGGGAATGATACCCTCGTCGGCGTGAGTGGTTCTAATATCATGCGCGGGGGTCAAGGGGAGGACCTGATTTATGGCGCAGATTGTAATGACCTGATTTATGGGGATAAAGGGTCAGATACCTTAATTGGGGGAGGGGGTGCCGATATTTTTGCGATCGGGGTGACCACTGGTAGTCCGATTTTAGCCGAAGCGGACCATATCCTTGATTTTGGGAATGGGTATAACCTGATTGGATTGGACCAAGGTCAAACCTTAGAGAATCTCAATATTTTCCAAGGGGAAGGAGAATATGCCGCCCATGCGATCATTCAAGATCGGACAACCGGGGAATATTTGGCGATCGTTCATAACACCGATGCCACAGCGCTGACGCCGAATCGGTTCACAATGGAAGTGGTTCTTAATATTGGTTGTGATGGGGATGTTCCCCCAGTGGCAACCCTTGGGGATGGAGACTTGCGATCGCCAGAAGGGCCAGCGGCAGCCCCTGTGGAAGAGGAACCACTACCCCAGGAACTCCAAGACCAAATCGCCACCGGAGCCCCTGGGATTATTTTTGGGCCAATATCCCAAGAAGCGACCCCCACAGAAGAACCCCCTACGGTTGTCTTTGCGCCACAGCCTACCCAAGTACGAGTGCCTGTAATTCCGTCATCGGACCGGGAACCCACACCGGAACCGGAACCCACACCGGAACCGGAACCCACACCAGACCCGGAACCGGACTCCAACCTTCCGCCAACCGTGACCAATCCCCTAGCGGACCAAACCGCCACGGCGGGAGAAGAATTTAGCTTTGCGCTTCCCGAGGATACCTTTACAGATTCCGACGCAGACCCATTAACCTTTACGGCCACCTTAGCCGATGGGTCATCGTTACCGGATTGGCTCACTTTTGACCCGGCAACTGGAGAATTAAGTGGAACGCCCCAGAATGGCGATATTGGCAACTTGGAAATTGCTGTAAGCGCTGATGATGGTCAAGGGAATACCGTAACAGATACCTTTGAACTGGGGGTTAATGACGGTATTGGGGAGAATCAGTCGCCCACGGTGACAAATCCTCTGGCAGATCAAACCGCCACTGCTGGAGAAGAATTTAGCTTTGCACTTCCCGAGGATACCTTTACAGATTCCGAAGGAGACCCGTTAACCTTCACCGCCACCTTAGCTGATGGGTCACCGTTACCAGATTGGCTCACTTTTGACCCGGCAACTGGAGAATTAAGTGGAACGCCGCAGAATGACGATATTGGTAACTTGGAAATTGCTGTAACCGCTGATGATGGTCAAGGGAATACCGT
>NZ_JAMXFC010000070.1:0-3892 GCF_025370755.1 Laspinema sp. D2d | reverse complement strand
CCTGGCGGACCAAACCGCCACTGCTGGAGAAGAATTTTCCTTTGCACTTCCCGAGGATACCTTTACAGATTCCGACGCAGACCCATTAACCTTTACGGCCACCTTAGCCGATGGGTCACCGTTACCGGATTGGCTCACTTTTGACCCGGCAACTGGAGAATTGAGTGGAACGCCGCAGAATGACGATATTGGTAACTTGGAAATTGCTGTAACCGCTGATGATGGTCAAGGGAATACCGTAACAGATACCTTTGCACTGGTAGTTGATGAGGGCATCGGGGAGAATATTCGGCCAGAGGTTAACCTAGATCCCCAGGAACCTGGGGTGGATACAACGGTGACCTTTGATCCGCAAGCAGAGGGAGTGCCGATCGCTGAAAATGCTGTAGTAACTGACCCCGATCCAGACAATGATATCCTCACAGGTGCGACGGTTCGGATCGCTAACCCAATCGACCCAGATACCGAAGAACTCATCGTCAATACAGAAGGAACAAATATTACCGCCACGGTTGAAAACGGCGTAGTGACCCTCACTGGGGATGATGATGTAGAAAATTATGAACGGGTGCTACAACGAGTCCGGTACAACAACACCGCGCAGAATCCTGATCTAACTCCTCGGGATATCGAAATCGTAGTCACTGATGGGGTTAATGAGAGTGAGCCCGCAGTTGCAACCGTAGAGTTTCCTCCTCCGGCTGCTTTGGAAATCACCAAAACCGTGAGCGATCCCGAGGTGAGGATAGGAGAAGAACTCAGCTATACCGTCACCTTAACCAATCAAGGGGGGATGCCAGCTACGGGAATCACGGTAAATGAATCGTTACCCAACTGGTTGAGTGATATTACTTTCACTCCCACGGAAGGGAACAGCTATGACCCCACTGCCAATGTTTGGACCATTCCTCGTTTAGAAGGGGGAGAAACGACGACCCTGACTGTCTCGGGTATTCTCTCACGCTGGGGGACGATTCCCAATCGCGCCCGGGTTGCAGCATTTGACCAAGGAGAACCGGATGGAGAGGTAGCATTTGCGGAGGCAATTTCGCCCCTTCCGGCCCCAGATATTAGCTTAGGCAACATGACATCAGGCTACGGGGGATTGGTCATCTATGGTGAGAACGCCGGGGATTTAAGCGGGAGAAATATCTCGTCTGCGGGGGATATCAACAGCGATGGCTTCAATGACATTTTGATTGGGACGCGCTTTGGCGATCGCCCTGACGGCACACGCAGCGCGGGTCGAGGGTATGTGATCTTCGGGGGTGCCAACATCGGTCCGCAAATAGATCTACGGGACTTGAACGGCAGCAATGGCTTTGCAATCTATGGCATTGACAGAGACGACTCGATCGGACGAGCCGTCAGCAATGCCGGGGATATCAACGGCGACGGCTTTGATGATGTGATGATGGGTTCCCGCTTTGCTGATGGACCTAATAACGAAAGGCCGGAGGCGGGAGAAACTTATATCATCTTCGGCGGTAATCAGTTTGATGACCCCATCGACCTCGCGACCCTGGACGGTAGCAATGGCTTTACTATTTTTGGCCGCGAAGCAGGAGACCAAAGTGGCCGGGATGTCCATGCGGGTGATATTAATGGCGATGGCGTCGATGACCTACTGATTGGCGCGTTTAGTGCCGATGGGCCTAATAATGAAAGGCCGGAGGCGGGAGAAACTTATGTCCTCTTTGGTGGATCTAACTTTACCTTTGATACCGAGATGGACCTTGCCAACTTAGAACTCAACGGAACGAATGGGTTTACGGTTTTTGGCGCTCAGGCAGGTGAGCGCAGTGGCCGATCGCCTCGAAGTGCTGGAGATCTTAACGGCGATGGTTATAATGACCTGCTGATTGGTGCTCCCGAAGCCGATGACGATGACGAAGAAGCCGCTGGAGCAACCTATCTTGTCTACGGAGGTCCTACCTTTAATGCCTCGATTGACCTGGCGGAAATTAACGGCACGAATGGTATTCGCATTGAAGGTGTCAATGCCGGTGATTTGAGCGGCAGGGCACTAAGCAACGCCGGAGATATCAACGGCGATGGCTTGGATGACATGATTATTGGTGCTCAAGGAGCCAATAATCAAGCGGGGGAGAGTTATGTAATTTTTGGCTCTACTAACTTACCAACTACCCTTGACCTGGCAAATCTGAATGGAACCAATGGGTTTACTATCTCAGGTATCAATCCCGGTGATTTGAGCGGCAGATCGGTTTCTAATGCCGGAGATATCAACGGTGATGGCTATGATGACCTAATTATCAATGCTTCCCAAGCACCAGGTTTGCAGGGTCAACAGGAAGCGGGACAAAGTTACGTCCTCTTTGGCGGAACAACTTTTAGCGCCTCCCTCAATTTGGCCGATATGGATGGCACCAATGGGTTTACCCTCTATGGAATTGAGGCTAACAATCGGACGGGGCGATCGGTCAGTGCGGGGGATGTCAATGGCGACGGGTTTGATGATGTCCTGGTTGGTGCTCCCGAAGGTGATAGTCCCAACGGGACCCGAGAAAATGCTGGGGAAACCTATGTCATTTATGGCGGCGATTTCACGGGTGCTGTCACCCAGCATGGCGGACTGGGTAACGATTCGCTCACGGGCACTACGGGAGCCGATGTGATCGTCGGCGCACAAGGGGATGATACCCTGATTGGTGCTGGAGGTGCTGACGTCATCTATGGCGGTTCGGGAAACCATCTCATCGCGATCGCTGACAGTGATTTCCGTCGCCTGGAGGGCGGCAGTGGAGAGGATACTCTACGGTTGGATGGGGATAATTTCGCGTTCGATTTGAGGACGGTTCCTGATAATCGGATTAATGACATTGAGATGATTGATCTCAATGGTGGCAACAATAGCTTGACCCTGGATCAGATTCATGTTCTTCACCTTTCGGACCGTCGCAATCGTGTGATTGTGACTGGGGAACAGACGAATACGGTGACGGCATCCGGCAATTGGGTTTCTGGGGGTACTGAGGTGATCGGCAACGATACTTACAATGTTTATACCTCCGGGCAAGCTCAGTTGTTGGTGGAGGAGGCGATCGCTCAAGATGGCATTGCTATGATGGTGTGATGAGCGCCGCTTGAGTTTTAACGGTCGGAGGGGGTTCGTTTAAAAACCGAACTCCCCCCGATTTGTTGATGTTTAATGTTAAGAGAAGCCAAAAAATATACCTCCAGGCGATCGCGAATCAATCCGCAACCTTCCCTCCTTGTTCCCCGGGCGATCGCCCTTGAAACTCGCAGTTGATTGAGGTTGAATAGAGCGATTTTAAGCGTTGTTACGGCGTGATTTGATTGGGGGTATCCGGATTGGCTGTGGGTTCCTCTCCCGTTGGGAAAGAAGCTACCATGAGTCCAAACAGGACAGCCACAATTAATAGGAAAAATCCGCCAATCATTTGGGCTTGTCTGACCAGTTTTCGTCCCGTGGGAGTTTCCGGAAAATTAGCCTCTTCGTGAGAGATAGCTTCCTCTGCTACCTGGCGATCGCGTGGCTTTGGGTTTCTAGGTCGATGATTCATAAAACGTTGTCCCTCTATTTTATCTGAGAATTTACTCTCAGTTTCTCTACTGGAACCCCGCCTGTCATCTATCTCCAGAGGAATTTCAAAACCCAATTCCCTCATCTCGACTCTAATTTACCCCCGTCTTAATTTAATAATTGTTCTTATTTTTGATTAAATTAATCCCTTAAACTTCTAACAGAGATCTACGAAAGGATTGCCAACCGCGCTAGAGAATCAGCTTTAAATGATATCAAGGTTTTCAGGTTGTAACCCCTAACCTAATTAACTGGAGTTTAGACTAAGCCAGTGACACGAAAGCAATAAAGAGGGGAGCCCGACTTGCATCTAGGCTCCCCTTG
>NZ_JAMXFC010000003.1:263808-291719 GCF_025370755.1 Laspinema sp. D2d | reverse complement strand
CTCAATGGTGCGTTCTTGTAGAGTCTGCGCATCTGGACGGGACCAACTCGTGTGATCGATTGCCAGTATTGGGCGTACATCTGTAGGGATTTGCTCAATATAGAGCTTCATTAATTTCTGCCTTGAGGGACGGCAATCTTGGAGTGCTTCGTAAACACTTGACCACTGGCGACGAAATACTGGAGACAAAGACAGATCTGCTAATGAGTCAGCATGACGGGTCAGTAAGATGGCATCCGTTAACTCAAATGTTGCATCATGGGCACGGCCTAAATGCTGATAAGCCGCTAGACGAAATTGTGCAAGTTTGTTAGAGTTCATATTGGCCGAAACCTCGATTAGGTGGTACTACTCTTAGTTTCTGCCAAGGGGAGCCTAGATGCAAGTCGGGCTCCCCTCTTTATTGCTTTCGTGTCACTGGCTTAGTCTAAACTCCAGTTCTTTAGGGTTAAGTTTCCTAATCGGTGCGACCATTTTAAAAACGATGATTTCCAGTCAGTGGGATGATATCGCCCGGTTAGTGGCGATTATTGCAGTGAGAACAGTTTTAAATTATTTATTATTGCAGGCGATCGCCAAAGCTACCCCGGAAGTCTCACAAGTCAGCAGTCCGGCTCAAGCCTGAATTGTAGTCCCTTTGAGTGTTGCATTGCCTGCGTGTTAAGAAGGATTCCCAATGTAGTATTTTACATAGAAAATCTCAAATAAAAGCGGCTATAAGAACAAGCCGCTTTTTAAGGAGTGGATAGCTTATCGAATTTTGGGCTAGTAACTTATAGCACAACTTTTTTCAGCCCAGTCTCCAAGTTTTTCAGCAACAAAGACACTCATTTTGTAAGTACCATAGGTTGTGGCGGCTGTGCCAGCGGTCAACAATCCAGCCATAACTAATGGTCCACCTACCGCAGAGGTAACAACGGCGGTTGCGGCTGCACCCGTGACGCTACTACCTAGCGCACTAGCTAAAGTTGTTGTCAACCCACCTAAACCGAGTTGTGAAACCGCTGAAGCTATACCGGCATAACCCGCTAAATTTCCTGCACCTACTGCCGAGGCGGATGTAATCGTGTGAAGTAAGAGCAATGTAGTTCCAGCACCTTCTTCGATGGCAGCCCAACTTGATCCATCCATTCCAGTCTTCATCTGTTGATATGCGGTACAGATTGTTTCAGGAGTAGCACCCAAGAAACTTTTGGCCTGCTTTTGAGCTTTAGAACTTATGTTGTCAGAGGTCATGGTTTTAAAAATTGCAGACATGACTTTATAGCTTTCGCCGTACTTCTTTTCCAGTTTCTTTTTGGTAATCTTCTGTAGCCCATCCCCATATTTGGAAGCGTCAGCAACTAAGCCTTGAAGATCGGCGGCTAATTGTTCTTTGCTGAGATGGCTTTGTAGGTTATTTTTTTGAGAAGATACAAAGTCTTTAACTACTTGCTGTTTTTCCAGAATTTTATCCAAATCTGTAAGCAGTTCTTCCCGAGTTGGCAAGTTTTTCTGGAAAAAATTACGCGAACTATCCATTACATTTTTGCTAGATTTGACCCCTTCGGAAATAAGATGCTTGATTTGAGTTTCATTCGGAAATCGCTCTAGCAGAGCCAAGGTCATCAAATCACCGGGTTGAGGGACAGGTACTTGAAGAGCCACCTCTGTTGATAAGTGTGACATTTTAAATGATTCAGACTGGGCTAATGCTGCCGGAGTAAAAAATGCTCCTATCTGAATAGTAAATGCTACAATTAGGGTGAAAACTGCTACGATTTGTCGAGTGGTTTTGTTCATGATCGGTGTTGGTTTATTCCCGGAGTGAATTTGTTGTATAGAAAGCGAGAAAGCTGTCAAGGCAATAGGCATGGTGAAGCCGATCGCCCAGAACAAGCCCGCGCTTTACAAAGTCCCCTGTTTAGAAGGCTGAACTCCCTTATTAAATTCCTGCAATGCTTAATATCCCTAGATGTTGACTATGGGAGTTGAAAATGTTTGTCTTCTTCATGGGGAGCCTATATACGCTTTATCGTTATCAACCTCTTGCCCTATATTTTCCGGCGATCGGGGTTGATGGCTGTGATTATTCCTCAAGTTTAATGGGTTTTTATTCATTGTAGAAAATCCTTTGTCAGAATACCAGCTTAATCACTGAGATATTTCAGGGTTTATAGGCGCGCCGTCCTGATTTTCGTAGATTCCCGCATTCCACAAGAATGATAAGTAGCCGATCGCCTCAGTTAGCCGTGAACCCGGCTATAAAGCGATGGTATCCCGATTGGTTTTCAAAAACCCCGCTTTTGGGAGTCTCTCCATTCTCTGTATTGCCTCCCCATTTTACTTGATTATTAGAAGTCAATCTAATTATTGAGTATTAGAGCGAGGTTTTCAACCTCTCTTTACAAAATTTATCATCTCTTCCGGTGAACACCCATTTTTCTGATATCCATCATCAACTGTCCCCTATGTCAGGGAGTGCGATCGGGAAACGACTTAATTGCACTCAGGAATGGGTGTTTGCAAAACTAAAAACCGCTTAGGGTATCTGGCACAAAACTGAGAAACCAGATTTGTGGACCGTTGAATCTAAGACGCTACTCGGGAGTTAAAACACAATTCAGCAAATCGTTGATTGACTTGAGGCTGTGTCAATCTTGTCTGTCAATAAACGATGACTTAGATTATGTTACCCCATTCAGACGGGTCAATTTTCGATAAGCCACAACCTCTGCGACTGTAATTGTTCCGGCCTTACTTATCAAGAAACTTGGTTTAACGGGTATGAAGTTGATGTAAATTGCCCTGGGACCCGTTTCCCTTTCTCAACCCTTGTGATCCTCTGTTTGCTCTATTTAACCCCCCCAGTTTTATCAAAATATCCTAAGTCAATTTAATTTTATAATATTCGGGAAAACTCTTGAATTTTCGCTGAGAGAAATATATACTATTCATGTAAATACATGAATTTCTGAGGGGTTACAGGGAGCTTTCCCTTGGTCCTCGGCTGCGTGCCACCCGGCAACGACTTGGTTTAACTTAGGAACAGGTTATTGAACAGCTTAAAGACTGCTATACTGCTATGGGGTCACGATGAGTCAACAGGCGCTCTCCTGTATTGAAAATGGCAAGCGCAAGGTTGATGCGGAACGGGAATTACCGGCATTAGCGGCAGTGTATGGTCAGGCGATCGATTCGTTTTACGATTCCTGGGCGTTGCCGGAGGGTGGGAAATCTCAGAAACGAGCGTTTGCTGCACCAGCTATGCGATCGCCCGAGGATGTGAGAGCGATCGCCCCGGTGGATTTGGAGGCGCTTACAAAACGGGATATGTTAGAACTCGCGGCTGAACTGATTTATAATGTTTTAGAAGAAACTTAGCGAATTGAGGAAATGCTCAATTTATGGAGAACCCACATCCCAAAACTGAAGTCAAGTTTACCTTGGAAATGCTCCCAGAATTACCGGAAATCCACCGGGTAGAAGCAGAACATAAAGCCACAGAAGCCTATGTAATGA
This sequence comes from Laspinema sp. D2d, assembly GCF_025370755.1. Taxonomy (GTDB): domain Bacteria; phylum Cyanobacteriota; class Cyanobacteriia; order Cyanobacteriales; family Laspinemataceae; genus Laspinema. Next base: position 288,218 of record NZ_JAMXFC010000003.1, on the reverse strand, counting down.
CTCTCCTCAAACACGCGGATATCAGTAGTGGACGTGCTGCCAGACTTCTGGGAATTCCTCGTTTGGAGGTAATTGAGTTGATGAATTCGTATGATATTTCTCCGTTTCCAATGCAGACTCGGGAGGAGTTAGAACATGAAGTTGAGGAACTAAAGCGGAGTTTTGAGCGGTAAAAGAAATGATAGTGGTTTCCAATACAACGCCCATCAGTGAATTAGCAAAAATTGGATGGTTCAATTTATTGCATGATTTGTTTGGGCAAATCATTATTCCCCAAGAGGTGTATGATGAACTAACCACAGGTACGCATCCAGCCGCCACTCAAGTGCCTTTATTGGACTGGATTGAAGTACGTTCTGTCAGGGATTATTATAAAATTTCTGCTCTGCAAGCCTCAACAGGTATTGATTTAGGAGAATCGGCTGCAATTATTCTGGCTGAGAAATTGAATGTTACCTGGGTTTTAATTGATGATTTAGATGCGCGACGGGTGGCACAGTCTCGTGATATTCCGGTAACCGGGACAATCGGCACACTGTTATTTGCCAAAGATAGGGGATTGATTCTAAATGTGAAAGAACTGTTAGATGCCCTGATTGCCGGTGGGAAAAGGATTAGTCCAAAGCTTTATCGGGAGGTGCTGGCGACCGCTGGTGAGTAAGCTGCTCTGAGCTAACAAAACAGGCTATTAATTATGACAGAAGTCTGAAGGGTTTTAAGTGTTAAATTACTTTTAAATACAACTGTCATAAATAGTTGATTTTTTTATAACTTAGGAGAAAATTGATGGGAATTGAACGACGAATGTCTCGGGATATTTTTGCGGCTACGGAGATTGTTGAACTGAAGCAGCCTTGTTTTACGAGTACGGGGGTGTTGTATCCGGGTCTTTATCCGGTGGGGCAATTACCGGATGTGGCGTTTGAAATGGGGTTGGTGGATAGAGTTTATCCGGAACGGGGGAAGGCGGGGAAGGAGGAACAGCAGTCTCCGCCTGATGCGCCAGGGGGCGGTTAATGGGTTCTCTTTGATTTGGATAGATTTAGATAGGAGGTAGAGCCTCCAATTGGACATTTTTAGGTAGAACCTAGGAACGAGGATTGGGGGTTTTTTGGGTGTTTGGAGGAGGTAGAGTTTCCAAGTGGCTGGATGTATTGTACTTTTAATTTGATGAATAATGTCAACAAATCCTTATGATTGGATAGAAAAATCGCTTAGGACGATTCATCGGGCGAATTGGTATCGTTCGATGCAAGAAATTGTGGGTTGTCCGGGTGCGGTTGTGCGGATGGATGGGCAAGAGTTGATTAATTTTGCGAGTAATGATTATCTGGGTTTAGCGGGGGATAGTCGGGTAATTGCTGCTGCAATAGAAGCAATTCAATTGTATGGGACGGGGGCGACGGGTTCACGGTTGATTACTGGGCATCGTCCGATTCATGGGGAGTTGGAACAGGCGATCGCAGCCCTGAAACAAACGGAGGATGCGATTGTTTTTAGTTCGGGTTATTTAGCGAATTTGGGGGCAATTTCGGCTTTGGTGGGGAAGCGGGATTTAATTCTGTCGGACCAATACAATCATGCGAGTTTGAAAAATGGGGCAATTTTGAGTGGGGCGATGGTTTTAGAGTATGAACATGGGGATGTGGAGGGGTTGAAATTGCTGTTAGAATCCCATCGCAAGGCTTATCGGCGCTGTTTAATTTTGACTGATACGGTGTTTAGTATGGATGGGGATTTATGTCCTTTGCCGGAGGTATTGGATGTGGCGGAAACTTATGGCTGTATGCTGTTGGTCGATGAGGCACATGGTACGGGGGTGTTTGGGACCCAGGGTGCGGGGGTGGTGGAATATTGTGGTTGTACGGGGCGGAGTTTGATTCAAATGGGAACCCTGAGTAAGGCGTTAGGGAGTTTGGGGGGATATGTGGCAGGAACTGCGCCCTTAGTTGATTTTCTGCGAAATCGGGCGGGGAGTTGGATTTATACGACAGGACTTTCTCCGGCAGATACAGCGGCAGGAATAGGGGCGATCGCCATTGTGAATCAGGAACCGCAACGACGGGCTAAATTGTGGCAAAATGTCAAGTACCTTAAACAGTTGCTGGTAGAGAGTGTACCCTCTGTGGCATCGAGGTTACTGCCCTCAGAGTCTCCGATTCTGTGTTTGCAAGTCCCTGATGCTCAAACGGTTTTAGCCGTGGGGGAGAGACTCAAAGCTGCCGGAATTTTAGTGGGTGCTGTTCGTCCCCCGACGGTTCCAACCAGTCGGATCCGGGTAACGGTAATGGCAACTCACGAAAAAGCTCACTGTGAGCGACTTGTGGAAGGGTTGCAGTCTCTCTTAAAATCCTGATGAACCGAACGCTAAATGCTGCTTTTCCTGCTTTGGGACTGACGATCGCCCTGATGGGAGGTCCAGGAATATTGCCGATGTTGGCTGTACCGGAGGCAGTCGCCCAAACTCGCCCTCAAGATTTCTTGACGGAGGGGGTGCAGAAATTGGAAGCGGAAGATTACGATGGGGCGATCGCAGATTTGACCCGGGCGATCGAGTTAGATCCCAAGTTAGTGGATGCTTATACAGCCCGAGGGATTGCGCGTCACCGGAGTGAGGACTATGTGGGTGCGGTGGAAGATTTTACAGAAGTGCTAGAAATCCAGCCTGAAAATAGTCAAGTTTATGGGTTACGGGCTTTAGATTATTTATACTTGCAAGAGTATCAGGCGGCGATCGCTGATTTTAATCGGGTGATTGATGACAATCCCCAGGATGCAGATGCTTATATGCTTCGGGCAGAGGCACAGACGGAACTAGGGGAGTTTGAACAAGCGATTCGAGACTATAACCGAGCGATCGCACTAGCACCGGATAACCCCACTTTTTATAGAAGACGGGGGCAAAGTCGCGCCCGGAGTGGGGATTATCCGGGAAGTATCGAAGACTTTAATCGGGTCATTAAATTGGATCCGAATGATGCTCTTGCCTATGTTTTTCGGGGAAATGCGTATGACGATCGCGGAGAGAGTGAAGCAGCACTTGCCGATTACGAGAAAGCCTTGGAACTAGACTCAACTTTAGCGCAAGCCTATTATAATCGAGGGATTACCCGGCGGCGGTTGGAAGATTATCGCGGGGCGATCGCGGATTATACGAAGGCGATCGAGATCAATCGGAGTGATGCAAATTCCTACTTAAATAGGGGGGTTGCTTATGCGTTATTGGAAGAATTTCCCAATGCGATCGCGGACTATACCCAAGCCATTCGCTTTAATCCGAATTTAGGAGAAGCCTATTATAATCGAGGGCTGACTTATCAACAGATGGGGGACGCACAATCAGCCCGGGCAGATTTTCAACAAGCCGCCCAACTCTATCAACGACAAGGATTGACGGCAAAATACCAAGATGCGATCAAGGCGCTTGAAACTCTCACTCGGTAATTGAAACTCCCCCAAAAGACGGGCAAACTCATGAGAAATGGTGCGAAAAATGGGGAAGAAGTTTCCTAAAACATCGGGCAAGCAGAGGAGCATCTCTATTCCGAAGTAAACTATAAAGGTCAACCTATTGGCAAAAGCAATGAAGGCAATCGATGCGGCGATGGAACAGCCGCCCAGTCCCAATCGACTGGGCGATCGCATTGGCAAGGTTTTGATTATTGCGTACAAAGAACCGACGGAGTTGCTAGAGAAGACATTGCGGGAGGAAGGATTAACCCCGGAAGTTGTACGACAGGCAGAAAATCCAGCGATGCAGGACTTTTCCGCAAGTTATCGCTGTTTGCTGAACCATCGTTCAGCCTGGGAAAAAGCCTTGAGTGAACCGCAACCCACTTTAATTGTAGAAGCCGATTTTGTTCCCGTCCAGGGATTGGGACAACTACCGTTATCTTTTCCCGGCGATCGCACTGATTTAGGAATTGCTTGGCTTTATACCTGTGCGCCGCAAATTTATAGTGTTTCTCCAGAAGGCTATGCCGAGGGATTTTCTACCGCAATGGTCGCTTATATTATCACGAATCAGAGCGCTGAGTATTTAATACAACTGGCCGATCAAATTAAAGATGAAATTGGGCCGAATAATTACTCCGCTTGGGATTCAGGAATTGATAAGTTTCTGCGCCAACATAAATTTAAAAATTATGTGCCGTTTCGCAACTATGGAGAACATGGGGGACGTCCAAACCCGGAACATCGTCAAAATCAACTCAGTTCCAGCCATCGTGCAGATGTGCTGTATGGAAAACTGGCTTTTTTACCGATGTATGCCGGTGAAGCGGAAGAGGGACCGTTTAAGGTTTTGGGAGTCCGACTCAAGGCGCGTCTTAAAGGCATCGGACGTTTGGTAACGGGACGATATGTCCGATTGCCAGTCCTGAAACAGTCAAGTGTTCCAGGCAGACTGTTGAGTTTTGCCATTCTTAGACACTTGACCCCGAGACTGTAAGAATCATGGGCTTTCTTTTTTGGTAAAGTATTGGTCTATGGGGACAACAAGCCGGGTTTCTGACCCTTTCTGGCAGACACAGCCCCCAAAAATGTTGTCCAGAAACCCAGGTTTCTTCACCTTTGCTGTAACCCTGGACTAGCGCAACCGTCAGAATCCGGGGGATTTTCCCCCCTGAGTCCGTCGCGATCGCCCCCCGGCAATTTTTGGAAACTACGTTAGGGTAAAAATAGCGTATATTGTTTCTGCTATTGAATTGTGATGTTGTTAAAACCTGTATCAGTATCCCTGACAGCGATCGCCCTCGTGATCGGATTGAGTGCCTGTGCCAACAGTCCCAATAGCCAAACCTTAGAACGGACTTTTGCTGCGGATCCGCTGCTGGAAGAGAATGAGGAAACTCCAGAGATACCGCCTCCGCCTCCGGATCTCGCCTTGGAGGGAGTGGGAGACACCGCTGCACTTCCCCAGGATTTCCCAGAGACCCTCCCCCCCTATCCGAATGGGGAGTTTATCCGGACGATCGCCCCAAATGAGACTCCAAAATCCACCAAAGCTGATGCTGGGGTTGTCACCCTCTGGCAAACTTCAGACAGTCCCGAACAAGTGCTGAACTTTTATCAACAACAGTTTAATCAGGCGAATTGGGAAATTGTCCCCCCAGGGAATCAAACCGGGACCCAGCCGAGTTTGGTAGCGCGTCAAGGACTGGATTTGCTGGTGAATATTGACGTCGAACCACAAATCGGGATGGGAGAAAATCCTCCAGAGAGGTTAGAATTTCTGATTAGTTATGTTCGCTCCAATCCGGCGCAAACCACGGGAGAAACCCCCGGATCTCAACCCCCCAAAACGATCGCCATTGAAGCGGCAACCCCGGTTTCTACACCCGCCTCGGAACCCTCGACAACCTCTGCCAACCCCACTGCACTCGAAAAGGTTCCGGAACAGTTGCGACCCTATCTGCGCGACTTAGAAAAAATGGGCATTGCGATCGCCCAACCCTCCGGCAATACCAGCGCAAATGCTACAGAATCTCCCGTGGATCTTAACCAGGGGATTACTCGCAGGCAATTTGCGCGATGGTTGTTAGAAGTCAATAATAAAATCTATGCCAACCAACCGGGAAAACAAGTCCGATTGGCAACTGCCACCGCTAACCCAGCCTTTTCCGACGTGAGCACCAACCATCCCGATTTCCCCGTGATTCAAGGATTAGCAGAAGCCGGAATTATTCCGAGTGCATTGACTGGGGAGAGTAGCGCGACTACATTTCGTCCCGATGCCATTATCACCCGAGAACAATTGCTGTTGTGGAAAGTGCCCTTAGATCTCCGCAGCAATTTACCCAGCGCAACTGTGGATGGGATTAAGGAAAGCTGGGGGTTCCAAGATGCCAGTAAAATTGACCCGAATGCATTGCGCGCAGTCTATGCCGATTATCAGAATGGGGAACAGTCCAATATTCGCCGTGCTTTTGGTTATACCACCTTATTTCAACCCAAAAAAGAGGTGACGCGGGCTGAAGCGGCTGCTGCCTTGTGGTTTTTTGGGGTAAAAGGGGAAGGACTAACGGTCCCCGATGCAATGGAAAATCCCAGTCCCGTGACACCGTAAAGGCGATCGCCCCGATTTCCCATTTAGGGAGTTATTAAAGTGAAAAACACTTGGAGTGAAACTCGCTTTTTACAGCACCTGATCGGATATCATACGGAATCCGGAACTTGCTGGTCTGCCACAACCGATACCGAATCAGGTGCGGTTACAGGGACAAATCCCGAAGTTAGCAGGGCCTGAGCATCAGTGCTGAGGCTGGCTAAAGAAAAAACAGACCGTTAAAAACTGGAGTCGGGATCATTTTCTAAACACTGTGCAACTCCCTGGAGGTAGGGACTTTCAATGAATACAACAGCCCACAGGACTGATTTTCTCAATCAACTCTTGTCTTCGCGATTTAATTATTGGTTTGGATATGTCGTGAACCTTAGCCTGGTGGGCTGGTTTGGTAGCCATGTGGTAGCGGATGGACGAGGGTTAGTCTCTTTACCTGAAGCGGTGTTATGGGCGATCTCGGGATATTTAACCTGGTGTATAGCCGAGTACCTGACCCATCGCTATCTCTATCACAATTTGGCCCTTCTGGGGATTGGTCACAACCTTCACCACGAAAATCAGCGGTCTTTATTAGGGATACCCTGGTATCTCACGACTCTGGTCATCCTCGGAATTTTCCACGGTTTAGCCTTGGTATGCCAACCGGCTAGACTGGGCCTGTTTATGGCATTTTTTTGGCTATTCTATATTGTCTACTGTTGGGTTCACCATTGTATCCATCATGTTCAGTTTAAAAATCCCTTCTGGCGATCGCTGCAAAAACATCATGTTCTACATCATGTTAGACCCGACCTAAATTTTTCCATTCTCATGCCAGTATTGGATACCCTCTTGGGTACCCGCTATCAAAAGCGCGAACGAATGAAATGAAAGGGGGTTAACCCTCTCACGGAGATAGAGCCTTTGTAAAGGGTCCTGAGAAAAGTGAGACAAGGTTTATCACTCGGTCAAAAATTTTGGAGGTTATTCCTCACTACGGTCTTGGTGATCCTCGTGGGATGGATTCCCCTGCAAATTGCGATCGCCCGCCTGTTGGTCCCCCTTCCAGAAGCAATTGTCGTTCTGGCCGGTAATCCCAACCGCATGACTTTTGCTGCCCAGTTTTGGCAGCAGCAGCCGCAGTTAGATATCTGGCTGTCGGGAGTTGGGGTGGATAATCCGCGCAATCGGCAGATTTTCCAGAACGCGAGTGTCCCAGAATCCCAACTGTATTTTGAAGTGAGATCTACGGATACGGTGACAAATTTTACGGATATGCGTGAGGAGTTGGTTGCCCGGGGTCTGCGCCATGTGTATCTCATCACGTCGGATTATCACATTCGCCGTTCCTGGGCGATCGCCTTTTTTGTATTTGGCAGTCGCGGGATGATCATTACCCCGATCGCCGTACCCTCTCAGGGGTTTCCCTCGGAGTCCCCGGGGCGAGTTGTTCGCGACTGCTTGCGTTCCATTCTGTGGATTTTTACCCGGTATTCTGGGGCAGATCTCAATCCCGATTTACCCTAATTTTTGGGGAAACAGACTTCACGAAGAAGTGATCACCAAACTGTAGGAAAATAGCAGGAAAAATCCCAGGTAAATCACCATGTCAGTGTTAGAGTACGATCGCTTATTTGAGACGATTGAAACCTTAGTGTTGCATCATTCGCCCAGTGGGGATGAGGGGGAGATTGATCGCTGGTTATTGAATCGATTTCAGGAAATTGGGGTGGAAGTGTGGCAGGATGCGGCAGGAAATGTGATTGCCAAAACGCCGGGACGCCCGGGGGGAAAGTCCCTTGCTATTACGGGACATAAGGATGAAATCGGGGCGATCGTCAAAACCATTGAACCCACGGGACGAGTCCAAGTCCGCAAATTGGGCGGTTCGTTCCCTTGGATTTATGGGGAGGGAGTGGTGGATTTTTTAGGCGATCGCCAGGTTATCAGTGGCATCCTCAGTTTTGGGTCCCGTCACATCTCCCACGAATCCCCACAGCAAGCATTTCAGAAAGATAAACCCCTCAATTGGGAAGATGCCTGGGTAGAAACCAAATGCACACCGGAGGCATTAGCTGAGGCAGGAGTACGCCCAGGAACTCGCATGGTGGTGGGCAAACATCGCAAAAAACCCTTGCGGATGGGGGATTATATCGCCAGTTACACCTTGGACAATAAAGCATCCGTGGCCGTTTTGTTAGCCCTAGCGGAAACCGTGAAAAATCCCCCAGGGGATATTTATTGGGTGGCATCGGCGAAGGAAGAAGTCGGGGCAGTGGGGGCCTTGTATTTTACCAACCGCCAACGGTTAGATGCTTTAATTGCGTTAGAAATTTGTCCGGTGGCCCCAGAATATCCGATCGCCGAGGGGGAGGTCCCCGTCTTGCTGTCTCAGGATGGGTATGGGATTTACGATGAAAGGTTGAATCGGGAGATTCGGCAGGCGGCAGAAGAAGGGGCGATCGCTTTGCAACTGGCAACCATTAGCGGATTTGGCAGTGATGCCTCCATCGCCATGAAATTTGGTCATGTCGCCCGGGCCGCCTGTTTGAGCTTTCCCACCCAGAATACCCACGGCTATGAAATTGCTCATCTTGGGGCGATCGCCAACTGCATTCGGATTCTCCAGCGGTACTGCCTCCAGGAATAACCTCGATTAGGATGCTCAGGGATTGGAGATTCATCAAGTCCAATCCCAAGATTTAGCCCCCGTGATGGCCGAATCAGGGCTAACCCCAAAACAATTTAGGCGCTCAAACCTTTACAGTGAGAGGCTTTTCAGCAATTCCTGGAAAATCTCTAAAATTTTTTGGAAAAAGGGGTTGACAATACTAGGCGACCTGGTTAATATATAAAAGGTGCTGAGGGCAAGCGAAAAACAACCGCTGAGACGACCTCAACAAAGCACGAAACACCTGCCCCCATCGTCTAGAGGCCTAGGACACCTCCCTTTCACGGAGGCGACGGGGATTCGAATTCCCCTGGGGGTATTATACCGCAGTGCGGCAGGATTAGAAAGGAACCTCATGTTTCATGAAGTTCCTTTTTTGATGGCAGAATCAAGGGTCCGCAGCCGGGGAACTCCCCCGAAATTCAAATTAAATTAATGGAGTTGGAGATCAATTCTTGACACTTCTGCCAATAGATTTGCGCCACTTTATCCCCCGGATTTTGGTCCAGACAGGATTGAAAGAGGGAGGCAGCCTCTGCCCAGCGCTCAAATTGATACAGCGATCGCCCTTGGGAAAAGAGTTCTAGGGTAGCGAGTTTCCCGGCTTTAACCTCCAGCGAATCCGCATCGAACACCTCATACACCGTCACCAATTCCGATTTTCCCTTCACTTGAACGCGGGCGATCGTGCGAATCGCATAATCTGAGGGATTTTTCAACCGCAAAAACGTATGGTGGGTAATTAACAGGGATACCCCATAATTTTTCGTCAAACTCTCCACCCGAGAGGCTAAATTCACCGCATCACTAATCACCGTCCCATCCATGCGGTTTTCCCCGCCAACCGTCCCCAACATCAAATCCCCCGTATTGATTCCTACCCCAATTTGAATGGGCGGATAGCTGGACTTAGCGCGGTCTAAATTGTACTCTTTAAGGCGATTTAACATCGCCAAACCCGCTTTGACTGCATCATCAGCATCGCCACCAAACAGCGCCATAATTGCATCACCGATAAATTTATCAATAAATCCCTGATGCTCCAGGATGGCGGGTTCCATCCGAGACAAATAGGAGTTGATAAATTTAAAATTTTCCTCCGGCGTCATTGTTTCAGACAGGGTGGTAAAATCGCGAATGTCAGTAAATAAAATCGACATCTCTTTTTGCACTGCATCCCCAACTTTCACATCTACCAGACTGTCATATCCCAGGAATGAAAGAAATTGATTCGGCACAAATCGCTGGGCGGCTTCAGTCAAAGCTTCTTCAGCATCGAGTGCTTTTTGCAATTGAGTATTCAATTCAGATAAATCCGCCAGCAAGCGTTCCCGTTCCCGTTCCGCCGTTTTGCGTTCGGTAATATCCTGAAACGCAACAATCGCATAGAGAATATTTCCTTTTTCGTCATAGATAGGCGTTCCCCGACTTTCAATAGGGATAATCTTATCCCCTTGATGGATTTCGATATTATCTAGGTTTGTGGTTTCCCCATGCAACGCTCGCACTATAGGTAGTTCCTCCGGGGGATAGATTTCGTTAGTCCCGGCCCGATACAATTGATAAATTTCAGAGATTTGTTCCGTAGTGGCATTGGGTGCAACGCCTTTCCCCAGCAATTCTTGGGCCATGCGGTTGACATATTGTGGTTTCCCCTGGGGATCAACTGCCCCGACTCCCACAGGCATGGCTTCTAAAAATTGTGCTAACCGGCTTTCACTGGCGCGGATTTCTGCATAGAGTTGAGCATTTTCAATGGCGATCGCCGCTTGGGCTGAAAGCAGTTTAACCACTTCCACCCGTTCTCCGGTAAAAGCATCGGTTGTGAGATTATTTTCCAAATAGGCAATACTGATCAATTGTCCGCGATCAATCAGGGGAACGCATAAAATTGACTTGGGTTGAGTGCGTTCAATATAAGGATCATTGGTAAATTTGCCCTCTTGAGTGGCATGATTTAAAACGACGCTCTCCTTCGTCCGGGCTACATAATTGACAATCATGGACGACAGATCCGGGCTATAGTCTACAGGAATTGATTGCAAGACCGTAATGCGATCGCTATCTACAGCCCCCGACGCTTCCACCCGCAATTCTTCCTTGTCTTTTAAAATCAAACAGCCTTTTTCTGCCCCGGTATTTTCCAGCAAAACGTTCATCAATTTGACCAGTAAGTTATCTAGCAAAATTTCTCCTGCCAGGGCATTAGTAGCTTTTAAAATAGTGGCTAAATCTAGCAAATGTCCCGAACTTTTGCCCGGACTGGAAATCGTCTTTTGAGAATCAACTGTGATTAGGCTATTAGACCGTAGTAACTGAGGATAGGTTTCATCTAAGTGTTTAACTTTGCGAGTTGCGCCCCAGCGCAAATACCAATAACGGGACTCTTGTAAATAAGCTTTTGCGGTTAATTCTCTCCGGTTTGCTAGATAAAACTTAGCGGCGAGTTCGTAAGCCAGCGCTACTTCATTAGCATAGTCCTGTTCTTTGGCTCCAGCAATGGCAATTTCATAGGCGTTAATGGCTTTAAGTTCTTCCCCCAAGATGCGATACTGTTCAGCTTTTACTAAGTCAAATTTGTGCTGGTAATTCATGGGAGCACTCTGGGCAAATTTTTGGAGTTTCTGTTGATTGGTTGCAACTTTTTTTAAAATTTGTTTTCTTTTAGCAGAATCACTACCTGGACCGGAGGAAACCCGCTCCCCTAGCTGGCTTAACTGAATTAATGAATCATAAAAATAGAAAATGGGTACGAGAATCATCCCTCGGATCCCAGATAAATAGCGTTGAGTCAGTTCCGACCATTCCTGGAGGGAGTCGCTTTGCTCAAACAGATACCCTAAAATTAATTTATTGAGATAAAGATAAGCTAAACAATTGAGATCATTAGCTTGTTCATGAATAACTAGCATGGTTTCTTCATCATAGGCTTCCCCTTTCAACACCGACGGATTTTCAGAATTTCCGATTAAATTCAAAACAACTTGTCGATATAATTGAATTTTTTGCAACGGGCTTTTTTGTTTCAGTTTAAATAATTCTGTGCTATATACGCCCATCTCCTGTTCCAATTGGGTTAGTTCTTTTCCGATAAAGTAAGCGTGAATAGAATAGACATAGATACCATAAGGCCCATATTGTAAATCCCCAGTTTCTAGCCCGATCGCGTAGGTTTCGAGTAAGGGCTTTAAGGTTTCCCGGATATGAATCTTGCAGGGGTTTAAAAAGCAGTTGACAATATAAATCGTCTTGGCTTTATTTTTTTTATCATTTAATTGTTGCAATAGATGAAGTGCTACTTCACCCAATTGATGGCTCATTTCAAAATCGCCCATAAGGGCGCATATAAATGTAGCATAAATGGCATAAGCATGAGGAGATTCCGAGGTATTTCCATATTTAACGGAAAGTTCAAACTGTTTAAATCCCAACAGGGGGGAAAGAGCAGGAAAGGCAACATAGGCAGCCGCTGCAATATTGGATAAAATGCGCATGGCTGCTTGGATGTTGCGATCGCTAATGGGTGGAAGGTACAGCAAATCCCGGGGTTGTTTTCCCCTAAATAGAAATTTGGAGTGAATGAGGGCTTGCAATGCATGAAATTTATTGGGCTTTTTGGGAAACTTGATTCCCAATAATTTCAAGATGTCTAAAGCAGTGGTAATGGCTTGCAAGGAGTTATTCTGTGATTTATCCGCTTGAATTTTTACCTCATAAACTTTTACTTTATCCATGAGGGTTTTAGCCCGTTTTAGCACTTCATTTCCCCACTGCTGCATCGTCACAAATTCACTACACAAATAAGCCGCTTCTGCCGCTTCTATATAGAGGGAAACCGTCAGATCATAGTGAGTCTGCCAACTTGATTCTGCTAACAGTTCTAAACCCGCTTTTAAATAATTAAATGCCGGTTGATAGGCAGCCGAAGCTTTAGCTTTTTGACCCGCCCTAAGATTTAACTGGGCGAGTTCATGGCGTTGAACCTGTTCCTGAATCAACGCTTGTGCTTTATTTAAAGCATTGACCATCTCGAACAGTTTTTCTTCCTGTTCATGGGGTGGAGTATGGTGTAGTAGCAGGTAACCGACTTGGTGATGAATCGCTGTTTTTTCAGAATCAGGAATTAAACTATAGGCGGCTTGCTGAATGCGATCGTGGACAAATTTATACTCTCCTAATAAATTGCGGCGATTCCCTTTTTGCGGGACCCTTTCAGGGTGAGAAGGAGGTCGAATTTCTTCGACTCCAATTCCCCAATCTCCTACCGGACTCAAGGGTAAAACTAACCCTTCGGCAATGGCAAAATGCAGCAGGGAGGCAGTTTTACGGGGAGATTTTTCACAGACTAAGGCTAATCTTTTTAAGGAAAATTGATTTCCCAGACAAGCCGCCCGTTTCAAAATATTTTGAGCTTCTTCAGGCAATTTTTGAATTTTGCCTGCCATTAATTCTACCACATTTTCACTAAACTCCTGAGCTTGAATCTGCTCTAAATCCCACTGCCAGACTCCTTGTTCATAATCAAAAATTAAGAGTCCTTCGGTATAAAGGGATTTTAAAAATTCAGTGAGGAAAAAAGGATTGCCGCCAGTTTTATCAATGACGAGTTCGGCAAGGGGTTGGGCGTGTTCATGGTCACAGTGCAGGGTATCGGCAATCAAAGTGGTCACCGTTGGTAATCCTAATGGGTTGAGAAAAATCTCGTTAACCGTCGCGCCATTGTCCCGAATAGCACCAATTGCCTGCATTAAAGGATGGGCTACATTGACTTCATTATCTCGATAAGCCCCGATTAAAAATAACCCCGATTCTGAGCCATTAATTAGCAGTTGGATCAGGTCTAGGGAGGCGCGATCGGCCCATTGTAAATCATCTAGGAAAATGGCTAGAGGATGGGTGGGAGTGCTGAAAATTTTAATAAAGTTTTGAAACACTAATCTAAAGCGGTTTTGCGATTCCGCCGGAGGCAGGGTGGGGACTGGAGGTTGACTCCCTACAATCAATTCCACAGCGGCGATCGCCTCGATAATCACCTGAAGATTTGCCCCCAATTGAGACCCGAGTTTTTCTCGCCATTCCTGTAGTTGAGCTTCCGTTTCCGTTAATAGTTGCTCCACCAACTCGGTAAAGGCTTGGATAAAGGCACTATAGGGAATATCCCGCTGATATTGGTCAAACTTTCCTGAAATAAAATATCCCTTTTTTTCAGTGATAGGTTTATAAATCTCATGGACAATGGCAGATTTGCCAATGCCGGAATAGCCGGAAACCAGCATCATTTGACTGGGAGAATTCTCTTCGCCAGCCGCAACGCTATCAAACGCACTGAGTAACGTTTGAATTTCTGATTCTCGGCCATACAATTTTTGATGGATGTGAAATTTATCAGAAATATCTTGACCAGCTAAAGGAAAATTTAATAAAATGCCCCTAGTTTGTAGCTGATGCCAACAATGTTCTAAATCAGCTTTAAGACCCCGTGCACTTTGATAGCGGTCTTCAGCGGTTTTTGCCATCAACTTAAAAATAATTTCCTCCACAATGTGGGGAAGGGAGGGATTAACTTCATGAAGAGAAACCGGCTGTTTAGCAATGTGAAAATGCACCCATTCTAAGGGTTCTTCGCTTTCAAAGGGTAGGCGATTGGTCAGTAATTCATAAAAAGTTACCCCCAGGGAGTAAAAGTCGGTCCGATAATCGATCGCCCGATTCATTCGGCCCGTTTGTTCCGGAGAAATATAGGGTAAAGTTCCTTCTAAAAGGTTGGGATTGCTGAAGGTTGGGTTTTCCCGGGATAAAATGGTGGAAATGCCAAAATCAATAATTTTTACCTGTCCAGTTTGAGGGTTTAAAACAATATTGGCCGGGTTAATATCTTTGTGAATAATATGAGCCGCATGAATCTGCTCCAAACAGTCAGCAACTTGAATGGCGATGGGGAGAAATTCTTCTAGGGTTAAGCTGCGATCGCCTTTCCAGTGGGCGAGGGATTCCCCCCCGAAATCCTCGAAGATAATCAGGGGGGTATTTTGCACCCTCTCTAACTGAAGTGAGATTCCGACGCCATCAAGCTGGAGATTGTGCGTAATTTCATATTCTTGTTGATAGCGGCGGAGTTCCTCTGGGGTCGGATAATCCTGCTTGAGCAGTTTGAGGATCACGGGTTGGTGATCCGCCAAGCGAACCCCTCGATAAACCATTGAGTTGTTACTTTCGTAAATGAGGTCGAGAATTTGGTAGCCTGGAATCATGGCGATCGCCGTGGGTTTTCCCTATAGGTTATGAATCGTTGAAAAGGCTCACAGAATTTTCTCACCTTAAAACCAAAGTTTTAAGGGAGAGTTCCTAATTAAGCCCACAAATCAATGAACAGACGGCCAATTTTGTCTCTACAATGACCGAAAACCCGGACACTCTAAGATAAAATGTCCCGCCTCAGTTTCCGGCAAGCACCTGATCTCGCTTCTGGCGGGAGTGGGAAACTCCCCTTTGGCTAAACCTATATTATCCGATCCGTTCCGGAGAATCTATGTTGACCCCAATTAACAAAAATCCCCGAAAGACAAGGGCCTTATGTTGGTTGAAGGAACAAGGAAAACATTGCGGCAATGCCGGGAATGCTCGTGAATGCGCCTGTTAACCGTTGGTTTTCTTTCTTTAGGGAAGTGGAGTCGAGCTTGTTGCGTCTATTCGGAGAGGTTATCCAACTTTTCCTGAACCGAGAGATTAAGTAAAGAGCGCAGGAAGATTAAACCCGTCAAACCGGAGAGGGTAAAGAAGGCGATCGCCCCGCCTGGATAGGTCCCAATCCACAGGATTGCACCCGCCACCAGAAAAAAGCCACTGACGCAGGCATAAATCAAACTTTTAATTCCTAAATTCAGGCGTTTCAGGAGGCGATCGCTTTCCAAGGACCGGACGCGAAATTCTAACTCCCCCCGTTCAATCCGCTGTTCCATCCGGCGGATAATTTCCCCTTGTCGGG
Source organism: Laspinema sp. D2d (assembly GCF_025370755.1). Classification (GTDB taxonomy): domain Bacteria; phylum Cyanobacteriota; class Cyanobacteriia; order Cyanobacteriales; family Laspinemataceae; genus Laspinema. The sequence goes on along the minus strand of NZ_JAMXFC010000003.1, from coordinate 272,519 downwards.
GTTGTTGTAATCGATATTGGACAAACTCTCGCGCCTGTTGAGTCAGTCCGCTAATTAGACTGGTTTTACCTCGCGCCATTGTCACCCGGCGAATAAACGGTTTAGCACAGGCAACCGGATTATATTGAGGGTCTAACGTGCGGGCAATTCCATCAAGGGTAGTGAGGGATTTAAGAATAAACGTCATTTGGGCTGGTAAGCGAAAAGGTTGCTGCTGAAACATCGCATACAACTCGCTGCGCAGTTCCCTTAAAGCCTTAATTTCTAAGGGCTTTTCGGTGAAATTTTCTAATAAAAAAGTAATCATGCGGCGCACGGGTTTCATGTCAGGAACGGGGACGACTAAACCCATATCAATTAAGCTTGCCAGAACCGCTTCTGTATCTTTTTTTAAGACGGCAAAAAACGTGCGAATCATCCGGTCTTTCGCCAGAGATTTCATTTCAGCCATCATGCCAAAATCGTAAAAAATGATACTCCCTTCCTGATTGACTGCCATATTTCCCGGATGGGGGTCAGCCTGAAAGAACCCATCTTCTAGCAATTGTTTAAGATAGCAGCAAATTCCCAGGACATTGACTTGCTTGACATCAATGCCACAGGATTCTAAGGTTTGGCGATCGTTAATTTTGATGCCCGGTAAATATTCCATCGCCAAAATCTTGCGACTCGTGTAGCGCCAATAGATTTTAGGAACGATGATATTGGAGTAATCTTTAAAATTATCTCGAAAGCGATCGGCGTTTTTGCCTTCTTGAACGTAATCAATTTCTTGGGAGAGGAAATTAACGAATTCCTGATAAATTTCTTGGAGTTCGTATTTGCGAGTCCAGGGAAAAAAGCGATTGCAAATTTTCACGAGGTCTTGCAAGGCTTGAAAATCGAGTTGAAATAATTTTTCTAACCCGGGACGTTGGACCTTGATGACCACATCTTCCCCCGTATGGAGGCGAGCTTTATGCACTTGACCCAGACTGGCAGCCGCGATGGGAAATTCATCAAAATTGCGGAAGAGGGAGTAAAGGGAGTTACCGAGTTCCGATTCAATAACCGCGATCGCCTCAACGGAACTAAATTCCGGAACTTGATCCTGGAGGGTTGCCAAGGCTTTCACGTATTCTTTGGGCAGAATATCAGCCCGGGTCGAGAGGGCCTGACCAATTTTAATAAAGGTTGGGCCTAGATCTAGGAGGGTTCCCACCAACCATTCGGCCCGCCGATAGCGGTGATGGGGGGCATTACGAGCCACCTTGCTATCCCACCACAAATAGAACATAAACTGGGCAGCGGAGCTAAAAATATCAAGCTGACGCCCTACCAAGGAATAGTTAGAGCGTTGCCACCGCAGTGGTTTCGGTGCTGTCTTTACCACCATTTTTCGGTCAAGCGATGTGAATTCACCCCGAACAAGCGACAATTTCTTTCCCTCAAATTGTACGATCTCAGCCATCGGATGGCGATCGCCTACCCTACTGTTTTTTATTAAAACATGAAACCGAGCCCAGGGGAGTTCCATTCCGAGGGGAAAGAGACCTAAACCCCCAACCCCCTTCCCTAGGGACTAAGGGAGGGAACTGTCCACCAATTGAGGTAAGGTCAGGGTAAAGCAGGTTTCCCAAGCGGTGGAGTTTTTAATGGGTTCACTGGAGACGGTAATCGAACCATTGAGGTGTTGCACCAAACATTTGACTAGGGCCAAGCCTAAGCCGGTGCCCCCGATCGCCTGTTGGGTGACCCCTTGACCCCGACGAAACTTTTCAAAAATATGGGGGAGGTCCTCGGGAGAGATTCCTGCACCCGTATTGGTTAAGGTCACAATCACTTGGTTTTGTTGTACATCAATTTGATGAGAGGCTCGTAAATAAACCGTGGTCCCGGGGTCGGAATATTTCTTAGCATTGGTGAGCAGTTCGTGAAGGATTCGGTCAAAACTTTCAGCATCGGTGTTGAGTTTAAAAAATTTCTTACCGAGGGCTTTGGGGGCGCGTTTAGGCAATTCCAAGCTGAGATTTAATCCCTTTTCCTCAAATTTGTCCTGGAACGTGTTGGTGATTTCGGTGAGGACGAGTTTCAAGTCTAGGTTTTGGACATGAATGGTCGCTTGATTGGACTCATACTCCTGAAGTTTGAGCAAATCGCGAACTAAATTGCTTTCTCTCCGCCATTCCGACTCTAGGATATCCAAATAGCGGGTTTGGCGATCGGGGGTAATTCCCGGTTGCCGCAACATCTGGATCGCCACCTTCATGCTGGTGAGGGGGGTATTGAGTTCGTGGGAGAGGGTGGTCAGGAATTCATCCTTGAGTTGGTTTAACTGGCGCAGTTGGTCGATTTGCTGACGGGTTTTTTCGTAGAGTTTGGCTTGAACGTCCAAAGAGCGCTGTAATTGAGCCGTCCGTTCCTCGACCAATGCCTGAACTTGCTGCATGGTTTGCCGGTGGAGGATCGCGGTGCTCAATTGTGCCGCCACTAATTCGACCAGACGGAGTTCCTCCCCTTGCCACTGTCGCGGTGTACTGTGTTCGAGGACGAGAAAGCCCAAAACCTTGCCCGGACCGGATCCAGCACTGGGAATCCCGACTAAGGGAAAGGTGAGTAGGGCGGGCATGGTTTCTGGAGAGAAGATCGGAGAGGTGCCAATCTCAGGATTGAGGGCCAGTAGAGTACGGCGATCGCTGATTGCCAAGGAATTGGGGGCCGCTAAAAAGGCTTGCTGACACCAGTAACATTCGGACAACCAAAACGAGCGATCGCCCGTTGCACCGGAGGACTGACCCTCAGAAAGGGGGGTGAAAGACTCCAAATCCTCTTGGGTCTGGGGGATACTGTCGGAGACAACTGTTACTTTGGCTTTAGGAATGCGCGAGGTTGCTGAATCGGGGGACCTTTCGGAATCACCGTCTCGGGAAGCGGCGAGGCGGTTGCTGGGCTGGACGCCTGGTTTAAACAGAGGGTCAGCATATTTTAAGAGCAGGATGCGACCGCGATCAGCTTGCAACGTTTCAGCCAGACTAGGGATTGCCATCTGAAGTATTCGTTCAATATCGGCCCCGCGATGAATTGCGATCGTGAGCTCGTGGATCAGGGTTTGATATTTTTCTTTTTGGCGAACCTGTTGTTCTAAGGACCCGACTGCCTGAGTCTGAAGGACCTGATTGAAGGCGATCGCCACTTGTTCCGATAGGGCCGTTAGGTTCATCATTTCCATAGAGGTCCAATAGGACCCCGGGGATTGCTCCAAATTTTCCACCTGGGTCCTCGCCGCTGAGGCCCTCTTTCGTTCTGACCGGGCGCTAAGAGATCCATGCATAAGAATAATGGCTCCATTAATCTCACCCTGAAATCGGGTGGTGATGCCCAAGACTCTGCTTATTGGCACCTCCGCCCCTGCCTCAGCCCCGCAGACCTCCCTCAAAACCCTCTGGGTATCAGAAATCGCCACCAGGTTTGCACCGGCTAAGATTTCTAACCAATTGACGCTTTGCAGAGTTGCCAATTCTTCGGGCAAGAACGGGGCATTGGGGCCTAGGGATTGCAAAATGTGGGTCTGGAGACCTTGGGCTTGGGGGTCTCGAACCACCAGCAGACAACAATCGGCGGTGAATAAAGAGCTAACCCATTCCAGAATGCCGCGCAATACGCTCCCGGTCTCGGTTTGCGTCAGGAGGATTTGGGCAATTTGTCTCCCTAAATCAGCGCGGTGGAACTCTTGCATGAATCGAGCCGGGGATTCGGGCCTCAGAACGGGTGAACTCAGGTGTATAGTAAAAGACTCAGCCATGTTTGCGATACTTTTCCTCGTGACGAGATCCAACAGGGACAGGTTGAGTCGGTTAGGGGCAGTCATTTTTCCGGGCCTTATGGCCGAGAAGGGTGCATTGAGATCCGGTCTTCGGGATCGTTCATACACTTGATCCACTGCATTTTGAGTCTCTCAACTGTTCCTCGCTTTATCTGCAAACCGAGCTGCCATTTTATCCAGCAATGATAGACCGACTCGGCTGATCCCAAGTGGATCAGGATGTTTTCGACGACACCCCCCATTTAGGCTGAGTCCTTTTGATCCAGGTTACACCCTAGAGAACCCCGATGGCATCCGTGATTTCTCTGCAATTTATCATTTCAGTCTGAATGCTACTGTTCCCACAAATCCGGCGGCAGGGGGCAAAACCGACTCCGCAAGGAACCCCCCTGGGAAAAAACCTAAGATTAACTCGTTTTGATAGTGCTAGTATCACCGATTGGTTACCGGAGTTGATGAAGATAGATGGAAACAGGTGCACAGGATTAAATTAGAAATATGGGCAGAATTTTTATTTCAGCCGGTCACGGGGGTTATGAGAATGGCGCAGTCGATCCCGGGGTGATCGCGGGGGGAACAACGGAAGCGCGGGAAATGATTCTCCTGCGGGATTCCATTGTGACGGAGTTGCGATCGCGCCCGGGGGTAGAAGTTTTAACCGTTCCCGATAACCTGAGCATGAGTCAGTCTATCTCCTGGATTAACAGCCGCGCCAGGGCTGGAGATGTGGCCCTGGAAATCCATGCCAATGCCTTTGCTAACCCGACAGGTCGTGGAGCCAGCGTCTACTACATTACCAACAATGACCAACGGAAGCGAAATGCAGAACAACTGCTGCTGAGTTTACTGCGGCGGGTTCCTCAACTTCCCAATCGGGGGGTTCAACCGGATACGGCAACTAGCTTGGGCAATTTACCCTTCAATCGCTGGGTGTTTATCCCCTCTTTGTTGATGGAGGTTTGTTTTCTCACGAACCCCGAGGACCGGTCTTTACTCCAAAATCGTCGCCGGGACTTTGCGATCGGCATTGCTGAAGGGCTAGGGGCTTGGGCTGCTGGTACTGCCCTTCCGGACCCGGTGCCTCCAGCGACTTCCAATCCCGTGCCCCCCACTTATCCCCCAATTAATATCAATATTAATGGGCAGATTTATGGTGAACAGGGCGTGATTATTAATGGGAATGCTTATATTCCCATTGATGTGGCGGATAGTTTTAAAGTCAACCTGTCCACGAATACAGCGATTCGGCGACTAACTTATCGAAATATTGTATATGTCCGGGCGATTGAGTTGCGGGAACATAATATCTCAGTCGCGTGGGATGGGGGAACGCGCACGGTGATGCTGCGATCAATTTTACAAATTTGTCCGGGCTATCTCGATCGCATTGTGGGACATGGCAACACCTCAGAAGTGCAACTGATTGTCTTTCTCAAAGGCAACAATCCCCAGGCGATCGTTCAGTTCCCGGACCTTCCCAAACTCTACCGCGAAGAAGCGGCGATCGAAGGGATCAATTATGATATCGCCTTCTGTCAAATGTGTTTGGAAACGAACTTTCTGCGCTTTAATGGGGAAATCCAACCCACCCAAAACAATTTTGCCGGTTTGGGTTCTGTGGGTGGCGGGAATACTGCCGCTTCTTTCCCCAGTGCCCGAATAGGGGTTCGCGCCCATATCCAACATTTGAAAGCTTACGCCAGTATTGAACCCTTGGTGATGGAACAGGTTGATCCCCGCTTTCGCTTTGTCGCCCGTGGCATCGCCCCTTTACTGGAACAACTCAGTGGCCGCTGGGCAGCGGATCTCCAGTATGGTCAGAAAATTTTGGCCCTGTTGCGACGGCTGTATGAATCTTCGGGTTTGTTGTAACCCCACTCCAAACCCTCAATGCTACACCCACCCGGATGAGAGTACCCTGGGCATTCCCACCCCCACTCTCATCCGTTCCCGCGCGATCGCCGTCTACAAATCAGGATAGGTCCTGAACATTTCCTTCAAAACAATTCATAATGATAACGAAGAAGGGAGACTGGGGATATGGGGGATAAAATCAGCTTAAAAGATGTCATACACTTTTATGCAGAGGGGCGTAGAAACTTTAGAAATGCGGATTTTAGTGGCTTAGAATTCAAGCGGATTAATCTCCAAGAAGCGGATCTTCAAGGGGCCTATATTCGCTGGGGCGAACTCCAAGGGGCAAATCTTAGAGGAGCCAATTTGTCTTGGGCGGACCTCCAAAAAGCGAACCTATCTGATGCAGTTTTGCACCAAGCTAACCTGAAAGATGCGAATCTCAAAGGAGCTTGTTTACAATGGGCAGACTTGAGTGAAGCCAATCTTCAAGGGGCAACGGTGATTAAAGGGAATCTCTCGTTTGCCAATCTGCGTGATGCTTGTCTGCGTTTGGCAAAGTTTCAAGATGCCAATCTGGACAAGACGAACCTGAATGGGGCGGATTTGCGGGTAGCAATGCTCCAGGATGCGGATTTATCCGATGCGGATATTCAACGGGGGAAGCTGCAAGAAGCGAACCTCTCCCGGGCGAATCTGACCGGGGCGAATCTGGAAGGGGCTAATTTTCAAGGGGCAACCCTGGAACAGGCCAACTTGATGGGGGCCAACTTGACCCGGGCCAGTCTTAATCAAGCTTCTCTACAACGGGCTAATTTGACTGATGCTAAGTTGTTTGGGAGCAATTTTGATGGGGCCAATTTGACCGATGCCAAGTTGCCAGCGATCGAGAATATGCTGGGAGTTTCTTTTAAAGGGGCTAACCTGAAAGGGGCCAAGTTGCCGAATGGGGATAGCTTACAACAAGTGCTACTGCCGAATGGTTCGCTTGCAGACCCCCGGCATCCCTCGGAGATTGCCCCGACTTCCCCGGTTGAACCGAGGACGAATCAAAGGAAACAAGATTTACTGGATATCGCGAATGGGTACTCTACAACCTCGCGCTTATCCTCGTCTGGGGGTACAGTTGGGGGTTCACCGGAAGGATTGCCTCCTGGAAAGGCAAGGCGATCGCCTTTGAAATCTCCAGAAGCGGAGTCCCCTGGTACTCCCGACCCCTTACCGCTGCTGATTCCTCCCTTACCGCCGGAGAATGGCAAGGGTTTGTCCTCTGCCACTGTTGGAATTGTCTCTCTCCCAGAAGCGGGAATACCCCTGGGGAAGCACAGGTATCTTTACAGTGCGAGTATCGCTATTTCTCATCGCCGTGGTCCTGGGGAATTTCGGCAAAATCTCCTGACTGCATACAATAGCTGTTGTGCTGTCACGGGGTGCAATGCTGAACCCGTTTTAGAAGCGGTTTACCTCAAAGCTAATGACCTCAATCCTTCTACGGATCCTTCGTCGGGGTTACTGTTGCGATCGGATATTCATACCCTGTTTGACCTGTATTTGCTGGCGATCGAACCCCAATCTCTGAAGGTGCTGTTTTCTCCCGAGTTGCGGGAAACCTCCTATGGGGAATACCACGGGAAACTCCTGCGGGAGGCGATCGCCCCGGAATTTCAACCGGACCGGCTCAAACTCCAATTTCACTGGGATTTATGCCAATGGACCCAGGATTTATAGGCAGTCTATCTCAGCATTTCTTTACATATAGCCTGGGGGCTTAATCAAATAAGTCGCCCAAGTTTGATGATCCTGTTCATCAGTCCCAGTGGGTTTAGCAATCCGCCAGGTTTTTCCTTCTGCCTGCCGTTGCAAATAGAGGTCAAAGTTATTTTTCCGATCAGTAACTCGTTTTTCGGGGAGTTGAATGGTCAGGTTATAAGTGCCTTGGACATGGTAAGCCAACAGTCCATCAATTTTCAACGGGTCTTGTTCCCAAATCTCCACCCGATTGACTTCATAGTTAGGCATGGGATTCTCCGGTTGCCCATGCTCAGTCAGATGCTTGCGGAGTTCGGCTTTGTTTTGACTCAATTCCAAGGCGATCGCCCGTTGCACAACTTCTTGCGTCGGCTGAAATCCAGTCAGACTTAAATTAATACTACAGCCACTCAATAACCCAATTAAAAGGGTTAGGGCGATCGCTCTCAATATGGGTTTAATATGGATGCCACTCATGTTATCCTCCCCTTTTAGTCTCTACTATAGATCTATTCCCGTTATTACACTCCATCTTTAACCCGCCCTAACCATGACTAAAAAAACCTTGGGATTAGACGATCTCCTCCACTCCTATTTCCTCTCAGTTTCGGGGCGCGAATCGGATATTCTACGCGCTTTACGAGAGGAAACCGCCGCTCATCCCCTATCACGAATGCAAATTGCACCGGAACAAGGTCAATTTATGGCTCTGTTGGTGCAATTACTGGGGGCCACCAAAACCCTGGAAATTGGGGTTTTTACCGGCTACAGTAGCTTGGCGGTGGCTTTGGCTCTCCCGGCACAGGGTAAAATTGTTGCTTGCGATATTAGCGAAGATTATACGACTGTGGCACGCTCCTATTGGCAGGCGGCTGGGGTGTCAGATAAAATTGATTTGCGAATTGCTCCCGCATTGGAAACCCTTGATCGCCTCCTGGAATCTGGAGAAGCGGGAACCTTTGATTTTGCCTTTATTGATGCGGATAAGCAAAACTATGACAACTATTATGAACGCGCCCTGCAACTGGTTCGAGTTGGCGGGTTAATTGCGGTTGATAATGTGTTGTGGGGGGGGCAAGTCGCGGACCCAACGGTTCAGGATGCCAGTACAGAAGCGATTCGAGCATTCAATGCTAAGTTACTCCAGGATGAGCGGATCTCGCTGAGTGTGGTGCCGATCGCCGATGGACTGACCCTGGCCCTCAAGCGGTAAGTGCGATCGCCCGTTTTCCACCCAGAAACCGGGTCTAGGCGCTAAAAAATAAGGAAATTATTTTTGCGCCAAACTTGACAATTTTTGATATGA
>NZ_JAMXFC010000003.1:0-263708 GCF_025370755.1 Laspinema sp. D2d | reverse complement strand
TTATACAATGGAAATCTATCTTGAATTACGACTTATAAGATAGTTCTTCCTTATCAATTTTACTTTATCACAAAAAATTTGATAAGTCTAGGGTTTTTCCCAAAAAAGTCGCGATTTTTTTGTTGGAATCAGACTTTCTCAACTTGACAATTTTTGATATGATTATACAATGGAAATCTATCTTGAATTACGACTTATAAGATAGTTCTTCCTTATCAATTTTACTTTATCACAAAAAACTCGATAAGTCTAGGGGTTTCCCCAAAAAAGTCGGGGGTTACCCCAGTTCACCCATGCCCCGAAGTTTGCTCTTTCTACAAATGCGATCGCGTTTTTGGATTGCTGCCGAATCTAGTGTTATGGCAGGAGCAAAGTTTAGAATTTTCCTAGAGCCCGAGAAAGGTTACCGAACGGCTGGTAAATCTGGATCAGTGCGGCAAACGCTCAACTCTAGGGCTTCACCACCTTCAATCCGAACAATTCTTTGACGTTCGCTATCGGTGACTACTTCTAAACAGGCGCAACTGTACCCATAATAACCGTTAGTCCTAACAAATTGTTCGGCACTGAGGGCTGTTGGAATATTTTCCATACCTTGTGCTTGATATCCACCCTGCGCTCCAATAGTCCAGGTTGCATCTCTATCTGTTAACAACCAGTTTGCTGGCGTTGGATTTTTCAGCCAACCACATCGGAGTTCCGTTGCCGTGGCAGGAAGTGTGGCTGAAATTAACGCCAGGGTAAGCCATCCAATTTTTTGCATAGTTGTGAGATTTTGCACCTGATTTATAATAGTGCAAGATAGTCCTTCCTTATCAATTTTACTTTATCACAAAAAAATCGATAAGTCTAGGGGTTGGCGAAAAAAAAGTCGCGATTTTTAGGAATTTTAGTGAGATTAACGCCAGAGGAATAAGAGGGCAATTCCAACAAGAGAGACAATCGCACCGAGAATGGCGCGAATGCTAACGAATTCCCCGAGGGCGATCGCCAGGGGTAAAACAAAGATTGGACTGGTGGAACTGAGGGTTTGGGCGATGCCTGCGGGAGCGAACTTGAGGGAAATCTGCTGTAACCAAATCCCCAGATAGGTGCTAAAAAATGCGGTGACGAACACGATCGCCAATAGACGTTGTGACCCTAATCCCGAGAGGACTTGGCGACCTTGTTTCCATAACATCCACAGAAATAAGAGGGAAACTCCCGCTAACAAGCGAATCAAGGTACTCCATAAGGGGTCGATCGCTGTTTGTGCGAGAGCAGCGCGCGAGAGGACCGCTCCCACTGCCTGAGCGAGGGCCGCCAGTAATCCTAAACTGATTCCAGGCAGCAGGCGGGTGGTTGTGTTAGTTCCAGAAACCCGTTCAGCAATTGTCCAAGCAACGCCAATAATTGTAATGAGTATCCCACCCCAGGCGATGAGGGGGAGTTGTTCCCCTAAAAAGAGGATGGCGAGTAAGGCAGTGAAGGGGGGTGCCAAGGTGTGAATTAAGAGGGTGCGCCTTGCGCCGAGTTGATTGAGGGCGGCAAAAAATACGGTATCCCCAAAACTAATGCCGATTGCGCCACTGAGGAATAACAGGAACAGGGGGAAGGCGAACTCGTTGAGGGTATCGAAGGGAGAGGAAAACGGGGGGAGGAAGGCGGGGGAATCGAGCGCAGGCAATAGGAAATCGCGCAGGAAGAGGGTGAGCAGCAGCAGGGCGATCGCCACGACTCCTTTACTCAAATTCAGCAGCATCGGCGGAATTTTTTGGCCGAGGTAACCGTAAACTACGGAAACAACTGCCCATAATAATGCCGCACTCATGGCGGCGAGCTCACCTTTAAATTCGGCGATCGCATTCATTCGGAACAAAGGATTAAATTAGGGTTCTATTTATAATATCAGGTTTAGGCAGTAATCCGGCGATCGCTGGACTTATTATGGGTCCATTTATTAGCACTCTCAAGCCTAGAGTGCTAATAAATATTCCGGCGATCGCACCCTGAAGGAATAGATTTGTCAAATTCAATCTAAACTTCTAAAATAGAAGGAGATCTGGTAACAGAGGTAACGATTTTTTGCTAAAAACCCTGATATCAAAGACATATTAAAACAACACTAGAAAGCGGGAGGATGTGGCGATGGAATACACCTTCGACATTTTAGGGGTTTCCCCAATTTTATATTTTTTTAACCAACAACAGGATAAAGTCATCACCGATTCAGGAGTCGGAGTGGAATATCTGGGAACTCCCAAATGTACCCTAGATGCCTTTATTGATTCTGTCCAGACCGTTTCTCCCTCTAAGGAGTGGGATTTAGATGGAGTCGTGCAAACGGTGATCAACTTTTGGATGCATAACCCCGATAAAATTGGCTATTGGAAAGGACGGTTAGAAGATGCGGGAGATCATAATTTATTAGTAGCTCGGGTGGCAGACATAGGCTCATTGCGGGCTACGTTTGAATCGATTCTGAATCATTAACCCCGGATAAAAGCTGAAGTTCGACGTTAACGATTTCAGTCGTTGTTCCCCAGTAAATTAAGGAAACTCTCTCCCAACTCCCTAAATCGGAGGACTTTTCAGAAACTTGTCCATGAGAGTTCGTCCATGAGTAGATTCACTCATGGACGAACTTTCATGGGTCAGCCGGGGGATGACGGGTGATACCGATCGCCTTGAAGCAACGATCGCGATCGCATTGAGTGTTCGATAAGAATCACGGAAAAAGTATCCATAATGCCTGATAATAGATGGTATGAGGATAGGTGATGGGGAGTGTAAGAGCATGAAATCAGGTATATTTGCGATCGCTGCATGGACAATCACAATCACGATGAGCGCCACAATGACAGCACCAGCCGTGGCGGAAAACCCAGAACACCTGAAACAGTTGCTCGAAACTAACCAGTGTCAGGGATGTGACTTGAGCGGAGTTAATCTCGCGGGTCAAAATTTACGCGGGGCGAACTTAGAGGGCGCGAACCTTAAGGGGAGTAACTTAGAGGGCGCGAATCTGAATGAAGCCTATTTAGTGAATGCCCAGCTTATGGATGCTTCATTACAGGGGGCGAGTTTGATTGCCGCAAGACTGCATGGAGCGAATTTGGAGAATGTAGACTTATCCCGGGCTAACCTCACACTAGCGGGGATGGTGATTGCGAATTTAACGAATGCGAATTTGCAATCGGCGAACTTAGTCGGTGCCAACCTAGAGAGTGCCGAACTGGTGGGAGCCAATCTTCAGAACACGATACAGTCTGTGGGGAATGAGCTTCAGTTTAGCCTTGAAGATGGCGGCCCCTATCCCTTTGATATCGCGGGGATCAACCTGCGCGATGCCAATCTCACTGATGCGAACCTGATGGGTGCAAACCTGATGGCGTCGGATCTCACAGGAGTTCAGGTGAACTATGCCAATCTACAGCAGGCAAAACTAGACGGTGCAAATCTGCCACAAGGATTTACGATTTCTAAATTTTAAGGGGCGATCGTCGCAGAGGGTAGACTAAGTACCTGCGAAATTGTGAGATGACAGAGAATTGAGGAGCGATGAACTCTCAATTCTCTGTTTTTTTAGGGCTAAAACCGACACTGTTTAAGGTGCAGATTTTTGTTGTTCGCTCAGAGCGGTACTGCCATCCGGGGCGATCGCACCGCGCAAATCAGCCTCAGCAAACTCCGCATCCGTAATTTTCGCACCGAGTAAATTAGCCCCAAGGAGATTCGCTCCGGTTAAGTTAGCCCCACTAAGGTTGGTATTCTCCAGATTGGCGCGAGAAAGGTCCGCCCAAGTCAGGTCCGCGCCGCTCAAATCCGCGCCAGTGAGGTCCATTCCACTGAGTCTGGCCCCAGAGAGGGTGGCATCGACTAAGGAACACTGAGGGCGAATCCAATAAACTCCAGCGCAGTTCGGATCGAACTCCTCATCAAAGCAAGTATCTGGATCACAGAGAGCAGCACGCAGGTCCGCCTCACTTAAATCCGCTCCCCGGAGGTCAGCAGAACGGAGATCAGCGCGGTAGAGATACCCTTGGGCAAGGTTGGCATCGGTGAGTTTGGTCCAGCGCAGGTCCGCTTTATAAAGATAGGCGAGGGATAAATCTGCTTTCGGGGCGATCGCATAAGCATTTCTCCCGTTTGGATCAAACCCGAGGGGAAACTGAGTTTGGCTATTATAGAGCGCCTGAGAAATATCCGTCGCCCCCATATCGGCCCATCTCAAATCCGTCCCTCTGAGGTCAGATCCTTTTAAATAAGCCCCTCTGAGGTCGGCTCCCTTGAGGTCCGCCCCTCGAAAATCCGTCCGACGCAGATAGGCAGAACTGAGATTAATTTCCTGCAAGATGGCATCGCGAAAAACAGCTCGACTGAGATTCATGCCACTCAGGTGCGCCTCACAGAGATTGACCTTGGAAAACAGTCTCTCTCCTTGAGCATATTGGGTTAGGAGTTGATTAATGTCCATGAATAGGATGGAAAGGAGTAAATTGATGGGTGAGGGTGGTTCTAAGTCACGGGAAAGAGTCCGGTTTTAGAAGCGTTCCCCAATCTTAAAAATGGCGCTAAGATCTCGTTGATCGCTTACGGCAAATTCCAGACGCACAGGACCAAAATCTGTGAGTAATCGCACCCCCAGACCTAACCCGAAGCCATTCCCCGGTTTATTTCGCACTTCCCCGGGTTCGCCATAGACGGAATCTCCTGAACCAAGATCGCTGGCAAAATCACCAAATACGGTTCCGCTTAAGGCGGAGGAATAGGGAAGATCTAAGTCCTCAATCAGGGGAAAGCGATATTCTACAGTGCCTTGGATATAACTTTGTCCGGTGCCGATTTCGCCATCTTTATACCCCCGCACGGAGTCGCTACCGCCCAGATTAAAGGCTTGATAGGGTGGGACATCGCCGAAAATGGTCCCTCCTTGGAGGTTAAAGACAAAGGTTTGGTTTTGAAAGGGGACAAATTGGGTAAAACTGGCACTTAATCGGTTAAATAGGATATCAGCACTGCCAACGGGGATGGATTGTTCGGTGGCGAGTTGAAAGCGATAGCCTTGGGTAGGCCATTCGCTACTGTTTCGGCGATCCTGAAACAGTCCTAGGTTAAGGGTGACGATGGTATCGAGACCTTGCTCGCTGAAGGTTAGGGGATTGCCAAGACGATCGCTGGCGTAGAGGCGATCGGTAAAAGCGGAATTGCGAATAGCAACGCGCTGGTAGCTGGCTCCTGCGGAAACCACAACGCCGGATGGGGTGACAGGTTGGTAGAAGGTAAAGCTTCCTCCCAGGCGATCGACCCAAGCTTCGTGATCATGAATCAGATTGACTTCGCGATCGCCTTCAAGAAACTGGGATTCGGGCGATCGGGTGTTAAATAACCGAACTTGATACCCCGGATCGAAGGCTCCCGACTCTAGCCAGGGGTCGGTATAGCGCAAAGTGGCCCCAATAGTGCGCTCCCCCCCTTCCAGACGCAGATCTAGGGTGTGGTCATTTTCCCCCAGGTTGGTCAGAATCAAGTCAAGGGTCCCATGAATCCCTTTAATCGAGCTATAGCGAGGTAAGGGAACGATCGCAAAATCCGGTTCTTCATCCAGTTGTTCTTCAATGGTTTCCAGTTCCGGACGCTGAGGCTGAATCGGGGGATTTGGGCGCTGTTGGGAAATTCCCCGTTCTAAACCCTCGCCTTTTAAACCCTCTGCCGAATAGGAGGACTGGGGGCTGTCCAGGGAGGGGGTTGCAGGCAGCAACCAATCCCCTGCCGGGGGATAGAGAGATTGAAGATTCAAAGGGGTTGTTTCTGCTCCTTGTCCCCAAGCAGGGAGGCGAGGGATTAAAAGGGCAGAAGTTGCGCCTAGCACCAAGGCTAGGACTTCTAGGGATTTATACAAGATGATATTCGCGGTCATGCCGTTGACTCCCACAGACTCCAAGATTGTGTCGGTTGCTCGTTCTGGCGATCGAGTAACCGGACTGGATAAAGCATTGATTGGGGTCGGTGGAAGAAGTACCTGGCAGGTTTGCACCCCAACCGATCCCTAAATCTCCTCTATCTTAGGCATTTGTGGGACCGGCGATCGCATTGGGAAGATTGCCCGGGTTTTTTATTGATGGAGGAATCGTGACAGAAAGGCGATCGCCCCGGTGAACTCAGGGGGTTTACAAATAATGATGTCCATCGGGAAGAATGGTATTGTGGAGATTCGCACCATAAAGATTGCTGTTCCAGAGATTCGCCCCGAGTAAATTCGCATCGCTTAAATTAGCCCCCCCAAAATCAGCAGCAATCAGGTTCGCACTGCTCAGGTCCGCTTCTTGTAGATTTGCACCGATAAAGATCGTACTGACGAGATCCGCACCGGAACAATCAGTATTTGAGAGATTGGCATTCATTAAGTCGGCCTTATTGAGGCTCGCTTTCCACAAACTGGCTCCCTGCAAATCCACGCGGTTTAGATCCGCTTGCCCCAGTTGAGCCAGCATCAGATTAGCACGAAGGAGTAAGGCATCACTGAGATTGGCTTTTTTCAACAGGGTTGCCGTCAATTTAGCATCGGTTAAATTGGCTCCACTGAGGTTGGCTCCATTGAGATTCGCCCGACCTAAATTAGCATCGCTCAGGTTGGCCCCCGCGAGGTTGATTTCAGGCAACTGAGCGCGATAAAGGTAACAACGGCGCAAATCGACGCCCGGGAAATCTCGTTCTCCTTCTCTGTAGCGATTGAGAAGTTCATCAGTATCCATCAGATTTGTTGAAGAGTGATAGGACAGAAAAAAATGAGAAGATAACAGCCCTGATTTCCCGTTATTTTGCCCTAAGTTGTGACGGTTTAGATCCGACCCTTTTCCCCGGATGCAGTCATCAGATTCAACCTTAACTGTACCCGATCCCAGAATAAAGCCGCCCACAACCTATCTTGCGCTTTGGTGCTGAGGATCGATGCCTTGGCTCACAGCGTCCGGACATTTCCTTAAGGACCAGCAAGTGTGGACGGCCAACACCAAAAATAAATATACGGCGATCGCCGTTTTAATTAACGATAACGTCTCTTGCGTCGCGCAGCACTGGCCTTGCGTTTACGCTTTTCCTGCGGGGTTTCAAAATGGCGACGGCACTTAACATCTGCGAGGATCCCCGCCCGCGAGACTTGCCGTTTAAAGCGACGTAAGGCAGATTCAATGCCTTCGCTTTCTCCTACTAAAACTTGGGTCATTCTTACTCCTTTTACTAGAGGTCCATTGGCTGTGAGATAGCCTCAAGTCAGAACTTTACAGTTCTTATTTTACTTGAGGCCAGCAAAAATGGCGGCCTATCTGTATTATGCCCTAACAGGGTTGACGATAGCCCGCACGCCAGGGTGAGTATCTAATATCAAAGTGTGCAGATGAGGAGATATCCTAGCGAAATGATGCTAGATGGTTTTCACCACACCTCTATGCTGCTACTGATTAGGTTGGGGAGAATTATCTGTAACCGCCACCGCCTCCGCCGCCGTAACCACCACGTCCACCACCACGGTTACCACCGCCACCGCCGCCGCCGCCGCGTTTGTTATCGTCGCGGGGTTTTGCTTTATTTACCTTGAGATCACGCCCCATCCACTCAGCGCCATCCAGCGCTTCAATGGCAGCGGTTTCTTCTGCATCGGTGTCCATTTCAACAAAACCAAAGCCACGGGGACGCCCTGTTTCCCGGTCCGTGGGAAGGTTAACTCGTTTCACCGTACCATATTCAGCGAAAACGCTGTTTAGGTCTTGTTCGGTGACATCGTAGGATAGATTGCCTACATAAATCGACATGGAAAGCCTCCAAAAGTTTAAGGGGATTCAGTTTCATCAGAAGTACCTGCCGACGAAGCCGATTCGGATTGATCCGGAGGCAATTCTGGAGCAAATAGCAAAACTCATTACTGAATCAGATTTTTCTTCACTACTTTAACATACTGCCCCAAGGTCGGTAAGTGTTTTTGTTTGGGGAAATTATTCGGGATGGGGAGAGGGGGGATGGGGGGGATGGGGAGGATGGGGAGGATGGGGGAGATGGGGAGGATGGGGGAGATGGGGAGGATGGGGGAGATGGGGTTTTGGGCTAATTTTGGGCTAATTCGTCAAAATTTTGTCAAGAAGCCCGGGGATTTGGCTTTTACTCTACTTAGATTCTAAGCATTCCCGGAGGCGATCGGCCAGATGTTGCACTTGGGGCTTTCTAAGGATGGTGAGGTGGTTCCCGGGAATCCGAATCAGTTTTATGGGTTCGGGGGTCAGTTGGTCCCAGCCCAGGGTTGGATCCTGACCCGAGGCGATCGCCCGATCGCTGGAAGCCATCAAGGTGATGCGATGAGGATAAATCGAGGGGTGATAGTCTAAAACGGCTTGACTATTGGCTTGAAAAATAGGTAAAAGGGGGCGCAGGGCGACTTCCCGTAAGATGCGGCGATCAGAGGTGGAATGCAAGGATTGCGCCAGGGTCGTTTGGGCGAGATAACGGTGTAAAAATTTGAACAGGGGATGCACTCGTTTAGGGAGGCGATCGCCCCTGGGGGGAAATTCCGCTTTCTCCCGCTGTTTTCCTTGTGTCATCAAATAAACATAATCCCGCAAAAACGGCCAAATCGAACTCGCTGCCGTCGTCAACAAAAATTTACATCCCTGCCAGAGAGAGGGTTGATGGCTGGAAACTGGGGCGAGGGTATCCAACACCGCCAGTAACCCGACGGCATGACCCGCTTTTTGTAATTGTTGTGCCATTTCAAACGCCACTAACCCACCAAACGACCACCCCCCTAAGAAATAAGGACCTTCCGATTGTATAATCCGTATGGCTTTAATATAATAAGCGGCCATGTCTTCAATGCAAGTTAACGGAGGAGATTTACCGTCGATCCCTTGGGGTTGTAAGGCATAAAAGGGTTGATTTTTTCCTAACTGTAAGGCTAATTCATAATAAGGAAAAACCACGCCTAAAATGGGATGAATGCAGAAAAAGGGGGGATTGGTTCCTTGAGTTTGAATGGGAACTAAGGGAGAACAAGGGAGGGAATCAAGTTCACAGAAGAGACAATCTGCTAATCTTTGTAAAGTGGGATTGAGGAAAAGCGCAGAAACGGGTAATTGTTGTTGGAATTGCTGGTTAATTTCAGTTAAAAGTCGGACGGCGAGGAGGGAATCACCACCTAAGTCGAAAAAGTTATCATTCATCCCCACGTGATCGCGCTTAAGCAGGGTAGCCCAAATGTGAGCTAAGGCGGTTTCACTGGGATTACCCGGGGGGATAAATTGCCCGGGGTTGAGAGTTTCAGGGGAGGGGAGTTGGGTACAGTCAAGTTTGCCGCGATCGGTCAGGGGTAGGGAGTCTAGCACAATCCACTCCTGGGGAATCATGTATCCAGGTAATGTTTTTCTGAGAAAACTTTGCAGTTTATTGAGGTTAATAGCTTGATTGCTGTCCGGCACAAGATACGCAACCAGTTGACTCCGCTCTTTACTAACAATAACTCGGGCTTCTTTTATGTTAGTATATTGGGTGATAATTGTCTCAATTTCTCCTAATTCTATCCGATAACCGCGAATTTTAACTTGATGGTCCAGGCGGCCTAAAAACTCTAAGTTACCATCGATTCGATAGCGGGCTAAGTCCCCAGTTTTGTAAAGCCTGACTGTTTTTTGGGGAGTAAAAGAATGAGTAATAAACCGTTCGTTGTTTAATTGCTTGCGGTTGAGATACCCTCGGGCTACTCCCTCCCCTGCAATATAAATTTCCCCTGTTATACCAATAGGAACCGGCTGCAAATTGGCATCCAAGAGATAAACTTGAGTATTAGGAATTGGGCGACCAATGGGCAGGTTCTCAGTGGTGTCAGTAATTTCGGCAACCGTTGCCCAAACGGTGGACTCAGTTGGACCATAGGCATTGAAAAACTGGCAAGAATTAACCCAGGGTTTCGCTAATTCTGGGGAACAGGATTCTCCGGCAGAAATTAAGGTATGAAGGGCCGGTAATTCTCCGGGCGTTAAGGTGGCTAATACAGCGGGAGGCAGGCAGGCATGAGTAATAGAAGTTTCTGTTAAAAAGGCCATTAAAGCGCTTCCGCCATAGCGGGATTCTTCGTTGGCTAAATAGAGGGTTGCGCCGGTACTCAATGCCATGACAATTTCAAAGATTGAGGCATCAAAACCGAGGGATGCAAATTGTAAAATACGGCTATGTTTATCGAGTTTAAAGACTTGATGCTGGGCGATGATTAAGTTGTCCAATCCTCGGTGTTCGATTAAGACGCCTTTCGGTTTTCCAGTGGAACCGGATGTGTAAATCACATAAGCAAGATGATTGGGAGTGATAGGATAAGTGAGGTTTTCGGGACTTTGTTGAGCGATCGCCCCTTGGTGTTGGTTTAAATCCAGGATGGAGACTTGGGAGGAAGTCAGAGAGGGAACAAAGGGCGATCGGGTCAGTAAGAGAGAGACTTCGGCATCGGATAGGATAAAATTTAGTCGTTCTGGGGGATAGGTGGGGTTACAATAGAGATAGACGCCGCCTGCTTTGAGAATGCCTAGGATACAAGCGACGGCATCGATGGAAGGGGGTAAACACAAACCCACTAACTCCTCGGGTTTAATTCCCAATTGTTGTAGATACCGGGCAATTTGATTGGATTGGTGGTGTAAGTTTTGATAAGTGAGAGATTGTTTAGCAGACACGAGGGCGATATGATGGGGCGATCGCTGGACTATTTCCTCAAATAAGTGCAGAAAAGAGGGATGGTGGAGTTGGGGTTGAGGAAGGGATGGATAGGCAGGAGAATTAAATTCAAATAGCAAGCAGTCCCGTTCAGCGGGGGTTAAAATCTGCAAGTCTGAAATAGGTTGATTCGGGTCGGTAACAATTTCAGCTAAAAGGGTTTGAAAATGTCCTAACCAGCGGTTGATTGTGCTGGATTTGAACAAATCTGTACTATAAATGACTTGACCTTTAATTTGGTCATATTCTTCCCATAAATTAACCTCTAAATCCAGTTTAGCTGTGGCAAGGTCCCACTCTAACAGGCTCAAGGTCAGTCCAGGCAATTCTAGGGCATTTGTTGGCGTATTTTGCACGCTAAAACTGACTTGAAATAGGGGATTTTGGCTCAAGTCTCGCTGAGGATGCAGTTCCTCGACTAGCTTTTCAAAGGGTAAATCTTGGTGGGCGTAGGCGGCAAAGGCCAACGATTTGACTTGAGTTAATAACTCCAGAAAGGTCGGATTTTTGGATAAATCCGTTCGGAAGACTAAACTATTGACAAAAAATCCGATTAACCCTTCTATTTGCTGATGATTGCGGTTAGCAATGGGAGACCCGACGGCAATATCGGTTTGTCCGGTGTAACGATAAATTAACGTTTTAAAGGCCGCGAGTAAGGTCATAAACAGGGTGGTTTCTGTTTGCTGACTTAACGCTTTAATCGAGGCAGTTAATGTCGTAGAGAGAGCAAATAGTTGTTTTCCCCCTCGATAACTAGGAATCGGGGGCCGAGGGCGATCGCTAGGGAGATTGAGGGGGGATAAATGCTGTAATTGCTGTTGCCAATAGCTTAATTGGGTTTCCAAAAACTCTCCCTGCAACCGTTGCTGCTGCCATTCCGTAAAGTCAGCGTATTGCAGCGGCAGATCCGGCAAAGGGGAGGGTTGCTGATGGGCAAAGGCGGTATATAATATCCCCAGTTCCCCCAACAAGATGCCAATAGACCACCCATCGGCGACAATATGATGAAAATTCAGCAACAGAATTGAGTCCGTTTCACTCCGCTGTAATACCGCAATCCGCAGTAAAGGGCCGGTGGTTAAATCAAAGGGTTCTTCTGCCGCTAAAGTTGCCAACCGGTGCGCTTCTAAGTCCCGTTGCGATGGGGGAAGATGCTGCAAGGCGATCGCCTTCACGGTAACCGTCAATTTCGGGGAAATGACTTGCACAACTTGTCCCTCTAAAAGAGCAAAAGTCGTGCGTAAGGTTTCATGGCGGCGAACAATTTCATTAAAACTTTCTTCTAAAGCAGATAAGTTGAGGTTTCCCGTCAATTGAATTGCTGCGGAGACATTATAAAATGGATTATCTGGCGCTAATTGGTTGAGGAACCATAACCGTTGTTGGGCGAAGGATGCGGGAAAGACAAAAACTTCGGTTTCTTGACTCATGTTAGGTGAACTTTCCTCGAATTAAAAGGATATCATTACGATTTATTTTTAGGGTTTAACGAGGATAACTTCATCCGCCTCCTTTCCCGAGAAACGGGAACTAATGCTGGTGCATTCGGGGTGAGATTCTGCTGTTTTAACTCCTGAATAACCGGGGCTAATTGGGCGATCGTGGGCGCTTCAAAGACACAGCGTAAAGGCAACTCGAACCCAAATTTATCTCGAACGCGAGAAGCAAGTTGGGTTGCCAGTAATGAATGTCCTCCTAATTCAAAGAAATTATCATAAATTCCCACTCGTTTAATGCCTAGAACTTCCGCCCAAATTTCGGTGAGATGTTCTTCGATGACGGTACGCGGTGGGGTATAATTTCCCGCCAGTTCTGGCGTGATGGCGCTGGCAGTGGGTAAGGCATGGCGATCGACTTTGCCATTGGGAGTCAAGGGAAGAGACTCTAGGACAACAAAGGCCGAGGGTATCATATAATCCGGCAATTTCTCGGTGAGATATTCGCGCAATTCCGGCACCAATTGACGCGCTGCTTTTCCTTGTAAGGGATTGTTAGCATAAGCAGAGTTTGAAGCCGGTTCTGAACTCGCTTCTAGGATAAAATCTGGAATATCTTCACGCACAAACACTACATCATAATGTCCGTCTCCGCTTGAATCGGCCCAGCGAATATGAACCTGGTACGGGAGTTCTAATCCATACCAATCTTCTGGATTAATCCCTAAATGATGCAGACGTTCAACGGCTTTTTTCAATTGGCCCGCTGTTTTAAAGGCGCTGGAATTAAACAACCCTTCCGTTGCTTGAACAGCAGCCATGACTCGGTTATTAGAAACCCTGGAGAGTCCGCAGATATCCGGGTTATTTTCGATTAAATACTGGCGCAGTTTTTCCACGGTCCAATCGTCGCTAGTTCCCCCTTGGTTTAACCAGTTAATCCGCTGATTTTTCGGGGATGGTGACTGAACTTTGGGTCCAGCTAGATGGAGAATGGCATTATAGCGAAACTGGGTTAATTCATTCTTAGATTGACCCCGCATTAATTGAATTTCTACGGTTTCAATCTGAGGAAATTGTATTTTTAAGGAAGTAAAAAAGGCTGGATCTAAAGCTAATTCTACCTCTTGGAAGAGTTGCATTTCTACCCGTTGCTGTAACTGTTGGCGGGTCACACAAGGTTGGGCGCGAGTTAGTTCTACATCGGTATAAAAAGCTTTGAGGAGGGGTAAACTCCGCAAGTCACCGAGGAAGATCCGTCCCCCAGGTTCGGTGACGTTGACTGCCCCAGCAATGACCTGAATGAGATAGTCTAAACTGGGAAAATATTGGACAATTGAGTTGAGAATGACTGTATCAAAACTCTGCGGGGCAATTCCCTCAAAATCTGTTGCCAGTTTTTCTAGCAAGGTCACCTGTTTAAAGTTGTATTTGCCTAAATGTTTGCCAATAAAATTGAGGGAGGGTAAGGAAAAGTCAGTCCCGCAATACTCAGTACAGTGAGGGGCAATTCTAAATAAGAGTAAGCCCGTTCCACAACCCATTTCTAAGACCCGATTGGGTTTTAAGTTTAAAATTTGCGCCGCTTGATGGTCTACCCATTCCCGCATTTCTGCTGCGGGGATAGGTTCGTTGCTATAGCTGCTATTCCATCCCACAATATTAAAACTCGGTTCCATGCCAACGGCAGGGAGTTTATAAGTTTCATTGTAGAGAGTTTGCCATTGTTGGACTTGTTCTTCCTGCAACACAACGGGATTCAGTTCGGCCAGTTCTACCTGTTTCAAATTGAGGGCCAGATAAGCGGTTAATTGTGTCTCGCTTCGGTCATTCTCTGAGGCAGTGACAACGGTTTGATTTACAGCGGGATGTTGCGCTAAAATGACCTCGATTTCGCCTAATTCAATGCGGAACCCCCGAATCTTTACTTGTTGGTCCAGACGCCCCAAAAATTCCAGACTGCCATCGGTTTGATAGCGGACTAAATCGCCGGTTTTATAAAGTAAATTGCCTGCTTCCGAGTGAAAGGGGTTGGGGATAAATGCTTCGGCAGTGAGTTCGGGATGATGGCGATATCCTCTTGCCAATCCGTCGCCGCCAATATATAATTCTCCCGGAATGCCGATCGCAACGGGATGGAAGTGCTTGTCTAGTATATACAGTTGAGTATTAGCGACTGCTTTACCAATTCCCGGAACAATCTCCCTGCCATTTCCCAGGGGAACTCTGCCGGAAGTAGTAACAACGGTATTCTCCGTGGGCCCGTAATTATTCACCACCTGAAACGGATGGGAGGGTAACGGATGTTGATGCAAGGTTTCTCCCCCGGTGAGTAACAGGCGCAACTTGGTCTCTTGCGGCCAGGTTAATTGTAAGACTTTTTCTGCTAAAGGGGTGGGTAAAAAGCTGATGGTAATGGCATTTGCCACCAACCAATCCCGCAATTTTTCGGGCGATCGCCGGGTTTCGCTATCCACCATATAAATACAAGCACCTGCGGTTAAATAGGGCCAAATTTCCCACCCACAGGCATCAAAGGCAACCCCGGCAACCTGGGAACTGCGATCGCTGGCGGATACGGCAAACGCTTGTTGATGCCAATAGGTTAGATTTAACAAACTTTTTTGCTCAATTTCTACTCCCTTGGGTTCCCCACTAGAACCGGAGGTATAAATTACATAAGCGAGGGAATTGGGAGTCACTTGACTGCTGAAATTTTCATCCCGTTGTCGATTAATCAGTTCTTTGTCTGTATCCAAGCAAACAATCTTACAAATCACTCGATTAAATTGGGATAAACTCGATTGCTGGGTGAGTAAAACCGAAACTTTTGCCTCGGTTAACATCTGATTTAAACGACTGCTAGGAACCGAGGGGTCTAGGGGTAAATAAGCGCCGCCTGCTTTGAGAATTGCCAGCATTGCCACTGCCATCTCCAAGGTGCGATCGAGACACACTCCTACCACTACTTCCACCCCTACCCCTAATTTTTGCAAATAATGGGCCAGTTGGTTACTACGCCGATTTAACTCCCCATAAGTCAGGGTTTTATTCCCACAAACTAAAGCGGGTTTGTCTGGATTTTCTGCTGCCTGAATTTCTACTAACTGATGGATCGCTAACTCTTGGGAATACTCCACCTGAGTTTGATTCCACTGCACTAATAATTGATGTCGTTCTGCTTCACTTAACAGAGGTAAATCGGCAATCCGTTGATCCGGGTTTGTCCCAATTCCTTCTAGTAAAGTTTGAAAATGGGCAACTAACCGGACAATGGTGGTTTCCTCAAATAAATCCGTGCTATAAATCACAAATCCGCTAATTCCTTCCCGACTATCTACCCACATCGGATTGGTAGAAGACTGTTCCCATAAATGCAATTCTAAATCAAACCGGGCTGTTCCCGCTTCTAAGGGTTGGGGACTCAAGGTTAATCCGGGTAATTCTAACTCCTGCATCGGGGCATTTTGTAACGCAAAAGCTACCTGAAACAGGGGATTATGATTTAAAGACCGTTCGGGATGCAACTCTTCAACTAACTTTTCAAAGGGAACATCTTGATGAGCATAAGCCCCTAATGCTACCTGTTTTACTCGGGCCAATACCTCTCGAAAGGTTGGGTTGCCTGATAAATCAGTTCGGAGGACTAAACTATTGACAAAAAAGCCGATTAAAGGTTCTATTTCACTGCGATTGCGATTGGCGATGGGGGAACCGACTGCAATATATTCTTGTTGGGTGTAGCGATATAACAAGGTTTGGAATGCCGCCAGTAAGGTCATAAATAAGGTCACCCCTTCCTGCTGACTCAAAGCGGCTAATTCTGCACTCATGGCCTTGGAAATCTGCAACCCGTAGCGTTTGCCGCGATAACTGGGAACGGCAGGACGAGGGCGATCGCTGGGTAAATTCAGCATAGAAATCCCATCTAACTGTTGCCGCCAATAGGCCAATTGTTGCTCTAAAATATCCCCTTTTAACCATTTCCGCTGCCAATGGGCAAAATCTGCATATTGAATCTCTAATGTCGGCAGGGGAGATGATTTCCCTTGGACAAAAGCACTATAAAGGATTCCTAACTCCTGAATTAATACCCCAATTGACCAGCCATCGGAGATAATATGATGCATATTCAGCATCAGTAACTGGCCCGATGGCGATAATTGAATTAAAGAAATGCGCAGTAAAGGACCCGTGGTTAAATTAAACGGACGTGACGCCTCATGAGTAATAATCCGTTCAACCTGCTTTTCTTGTTCTACTGAGGACAAATTCTCTAAATTCAAGACATGAATAGGAACGGGAAGATGAGCTTGAATCTCCTGAACCCCTTGCCCTTGTACCTCTGGAAAAACTGTCCTCAATCCTTCATGACGGCGGATGATTTCATTAAATGCAGCTTCTAAAACCTCTAAATTCACCTCTCCAGTTAACCGGACTGCCGCAGGCATATTATAAAAGGGATTGTTCGGCACTAATCGGTCCAAGAACCAGAGGCGCTGTTGGGCAAAGGAGAGAGGTAAATTGCCCTGACGGGAAATCCGTTTAAGACTCACCGGAGTTTCGGTTACACTGCAATTTGCTCTCTGAAAAAACACCAAAATATCAGCTTTTCGCTGAGAAATTTGGTCCCGTAACTGGGGAGTTAATCGGCCTTCGGGCGCTTTGCAAATGAGGCGACTACCTTCGACAGTTAAATGAATCTCTAACCCGCGTAATTCCGATAAAAATTCTAGGGTGTTCAAAACTCTACCTCTTCTCTCTCTTCCTCATGAAAGTTGGGTATTTTTGGCGATTTTGCCGCCCAACATACGGTTTCAATATAATTGGCTAAACTCGCTACCGTTGGTGCTTCAAATAACTGACTCACAGGTAACTCGATTTTCAATCCGTCACGAATCCGCGAAATGAGTTGAGTTGCCAGGAGAGAATGTCCTCCCAACTCAAAGAAATTATCATAAACACTCACCTGCGGTTTCCCCAAAACTTGCCTCCAAATGTCCACCAGCACCTCTTCCACCGAAGTTCGAGGGGCTACATAATTCTCCAGTAACTCCTGGAATGCTGTATCTATCTCAGGTAAGACTTGGCGATTAATTTTTCCATTTGGTGTCAAAGGTAACAATTCCAGAACCGCATAAGCGGTGGGTATCATATAACTGGGTAATTTTTCTTGCAAAAACCGCCGCAATTCGCTAATTTTCAGGGGAGAAGATTTCCCCTCCGGGTCATGGGGAACAACGTAGGCAACCAATTCTTTCTCTCCGGGTATCTCCTCGCGGGCGATCGCCACTGCTGCTGCAACCCCGGAATATTGACACAGAACCGCCTCAATTTCTCCTAATTCAATCCGGAACCCGCGAATCTTCACTTGATGGTCAATTCGCCCTAAAAACTCCAGATTCCCATCCTGTTTATATCGCGCTAAATCCCCAGTTTTATAAAGTCGCGTTCCCGGTTTCCCAAACGGATTTGAAATAAACCGTTCCTCAGTTAAGTCCGGACGATTCAGGTAACCCCTTGCCAGTCCCTCCCCACCCAGGTATAATTCTCCGGGAATGCCAACGGCGACAGGTTGCAAGTGCGGGTCTAACAAATAAAGTTCTGTATTCGCCACTGCTTTACCAATGGGGACAGAACTCGCCTGTTCCGGCATTGCTTCTATCGGGTAATAAGTCGAAAATGTGGTATTTTCAGTGGGACCATAAACATGGATCAACTGTTGTGGTATTCCCTGGTTTAG
Organism: Laspinema sp. D2d; assembly: GCF_025370755.1. Taxonomy (GTDB): domain Bacteria; phylum Cyanobacteriota; class Cyanobacteriia; order Cyanobacteriales; family Laspinemataceae; genus Laspinema. The sequence continues at coordinate 245,798 of NZ_JAMXFC010000003.1, read as the reverse complement.
CACTTTTTTTACCCACCGGGGATCAACAGTTTCTCCTCCAAATAGCAAGCAACGCAGCGACTGAAATGCATGAGGAACCGTTCGGACCACCTGCTGAAATAAGGCCGTAGTTAAGAATAAAATATCAATCTTTTGCTGTCGCAATTCCCGGGCAAAATCATGAGGAGAGAGGGTAATTTCTGTGCTAATTCCCTTTAAGTGAGCGCCATTGAGCAAAGCCCCCCAAATCTCAAACGTTGCGGCATCAAAGGAGAGATTTGAGACTTGAGCAAGGGTATCTTTCGGAGTTATATTGATATAATTAGTATTCAAAACCAGTCGATTCACCGCCTTGTGAGGAACCGCCACGCCTTTCGGTGTTCCTGTCGAACCAGAGGTATAAATCACATAAGCAAGGCGACTACCACCGGGGGAGTGAGGGAGATTCTCCACAGGTTCCCGGGTGACTGCCTGCCTGTCGCGATCGCCTCCCACTATCACCCCCCCAAACCCGTGAAATTGACCCCGTAAGTGGTCCGGAACCAGCAACAGACGAACTCCCGCATCTGCCATCATCCAATTCAGGCGATCGCTGGGATAGGTGGGGTCTAAGGGTAAATAAGCACCCCCCGCCTTCAAAATCCCTAACATTCCTACAATGGTATCTAGCGACTTCGCCGCACAAAGTCCTACCAACTCCTCGGAACTTACTCCTAATTGTTGTAAATAATGGGCCAATTGATTGCTACGCTGATTTAGTTCCTGGTAAGTCAAAGATTCCCCATCTATTGTCACTGCCACTGCCTGGGGATTTGCCCCTACCTGGGCCTCAAATAGCACATGAATTGCCGTTTCTACCGGATAATCTGCTTGAGTCTGATTCCATTCAATTACAATTCGGTCCCGTTCCGCATCACTGATTAATTCTAACTGTTCAATCCACTTATCGGGAGATTTGATGATATTTTTTAACAAATTTTTAAACTGTTCTAACATTTGGGCGATCGTCCCTGATTCAAATCTATTTGTATTGTAAATCACCAACCCTCGGAGACTATCCTGATGCTGCCAATCCTGACCATAAACACTTCTAAAACTGTCCGATGCTTCCCACAAATGCACCTCTAAATCAAACCGGGTTGTCTTCACCCCTAAATTCATAGAACTCACGATTAATCCCGGCAATTCCAACTCCTCCATCGGTGCATTTTGTAAATTAAATACCACCTGAAACAGGGGATGAACATTCAAAACCCGGTCCGGATGTAACGCCTCTACCACCTTTTCAAACGGTAAATCTTGATGAGCATAAGCGCCTAACGTCACCTCTCGCACCCGCGCCAACAACTCCCGAACCGTGGGATTTCCCGAGACATCGGTCCGCAACACCACACTATTCACAAAAAACCCAATTAACCCCTCAATTTCGCTGCGGTTGCGATTGGCAATGGGGGAACCCACGGTCACCTCATCCTGCTGACTGTAGCGTGATAACAGCAGTTGAAACCCCGCCAACAGGGTCATAAATAAAGTAACTCCCGCCTCCTGGGATAACCGTTTTAACCCCTGGGTCAGGGCGGGAGATAGCTCAATTTGTTGACTGCTTCCCTGATAGCTAGGCTGGGGTTCAGGGGGGAAATCTCCGGCTAAACTCAGGGGAATCAGGCCCCGTAATTGCTGCCTCCAATAGCTTAACTGCTGCTCTAAAATATCCCCTTGAAACCACTCCCGTTGCCATTCCGCAAAATCTGCATATTGTAACGGTAATTCCGGCAAATTAATCGGGCGATTTACCACCAATGCCCCATAAATTTCTCCCCATTCGCGAATTAACACCCCCATCGACCAATCATCAGAAATAATGTGGTGCAGATTCAGCAGTAAAATCCACTCCAATTCCCCTAATTGCAACAGGGTCACCCGCATTAAAGGGCCGGTAGATAAATTAAATCCCCGTTCCGATTCCACCCCCGCCAATCTTTGGACTTCGGCGAATTGTTCATCGGGGGGAAACGACCTTAAATCTACCCAATTCAGAGGAATTTCCGCCTCCGGTGCAATCACCTGGACAGGTTCCCCTTCCACTGATGCAAACCTCGTCCGTAAGGCTTCATGACGGTTACCAATGGCGGTAAACGTAGCGGTTAAAGCGGTTAAATTCACCTCTCCCGTTAACCGCAATGCTGTGGTGACATTATAGAAAGAATGACCGGGAGTAAACTGATCAATAAACCACAATCGCTGTTGAGCAAAAGAGGTAGGAAATACAAATACATCTGTCTCGGGAGAGAGATTTAATGCATCCGGTACGGGGGTTAAGGGAGAGTTGAAAAAGTTGGATTCCATGGGGGTCATCTGGAAAAACAGTAAATTTCAGCGCACCCCATCGGAGGCGATCGGTCAAATCAAAGGGTTAAAACCCGCGAATGGGTGATTTAATCCTAGATTCAACCCAAGTGACACCGCAGAGAGTCAGCAGTCAATCCTCAACATGAACCGCCGCTACAGCGCTGATATTTCCTAGAGGATAGACCCCTCCTCCCCGATTGTCCATACACCAGAGGAAGAGAAGCGCACAGGTGATATCCCGGTGGATAATGGAATCCTCTCAACTCTCTAAAACCTATCCTAAAACAACGGATTCAACAGCAGGATACATAACCGTCTGTAGGAGAATACCGGCAGGGTTTGATGAATAAAACCATTAACGCACTTTATATCAAAATATCGGTTAAACCCTGATCATTTCCGCCTAGGCAGGGCTATCCCTCTGTTATGAAATGATTTGAAAAAGTAACTGTTTTAGCAGCGATCGCACGGCAGCGTTGCAAGTTTTAGCAAACCGCAGTGAGACCGATGCCTATTATCGAGCCTGGATTCGCGAGGGGGATATTAATGTGCGAATGCGCTTAAGGTCTTGGCGACCGAATGGGGAAGTGATTTTACCTTTATCTCTGCGTCATCAGATGGCGGAAGAAGTAACCCGCGAACTCTCTCACTATCGTTCCCTAATTTAGGCAGGGTGGGTGGTGAGGTCCGGAAACTGTCCGCCGGAAATCATCACCATTCCTGTAGAGGAAGATAGGTCATGACTAAATTTCTACCCTTTTTTCTGAATATGCTTTACTCTTCATCGCCGATGATTTCATCATATTGATTATTATCATTTTCCTCGGACTGTTTCATCGCTAAAAAAATATCGTTTAATGACATCTTTTCTAGCCATTGATGCCGCTCTTGGGTATAGTCACCGTGTCCCGGGCTAAAGTATTGAATAAACCGAATAGTATCGACAATTCCTAATGAGTCGATTAAAGCTTGGTATCCTTTTTTAATAATTTCTTGTTGAGTGTGAGTCATTGTTCTGTTAAGGGTTGTTAAGTAACGTTTAGTAGCCATTGAACAGGATTATCAATGGGTACGTGAATTAGTTGAATATTTCTTTTGGCTTTCTTAATCAGCCGGTCATCGGTGGATAAAAATATATCGGCACGAGTTCGTTCGGCACTGGCAAGGTGGATGGCATCGTAGCTGGAGAAGCCTAATTTGACAAGTTCTATCGAACGGTTTTCTATGGATGGGCTGGCGATCGCCTTAATTTTAGCAAATCTCAGGATTGCCTTGACATTCTTGCGTTTTTCCAAATCGGGAGTTTGATCGAGTTCTGCATCTAAAGCGGCGCTAGTGATGAGTTGCCATTGTCCAGATTCGCATTGATTCAAGATAGCGAGGATAGCTTGGGTTTCTAAGGCAATGCGAGTCTGGGTTTGGTCGTCAAAGGGACGGTTCAGGCAACAAGCATCGAGATAAATTCTGTAGTTGTCACTCATATCCGGTGCATCCTCTAGCTTAATCGTTCTGGCATCATTTCCAGCGTGATGGCTTGAATTTTAGCGTGAGGTTATTCTCGGGTGGTGATTAGGGATCCTTCTGAAAAGGGTCTGCGGCATCTATTCGAGGGACGTTATGTAGGGTTCTTTCCCTGAATAGTAAAAAGCGCTGAACCCTTAATTTTTAAGGATTTCAGCGCTTTACGTTATGCCAGGAACGAGACTTGAACTCGTGACACGAGGATTTTCAGTCCTCTGCTCTACCAACTGAGCTATCCCGGCTTGTTTTTTCATGCTTAACTAACATAGCAAACATTTCTGGAATTGGCAAGGGTTTTTTGAAATATTTTTTGGGGCGCAATAAATGTTGCTACATTCGTGTTTACGCCCCAGGAAAAATTTAGATAGGGCGAAGACGAGTGACTTTGAGGTTAAACTCTCCTAAGCCCCCTTCGCCAAAGGCTCGGACCCGCACGATATAATTCCCGGCCTCAGTGATTCGGGAAAATAAGAGGGAGTTGGTGGTACCATCGGGGCCATCATCATTCTCGGCGATCGTCATCCCATTCGGTCCGATCATTGTAACAATGCTGTCAAAACTATCGGAGAGGAGGTCGATCACGACTTGATCCCCCGGTTGTAAGGTGACAATATAATCCCGGGCAAATCCACCTTGTCCGGTGGGAATATCTTTGTCAGATAAGGTATCTGTGATTTCATTACTGGATGGCAACCGGATGGGGTTGTACATATTTTGAGCACTCACGCTGGCTGCACTCATCGCGATCGCCAAGGCGGTGGCAGGAAGGATCGAGAGTAGACGGAAGTTGACCATAAAAGATTTAACCATGAAGAAACGATAACTCAAGAGACTCAATAAAATTTCTGGCAGACGGAACAGAAATCGGGGAAAGGAAAATTTGATTTATGGGGTCTGCCATCGGTGGTCACCATGATACAAGTGGCAATCTAGCATAGAATCCGGTGAGGATTACTGCTGAGTAGAAGGGAATTTGGAGTACCCTGATGTATCTACAGCGTTCCGGGTGGCGATTTCTAAACTATCCATAAAAATTAGGAGGATTTTGGCGGGTGAAGAACTATCAAAAACATCACGGTTGGTTGACGATCGCCGGGTTATGGTTCCTAGGGGCATTTTGCGATCGCCTCTGGTTTGCTCTTGATCGCTCCATTCCCTCTTGGGATCAGGCCGATTATCTAACCGGGGCCTTAAACTACTGGCAGGCATTACAAACCCCCCAATGGTTTTCGGGAGATTGGTGGCGTAGTTTATGGTTACTGTCCTCTAAAATGCCCCCGGGGACTTACATCATGACCGCATTTTTTCACAATTTATTTGGGATCGAGGCCGATCGCGCCACCCTAGTTTACCTCTTCTTTAGCGCCATTTTACTCCCTTCAGTCTATGGTTTAGGTCGATTGCTGTTTACCCCCAAAATAGGTGTTTGGGCGGCAGCTTTATGTTTGATGTTTCCCGGTTTATATCATGCCCGTCTGGATTTTCTCCTAGACTTTCCCATGACTGCTGTAGTTACTTTTTCTTTTTATTCTCTAACCCGATGGAAGGTCACGGAACTGTTAGAATTGGCTGGTTTTACCTCAGAAAAGCCGCCTCAACATGATATTTCTTTTTTTCTGAATTCTCCCGCTTATCAAGCTTGGTTTTGGGCTATTGTCTTGGGATTATCGGTCGGATTATCCCTACTGATTAAACAAAGCGCTTTATTCTTTCTCATCACGCCTCTGGTTTGGGTGATTGTGAGTACAATTAAAGACCGGCGCTGGGTCAGATTCCTTCAGTTAATGGTGGCGGCTTTCGTGACGGGGTTAGTAATGTATCCCTGGTATCGTACCAATTGGTTACTGGTGTTTACAGGTAGTCAACGGGCGGCAATTCAGGCGGCAGTGGTTGAAGGTGACCCGGCCATTTATACTCTTCCCGCTTGGACATTTTATGCAAAACAACTCCCGCATCATGTATCCTGGCCGTTTCTGGTGGTTCCCATTGCTGGATTTGTGTTCTATTGGTGGCGTTCACGAGGCGATCGCCACTTGACTCCGTTAAAGGCAGAGTTGCAAAATCCAGTTTGGAGAACCCATTTTAATTCTCCATTCAAATGGTTAGCCATTTTTTGGGTCGGGTCTTATGTCTTATTTTCTTTAATTCTGAATAAAGATTTTCGGTATGTTTTACCTTATCTGCCGGTTGTTTCTCTGGTGTTAGCTTATGGATTGATGCTGTTTCCCACCCATTGGGGAAAATGGGTGCGGTGGGGAACTTGTAGTGCGGCGCTGGTGTTGATTTTGGGCAATCTGTGGCCGGTTTATCAGTGGCATCCCGATATTGTGACCTCTCGTCATGCTTATCGGGGACCGGATTGGCCCCATCGAGAGGCGATCGCAGAAATTATGGAAACTACTCCCTATTTACGGTCAACGTTGGGGGTGTTACCTTCGACGCCAATGATTAATCAGCATAATTTGAATTATTATGGGAATTTGCAACAGTTTCAAGTGTATGGTAGGCAGGTGGGTACAAGGCGATCGCACGTTGCACAAGATGCGCGATCGCTGGATTGGTTTTTGACCAAGACGGGAAATCAGGGTTCGGTCCCGACGGAGGCACAAGCGGCGATCGCCGCACTTGTAGAAACTGGCGGGGAATTTAATATACAAGCAAGTTGGCCGTTACCGGATGACAGTACCCTCAATTTGTATCATCATCGTCTGCCGATGGTTACAGTTGAGGCAAGCGAGGCATCTGCAAATCCAGCGATTCTCACTCTTGAGCGTGTGACAGTTCCCGCAGAATCTCCTCCGGGTGTGCCGGTTCCAGTGAGTTATGAATGGACGGGAGATTGGGACTCGTTGCGGGATGGAGTGGTGATCTTAACTTGGCAGTTACAGAGTCCCGCAGCATCTCCCTCGTTGCGTGAGTCTTGGTTCCATGATCATGGGATTGGTAAAGGTGAGCTACAAGCGGTAACGCCACCGTTACAGGCGAAAGTGATAGAACGGATGGCAATGTTACCGCCAGCGGATATGACCCCGGGAACTTATACTTTGGCAGCGACTTATTTGAATCGAAAAACTGGGGAAACTCAGGAGATTGATGTGCCTCGGGTGGCGATCGCCATCAATCCCGCAGCAAAAGCGACTCCAGCACCGGAACTAGATTGGAGTACGCAATTGCGATCGCTTGCTGCCGCATTACCCCAAGGACCAAAGGCGTTAGAGTTTATTTTTGATGACATAGGACGGGTGAATCAATATGACCCCATTCAAGATTATCTAATTCAATCCGAGAAATCCCTAGAGTATCGCTTACAAAAAGATCCAGAAAATGTAGAATTGGCTTACAATTTAGCCTTTAGTCAAGTTTTGCAGCAGGATGTGAAGGGGGCCATCTCTGCTTTTGAACGGGTGGTTCAACTGGATTCAAAAAATCCTTATGCTTATGCTTATTTAGGGTTTGTGAATCTCTATGGTTGGCATCCGCGACAAGGGGAAACCGCTATTAGACGGGGGATTGAATTAGGACCAGAAGGAGTAGAAGTTCAATTATTGTATGGGATTTCCGCCTTGATGCAGGGAAATATTTTCGCCACTTGGTCCCGATTGCGTGAGTTTATTCCCCCTTCGGTACAGTTAGGGGTTTTAGTAATTACCTGGATGGCGATATTTTTCTTAGGGTTAATTTTGGTTGGAATTGGGATTAAGTATCAGAAAACTGGTCCCAAAAGTTTTAAATGATATAAAAAATGGACTTAAATTCTTCCAAAATGGAGGAGAGGCCCGACTTCTTTCCTTTTAAGGCCAATTAACGATTTTGCATCGTTTTAGGCAACAAGGGATTCAGACTTTCAACTCAGTTGGACAGAAGAGGGATATCCTGCTTTAAACAGTTTGTTTCTCGGGCTTCTACAGTTAGACATGAGTTTGGATAAAAGTCGCGATCGCCTCTGCTGGCGCATCCCGTTCCCTGCTGAACAATGTCCACCCTGGAAACAACTTTAGGGGTCAGGTTAAACTCCTCCAAACCCGTTTAGTCCTGACCTTTAAACTAGGATTGGAAACGGTGAATTCCTTGTTGAATCTGTTCTTTACAGGTTAAGGAAAAATAAGTACACCAACTCACAATCCCAAACAGCTTAAATCCATTTTCTAATAGCGCCCGATCGCGATCATAGATCAGTCCCATTTTTACTAAATCTATAATGGCCCGCATATCCAGCAACATTGACAAGGCAAAGCAGACAAACCCTAACCCCAAAAACACTAAATAGCGGGTATTTAAGATGATTTTATAAAATTTCATCAGGTACAGGGCCACCAGGCTCACATAAGTCAAATAAACTATTTTTTCTGAGATGCCGAAATAAGTGGGGAAGACTTCCTCATGAAACTGAAAAGAATCATCCAGCATTAAGACTGTGGTGATTATACCCGAATACAAGATAAATTGTTGATGTTTTAAAGAGGGATTCAAGGGTTTGAGATAAAGGGCAGTAAACAGACAAATAGCAGCAGTAGCACACCATAATAAAATGCCCAATCGGGTGATCATTCCCAAATAAAAAGGCCAATCGGCAATTTTAGCGGGGTCACCGATCAGATGATAAATGGGAACTCGATTTTGCTGTCGGACCAGCAACAGAATGATGAAGGTGGGGAGATAGATGGTCATCATCAGAGGGAATAATCCCGTAAGGCGATCGCGTAAGCTGTGCCTGTCTCTAGGTGGCCTAAAATTGTCAATCCCGGGTTCATTGATCTTGATATCTGATCTCAAATTTTCGGTTATATCTCCAACCTCAGCCCTCTTTTTATTCATAAATTACCTGCTTGATTTTATAAATTTTCAAGACCCTTTCCCACCCTAATGGAATGCTTTTAAACGCAGCTTATGACCCAGCATTTTATAAGTTAGGGATGAGTTTTACCGTAAATTAACTCTATCTTAACTCAATCGATAAAGCTTGCCTACCACGTTAGAGAGATAAGCCTCTGGTTACTACAATTGATACTTAGGCAGTTCCTAAAACCCCCTAGAGAGTCGGTTCACCAGGGATTAAGGCTAAAAAGCCAGCCGAGAATCTGCCCATTTAAATGACCGATCGCCCTTGGCAGTTGAGGAATATCTTCGGATTTTTCCGCCATTCAAAACAAGGCGATAGCCGACAATTTTTGAATTGTCAACCTACTCTAGTCTGACGATTTATAGACTAATTGAGAGAAAAGGGCAGATATTTTGAGGAAGGGTTTTAAAAACTTTAAAGGAGGGCTAAATATTATAAACTATTAAAAATTTTGCATCCTAACTTTCACCCCCTTGATGTCAGGAGTCTACCCGTCTTCTTTCCTATTGTTATGACTGCCCGTGAATTGTAAGTAAGGCTAAATAACATCTATCTAAAGACTGAAATTCAACTCAAATTAGTCAGAGTTGAATGATCCACGACTCTCCCTGCTAATCTGATGCAAGAATAGTGAACAAGCTTCATTTGAGAGTTTCAATCCTGTTCAATCTTCAGCATTAGCCCTTGGGCTGTAAGGGTCAAAAGCCGCCGCAAACCCCTGGGATTGGAACTGCCCTAAAAAAAATTATGGCCGGTTGCATTCTCAAAATGCTCACCAGCCAGTCAGGTTCTATTAGGCAGTGGAGAGGGGGTGTTCTAGCGATCGCTAGATGAACCCCTCTGGAAGGTAGCCCTTAATCTCCGGTGAGAGGGAACAGGACTCAGATCAATTGTCCCGAATTATTCCCCCTTTACGGACAACTACCCTCTACTGACGTTCCCCAATGGGCTCTCGCGACGAAGTGTTACGAGGTTTTGAGCGCTTGATCGGCTTTGACATGGACCGAGATGAGCGATCGCCGCGATCGCGGTCGTCGTAGCGCTTATCGGAATAGTTATCCATTTCCTCGGGCGCATCTTCCGAGATATTGTTCGCCCAATTGGGACGAGTGCGATCGTAAGCCATTTGCAGCGCTGCTGCGGCGATCGTGTGGGGGTCATATTCTTCGCTCAGTTGAGCGACGATCGGCAGGAACGAAGCCAAACGCTCGCCACTGAGGATTTCCCGGACTTGAGATTGCAGTTTTTCCAGATGCCGCGCCTCAATTTGAGAGCGAGTCGGAATCGAGCGAATCTTCAGAGTTTGACGCAGGTGCCGCTCAATTTGTTGAAGCTTACGCCGGTCAAACGGCTGAATCAGCGAGATAGCAGTCCCTTCACGACCGGCGCGGCCCGTGCGTCCGATCCGGTGAACGTAGCTTTCCACTTGATCCGGTAAATCGTAGTTAATAACGTGGGTCAGATGATCCACATCTAAACCGCGTGCCGCAATATCCGTGGCAACAATCCAGCGGACTTGTTGCTTGCGGAAGCGATCGATTAACCGTTCCCGTTGGGACTGGTTGAGGTCTCCGTGATATTCATCCACGCTGTGACCTGCCGCTTGCAGTTGGCTGGTGAGTTCAGCCGCCGCCCGACGGGTGCGGACGAAGACGATCGCTGTTTCCGGGTCTTCCAATTCTAAAATCGGCAATAAGGCCCGAGATTTGGACCAGCCGCGAGGGACCATGTAGATTACTTGGTCGATCTGCTTCGGCGTTGATTTGTTTTGTTCAATCTTCACCGTGACTGGATCGCGCATGAACTTATTCATCAGCTTGCGAATGGAGGGTTCCATCGTGGCTGAGAAGAAGGCGGTCTGGCGGTCTTTCGGGGCTTTATCCAGGATTTTTTCCACATCATCAATAAAGCCCATACTCAGCATTTCGTCCGCTTCATCGAGGACGAGATGGGTAAGGGTGTCGAGTTTGAGATGCCCACGGTTGAGCAAATCCAGAACCCGTCCGGGGGTACCCACAACAATCTGAACGCCCCGTTCCAGGCGCTGAATTTGGCGCTCAATGGAGGAGCCACCGTACACGGCAAAAATCCGCACCCGGCGATCGTCCGTTAATTCCCGAATCGCATTACTGACTTGAATCGCCAGTTCGCGGGTTGGGGCCAGAATCAGCGCTTGAACATTCTTGTCGTTAACATCCATCTGCTCCAAAATGGGCAGAGAAAATGCCGCCGTTTTGCCGGTTCCGGTTTGGGCTTGTCCCGCTACATCCTGTCCCGCCATCAGTTTAGGAATGGCTTGTTCTTGAATGGGGCTAGGTTCGGTAAACCCAAGTTTTTCTAGCTGTTGTACGCGCTCTTCTGAAAGACCTAAACTTTGAAATGAAACTGTCATTTATTCTCCTAAAACGTTTGAGTTTGGGGCTGCTCAAGGGCAGCTAATACCATTTCTCGTTTTTGATGCTACATGGGGTTGCTCTTAGATATTTGGAGCTAGGACAGATACGCTTTCGATGTAGAGCATAAAAATAGAATTGGTATTGATGCTAATTGAGATTAGCGGATGTTGAGGGGTACTTCTGATTTGCCTGTTAGTTACAAGGGTTGTAAAGAAAAGGCACGGTAGAATCGGGCTTTCTGTCTTAAGGCCCTGACCACCGATTCCGGGCAGGTATTGAACGAGCTTTTAAAGTGCAGAGGATCTCAACATAGCTGTTAAAGACCATACCAAAAACCGTCCTAAACTTTCCCAGAAAATCTGGATTCCTTAACCGAGGGCAATGGATTGCCGTTGCACTAGGTCAGCTACAGTGGCAACATGACCATAGAGGTCGTAAACGTCAGCACTGGCGATCGCCACCGGCACCCTGGAACCGAGACGGGCATTTCCTCGAACATAGACCAATCCATCCACTTCCGGCGCAAATCGCGCCGATCGGCCTATCAACTCCCCAGTTTCGGGGTGTTCTTGTTCGATTAATACGTCTACAACCTTACCGACTTCCCCTTGATTCTTCTTCAATGAAATCGGCTGTTGCAATTCCATCAAGGCATCCCGCCGTTCATCCATGACTTCTTGCGGGAGTTGATTGGGCAGCGTATAGGCGGGGGTTCCTTCTTCCGGGGAGAAGGTGAACACGCCTACATGATCGAACTCATGACGTTGAACAAACTGATACAAATGTTCAAAATGTTCGTCCGTTTCGCCAGGGAATCCTACGATAAAGGTCGTTCGCAATACCGCATCCGGTACCGCTGCTTTAATTCCCTCGATAATCCGATCATTGACCCCTGCTTGCCAGGGCCGATTCATTGCCCGCAGCACTTCTGGATGGGAGTGTTGCAAGGGTAAATCTAAGTACGGCAGCACGTTGGGGGTTTCCCGAATCGCCCGCAGCACTTTCGGGGTCAGTCCCGTAGGATAGGCGTAGTGCATCCGAATCCAGGGGACATCTACCTCGCCCAATGCACGCAGCAGTTCCGCCAGTTTGGGTTCACCGTATAGGTCTAACCCATAGTTGGTGGTAATTTGAGAAATTAAAATAATTTCTTGGACGCCCTCGGCTGCCAATTGCTTGGCTTCGGCTACGATGGACTCAATGGTGCGCGATCGCTGGTTTCCCCGAAGATGCGGAATGATGCAAAATGCACAGCGGTAATCACATCCCTCCGCGACCCGCAGGTACGCTACACCTTCGGTAGTCGTCCGGTAACGCGGTGTCGTCTCATCGGCGATATAAGTCGGTTCTGCGGAAATCTCTGTGACTCGCTCGCCGACTTCGACCCGTTCAATCACTTCTACGATTTTATTATAATCCCCAGTTCCCACAACTGCAACTGCTTCGGGCAGTTCATCAAACAGTTGTTCTTGGAAATGTTGCGCCATGCATCCGGTAATGACGATTTTTTTCTTCGCCTCCGCTAGTTCTACCAGCGTCCGGACTGACTCTTCACGAGCCGATTCAATAAAACTACAAGTGTTGACGATAACGTAATCTGCTACTTCTTCATCCGTATCGACCGAGTAGCCTGCTTGTACCAACAGGCCCAGAATATGTTCGGTGTCAATGCGATTTTTCTCGCACCCTAGATGAGAGATAGCAATGGTTGGCTTGTTGCCCATGCAGGTATTGCTTCGAGTTATTGTAATGGTGCTCCGTTGTAGAGCGAGTTTCGCTCCTGATCGTCAGTTTTACCAAAATACAGTATAGCCGCTTTTTCTACAAGTTTTCCCAATCGAACTCCTGGGGCTAGGGGTAAGGGTCCTGCGGGAGGGGTTCCTTATCCTTTCGGTTCTGGCTTGGGGCCTGTGGGATTTAAGGCTCCCGGTGTGGAGACGGTCGGTTGCACGGTCAGCAGCTTGTATCTCGTGTCAATGTACTATAGCACCTAACTGGATATTAATCGCGGGTGGGAGGATTTTTCCCCTCATTCCCCATCCAGACTCTATGGAAGGGCAACTCGAAGGCGCTAGGTAGGGGATGCAATTTTGAGGAAATCCTGCTCGTTATAGCCCGGGCTGTCCCTAAATTTTCCCTCGGATTAGAGCTAATGAGTTAAGTCCTACCCGAGTCACCCATTGTCAGCATTTCATCATCCAGTCGGGCCGTTATTTTTCTATCAAGCCAAGATTGATCCAGCCTCGGGAAATCTACCCGCGATCCGGTACGATCGCCCGTTCTATCCCGGTTGACCCGTTGAAAACCGCTGGTTTTATCCGGAGTCTACGCCTAAAACCTCAGCGATCGCCCTCCATTTCAACCCCCAATTCCCCCGATCCAGCCGATCCGGTTAAGCCCGATTGACTACCCCACCAATCCCGAGCGTCAAAGGATGAATCTTCACTCTCCATGTCCTTCAATATTCACCGTCTCTCAAGGCTTTTTTGCGGATAGTTTAGATTAAAATAAAACAGAGTCGGGAAATTTTTCCCCACCGGATATAAAGCCTGATTGGGCTAAAAAGATGACTGAAAGGCTGTCCGTAAAAATCGGCTCGAAAAACTTAGACTCGACGGGTCAACCGTTCCTAACCCTAACTAGGATTTTCAGACAGGGGAACGAATCGGGGAATCAGGTCATCGGTGCTGTTTCAACATCCGGAGCGATCGCACCCTTTGACCCTCTCCCTCCTGGGGAGAATCCCCAGTTACAATGATCGGGGAGAAAACCCGATCCCCGACTCCAGAACCGGGAGAAAAAGGGAGAAATGCCCAGTCTGTTCTCCCCGAAGTAAGCGAGCCTCTGTCCCGGATTTTGAACCCAGGCAGAGGGGAGGGATGGATCGAACGTTTAATCTTTGTTGTGCCTGAGCCAGGAGCGTAGCGCTATGTCAGACTTAAATCGTGGAATTATGAAATTTAAAGGGGCCGACAGCCCAGTGCTGGTCGGGGTTTCCTCTGTGCTGATTTTAGGCGGCATTGCCTTCTTAATTTGGTGGGGGTTGCAATCCGCTTACAGTTTCAACTAGACCGGGATATCGAGGCGATCGCCCTGCTAGGTCCGGTCTACCCGAAGCCTTCATCCTAAAATAGGAGGCTAAGGGTTAGCAATCAGGGTCTGATAGTCCTACCGGAATCGATAGGTAGGGGACCCCTCCCTAACCCTCCCCCAGACATAGGGGAGGGGACCGGACTTAATATCTCAGGGTTTTTTGCTGGAAAAAACCCTCAACTCATCCGATCAGCCTCAGACTGAAGAGACGCGATCGCGCCATCCAATCCAGTGAAACTCCCACCCGCCCACCGGGGGGACTTTTGTCACCCGGATCCACCAGCCTGCTTTGACAACGAGATCCGATGGGAACGTTATTATGGGCATCAAGAACGAACTTGACCGCCTAAGGATCACAACGTTCTCCCTGAATTTCATTTTATTTATTACTTCGGACCCATCGTGATTTCTTCACCCCTTCCCCATTCAGTTCTAGCTGTTTCTCAACTGCAACCCCTGTTAGGAAATATTTGGCTTGATGTCGGGGTCCTGATGTTCATGCTCGTCCTCTCGGCCATGTTTTCCGGGTCAGAAACGGCGATTACCGCCCTTGATAATCTCAAATTGCGATCGCTGATCAAAGAACAAGGGGACCCTCACCGCATCTTTACCCTAGTTCTGCACAAACGCACTCGTTTTATTACCACCCTCCTAGTCGGCAATAACCTCGTCAATAATTTTTCAGCCATTTTAACCAGCAATCTGTTTGCCTTATGGTTGGGAAACGCCGGATTAGGAGTAGCAACCGCCGTCGTCACCCTGTTAGTCCTAATTTTTGGGGAAATCACTCCTAAATCTTTAGCTATTAACAATGTCCTTCCCATTTTTAAGGTGGTGGTGCGACCGATCTATTGGTTGTCTCAGATACTCTCCTTGGTTGGAATCGTACCGTTGCTCGAAAAAATCACCCAAGTGATGATTCGTGTAGTGAAGGCGAATAACATTCAACAAGGGGAATCTTTAACCGATCTGCAGATGATGATTGAAATTCTCGGGGGTCGGGGTCAACTGGACTTGTACAAGCATCAGTTACTGAACAAAGCCCTGATGTTGGATAGTTTAAACGCCCGAGAAGTGGTCAAACCTCGGATTGAGATGCGAACCATTTCCCATGAAGCCACATTACAGGATTTAGTCGATCTGTGCTTGGAAACCGGATATTCGCGGATTCCCGTCCAGGAAGAATCCAAGGATCAAATTGTGGGGATCGTTCACCTGAAGCAGGCCATTCAGCAAATTAGGGCCTGTCAACAGGAGGGAATTGAGAATGGGGGCGTGACCCTGGCAATGGATCCTCCGGTTTATGTCCCAGAGACCAAACGAGTAGCAGACTTGCTTAAGGAAATGTTGCAACAGCGGCTGCATATTGCGATCGTTGTGGATGAGTACGGGGGAACCGTCGGTTTGTTGACCCTGGAAGATATTCTGGAAGAACTCGTTGGGGAAATTTACGATGAGAGTGATTTGGACAACCGGACCCACCGCAAAGGGGTCATCAATGCCGTTCCCCTGGGTATTCGCAGCAACCGGGGGAATGGTCGATAAGCTATTCGAGTCTAGGTCAAACCCGGGCTAAAAAAAAAGTTCGCTTAAAGCCTTGACTTCTGTGAGAGTTCTGCTAGTATTAGTAATTGTGGACAAAAAAGGGTCGATGCCCGAGCGGTTAATGGGGGCGGACTGTAAATCCGCTGGCTACGCCTACGCTGGTTCAAATCCAGCTCGGCCCACCACAATTCATTTAAAGTTCAACGTCAATGGTCAAGAAATCCTGACCGATTAACGGATTGAAACTTAAATGTTGTCTGCCCGTGTAGCTCAGTGGTAGAGCACACCCTTGGTAAGGGTGAGGTCACGAGTTCAATCCTCGTCACGGGCTTTTGAATCTAAGAATACCAAGAATGGGGTCTAAAACTTGAAAGAGTGTTAGACCCTGTTTTTTTTGATAACAATTAGGGCAAAAAGGGAAAAAACTTTCTGATCCAGGATTTGTCCAATGGGGGAAAACCCGGAACTGAGAAACGGGTGCGGCAGGACTCGAACCTGCGACCAACGAATTAGAAGTTCGCTACTCTATCCACCTGAGTTACGCACCCAAACAACGGTTACCGGAAAACCCCGCTTGAGTTTTATTTCTTGCAGACGGTCAAAACCCAAGTGGCTGCCCGGGTTGATTTCTGTATTTTATCAAACAAGAGGGCATTTGCATAGCGGTTTTCCCAGGAGATTGGGTTTTTTCCCTTGAAAAGCCTGCCTCTAGGGATAATCCTCTTGCCTAAACCTCAAGGGTCTGGGGCAGAAATCACCGGGGATTGGGAGTGGGTCCATGCTCAAAGTAGGAATAACAAGCTTGGGGTTTTTCCGGATAAGGCATAGAGTAAGATAAGGGTTAGTCAGGGCGTTGAATTACGTCGCCAGGGAAATGAGCAAGACTTGCCGAGTTGCGGTTAACTGCGTGAGTCAGACTAAACTAAAGCCAAAGTGTGGTTCAACTTAATCTTGAAACCAAGCAGGCCGACAAACGAAACTCTGGCTTGAAGCCATTTCCATTGAACCGACAGCACCCACAGGCCACGAGGACTCAATTGGCAGCGTCATGTTTATTCTGAAACGGCAGGATGTTGAAATAACGGGTATTCAGCACCCAAAAACGGGTCAGCAAATACCGATTTTGAACTATCAAGGTCAGACCTTTCGCTTAATTAACGTGTTTAGCGCGCAACAGGCGGATGAGGCCAGGGCCTTCTGGAGGGACCTAACGGATAACCGTGGGAAAGCTTGCGTACTGCTCGAAGAGACAGATCGATACAGTGTTTGGGGCAAAATTCGTCTCGACCAGTTGACAGATGATGCTCATGGAGGGGTAGCAGCAGCGCCCCTGTACACCCAAGCTTGTATTTTAATGTTGCAAGCGGTTTTCTTTGACATAGAAGACTTGTTGGGCAATCGGCAAGCCAGTTCATTTGAAAAGGACATTGCTGAGACTTTTAAAAAATGGCGCTTCCCTCAAGCGGAATCACCGGATGCGGTCAACCAGTTGCTCAATATGGACCCCTTGGGCGGCGCTCAAGTCCCGTCCTGGCAAGAGCACCATTTGAATACCTTGTTGCAAGAACTCTATCGCTTGGGTAAAGCCTACTTTGGGAATACCAGCTTTGTAGAACGAGCCTTAGATATCTTGGAAGATATGCCCGCGGCCGAACGCAAGCAGTTCAGAGATTGGCTTGGACAATCTCCCCTCGGTGAGATGTGGTCCCTATCTTGAAAGAGGGTTCTTTCAAGTGGGTTTTGTGTTCTTGTCGTTAATAAACGGCTCTCTAGGCAAGCCCTTGGCCGTTTCTACGTTTAAGAAAGTCCTAGACCCCAAGACCGATGCCCCGTTAGCAATTTGGGAATTTCTATGCGAACGACTTCAGAAAAGTTAACCAGTTCTCAACCCTTGTTTGCAGCTCAGACCCTGGTGGTTGCCGGAATTACCTGGGCTGTTTTAGCGTTGTTGTTTTTTTTGTTATTTAGCGTCCCGGAAGCTCCTGGAGAGGGGAGACCCCTGTGGTACTCAATCGGTACGTTAATATTTGAATTAGCCGCTTTCTTGGGCGCTGCAATTCTGTGTTTTAGAAATTGGCGCGCTCCCCAAATTGTCAGTGGACGGAATGTTTGGCTGGCGATCGGGATTGGAATGCTGTGCTATTTTCTAGGCGGCGTGTTGTTTGGCTTATGGGAGTTGTATTGGAATCTCGCCCCGGATGTGTCTTTGGGGGATTTCTTTTACGCGATTACCTATATTGCCCTCACGGTTGGGATGGTTCTGGCAGTCTCAGGCCGCAAGCTGAATTTAGAAGTTTGGCAGTGGGCCGTCCTCGGGGCGATCGCCTTGGCTGGGATTGCGTTAGCGTACTGGCTGGCGGTGGCGGAACCGATTGAGGTACCCGAGGCCGCTTCACCCCAGGCGATCGAGCAGGTGGCTTCACCAGCTACCGGAACCGGGACCTCAGCTCCTGCTCCTGCCGCCAGCACTGCGCAAACTGCTCCGGGCTTCATTCTCGCCATTGACGAAGCGCTGACTCCTGTGGCTTACTATGTGAATTTGTTCTATGTGATCATGGATGTTTTGCTCCTGATCCTAGCAACGGCACTGTTGTTAGCCTTCTGGGGAGGACGCTTCTCTCAGTCTTGGCGGATGATTGCGGCAGCTACTTTTTCCCTTTATATTGCCGATATGTGGTTTAAGTACGCTGATGTCCGCGTTGCCAACTACGAAAGTGGCAGTCTTTTGGAAGTCTTCTGGATTTTCAGTGCGGTTCTGTTCGGTATTGGTGCAGTGTTGGAATACGATATCTCTACTCGGTCTCGTTCTCGTGGCCGCAGAAGAGGCGGGTCTTCAGATTGATCCCATCCCTGTGATTCCCATTCGGACTCGGCTACAATCCCTGGTCGGGAACCGGGCTGCTCTTTAATTTACTCTTAATCCAACAATGGCATGATATTCTAGTCCTCCCCCATTCCGACACTGACCGCGCTAAGATGGCGCTCATCCCCCGATCGCGCGTTCAATGCCTCCGACTCTCGTCCAAATGTTTACCCCCGATGATGCGGCATGAGTTCTCGAAAACTATCTGAATCTGACAAAAGCGACATTATTGACCTGTATCGACAGCCTGGAGAAACGACTTTAACCCTGGCGAGTCGTTACGGTGTCAGTAGCTCGACCATTAGCCGCATCCTCAAAAGCACGTTATCTGAAGAGGAATATGAATCCCTCATCCAACAAAAGCGATCGGGTCGCTTCCTTCCCACGGATTCAGAGTCCCTGGATATTGAAGAAGAGCCTCCCTTAGCTACTCCAGCTAAACGACGCATTCGCCTCCGTTCTGCTGGGGACGCTTCTGAGGAAGAAGATAATAACGAGCTTGAACTCCCCGAGGAAGGCTTTAACGATCGCTATCCCAGCATCGAAACGAGCGCCCTCCAGGAAATGTTGGGAGAAGACATCCTGGATGAGGAGGATGAGGACGACGATGAGGAGGATGACGAAGAATTAGAGGATGAGGACAATGAGGACGATGAGGAGGAATGGGGGGATGATGAACCCCTGTTACCGCGACGTCAGCTTCGGACCTCTACTGTTGTGGAAGTCTTACCCCTAGCGGAAGCTGAACTTCCCAAAATCTGTTATGTGGTTGTAGACAAAGGGGGAGAGTTAATTACTCGCCCTCTCAAAGAGTTTGCCGAACTTGGACAAATTCCCGCTCAAGAGTCTTATGAACGAACTCTGCCGGTTTTTGACAATCACCGCGTGGCGCGGCGCTTTTCGGCGCGAAATCAACGGGTGATTAAGGTTCCCGATGGGCGGATGCTGCAAAAAACTAGCGTCTATTTGCAATCCAAGGGGATTACCCGTTTACTGATTGATGGTCAGGTTTATTCCCTATAGGGGTTAATGGCGACAGGGAATCAGGGACGGCCCTTTTGACCCCCCACTCGGTTCGGCTGGGCACTAGAGGGCAGTTTCCCGGTCCTTCTGTAACGTCCGGTTTCTGAGTCCCTCATTTCTGATGTAGTGAGGCTCTAGGCTTTACAGGTCCTGAGCATTTTGCTCATCGAGGGCGATCGCCAGTTGATAAATCTGGCGACGGGGAAGTTCCGTTTCCTCCGCCAACTGCCTGGTTGCCTCGGACCGGGTGAGCCCCTGGTCGATCGCCTTCTGTAATGCCGCCTTAAGGCTCTCTTCGGAAAAAACGGGGGTTGAGCGATCGCCCCCGTCAATGACTAAGGTAAATTCTCCTTTCGGTTGACAATTGTCGCCATAATGTGCTATGGCTTCGGCAATTGTTCCCCGCCAAAACTCTTCATGCAGCTTCGTTAACTCTCGCCCTAAAACCAAGGCGCGATCGCCCCCCAAGATTTTCTCTAAATCCCGTAATGTTTTCCGCAACCGATGCGGCGCTTCATAAAGCACCATCGCCCTCGTCTCTTCCTTTAACTGCTGCAACTGCTGGTGTCGTTCTTTTCCCTTCGCGGGTAAAAACCCCTCAAAGGTAAATCGAGAAGCGGGTAAACCCGCTGCACTAATCGCCGTAATGCAGGCACTGGGTCCAGGAATCGGCACGACTACAATTCCTTTTTCCACACAAGCTTTGACGAGTTCATATCCGGGATCCGAGATTCCAGGCATTCCAGCATCGGTGACGAGGGCGATCGCCGCGCCTTCTGCTAACCGATTCACTAATTCTGGAATTCGCTGTTGCCGGTTATGTTCGTGATAGCTAATTTGCGGGGTTTTAATTTGAAAATGATGCAACAATTTCCCGGTGTGCCGAGTATCCTCAGCGGCGATCGCCTCAACTTCCTGCAAAATTCGCACCGCCCGGAATGTCATATCTTCCAGGTTTCCGATGGGCGTTCCCACGATATAAAGTGTGCCTAGTTTTGAATCAATTTCCATGAACAGAGGGCTAAGTTTTACCCTATCTTAATATAAATGATGTATCCCCGGAATAAGTGGAGAGGCTTCTACGAATTCTGGCTCATTTCTATCCCAATTCATGATAAAATATGAACCCCAGGGAGCGTTTAAATGGAAGAATTGGCGGGCTTAAAACGAGAGGACAAAACCGGGCAAAAACAAGGATTGTTTGTGGGGTTAGTCACCCTGGACGTGATCTATTTAACCGCAGGAGTGCCTCAAAACAATCAGAAACTGGTGGCGACTGACTCGATGATCAATGCTGGGGGACCGGCAACGAATGCGGCGATCGCCTTTAGCTATTTGGGCAATCACTCGACCCTGGTAGGGTCAGTCGGACAACATCCCTTAACGGCCATAGTTTATGAGGAATTAGAACGGTATGGGGTGGCGATCGCCGATTTAGACCCCCACCGTACCGAACCCCCGCCCTTGTCTTCGATTCTCGTCACCCAAGCCACCGGCGATCGGGCGGTGATTTCCATCAATGCGACAAAATCTCAAATTTTGGGCGATCGTCTACCCCTTGATTCCTGGGAAAAGTTTAACATAGTCCTGATCGATGGACATCAAATGTCCGTCAGTCAACGGATTGCCCAAATCAGTCACGCCCAAACCCTCCCCGTCGTCCTCGATGGAGGAAGCTGGAAACCCGGATTTGAAACCCTTCTTCCCTTCGTAGATTATGCCATTTGTTCCAGTAATTTTTATCCCCCAAACTGCCACAATGCCTCCGAAGTTTTCACCTATTTGGCTCACCTAGGAATCCCCCATATTGCCATTACTAACGGGGAAAAACCCATTCAATACCTGAGCCAGGGTATTTCGGGTTTGGTAGAAGTTCCTCAAATCAAATCTGTTGATACATTAGGGGCAGGTGATATTTTTCATGGGGCATTTTGTCATTATATTTTACAAAAATCCTTTCCCCAGGCTTTAGCTGCTGCGGCAAAAATTGCATCCAGCGCTTGTGAAGTCTTTGGAACACGCCCTTGGATGCACCTCACCTAAAGCCCGTCTTAACCTATCTCTGTAGAAGGATTTGAAGACCATTTTAATGGATTAGAATTAACACAAAAACCCTGGAAAGGAAGCCAAGCCATGAATACCCGAGAACAATTCCTGCGGCTCTCTCCTCGTCATCCGTGGATTGGTTGGGGATTAGGAGTCTTTTACTTAATCTGTGCCTGTCTGTCACTGCTTTTGATTCCGATTGGAACTGCGCTAATTTGGATTGCTATGACCAGTCCATTACTGATTATTGCCGATGAATTATGTGCGGCGATAGAAATTAGTAATACCCGAATTGTGCGGCGCAGTCCTCTGAGTCCGAGGCTGATTATCCCTTGGGTTGATGTAAAACGAGCTATTTTAGTGTCTAATCGTAAAAATAATCGCTTAGTGTATATTCAAGCCCGTGAACCCTTACGATATTCTATTTCTTTTAATAGTAAACAGAAAAATTTTAGAAATGGATTGCGGCGAATTTTTGAAATTGCCGAAGCGAATCGAATGGATATTGAAATTAAAGGATTGTCCCGCCGTCGAGACTGGAAACAATGGGCTTATTTAGAACATTAAGGGGATTAACTTTAAGCTGTCCTAACTTTGTAGATAATCCGGCTGTTCAAGCCTGGGGTAAAACAATTAGACTCGCACAGGAGTTACCTATCACGTTGATCGAGAATCAGGGCAATTTATCTCGGTCTGGCTACCTCTGGGGAAGTGTGGTTTGAGTCGAATTGTTCGGGTTTTCCTTATAGCAGTGTTCAGGAAATTCTTCAAGTCACTTCCAGGAAAAAGGTTGTGCCGGGGGATAGGGAGTCCGGGAAATTACGGAAAAATTGTTAGAAATCCAAGTGAATGTTAGCAAGTCTTGAATCAAGAAAACATGGGTTAAGTTAGGATAGAGAGGTCAGCTTAAAATTAAAGACCAAAGATAAGCTGCGCTTTTCAAATGTATAAAAAAACCGGATAAATTATCGGGAGAGGGTTGTAAAATTAGGCCAATCACCCCAGAGGAAAATGAGGAAAAGCAAACAGTTAGGAACATCGATGACGGACAATCGCTTAGAGAAATTGGAGGAGATAGGAGCGATCGCCCGGATGATTGGGTGGGGAAGTGCGGATATTCTGACCTATTATCATACCGATGCCGCCGGAAAACTGAAGGTGAGGGAAAAAAAAGAAGGTCCTGTCACCAATGCGGATGTAGCGGCGAACGAGTATATATTGCAAAAATTACGGATTGCTTTTGGCAGTCTGGAGTTTGGCTATCTGAGTGAGGAAAGTTATCAATCCCATACTAACGGCGATCGCCGCGCACACCAGTGGGTTTGGATTATTGATCCCATCGATGGCACCCGCGCCTACATTGAGCAAAACCCTAACTATGCGGTCCATATTGCCTTAGTTTATGAGGGTCAACCCGTGGTAGCGGTGGTGGCAGTGCCTTCCGCCCAGAAATTATATTACGCCCAGCGTGGAGGGGGGGCCTTTGTGGAAACTCGTTCTGGCGATCGCACCCCAGTCAAAGTTTCCTCTCGCGATCGCCTCCAAGACTTATGCTTGCTGACGCGACGGACCCGCAAAGGAGAGAAATTAGACGAACTGTTGCAACGCTTACCCTGCCAAACCCAACAATATATGGGGAGTATCGGGTGCAAAATTGCCGCGATTGTGGAACAGCAGGTGGATGGGTTTATTTCCCTTTCCGGCAGAGGTGCACCCAAAGATTGGGACTTTGCGGCCCCAGAGTTAATTTTGACCGAAGCAGGGGGCCAATTAACCTTTGTCGATGGGACCCCGTTGCGCTACAACCAAAAAGATGTGAATCAGTGGGGTTGCGCGATCGCCAGTAATGCTCATTGCCACGAAGCATTATGTCAGGAAGTCGAGAAGATTTTGGCGACACTCTAAACCCGTCGGTGCCCAGGGTCATCTTTGCTGTCCCGATCGGGATGAGCATCCCCTGATGGGACCCCATTTGACCGAGGGACTTATTCCGGTAAACGATGGGCGATAATCGCATAAAAGGGGTCGCCACCGCCCATACCCATAAACTGCAAGATAGAAGGGAGATCGGACTTGCGGGCGATCGCTTCAGGGTTAGAAAACCCTTCCACGGCCTGAAAGTAACGTTTCACCAAGGCCACGCGAGACCCTTCGTTCCCCTCGCGCCATGCTTGAATCGCTTTTTGATAAAACATTCGATTGGAAAAACTAATAATTGCGATGCCACCGGGTTTCAGGATGCGGTGAATTTCGCTAAAGACGACTTCGGGATGTTGGATATATTGGACTGAAACCGCATTCAGGACCGCATCAAAACTTTCATCTTCTAGGGGGAGGTGGGGGTTGTCATTGAGATCTTGCACAAAATAATGGTCAAGACGACGATTTTTCGCGAGTTCATCTTCATTGAGACCATGACCTTCCACATGAGCAAAGGTCATGTCTGGGGGGAGATGGGAGACCCAGGAACTCATCATATCGAAGATGCGGCTGTTGGGTTTGAGGCGATCGCGATACAGATGGGTCAGTTGGTCGAGGAATCCATCATCGACATGGGTGACGAATCGGGGGTAGGAATAGAACAGGCGATCGTCGGATTCATCGAGTTTCGTGCGTTGGGTCGGTTGTAACAACATAAAAACAGGGGGCAGTTCGCTTCACTTTATTCTTATTTTAAAAAAAATTAAGAAATATGAAGCATCTGAGAGAATAAATTTTCCCGCCACCGGATCTGCCCTCTGGATGACCCTCCAGAAGGGACCTATTTGAGCCTCGGGGGAGGGACAAGAAACCGGGTTTCTGGACAAAATTTGGGTCCCTTAGCAATCAATCTGTACAAAACCCCGGTTTTTCAAAGGATGCAGAGATGGAAACCCTTACAGAGACCGGGCATCCTGGAGGGCGATCATCAGTTGGTCAGCGATCGCCTGGACATGGGGGGAAAAATTCATCGTAATGTGATTCCCCGGAACCTCGTGAATTTCTACCCCCTCTGCCGCTAACTCCAACCAAGCGCGTTCCGGATCTCGGGGGGAAATCTCATCGCGATCGCTGGCGCGGAAAAAGACAATTCGTCCGGGATAGGGTTGCAATTGATACCGTCGCATCGCCCGCACATTCCGCTTAAACAGGTCCACATAATGCCGGAGTTCCGGCAAACCAAAGTCCGAAGGCAACCGGATAGAGTCCCGTCCTTGAGCGAGGAAATAACGAAATTGGTCCTCGGGTTCAAGCTGACGCAGGCGATCGCTGGCGATCGGCAGATTGCCACCCACCCCCAGAAGATAACTCAGAATTTGTGCCTCATCTTCTTCAAATCCTGCCGGTAATTGTTCGGGACCCGCGCAATCAAAAATGGTCAGCAACTCCACCGTTTCCCCTGAACCCTGGAGTTGTTGAGCCATTTCAAACGCAACGATGCCACCAAAGGAAGCCCCCCCGATTCGGTAGGGACCCTCGGGCTGCACCTGATGCAAGGCATCAAGATAATATTCAGCCATTGCCGGAATTTCATCCAAAGGAGCCAATTTCCCATCAAGCCCCCGCGCTTGGAGTCCATAAACTGACAGATTTCCATCCAGTTGACGGACCAAATCCCGATAGATATAAACATGACCCCCTGCCGGATGAATTAAGAACAAGGGTGGTGTCCCTTCACCGGATTGAATATTCACCAGGCAAGAGGGAAGGGAGGATGGAGAGTGCAACGGAGTCTGGGAAAGTTTCGCCATAAAATCGGCTAACTCGGCGATAGTGGGAGCCTCTAGCAAGGTATGGTTTGGTAACTCAGTATCGAAACGTTCCCGGAGTTTGCTCAGGACCTGCACCGCAACGAGGGAATCGCCCCCTAACTCAAAGAAATCATCATGGATACTGATGGATGCAATCCCGAGGTACTGTTGCCAAACCGAGGCGATCGCCTCTTCTAAGGAATTGCGCGGCAGCAGAAGAGTCCTATCGGTCTCCCTTGAGGAATCTGGTAAAGTCGGAATGGACTGAGGATGGGGGGAGAGTGGCGGGGACTGAGGGACTCCCGCCGTTTGAGCAATCAGAATATGTTCAGAGACGGATAGGGTACCAGGTGCAGCGATCGCCTGGATAAATCCATGTTTGGCGAGGGCCTGTTGCCACTGATCCACCGATAAAAATGCATACAGCGATCGCAATTCCTCTTCCTCAATCCGTTGGAGTAAAGGGAAGGCGATATCAAAAGATAAGTCCCGAGGATTGGTTCCCTCCCACATCATCAAAAAGCCCCCAGGTGCTAACAAGGTTCGCACTCGTTCCAAGGTTTGGCTAAGGTGACGGGTAGCATGGATCACCTGAGAGGCAATGATCAGATCAAAACTCCCGGGAGTATAACCCTGGGTAGTCGGGTCCTGGTCGAGATCTAACAGTTGATACTCGACAAAGGGATAGTCCTTAAATTTCTGTTGGGCTTGTTTAACAAACGACAAACCGACATCAGTAAAC
Organism: Laspinema sp. D2d; assembly: GCF_025370755.1. Classification (GTDB taxonomy): domain Bacteria; phylum Cyanobacteriota; class Cyanobacteriia; order Cyanobacteriales; family Laspinemataceae; genus Laspinema. The sequence goes on along the minus strand of NZ_JAMXFC010000003.1, from coordinate 219,670 downwards.
TTGTAACTTGTGCGATCTACTGGGAGTTCTTTGAGCAAGTACATCGTAGCTGACCCTGTTCCCCCCCCGACTTCCAGGATTCGCAAGGTGCGATCGCTCGGCCAGGATTTCACCAAAGCTTGCAGCGTAGCAGCCATGATTCCTACATAGTAATAGCACTCCGGAGAGTTTTGGTAAACCCGCTGTAGTGTCTCAGCATTCGGTCCTGTAAACAGTAGGTTTAAAGGGTTTTCTGTTCCGGTGAGAATAGCCGCATAGCGATCGCCACAGCATTCCACCAATTGTAAGTAATCGGGTGTATCCGCCCATAAATCCCGCACTTGTGCGCGGAGTACCTGAAATAACTCAGGGGAATAGGTCACTAATTGGGTAAACTGGGTTCCTTGTTGTTGTAACTGACCCTGATCTACTAAAGCATTCAGACATCGCGCCACTAACTGTTCATACTGGGGGAGAATCTTAAATTGCTCTAGGAATTGGGACAGGGTATAACTCTCGGTTGGATTCTGAAATGCCCCAAGTTGGTGCAGTGTCCGGTGAATATAAGCCCGACATAACGCCTCCAACTGCTGTTGTTTGTGAACATAAGTGGGGTTCTCAAACTCAGCAAGGCCCTGTTGAGACTGACTCTCAGCCGCCTGAACCATCCCAGTCCAAATCGCTGGAATCAAGGCAGGGGAAGGTTTAGAACGGGGAGTGGATACCTTGTTGTCGGGTTCAATCCAATAGCGTTGGCGCTCAAAAGGATAGGTGGGTAAGGGGAGGCGATCGCGCGGTTGTGCCATATAAAATTGCTCCCAATCCACCGTAACTCCAGCCTTCCATAACTCACTTAATCCGGTGAATAATAGATTGAGGTCCGATTGTTCATCGTGGGGGTGACGCAGGGACGAGAGAATCACAGCATCCTTGCTTTTATCGGGATGCCGTTTCGCCAGGGTGGTTAAACTGCGTCCGGGTCCGACTTCTAACAGACCCCAATCGGATTGTTCAAACAGGGTTGCCAATCCTTCCGCAAAGCGCACCGTTTGGCGCAGATGTTGCGCCCAATAGTCGGGATTGGTCGCTTGTGAGGGGGTGATCCAAGTCCCGGTTACATTAGAAATATAGGGAAGTTGCGGGGGATTTAGGGTCACCTGTTCCACCGCAGCGGTGAAGGTGGGCAACATCGGATCCATCATCGGGGAATGGAATGCGTGAGAGGTATGCAGGGTGCGACATTCGATAGCGCGATCGCCGAGTTGCTGTTGCAAGCGTTGGATCGCCTCAACAGGACCGGAGACGACACAATTTCCCGGGCCATTGATCAGGGCCAGGGATAAGTCAGGATTGAGGAACGGTTGAAGTTCGGACTCAGTGAGAGGAACTGCCAGCATTGTCCCCGGAGGCATTTGCTGCATCAATTGTCCCCGTTTCGCCACGAGGGATAAGGCATCTTCTAGGGAAAAGACCCCCGCAATACAGGCGGCGACATATTCTCCGATACTATGCCCGATCGCCGCAATCGGTTGGATACCCCAGGACATCCATAATTGGGCTAAAGCATATTCGATGGTAAATAGGGCGGGTTGTGTGATTGCCGTTTGCTTTAATTGTGCCGTCGCCTCGGTAATTGCGGCATCCGAAGGGTAGAGAATTTCTCGTAAATCTAGGCCCATCAGGGGTTTTAGGAATTGGCAACAACGGTCTATTTCAGCTTGGAACCGAGGTTGAGTGGCGTACAGTTCCTGGGCCATCTGGATATACTGAGTACCTTGTCCGGAAAACATGAAGGCTACTGGGCGATCGCCCTTGTCCGGGACCGGAGTCCTGACGGGTTGGGAATCCACCGCTTCCAACCGGGCGATCGCCTTTTCCACGGTTTCTGCCACGACTATCCGTCGATAGGGAAACGCCTTCCGTCCCACCGCCAGGGTATAAGCTACATCGGCTAAATTCACCTCGGGATGGGCGCGTAAATGGTCAGCTAGATTAGCCGTTGCTCGATCCAACGCTGAGGGAGTTTTGGCGGATAACAGCAGGATGTGAGGGGTCGGCGCGACAGGTGCTAAACCCTCATCCTGCCTGGGTCTGACTGGGGCTTCTTCCAGAATCACATGAGCATTCGTCCCCCCAATCCCGAAGGAACTCACCCCAGCGCGACGGGGGATACCATTGGTTTTCCAGTCTGTGAGAGTGGCATTGACGTAAAAAGGACTGGTTTCCAAGTTGAGTTGAGGATTCGGTTGCTGGAAGTGCAGGGAGGGCGGAATCTGTTGATGTTTGAGGGCGAGAACGGTTTTAATTAAACCGGCAATCCCGGCAGCGGTATCTAAATGGCCGATATTGGTTTTCACCGACCCGATCGCACAAAACCCCGTTTTATCGGTGTACCGGGAGAAAACTTCCGTCAGGGCGGCGATTTCAATTGGATCACCCAGGGGAGTGCCGGTCCCATGTGCTTCGATATAGGTAATTGTTTCCGGGTCTACTTCTGCTAAGGCTTGAGCTTGGGCGATCGCCTCGGCTTGACCTGGGATACTCGGAGCAGTATAACCCACTTTTAACCCGCCATCATTATTAATGGCTGACCCGCGAATCACCGCATGAATAAAATCCCCATCGGCGATCGCCTCTTGGAGTCGCTTCAGGACCACAATCCCCAAGCCATTGCCACTCACCGTCCCTTTGGCATTGGCATCAAATGCGCGGCAATGTCCATCGGGAGAGAGAATCATCCCCGGTTGATACAAATACCCGGCTTTCTGGGGAAAGGTCATTGCCACGCCCCCGGCCAACGCCATATCACATTGATAAGTGAGTAAGCTTTGGCAAGCCATGTTTACCGCCACCAAAGAGGTAGAACAAGCGGTTTGAACCGCCATGCTTGGACCTGTTAGCTTCAGTTTGTAAGACAGTTTGGAGGGCAAAAAGTCTTTTTCATTGCCGATGGACAGTTGATATTCACTCGTGCAGGTTTGAATCTCAGAATTTAAGTATAAATTTTTGAATAAATAAGAATTCAAACCCCCACCGGACCCAGCATACACGCCGATCAGACCGGGATAAATTTCCGGATTATACCCGGAATGTTCTAAGGCTTCCCAAGCACATTCCAGGAAAAATCGGTGCTGAGGATCGGTGATTTCCGCGTCTTTGGGGGTAAAACCAAAGAAAGAGGCATCAAACCATTCCACATCGTCTAAAATTCCCTTAGCTTTGACATAGTTCGGATCCTGGACCTGTTCAGGAGCCAGGGAGGCGGCGAGTAATTCTTCCTCTGAAAAGACCGAAATCGATTCCACCCCATTTCGCAAGTTGTCCCAAAACTGGTCCAAGGTTTGAGCGCCAGGAAAGCGACCTGCCATCCCAATAATAGCAATGCTAGGTAGACTAGAGTCAAAACTCTGTGGGTTATCCATTGTGATATCTCCGGGGCTGTCTGGATTGTTTTTGGCGAGCGATCGCTTCTTTTTGCTGATGAGCGCGGGAAATTGAGCTATCCTGGCGACGATCGCCTTGATGCCCGAATCCCTCAGATTCGTGAGTCAGGGCTGACTGGGGAGGCACGGGGGAACTCAGATGAATCAACCGTTGTGCCAAGGTGGCGATCGTCGGATATTGAAACAGTTCTACCAGGGAGATCTCGGCGGCGAGCAATTCCAGCAATTGGCGATGTACCTGAGCCATACTCAAGGAATGTCCCCCAAGATCGAAAAAATTATCCTGTATTCCCACTTGTTCTAAGTGCAGCACCCCTTGCCAAATCGAGGCGATCGCTTTTTCCATCTCACTTTTGGGCGGCAGATACCGAGCTTCGGAATCCCGGCGATCGGCTTCCGGTTTAGGCAGTGCCTTCCGGTTGACTTTACCATTCAAGGTTAAGGGCAGCGCCTTCAGAAACAGGAAACTCGAAGGCACCATATAAGCAGGGAGATGGTCTAAGAGATAGCGTCGCAAAGTCCCTGCATGAGTCCGCTGTAGCACTTTAGAGAATCCCTGTTGGTCCAAAAGCGACTCGAATAGTTGCTGAAGTCGTTGCTGGTTATCGGGTGTGAGGTTGAAATCAATTCCGGCCTCCAAGCCATCCGACCAAGCTACCTGTCCCGTTACCCACTCACTCCCAAAGGGGTTCGCCGGACCGAAGCGCAGGCGAACCCAAGTACCGGGTTGACAAGGAGAGAGTCCGACTATCCCTATCCCACGGCGGGAGAGATTTTTACTCTGGACTTGAACCGGGCGATCGCCGGGTAACTCCACCCAACAGTTCCCTCGGTACGGCACGCGATCGGGCATGGAGCGTGAGACAATATAAGCAATCAACCGTTCATCCTGGGGGATATCCTCCCGAACAATTACTGTTGCCGCTTGCACATCCGGGTGTTGCGTCAGGACTGATTCAATTTCTCCCAGTTCAATCCGCAGTCCCCGGATTTTCACTTGATGGTCAATGCGTCCGAGGAATTCCAAATTTCCATCGGGCAAATACCGAGCCAAATCGCCGGTTTTATACAAACGCGCTCCCGGTTGCGGACTAAACGGGTTGGGTACAAAGCGATCGCGCGTCAAATCCGGTCGGTTCAGATACCCTCGGGCCAGTCCATCCCCGCCAATATACAGTTCTCCGGGAACACCGACGGGCAATAATTGCATCTGGGCATCCAGAACATATACTTGGGTATTGGCGATCGCCCGTCCAATCGGGGGAGATTGCTGATTCGCAACCGCTTCAGCTACTGTCGCACAGACTGTTGATTCCGTCGGTCCATAAGCATTAAAAAATCGTCGTCCTGTCCCCCATTGAGAGACTAAATCCCCAGAACAAGCTTCTCCCGCCACAATAATAGTTTGTAACGTTTTCACCTCCTCTTGGGGAAGCATTGCCAAAATGGAGGGCGGCAAAGTCACCGTAGTAATTTGGTGGCGGCGGATTTGTTCGACTAACGCCGAACCGGACAGCAGACAGGTTTTCTGGATTAAATATAGCGTTGCACCGGACATCCAAGCCATGAGCATTTCCCACACAGACGCATCAAAGCTGATGGAGGCAAATTGGAGAACATGACTATCCGGGGAGAGCTTAAAAAGCTGAATTTGGGCTTGAGCCAAGTTGCATAACCCTTGGTGGGCTAACATCACTCCCTTGGGTTGACCTGTGGAACCCGATGTATAGATGACATAAGCTAAATGATCCGACCTCATCGGCACCCCGGGATTCTCCCGACTCTGTTGGGCAATCTCTCCCCAATCCCGATCCAGGCAGATTAACTGCCCTGACTGTTCCCCTAGGCGCGGACAAAAGTCTTCCTGAGTTAACAACAGCCGCACCCGGGTATCTGCTAACATGAACGCCAACCGCTCCGAGGGATAGTCCGGATCTAAGGGCAAGTAAGCGCCCCCCGCCTTTAAAATGCCCAGAACTCCGATGACCAATTCTAAAGAGCGGTCCACACATAAACCCACGAGCACCTCCGGTCCTACTCCGAGGGTTTGCAAGTAGTGAGCGAGTTGATTCGCACGTTGATTCAGTTCGCGATAAGTGAGTTCTTGGTCCTCAAATACCACCGCCACCGCATCGGGAGTCTGGTCAACTTGCGCCTCAAACCACTGATGAATACAGTCTGTTCGTGGATAATCCACCTCGGTTTGATTCCAGGCCAAAATTTCCGCTCGTTCTTGGGGTGTAATCAGGGATAACTCGCTGATTCGATGTTCCGGATGTGCGACAATCTCTTCAAGTAAGGTCTGAAAATGACCGATCGCCCGAGCGATGGTGGTGGGGTCAAATAACTGGGTGTTATATTCCCAATACCCTACAATTCTCTCCCCCCGTTCTTCGAGTTGAACGGACAAATCCAGTTTAGCGGTTCCTGTATCTACATCAAGTTGCTCCAAAGTCCACCCCAGATCGTTGGTAGGGATTGGGGGTTCGAGTACAAACATGACTTGGACTAAGGGGTTCTGACTCCCCTGACGTTCTGGCTGTAAGGTTCTGACGATGTGAGAAAAGGGGAGGTCTTGGTGTGCCAGGGCCAGCAAACAGACCTCTTCGACTCGCGGCAGCAAGTCTCGAAATCGGGGATTACCCGAGAGGTCCGTTCGCAGAACCAGGGTATTGAGAAAATACCCGATCAGATTCTCAATTTCGGGGCGATCGCGACCCGCTGTCACCGTCCCCACGCAAAGATCCTCTTGTTGGGTATAACGGTAGAGCAATGTTTTGAATGCCGTCAGCAACAATGTAAATAAGGTCACCCCTTCTCTCATACTCAGGGCTTTAAGGGCCGCAGTGAGGGGGGGAGAGAGTGTCATATATTGTTTCGCCCCCTGGAATGTCCCTTGTCCAGAAGGAAGGTGGTCCGTTGGGAGTTGCAAGGGGGACAAATGGGCAAGCTGCTTTGTCCAGTAACCCATCTGGCGCTCTAACACTTCTTTGGGGAGGGATTGTCGTTGCCACACCGCAAAGTCCGCATATTGAAGGCTCACTTCAGGCAAGGGAGAAGGGGTCCCGGTCGTGAAGGCTTGGTAAAGTGCAGCCAGTTCCGGTAAAAACACCTGGTAGAGCGAGACGGCATCAATAATAATGTGATGCAGGGTCAGAAATAATCGGTAGTCTGTCTCACTCAGTGGGATTAAGGTAGCGCGCACTAAGGGACCTTTGCTCAGATCAAAGGGTTTACGGGCTTCTGTGCTGGCAATCTGTAGGGCTTGTGCCTCCCGTTGGGTCTCAGACTGCCCTTGCAGGTTGATCCGGTTCAGGGATAATTTTAAGACGGGATGAATCACTTGTACCGGCTGTCCTTCCACTGCTTGAAAGGTGGTTCTTAAGCTTTCGTGACGCCGGATGATTTCGTTAAGACTGCGATTGAGTGCGGTTAGGTCAATCGGTCCCCTGAGATACACCGTTACGGGTTCGTTGTACATGGGAATCAGCGGTTGCCATTGATGCAGAAACCACAGTTGCTCTTGAGCAAAGGAGGTGGGTAACCGCCGATCGCGTTCCACTGGGGCGATCGCCCCCCCTTGCCACTCCAACTCTTCTTGACGAAGGGTTTCCAACTGTTTCGCCAGTTGCGCCACCGTCGGTGCATTAAACAGGGCTCGGAGGGGTAAATTACATTGAAAGGCTTCCCGCACCCGCGAGACAATCTGGGTCGCTAGGAGAGAATGTCCCCCCAATTCTAAGAAATTATCATGCACTCCCACCCGTTCCACACTCAGCACTTCAGCCCAGATGTCCGCCACCACTTGCTCGATGGGAGTAGAGGGTGCACCGGCATCCTCCGGGACTATCCAAGCATTGCGTTTTGGTTCCGGTAGCGCTTGGCGATTCACTTTCCCATTCGGAGTTAAGGGGAAATGATCCAAGAATACGAAGCTGGACGGGACCATGTACTCAGGCAGCTTTTCCCCGAGGAACCGGCGCCAATTCCCCGATACGGTGCGTTGCCACACCGTATAAAATCCAGCGGTTTCTAACAGATGGTTAAAACTCGTGGCAACGATCGCCGCTTCCTCGGGGTTCAAGTTGAAGTGAACCCCCGCTTTGTTGCCTCGACACCAGGCAAGCTGTCCGGAAAACCAACAGGGTTCTGAACAACCCGGTAACCTCAACTCTAGGCGGATCCCTTGCTGGGGTCGCCAATTTTCAGGCACTCCCACCACGGCCACGCCACCTGTGGAGAAATCTTCCGTCTGAATCGAGACTTGCTGCTGATTTGCATCCTCTGCCAGGGCCTCACTCAGGTACGGTAGGCGATCGGGCATGATGGTAGTGAGGATATAAGCGACCAAGCGTTTACTACCCCGGACATCTTCGCGATCAATCACCACCGCTTGCCGGACATCGGGATGTTGATTCAGAACCGCTTCGACTTCCCCCAGTTCAATCCGGAACCCCCGAATTTTTACCTGATTATCGATGCGTCCAATAAACTCAATATTCCCATCGCTTCGGTAGCTTCCCAAATCTCCGGTACAGTAGAGACGCTCGGATGTCTGGGGATGGGTAATGAACCGGGACTGGGTTTTGGCTTCATCCCGCCAGTAGCACCGCGCTAATCCAACTCCACCGATATAAAGCTGTCCGGGTACTCCTTCCGGACAGGGTTGCAGTGTTTCATCCAAGACATAAAAACGCTGGTTTCTCATCGCCTGTCCGTAGGGGATGCTTTTCCAACTGGGGTCAATGGTTTTGATGGGATAAAGAATGGACCAAATAGAGGCTTCTGTTGCACCTCCGAGTCCAATCACCTGGACTCCAGAAACCAAGGCTTTGATTTGTTCGGGCAAGCTCAGGGGAATCCAATCGCCGCTTAGGAGGACGACTCGCAAGGAGGCAGGTAGCGGATCCGGTTGGCCGAGGGTGGCATCAATCAGCATTTGTATCAAGGCGGGTGCCGAGTTCCAAACGGTAATCTGCTGTTGCACCATTACTGCGGCCCAGTGGTGAGGGTCCGGCGTGGGTGAAGGGTTCGGCATCACGACGGTTCCACCGGCGATTAAAAGACCGAAAATATCGTAAACCGAAAGGTCAAAACAGAGGGAAGAGACGGCTAAGACGCGATCGCCCGGGCCTATTTTAAAGCGATCGTTGATATCCACCAGGGTATTGAGGACGGCCCCATGCTCGACTGCCACCCCTTTCGGTTGCCCCGTGGAACCGGAGGTGTAGATAATATAGGCCAGGTGATCCGGCTTCACGGCGCTGACGGGATTTTGGTCGCTAAAGGTGGTAATCTTGGCCCACTCTTGCTCTAAATCGATCACCTGAGCCTGATGGGGCGGTAGGGAGTCCCCCAGTGGGCGATCGGTGAGTAAAAACCTCGCTTGGCTATGCTCTACCATAAAAGCCAGGCGATCGCGGGGATAGTGGGGATCCAGCGGAACATAAGCCCCCCCAGCTTTGAGAATGGCTAACAGTGCGACTGCCATTTCTAGGGAGCGATCGAGACAGATGGCAACGAGCACCTCGGGCCCCACGCCCAAACTTTTCAAATAATGGGCGAGTTGGTTTGCCCGATGGTTCAGTGTTTCGTAAGTTAAGGAGGCCCCTGCACAGACGATCGCTGTTGCATCCGGAGTAGACTCGACTTGCACCTCAAATTGTTGATGAATACACCCTGTTGTCCGCTGTTTGCTCATGTTATGTTGCCTTGCCCTGGTTAAGAATTCCTAATTCATCAAACCTTCCCCTGGCGAGATCAAGGCATTGATTTCCCCACTCGATCCTGAGTATTTCTCCTGAATTTGGGCAGTTTTCAGCATAAAATTTTAGAGGGGACTCATCATTAATGCTCTCCATCCTACACAGAAATCAAGGCGAGAAATTGCTTCATCCCGGTTCCGGAAACTACAGGGATAAGGGCGGAGGATCAGTCTCTACCTCTCGGTAAAACTACCTAATTTGATTCCCTCTCTGGATTAAGATAGGATTCAAAAGGAAGAATCAACACCTCCCTGAACATCCTCCCGGGGCTGATTAATGGTCTGAATTATCTGGGAAGGTTATTAAAACTAATCGTTCCCCATTTCTCTTAAAAATTAACAGGTTACTCAAATTTAGTATTTTTTTCCCTTGACAAAGGGTAAAAATAATTTTAATATTAAAAACTTATTAAAATGACTAAATCTTGTGTCTACATCCAACATAACAAGGATTGGGATACAGACACAAGCTCTAAGCATACCCGATTCCAGGGTCTTTGACCCGTGGGATATTCCATCCGGGTTCAAAGACCTACTTTCCTGTTTAGCCTGCGCTTGAATGGCTAATGTCTCTACCCTGTAGGGTTTTGGGTTTTTACAGACCGATCACAACCGGATTTGGGTTCAGAAGGATCCGGATTAACTTACGAAAGGGATTGAGGGGAGAGTTTGAGGGGAATGGCGATCGCAAATTCTGACCCTTGTCCCAAAGTGGAACGACAGTCCAGATGACCCCCATGTTTTTCCACCACAATTTGATAACTGATGGACAACCCTAAACCTGTCCCCGACCCCACAGGTTTCGTGGTAAAGAACGGGTCAAATAATTTAGAGAGAACCTCCTCGGTCATCCCTGTAGCATTATCTGTAATCCGAATCACCAGATGATCCTTCTCCATACTCGTGCGAATCCCAATCACGGGCAGGGAGTCGGGATTGATGGGAACAGACAAATCCCCATAACTTTGTTTTCGCTCTTTTTCCTCTAACGCATCAATAGCATTACTGAGGATATTCATAAACACTTGGTTCAGTTGACCCGCATAACAGGTGACCAAGGGTAAGGTCCCATAATTTTTCTCTAAGGCAATCGCTCGGCAACCCGGTTTTTCTTTGAGGCGATGGCGCAAAATTTCGATGGTACTTTCAATCCCTTCATTAATATCCACCTCTTTGAGGTCCGCTTCATCTAAGCGAGAGAAGTTTCGCAGCGATCGGACAATCTGCCGAATTCGCTCTGCTCCCACCTGCATAGACATCAAAATTTTGGGGAAATCCTCCTTGAGAAAATCTAATTCAATTTCCTGAACCCGCTCCTCAATGTCCTCCGTCGGTTCCGGATAAGTTTCTTCGTAAAGTTCCAGGAGATTGAGTAAATCTTGGAGATACTCCCCTCCATGAATGAGATTCCCATAAATAAAGTTAACTGGGTTATTAATCTCATGGGCCACCCCCGCCACCAACTGTCCCAAACTCGACATTTTTTCCGTTTGAATTAATTGGGTCTGGGTTTCACGGAGCTTTTTCAACGTTTGTTGGAGGTCTGCATTTTTGGCCTGCAACTCCAAGGTTCTTTGGGCAACCTTTTCTTCTAAGGTATGATTAGACTCTTCTAACCGTTCTTTAGCGGAAATGAGTTCAGTCGTGGTTGCTTCTAACTTGCCATAAAGTCGCGCATTTTTAATCGAAATGGCAATCTGAGAACAGAGCATTTTCAAGACTTCAACGCGGTCCTCCGTAAACGCATTGGTCGTCTGGTTATTTTCCAAATAAAGCAGCCCAATCAGATTACCCTGATTGAGAATTGGAGTGCACAGAAGCGATTTAGGTTGAGTTTTCACGAGGTAAGGATCGGCAATAAATCGGCCTCGCTTGGCTGCCTGATTTAAAACAAGAGTCTCTCGGGTTCGGCTGACATAGGTCAACAGGGAGACGGGAACATCATTGCTGTTTTGGAAGGGGGTATCTAATCCAAGAATTACCTGCATGGGATCCACGCTTCCCCGGGCTTCTACATAGAGTTTTTGACCCTTTTCCAAAATGAAGCAGCCGGTTTGTGCCCCTGCACTTTCCATGACAATTTCCAGGAGTTTTTCCAGCAAATTATCGAAAATTATTTCATCGGCTAGGGTTTGAGAGGCTTTCATAACTGTTGCCAAATCAAGCGCCCCTGTGGTCAAATTGGTCGTTGAAGTGGTGGTATGAGTGCTTTCGGTGCTGTTGGGGTCTCGAACTCGTTTGGGGGATAAGAGATGGGGATAATGCAATTCTAATTGGTGAACTTTAGCCGTTGCACCCCATCGCAGATAAGCGGCATAAGCATCAATCAGATAAAGTTGGGCAATTTTGGAGCGCCCGAGGTTAAAATAAAACTCAGCCGCCCGTTCATTGGCGATCGCTTCTTCCTGGAGATATTCATGGTCTCTCGCCGAGGCGATCGCGCAGTCATACCATTCCATTGCTTCCGGCACAAGCCCCAAAACCCGCGCTTTTTCAGCTTCCACTAACTCATATTTATGCTGGAAGTTATCCGGGGCATACTTGGCCCATTGCTGCATTTGTTGCTGATTATTTTCAACTTGTTGCAACATTTCGGGGTGCTTTTCCGGGGCAGCCAAGGAATAGGCAGCCAGCAAGGATAGGGAATAGTAGAAGTTATGGACAGCCCCCACAAGCATACCCATGACACTTCCTTGATAGGCGAGCGCTAATTCGGCATAGACTACCCCTTGTTTTGGATTGTTAAATAGGTAAACCAGATGAGTATTCGCCAGATAGAGATTAAATAACAAAATCTTGGAATCAGAGTCACTTAAACTCTGGATCATCTCGATTTGATTAAATTCTTCTCCCGATAAGCAATTCGACTCCGTAGGCAGATAGTCGGTGGTAATTTTATGGGTAAATTGCTTCCAAATTTTCAGGTAATTAATTCCATAAATTTGCTTGACTTTCAAAGCAAATTTGAAATACTTTTCCTGCTCTTTTTTAACTAAATCCAACGGCTGACCACTCAAAAGCAGTTTTAAGCAATAAGCCACAATATGATAAACCGAATATTCCAAGTCGCCCACTTCCAAGCCTTGGTTTAACCCTTCGATAAAAAAGGTATTATTTTTCATTAAAGGGTCTTTCCAGGGCTTAATTCCTTCATCAAATAGATTATAAACCTTGCATTTGATAGGTTTGGCATTCAGGGCATCTACAAGCTGAATCGCCATTGTTCCCGCTGCATATCCCGCCTCAATGTTTGTCAGGGTGGCACAGAGTAGCCAGCCATATATGGCATAGACATAAGGCGATAACTCTGAATATCCATGTTGAACACAGAGATTAACTTGAGTGAATACAATCAAGGGACCGATCTCGGGTTTGCTAATCAAAGCAGCGGGAATAATTGCCACTAAAAGTCGTAAGGCAGCCTGTTTGTTAGGGTCGGTCATTTTGGGCAAATTTTCCAAACTCGTCCAAGTCGGCAATTCAATAGCCCACTGACCCGCATCAGGAACCTCTGATAGAGTAACTCCCAACTCGGCAATTCCAGTTAACCCGGTATCGATCGCCTTAACCATCTGGTTTTGGGCGATCAATAATTGGATTTGAAGTTCATAAACTTTGACGCGATCGCGTAACTCAATTCCCCGTTCTAATAAGCTATTTGTGAGTTCCGTCGCCCGAGGATAGTTGGTATTTAAATATTCGGCTTCCGCCGCTTCTAGCTGAAGATCTAAGCTCAAATGATACTCTGCTTCCCAGCTATTAGCGGCGAGAAGTTCCATACCAAAGGTTAAATACTGGGCGGCAGTTTCATAGGCAGTGGCTTCCTTGGCTTTATGCCCCGCCATTAGATTTAATCGGGCGAGTTCTACAGGGGCGATCGCCTCGGATTGGAGGAATTCATCTTCCCTCAAACACTCTTTTCCCAGTAATTCAACTCCCCGATTTAACTGATTGACGATATCAAAGATATTCGCCTCAATTTCATCCGGTCCAATTTTGTCTAATAACTGTTGTCCGAGTTTGAGGTGGGTGAGCTTTCTATCTTCTTCGGGAATCAGAGAATAAGCCGCTTGTTGAACGCGATCGTGCAAAAATTTATAAGTGCTAGATTGAGAATAAGAATGAGCCTCCGGGGGGTTAATCGCGTCCAAATCTTGATTCTCGCTATGGCGAGCGCCCATTGCCAGCGCCATTCGCGATCCGTCACTAATCGGCAAAATTAATCCCACTTGCAGGGCTTTCCATAACTGAGTTGCGGTGGTTGACTCCAATTGGTCCGTGGCGATCGCCAGCACATCTAAAGTAAACCGATTCCCAATACAAGCCGCTACTTTTAACACCTCTTGGGTGGATGGCGAGAGCTTTTGAATATTTCTCGTCATCAATTCCACCACATTCAAATCCGTAATACCCCGGCTTTGAATTTGCTCAAGATCCCACTCCCAAATCCCCTCGTTATAATCAAAAATTAATAACTGATCCTCATATAGAGATTGAAAAAGTTGAGTCAAGAAAAAGGGGTTTCCTTGAGTTTTATAGCAGAGTAAATCGGCCAAAGACTTGGCTTTTGCCTTGTCTTCCCGAAGGGTATCCGCAACTAACGCTTGAACGTGCATCTTATCCAAATTTTGTAGCGTCAACTCATGCACCACTGTTCCGGCTTTTTTCAGTTCCTCCACCGTGATCATCAAAGGATGAGTGGCATCTACTTCGTTATCCCGATAGGCAATTAAAGCCAGCAAATACTGACTATCCAGATCCGTAATCAGTAATTCCAGTAACTTCAGGGAGGCAGCATCCACCCACTGCAAATCATCCAGAAACAACACTAACGGATGTTCCGGTTGGGTAAAAACCTGCACGAACTGCTGAAATACCCGATTAAATCGATTTTGGGTTTCCATCGGGGGAAGTGCAGGCACTGGAGGCTGTTTACCCATAATTAATTCCACTTCAGGAATCAATTCAATAATGACTTGACTATTCGGACCTAATGCCTCTAATAGTTTCTCTTTCCATGCCTCAACTCGGGCTTGAGTTTCGGTCAAAAGCTGACGCACTAAATCAGAAAATGCTTTGACAATTGCCGTATAAGGAATATTGCGCTGTAAGGGGTCAAACTTGCCTTCAATAAAATATCCCCGACATTGCACAATAGGTTTATGAATTTCATTGATGACACTGGTTTTTCCAATACCAGAATAGCCAGAAACCATCACTAATTCTACAGTTCCCTTACAGGTTTTTTCAAAAATTGACAACAGTTGTTCAACTTCTTGTTCTCGACCATAAAGCTTTTGGGGAATAAAAAATCGTCCAGACTTGTCCTGGTTCCCTGCCTGGAAATTGGTAATTTCCCCAAAATAGATTAATTGATTTAAACAAACTTCTAAATCTACCTTCAACCCTTGAGCACTTTGATATCGCTCTTCAGCGGTTTTTGATAACAGTTTCATGACGATATTTGAAACCGCTTCGGGAATCTCTGGATTTACCCGATGGGGAGGAACCGGCTGTTTGGCAATATGCGCATGAATCAGTTCTAACGGATCGTTAGTCAAGAAAGGAAGTTGACCCGTTAGCATTTGATAAAACGTGACGCCTAAAGAATAGAAATCACTGCGATAGTCGATCGCCCGATTCATCCGTCCCGTTTGTTCCGGGGACATATAGGCGAGGGTCCCCTGGAGTGAATTCGGGTTGGCGATCGCCTGGTGCTCTCGATTGAGGCGCGAGGCAATACTAAAATCACTCAGTTTAACCTGTTTGGTAACTGGATGAATGATAATATTTTGAGGCTTGATATCCTTATGAATAATATGATTTCCATGCAACTGATTAAGGACATCGGCCAATTGAATTCCAATGTTTAAAACATCCTTAACATTTAGGGATTCATTCGCCAGAAATTCACTTAAATCTTTGCCTCCAAAATCTTCTAAAACTAAAAAAAGTTTATTTTCAAATTTTTCTAATTCATAGGCTTTAATTGCCCCAGTTAAATCCAAGAACTTGGAAATTTCATATTCTTGCTTTAAATTGATGACCTCCTTCAGGCTAGGATGCTCATTTTTTAAAATTTTTAAAATAACGGGGGTTTGATCTAAGGTACTCTGGCCTCGATAAACTACCGTATCCTGACCTTCATAAATCTTTTCTAGCCTCTTGTATTTAGAAATAGTATTCATAATCTTTGATCCAATCTGAGAGAAGGGTGGGTTATTTTGAACGTTTTTTCACCTGATTTGCTCGGCCCTGCCCTATTCTGCTACCCAATGGAGACATCTTTAGCTACAAATAATTAGCCGATCACAAGTCATAGAGGATGGTACAGTCAAGTTTGCCTTCTAGGGTGTAGGTACAAGGCAGGGAATACCAACGGGGTTTTTAACAAGATTTCTGCTAATTAGTCACAAGTCAGGGTCAAAAACCCGTTTTTTCTCCTTTGTATTTAAGAGTGTGTCAACGCCCTAGCGTAAATTGATTATTCCAAAAATCCGGTTTTTTGTCTATGATGAAAATACGGATTTTTACCCTTTCTTCTCCCGCAAACTATAAATTTGCCCCAGTGAAGAAAAAGAATAGGCCTATTGCAGAATTGTCTCCAGCCGATTAGCGTTTGATCCAGGGGTTCGAGGGATGGCTCATCGAATGAAAGCAACAAGTCTAATGAGGATATAGAGGGTCTCAATCTGGAATGAAAGTTGTCAGGGGCTACCTGGGTCTCTCCGGTGGTGTCATTGGAGAGAGAGACTGAATCAGACCGATTGCAGACTTTTCTCAAGTTCTTGGGGAATCAACCCTTTATTCCTGTGGGTTCCTTTTGATCTGGGGGAGGAGAAGGGGACTTGAGGGAGGGTTGGGGCGATCGCTCATAAGACTTCTTACAAAATTCTTTAAAGCCGATTGGCGTTTTTAAGGGGGGCTGGGGGGATCAATCCGGATTTTTGCAAGAGGTCTATAGAATACAAGCAAGCGGTCTAATATTTACCACAGAAACACCCCACTGATTTAGAAACCTAAAAACCTAGAACGGCTTGATTTTTTGGGGAAAACTAGCAAAAATCTGTGGAAAACTGATATCAATCTGTGGAAAACGACGGATTTTTTAACGGAGATTCTTAGCAGAGGTTGTCCTCGTGATGGCAAAGTCCGCCAATTATTCAAGGGGTTGAGGAGATTCCGGCTCATAGCTAATCTCTGAGGATTGATATCGAGGCGGTTCAATGTGAATCAAAATCCGGGCCGGGGAAAATCGCCCTTGTAAACGCGCTTCCACTTCTTCTGTAATGGCGTGGGCGGTTTCAACATCATTGGCATCAACAATCAGATGCATTTCAATAAACACCTGACGTCCGACCACTCCCCGAGAGGCAATATTATGACAGTTGAGAACCCCGGGAACTTGCATGGTAATAGCGTGAATCGCTTCTGGGGCGATCGCCATTTTATCCACCAACCAGGGCAAATTATCCGTCAACACTTCCCACCCACTTCTAAACACCAACAAGGCTACGGGAAAGGCTAACATCACATCCACCCATTGCAACCAAGGCCAGCGATCGGCAAAAGTAATCGCAATTAACCCCGCCATCACGATGATGGTTACCCAAACATCGCTCATGGTATGTTTGGCATCAGCAATCAGAATACTGCTCCCAATTCGCCGACCCACAGTTCGTTCATAGAAGGCGACAAAAATATTGATTCCCAAAACAATCAGCAAAATCCAGAGGTCTTGGGGGGAAACTTCCACCCGCGTTCCCTCCCCAAAGAAAATGCGGGCGATCGCACTGCTGAGAATTTCAAAACAGGCCACCCCTAAAAAGGCCGCAATCCCCAAAGCCCCCACTGCATCAAACTTCTGATGTCCATAAGGATGTTCGCGATCGGGATGGGGAGAGGCGAAATGATTCGTCACCAAACCCAAAATATTATTGGCACTATCGGTCACACTATGCAATGCATCCGCCAACAAACTCAGGGAACCCGTTAAGGTCCCCACCACCGCTTTAATTCCCAACACGACCAAATTTAAGCCCAGGGTAATCAGGAGTACCCGGCGAACTTCAACCCGATTATCTGTAGCCACGGATCTTTCCTTATGCAACCTACAAAAATTGTAGGGCATTCGGTTTCTTTGGCAGTTTACAGATCTCAATGTCCCCCTTCCCCCTTACCATAAAGAAACCGAATATTAAAAGTAGATCCCTCATGTCTGGTTCTCAACTCACCCTAAATTTAATCGAGGGTTCCGTCTCGTTTCGGTTCTCGCCCGAAGCAGCGCGGGACTTGCAGGCGGCCATCAACGACCTGATGCAGCAGCTTAAAGCCGTCGCATCAAAAGCAACCCCCGGCGTCGGTTCCGGCAAACCGACCCCCCAGAAACCGATGGAATATCGTTCTACTGGGGATGTGTTTTTAGAAATTTTCTGCAATCCCAATATTTACCCCACCCCCTTTGCCGCCAAGGTACTGATTACCCTACGCGACGATCGCATTCGCCTGAGTACCGAAGCGGAACTCACCCGTTTGGTGGAGGACCTCAATCTGTATTTAGAGCAGGCGGGTTAATCCGGTTGAGTCTAAACAGCCGGTTGGGAAAACAGTGGAAAACTCCCTAGGCGATCGCCTCCCAACCTTAAACAAACCCCCCCTGAACATTCGGTCTAAATTCATGGATTTTCAAACGTAGTAGATTCGATGCAAGTCGTTATTCTAGCGGGGGGTCTAGGCACTCGCCTCGCTGAACAAACCGAAGTCAAGCCTAAACCCTTGGTCGAAATTGGGGGCCGACCTATCCTTTGGCATATTATGAAACTCTATGCTCACTATGGGTTTAAAGAGTTTTTTATTGCCTTGGGGTATAAGGGAGAAGCCATCAAGCGTTATTTCCTAGATTACTATCCCCTGAATGGAAATATGACTGTGAATCTGACCCAAGGTCAAGTTCATGTTCATAATAGTGAATCGGAAGATTGGACCGTAAATTTAATTGAAACCGGCTTGGATACCCTGACCGGAGGACGAGTTAAACGCTTACAACCTTGGTTGAAAAATCAACCCTTTCTGGTCACCTATGGCGATGGAGTCAGTAATATTAATCTCCAAGACTTATGGGCTTTTCATCGGGTTCAAGGAAGACTCGCTACCTTAACTGCGGTTCGTCCTCCCGCCCGATTTGGGGGGATTATTTTTGACGGGAATTTGGTGGCAAAATTCACAGAAAAACCCCAAATTGGCGAGGGCTGGATTAATGGAGGGTTTCTGGTGTTAGAACCGGGAATTTTCGAGTATTTAGAAGGGGACCAAACCAGTTTGGAAGCGGAAGGATTGGAACGGTTAGCAGAAGCGGGTCAGTTAGCGGCTTATCGCCATGACGGCTTTTGGCAATGTATGGACACATTGCGGGATGTGCGGCTGTTAGAAAGTTTGTGGGAAGGGGGAAATCCACCTTGGAAGGTATGGGATTAAATGTAAAGGGCGATTCTCGTTCCGAGACGCTGCGCGAACGCCGGTTTTGGCAGGATCGTCCAACCTTGATTTCAGGGGCCACGGGCCTGGTTGGGGGTTGGGTGGTCAAGCAATTACTGGACTTAGGCGCGGATGTGGTTTGTCTGGTTCGGGATTGGGTTCCTCAAAGTGAACTGGTCCGCAGTCAGGGGATTGAACAGGTCAAAATTGTGCGGGGGGATATTCAGGACCAATCGCTGTTAGAACGGGCGATGGGAGAATATGAAATTGATACGGTGATTCATTTGGCTGCTCAAACGATTGTAGCGATCGCCAACCGTAATCCCATCTCTACTTTTGAGGCGAATATTGCCGGTACTTGGTCGATTTTAGAAGCTTGCCGTCATAGTCCAACGGTGAAGCAAATTGTCCTCGCTTCATCGGATAAAGCCTACGGCGAAGCCCAGCAACTCCCCTATAATGAAGAGACGCCTTTAATGGGTCGTCATCCCTATGATGTTAGTAAATCTTGTGCGGATTTAATCGCCCAAGCCTATGCTAAAACCTATGATTTACCCGTGGCAATTACCCGGTGTGGTAACTTTTATGGGGGCGGGGATTTGAATTGGAATCGGATCGTCCCGGGAACAATTCGGTCAGTATTACGAGGCGATCGGCCTATCATCCGTTCCGATGGTCAATATATTCGAGATTACTTTTATGTAGAAGATGGGGCCGCCGCTTATATTCTCTTGGCGGAAGAACTGGCGCAGAACCGGGATTTACGGGGTCAAGCCTTTAATTTTTCCACGGAAACTCAAGTCACCGTCTTAGAATTAGTCGAGCAGATTTTAACCTTAATGGGTTCGGATTTAGAACCTGAGATTCGAGGGGAAGCCTCTAATGAAATTCGGTATCAATATTTAAGTGCAGCTAAAGCTAAAAAAATGCTGAATTGGCATCCGTTATTCTCTCTAAAAGAAGGATTAGAACGCACGATTGATTGGTATAAAATATTTTTAGGAGGGGGCAGATGAGCGGTTTATGGAATCCCTGTCGTTCCTGTGGAAAAACCGGGTTAGAATTGATTTTGTCCTTGGGTGAAACTCCGTTAGCCAATCGGTTGCTCACCGCTGACCAACTTAAGGAACCGGAACCCAAATATCCCCTAGATTTGGCCTTCTGTCCTCATTGTACGTTAGTTCAAATTACCGAAACGGTGCCGCCTGAGCAACTGTTTCGGGAGTATGTTTATTTTTCTTCGTTTTCCGATACCGTGTTGGACAATGCCCAAACAATTGCGACTCAGTTAATAGGCGATCGCCACTTATCCCCCGAGAGCTTGGTCATAGAAATTGCCAGCAATGATGGCTATTTACTCCAATATTATCATCAACAAGGAATTCCCGTCCTGGGTATCGAACCAGCGGTCAATATTGCCACCGTTGCCCAAAATCAGCGAGGAATTCCTACCCTAAGTGAATTTTTTGGAGAAACCCTCGCCCAACAACTCAAACAACAGGGCAAACAAGCGGATATCATTCATGCCAATAACGTTCTCGCTCATGTGCCAGATTTGAACGGCTTTGTTGCTGGAATTAATATTCTTCTGAAAGAACAGGGAACAGCGGTAATTGAGGTGCCTTACCTCAAAGAATTAATTGATAATGTCGAATTTGATACCATCTATCATGAACATCTTTGTTACTTTTCTATAACCGCGCTGGACTACTTATTTCAGCGACATGGGTTAAAGATTGTAGCCGTTGAAGAACTACCGATTCATGGGGGGTCATTACGGATATTTGTACAGAAAGAATGCAGCGGGTTAAATCGGCGATCGGCTCAAGTTCTGGCCCTACTCGAAACCGAAAAAAATTGGGGCGTTAATCAGGTAGACTTCTACCAAAATTTCCGAAAAAATGTTGAAGAGTTGCGCCAAAATCTCCTCAACCTACTCGGGGAACTAAAAACCCAAAACAAAACAATTGCG
This sequence comes from Laspinema sp. D2d, assembly GCF_025370755.1. Classification (GTDB taxonomy): domain Bacteria; phylum Cyanobacteriota; class Cyanobacteriia; order Cyanobacteriales; family Laspinemataceae; genus Laspinema. Next base: position 199,038 of record NZ_JAMXFC010000003.1, on the reverse strand, counting down.
GTCTATGGAGCCTCCGCTAAAGGTAGCACCTTACTCAACTATTTTGGAATCGATAAACATCTCCTTGATTTTGTTGTAGACCGCAGTCAAATTAAGCAAGGTCGATACACACCAGGAACTCATTTGCCAATTTATGCTCCCGAAAAATTACTAGAAGCCATGCCGGATTATGTCTTACTTTTAACCTGGAATTTTGCCGAGGAGATTCTTAAACAACAAACGGATTATAGGCAGAACGGGGGACACTTTATTTTACCTATTCCTGAAATTAAAATTTTATAATAAGCCAGTCATCAAGGACCAAACCTCCCATGATTTTTACCGAAACAAAATTAGAAAGCGTATGGATTATTGAACCGGAACAATTAACAGACAACCGGGGATTTTTTGCTCGAACTTGGTGTCAGCGAGAATTTGATGACCGAGGGTTAAATTCCGCCCTTGTCCAATGTAATATCTCCTTTAACTCCAAGTCGGGAACCCTACGTGGGATGCATTATCAACTCCCTCCTCATGGCGAAACTAAATTAGTCCGATGTACTCAGGGTGCAATTTATGATGTGATTATCGATATGCGTCCTACCTCTCCCACGTTTACCCAATGGGTTGGGGTAGAACTCACCGCAGAAAACCACCGGATGCTTTACATCCCCGAGGGATTTGCTCATGGATTTCAAACCTTAGTGGATCAGACTGAAGTCTTTTATCAAATGTCAGAATTTTATTATCCAGAAAGTGCAAGAGGGGTGCGATGGAATGATCCAGCATTTGGGATAAAATGGCCGACTACCAATCCTTTGATTATTTCTGACAAAGATAACAGTTATGCAGATTTCGTGAAATGAAAAAAGTTCTAGTAACCGGAGGCACAGGCTTTATCGGCCAGCATTCTTTACCCTTTTTATTAGACAAAGGGTATGAGGTTCATGCAGTTTCTTCTCAACCCATTAATTCATGTCATTCAGAAGTGCATTGGCATCAAGCTAATCTGCTAGAATCAGCAGAGGTATCCCGGTTAATGTCCGAAGTTAAACCGAGTCATTTATTACATTTTGCTTGGTTTGCGGTCCCCGGAAAATACTGGACTGCTTTAGACAATTTTCAGTGGGTACAGGGGAGTTTAAGTTTATTACAAGAATTTGCTCGATATGGAGGAGATCGAGTGGTTATGGCGGGGACCTGTGCCGAGTATAATTGGGACTATGGATATTGTTCTGAAAAGGTGACGCCTTTAGTCCCTAAAACCTTGTATGGAGTTTGTAAAAACTCCCTCCAGAATTTGTTGAATGCTTACGCGGCACAAACCGGAATCAGTAGTGCTTGGGGACGAATATTTTTTGCTTATGGACCTCATGAATATGGCGATCGCCTCGTTCCCTCCGTAATTCGTTCCCTGTTGCAAGGAAAAACGGCATCTTGTTCCCACGGTAAGCAAATGCGAGATTTTCTCTATGTTGAAGATGTAGCCGATGCCTTTGTTAGCTTGTTAGATAGTCCAGTTTCTGGTCCAATTAATATTGCATCGGGTCAACCCGTTCCCTTAAAGGATATAATCTACCAGATTGCAGAAATTCTAAATGGGGAAGAGTTGATTGAACTCGGCGTAATTCCCACTTTTGCAAACGATCCACCCTTACTCGTTGGAGATATAAGCCGGTTAAAGGATGAGCTGGGTTGGCAACCTAAATTCAGTCTAAATCACGGCTTAAATGAAGCAGTTAGCTGGTGGAAAAATCAGACCAAGGGATAGAGAAAGTTAGACCTATGAAATTGATAATTGACACAGACAAACAACAACTTATCCAAGAAATTGAGGGAACACAGGTCTGTATAGACTTGTATTCTAAAAAAGCCTTTGAACTAATTTCTCAGCAATGGGTAAAAGTGGGATGGAATCAGAAATATCCCTATACTTTTAGCTGGATGGGAAGACCGATCATCCAACTTCCGGAGGATATGATCCGGATTCAAGAAGCAATTTATCGAGTGAAACCGGATGTGATTATAGAAACTGGAGTTGCTCATGGGGGTTCTTTAATTTATTATGCGAGTTTGTGTAAAGCGATCGCCCAAGGGAGAGTGATAGGGATTGATATCGAGATTCGACCCCACAACCGCAAGGCGATCGAAGCCCATGAACTGTTCCCTTACATTACCTTAGTAGAAGGTAACTCCATAGAACCGGAACTCGTCCATCAGGTTAAATCGACGGTTAAACCGGGAGAAACGGTGATGGTTATTCTCGATTCTTGCCATACAAAAGCGCACGTTTTAGCCGAGTTAGAAGCCTACGGAGACTTCGTAACTCCGGGTTCTTATCTCGTGGCAACGGATGGAATTATGCAAGAATTGAGTGATGTGCCTAGGGGTCAATCCGAGTGGACTTTTGATAATCCAACAGCCGCCGCCACTGAATTTGTTCAACAGCATCCAGAGTTTTTCTTAGAACAACCAAAATGGCCGTTTAATGAAAGTGAATTAACAAAAAATGTTACTCATTGGCCTGGGGCTTGGTTGCAAAGAAAGGAATAAATTTAAACAACAGAAGGAAACCCGATGAAAGAGACTCATCCCTTAGTCAGTATTGGAATGCCGGTTTATAACGGCGATCGCTACCTCCGGTTAGCCCTAGATTCCCTATTAGCTCAAGATTATCAATATTTTGAATTAATTATTTCAGATAATGCCTCGACGGATTCTACCGCTGAAATTTGTCAAGAATATGCAGCTAAAGATAGTCGAATTAGATATTTAAGAAACCTACAAAATATTGGTTCTCCCCAAAACTTCAATAAAGTTTTTGAACTCTCTAAGGGTCAGTATTTTATGTGGGCGGCTCATGACGATTTATGGGAAAGGACATATATTAAAAAATGTGTAAGTAAATTAGAAAATAATCCTGAAGCGGTATTATGTTGTACTGATTTTGAATTTATTGATGAAAAGGGGCAATTAAAACAAGATTCTTGGATGAAAAAATGCAAGAACCGAGAAATTGTTGGTATGGATATTTTTCGGCGAGTAGACCAGCTTATTGCTTGGATAAATTGGTATGAAATTTATGGTCTTATTCGGAGCGCCTCTTTAAAGAACACTCGATTGTTTAGGGAAGAGTATGGGCCAGACGTTATTCTTTTATTAGAACTATTGCTGCTAGGTGATATTGCCAAAGTACATGAACCCTTATTTTTTTATAGAATCTTTGAAAATCAAGAATCTTCAAAAGAGAAAGCAAGATATCAATTCCCTTATTCAAGTTTAGCAAAAAACTTGTTAAAATTAATTTTAGAATCTCCAGAAATCGAATTGGCTTTAAAAGCCCAAATAAGGCGGCAGTTTATTCATACACTTAGCTTTAAAAATTTGGATTGGTTAGCAATAATTGCTGGAGAACAATCATTTTCACTGGCTCCCCCCCGAACTCCCGAAGAAATACAGCAATGGATAAAAAATCTTATTGCACCCACTTTAAAAGAAATAACTCCCTCAACCTTCCCTCAAAAATTGAAGATTTTATATGATATTTCAGTGTTGGGTTTGGGACACTACTACCCACTTGCTAAAACAGGTGTATTTAGAGTTGTTGAAAAAATAGCGACAGGTTTGTTAGCCTCCTCAGAAATTGATTTGAAATTTTGTGCTGTTGAATCTCCCCGGACCTTCCAGTGGTGTCAGAATTATCTGCTGGGGCATCCCTTACTCCAAAATGTTACCCTATCTCAATCGGTCTATTCTGAGGTAGACCTTTTCCATTCCCCTTATTATTTCCTTCCCGTAGAAAAAAATCAACGCCCCAAAATTATTACTATTTATGATTTAATTCCTATTTTATATCCTGAATTCTTTCAAAATTGCGAGAATCATTCTCTAAAGCAAATTTTATCTCAGTTGTCGCCCCAAGATTGGGCTATTTGTATATCAAATCATACTAAAAATGACTTGTGTAAATATGCGTTAATTCCTCCGGAAAGAGTATTTGTAACTCATTTGGCCGCTGATCAGGATATTTTCTACCCCTGTTTAGATGGCACAAAAGTTTCTGAGACTTTAAAAAAGTATAGTATTCCCCAGGAAAATTATATTCTCAGCTTAAGTACCTTAGAACCTCGAAAAAATATCGAAGGTGTTATTCAAGCATTTGCCAAACTTTTACGAGAACAAAATATCGAACAGTTAAATCTAGTTTTAGTTGGAAGTAAAGGATGGGATTTCAATACAATTTTTACAGAAATTGAAAATCATAAATGGATCCAAAAACGGATCTTTGTCACCGGGTATGTCGCCGATGAAGATCTGGCAGCCCTCTACAGTGGGGCGCTGGTGTTTGTCTATCCCTCCTTTTATGAAGGATTCGGCTTGCCACCCCTAGAAGCGATGCAATGTGGCGTTCCGGTGATTACCTCAAATACTTCTTCCTTGCCGGAAGTGGTTGGAGATGCTGGAATTATGATGGATCCAACAGATATCGAGGGTTTGTCGCAGGCTATCCTAACTCTCTACAATCAACCCGATTTGCGACAGGCTATGTCTTTTAAATCTTTAGAACAAGCTAAAAAATTTAGCTGGGACAAGTGCATTAACGAAACGATCGCTGCTTACAAAACTGCTTTATCTGCTATGTCTTTAACTGAAAACCAAACCCAACTTACTGTGAGTCCTAAAATTTTCAAACCCAAACCGCTCACTATCATCATAGACGGAATATTCTATCAAATCAATAATACCGGAATCGCTCGCGTTTGGATATCGCTCTTGCAAGAATGGGTTAAAACTGGGTTTGCTAAGCAAATCTTATTTTTAGATCGCGCTGGCACAGCCCCGAGAATTCCAGGCGTCAAATATCTTTGTATTCCCAGTTACGACTACAATAATACCGAAGCCGATCGCCGCTTGTTGCAGGATATTTGTGATGAAGAAAACGCGGATATCTTCATCTCTACCTATTACACTACACCCCTAACCACGCCCTCGGTGTTCATGGCTTATGACATGATTCCAGAACGGTATCCAACTAATCTAAATGCAGCTATGTGGAGGGAAAAACATCAAGGCATTCGTCATGGCTCCGCCTATATTACCATTTCTGAACAAACCGCCCGAGATTTGGTTGAGTTTTTCCCAGAAATTCCTCGCGATCGCGTGACGGTTGCCCCTTGCGGCATTAAGTCAGAATTTAGGCCGACAACTCCCGCAGAAATTACCACATTTAAATCAAAATACCGCCTCTCAAAACCCTATTTCCTCTGGGTCGGTAGCCGCACCAATATCAATTCTTACAAAAATGCAATTTTGTTCTTTCAGGCATTTGCTCAACTCCCAAACCGCCAAGAATTCGACATTCTTTGTGTGGGTGGAGAAGCGCAATTAGAAGTAGAATTTCAACCTTACATCAGCGATACACTGGTCCATCTATTTCAATTGAGTGATTCAGAATTGCGACTGGCTTATTCCGGTGCTATTGCCCTAATTTATACCTCTAAATATGAAGGCTTTGGCTTACCCGTCTTAGAAGCAATGGCTTGTGGATGCCCGGTGATTACTTGTCCCAATGGTGCGATTCCCGAAGTGGCCGGACAAGCGGTTATTTATGTCAAAGATAACGATATTTTCGGTCTAGTCAACGCAATGCAGGAAATTCAAAAACCTGAAGTTCGCAATTCCTGGATAGCGGCAGGATTGCAACGACAACAGAAATTTTCATGGGAAAAAATGGCAGAAATTGTCCGTTCAACCCTACTTGCTACAGCACAAAACCCACGGAAAGAGGCGATCGCCTCTCCCTCTTATCGTACTCCCTCGGAACCCAATACTTTAACTCATTTCCAGCAAAGCCGCCAACAACTTGCCCAGCAATGGTTACAGACTCCTGAAGAACAGTTACAATCCGCCTATTTAGGGGAACTGGGAACTGCCCATAAAGCCTTGCTAGAAAGTGGCATCAAATATCAAGCCATCACCCCTAGCGAACAAGCATTCATCCGCCAACTTTCCACCTCAATTGCCCAAGGATTTGATGCACCCAATGCCCTGCAATCCTTCATAGCGGCTACTCTCTATTGCTATCCCCATCAACTCCAGATTCCCTACAAAAATGCACCGATTCCAAAATGGTTCGCCCAGGATTATCTCAAATTTATGTTTGCTAGTCCTACTCTGTTCCACGAACTCGGAGAAGTTGAGCAATACTATTGCTATTTCCAAGGCTGGATAGAATATGTCCATCATAAAATACTCACCAATCCAGACTCACCTCTCTGGCAAAGCGTCGCGGAGTTTTTCACCCAGGGAAATGCTAATTTTGCACCCCTGTATTTCACCCGTGGCAACCCGAAATCTCTTTACCGTCAGCGGGCAGATATTATTGAATATGCTCTCAAAAATCGGGGATTCCACGTGGATTATATCTTCCCCCCCCGTTCTGCGAATCGCCCCAAAATTCGCCTAGGAATTTTGAAAAATCATTTCAATTCCGCTACTGAAACCTTAGTAATTCTGCCTGTTTTTGAACATTTTGATCGCAACCAGTTTGAAATTTTTCTTTATGCCGAACAGGTCAAGGGCAGCCAACTAGAAGGGTATTGTCAGAGTCGGGCCGATCGCCTCGTAAAACTGCCAGAAAGCCTCTCTGAACAAGTCCAAACCTTCCGCAACGATGACTTAGATATTCTCTTCATCGGCACCAATATTACCGAACTTAATAAGCCCTTAACAGCCCTAGCTCAACACCGACTGGCCCGAGTCCAAGTGACCTCCATTGCCTCTCCCGTCACCACCGGCATTCGCAATATCGACTACTATATTGCCGGAAATTTAACCGCACCTATGACGACTAGCAGCGAACAATACTGCGAAAAACTGATCAATATTGAAGGTTCTGGGTTGTGTTTCAGATTTCCCTTCCCGGAACCAGCCTCCACTGTCAATCCCACTCGTGCAAGCTGGGGTGCAACGGATCAAACTGTGGTATTTATGTCTGGGGCTAACTTCTACAAAATTATTCCTGAACTTAGCGAAACTTGGGCCAAAATTATGGCCGCCGTTCCCAATTCTATTTTGGTCTTATATCCCTTTGGACCCGCCTGGAATTCTACTTATCCGGCGAAACCATTTGTGGAACGAATCCATCGAATTTTTGCCCAACAGGGTATCGATAAACAGCGGTTAGTTCTGATTAATACGCTGCCGAGTCCAGCGGATATTAAAGAATGCGTTAAACTTGCCGATGTTTATCTGGACTCCTATCCTTATAGTGGAGCAACTTCTTTACTAGATCCGTTACAACTGGGAATTCCAGCGATCGCCTGGGAAGACAGTAGCTTAAGATCTCGCCAAGCTTCTGCACTTCTGCGGGAAATTCAACTTACTGATTTAATCGCCCAGGATGAACCGGGTTATATCCAATTAGCGATCAAGCTGGGCACGAATCCTCAACTCCGCCACCAGTATCGCCAGCAAATCCAGCAAAAAATGCAGCAAAATCCGCCCTTTTTAGATAGTGTGGCTTACGGCAAAAAAATGGGCAATTTGTTTCAGCAATTGTTTCAAGTGGCACAGAATTCTGCTGCTATGGCGAATGATAAATCCACCCAAATTCCATCTCAACCCGTCTCTGTTTCTCAGGAATTTCTCAATCGTCTGATTGGTTGTGCGAATCTGTATTATATTGATCCATCTGATGAATCTATTCAACGTGAATTAATTCAACTACGGCGAGAATTTGCTGAATTGTGGTTGCAAATTCCCAGCGATCGCCTGCGCGAATGCTACACCCAGAAACTCGGGAAAGCTCATCAAAGTGTCCTCAATAGTGGCATTCAAAATCAGCCATTACCAGAGATCGAACAAAGGTTTGTGCAGGAGTTAATAGGTAAACTGACCCCGGGACTAAATGCACCCTTGGGGATGAATGCACTCCTCGCCGTTCTGTTATATCAGCAGCGCGATCGCCTCCCACAATTCACCCAACTTTTACCCGATTGGGTGAATGCTTAATCAGAATTAATGGTCCCCGATTATAGAAACCCGGTTTTTACAACAATTCTTGCCTCATTGTCATGAATTGATGAAAGAAACTCGGTTTCTAAACTCCCGATTACATCCAATCTTCACTATCACTATCTTGCGCTCGATAAACTCGACCTTTTCGGTGAATCTCGCGGGTTTTTTCAAATAAATCTTCTTCCGTCATATTCCAGCGGGATAATACTTTTTCGATGTCACTCCAGACATCCCGCGATCCTGGAAATCCTCGATATCGAATTCGCAGTCGAGCTAATTCCGCCAGATTATATTCGGTTAACTCTCCCATTAAAATTTTGTCCAGGGTTTCTCGATCTTTACGAGCCTGCGGATGTTGTTGTTCTTGTTTAATTTCAGACATAACTCCGTAAATCCTCCTTGATTGATTTAATTGATATGGATTTGCTGTTGTCTTAGGTCCTCAAAAATTTCATACATATCCTGAGCAAATTTAGCCGGATTCCACAAAGGAGAGAGATGTTTAGGTTGCTTTGAACGGATTAATTGATGGCGAATTTCTTGTCTGATTTTCACGTTTTGACCCAACTGAATTCCCCAATCGATATACTCTTCCCAACTCCGGGCAATGCCACTTTCAATACCGAGGGTATTCAGAAAAGAATATCCCATCCGCGCGAGACATAGTTCTCCCACTCGGGTGACCAGGGGTAAGTTAAACCACAAGGCTTCTAAAGTATGAGTGCCGCCATTATAAGGATAGGAATCTAATAAAATATCTGCACATTCGTAAATAGCCCGGTGCTGTTCTTCCGTGGATGTTCTGGATATTAAGATAACTCGATTGGTGGGGACTCCTAACTCAGTACAGGCTTGTTGATAAAGTTGCAAAATAGCCGATCGCTCTCCTTCTCCTTTATGAAGTAAGACGCTGTTGGGAACCTCTTTCAGGATTTGAATTTGGGCTTTTACTAACTCGCGATTTAGTTTTTTCCCAGGGGCTACACAGAGGTAAGCAATATGTTTCCAACTGATTCCCAAGCTCAATCGGACGACTTCTCGCTCGACGGATTGACGCTTAAATCCAGAAACGGCGACAAAAGAATCGGGCATCCGGATTAACTGCTCAATGTAATCAGGTTCAATTCCTGGGGGATGGGTGTGGCGATCGCCTAAAAAGTAATGGGCTGAAGATAAAAAGGGTGCGTCAAATCCTAGCCAAGATAGGCAAATCGGCGCAGGTTGCCGGTACAAAATTTCTAACTGGTCCGAACAGGTAACTGAATCTAAATCAATTAAAATATCAATTTTGTCCGCCCTAATTTGCTCAATAAGTTCTAATCGAGCGGCTTCAAAATTACCACTTTGAGGTTGATAAAATTGGGTCGCAATATTTTGGAACTCTTGGGTTTTATCATCTCTTACTTGAGCTTGAGTGACGTAGAGATAGATTTCCGCAGAAAGCCCAGATAACTCGCGGATAATATCTGCACTACACCATCCAATGGAATGGCGGCGGAAATGAGGGGAGAGGAAGCCGATTTTGAGAGGGGGGAGAGTGGGGGGATGGGGGAGGTGGGGTAGAGAGATGGATTGTTGGTTGAGGCGGGCTTGATTTTTAGAGCCAAGCAGTTTGGCTAAGGTTAGATTGGCCCTAGCATCATCACGGAGATGGGGTTGGGAAAACATGAGCCGAGAATAGAGCAAGGCGATGGAGTCGAAGTCAAGAGAATCTAGGTCCGACTGAAGCTGTGTTTCTATGGTGAGAAAGGTTTCCCAGGCTAAATCGCTGTATCCCCCATGTAAACATAAGGAGAGATAGGGGAGGGCGGCTAACAGTCTAAGGGGGCCTTGGGCGAGGCTTAAATAGTCTTCGGCAGCGTGTCGAAGGGAGTCAAAGTCTCTGCCGAAGGGGTCTCGGGAGCGAATCAGATAGAACAAAGCATGATGTGCCGCGATTAAGTCTGGATCGAGGGCGATCGCCTGAAGAAAGCAGTCCACCACCCCCCGCCATTCTGACCCACTGAGATTTTGATGCTGATACCCTTGTTGTAAAAGGGCTGTCCCTAAATTGTAATGAATCCCTGGTAACTGGGGGCTGAGGGTTTGAGCGGTTTTGAGGGCCGCAATGCCTTCCTCCAAGGACCCTTGTTGAATGAGCGCGTTGCCCAGATTGGACTGAGCTTGGGAGAAGTTGGGTTGTAGGGCGATCGCCTGTTGGTAGTGGTGAATTGCTGCCTCAACTTGTGCCAGCGCTAAAAGGGTATTTCCTATTTTTAAATGCTGTTGTGCAGTTCCCATTTCGGGTTGGATCCGTAATGCTTGCTCCCAGGACTCCACCGCCTCCCCTAAGCGGCCTAGATCGTGATAGAGCATCCCGAGGTTCCAATGAATGCCAGCTTGGGAGGGTTCTAGGACCAGTGCGGTTTGGTAGGAGGCGATCGCGCGTTCAGGGTCCCCCCGCCGATAGTAGAGACTGCCCAAATTAGCATGAGCCGCCGCAAACTTCGGCAGAATCTGCACTGCCTGTTCGTAAGCGCGTTCCGCTGCCGTCCATTTTTCTTGGGATTGGAGAATATTGCCTAGGGTCTTGTAAGCCTCTGCTGACTGAGGGTCCAGTTTGAGCGCCCCTTGACAGTGGGCGATCGCCTCAATGAATTGGCCCTGCCGCCAATATAGGTCCCCCAGTTGGCAATAAGCCTCAACCTCATCGGGGTTAAAATTCAGGGCTTCTTGATAAAAGGCGATCGCTTCAGAATACTGCCCCTTTGCTCTCAACTGATAGCCGCGCTGGATCCAAACCCCAGCTTTTTCCCGATCAATCACAAATATCTCCCTGATCCCCACGGATTTTCGGTCTTGACTTCCATAGCAATCGTAAATCAAAACTGCTCGGTGTCTCTACTTTGCCTTATGCTCCGCAGTGGATTGGTTGCTTCTTGTGCGAACTATCCTGTAGAACTTCGTAATAATTAGCGGTAATTGCTCCGATTTATAGCAATTCCCTATAGAACCCCCTTGGGGATCGTATAGGAGACTACAGTAAAATCGGCTTCTGTAGTCTGTGGGTTCTTTCAAAATCTGAGTAGAGAGGAAAAATTGTAGGCCCGGTTAACTCATCCGTTTGAAGGAATAATGTAGAGACCCGAGATTTTGGGCCTATTTAATCAATAATGTAGAGACAAGAGATTTCGGGTCTCTAAATCAAGCGCAGGGAATGGCCCCTAGGAGCCGTGGTGATCTGTCCAGCTTGGATAGTGTAGGGACAAAAGAGGCGATCGCCTCTGGGACCCCAAGTTCCCGCCCTGAGCAGTCCCTGAATCCTCTCTACCTCGTTTAACCCGATGATTGCAGGTCACAAGGATGATTGTTACTGGGTTCCCCCGATTTAAAGAGGGCCCACTGGCCCCCTATTTAATAAACTTTCCCGCGATCTGCCGGGTCTGAAAAAGAAAACACAGAATAGAGGAATAAGAGCTGCCTGGGTAAGCATTTTGAGCCATTTCTGGAAAGGGAACTCTCGGATTGGTATCATAGTCGTGCACCCCAGCATTGTCAAGCTAAAATCAATGAGCCATGCTAATCAGTCACAGTTGGAACAGCTAAAATTTTGCCATCTTGCCAGACTAGACATTAGCACCCAATTGGGCTAGACTTGCTGCTGACAGAAAGTCCAGACGACTCAACCGAAGTCAAGGGTTTCCTAGGTTAGCTGCCTGAGCAGACTTGACAAGGACGACACGAAACAGATGAGGAGTGAGAAACTGAATGGTTAGAATACTCGATACAAACCCGGTAAATCCGAACGATACCCTAGATTTATTTTCGTTTGGCCTAGGCGCAGATACGGTTGTGGGCCTAACGGGAAGTGATTTTATTACCACCGATACCGTCGGTGGGAGTTTAATTTTTGGGAATACAGAAAATGATTCCCTGACCTCAAGCACATCAGGAGACACCCTTTATGGGGGTCAAGACGATGACTTTTTGGTGAGCAAAGGGGGCGGAAGCGTCTTCTTTGGTGACTTAGGGCAAGATCGCTATGAAGCCCGAGGCAGCTTAGGTCGCGACACGGTTTACGGTGGCACCAACAACCAATCCGAAAACCGGGTAGAAGACAGCGATGATATTTTCAACTTTGGTAACGGTCTTGGGGGCAACCTCGCCTTTGGAAACGGCGGAGATGACTTCATCAGTGGCTCCGGCTTAGGTGCGGATACCCTCTACGGTGGTATCGGTGACGATACCATCCAGGTTATTGAAATAGCCGGTAGTGGCTCAGGTTCCGGGGGTGGAGGTGCGGCCTTCGTTCCGGATACCATTGGTGGCATTGGCTTCGTTCCTCCGTTCTTATTTGGCGGTGGATCGGGCGCAGGTGCAACAGCAGGCTTAGGAGTGGGCGTCGTTGTAGAAGACGGCGTTGCCGTTCCCAGAAACCCTGGGCGCAACTATCTCAGCGGTGACAAAGGCAACGACGTCATCTTTGGGATCGGCGATCGCGACAGCCTATTCGGGGGCGAAGGAAACGACTCCCTGTTCATGCTTAGTAAAGATGCTCCCCTAGAGCTCGGGTTAGAGGAAGATGGAGTCAACACTGTAGAAGGGGCGCAACGCGCACTCGCAGGATACCCTCGTAACAACTGGTTAAACGGCGGAACCGGGAGCGATTACATCTACTCCTCCGGGGGCGATCGCGGACGTCAGACCATGATCGGGGCTGAGGGGGATGATTCCCTCTTCAACCGAGGTAGCCAAGTCCTAGTGTTCGGTAATACTGGCGTAGACTATTTAGAAACCTACGGGTTCACTCGCAGCACCTTATATGGTGGACAAGATAATGACACCGTGGTTTCCGGTATCTCCCTGGTCACGGGTGACACAACCCTGGGTGGCGGCACTAACCTCCTGTATGGAGATAAAGGCAACGATACTCTCCTGAGTACCGGCATTCGCGATACCTTGATTGGTGGCAACATCGAAGACAACGACACGATCGCCGGGAACAATCTGGACCTGTTATCCCTCGGTGGGGCCTCTAGCGTTGGCTTTGGTAACCAAGGAAACGACTCTCTGGTCGGTACAGCCGAAGCCGTAAGTCTGTACGGTGGTCAAGATAACGATTCCATCGCTTCATCGGGAATAGATTCTTATCTATCTGGCGACAAAGGTAGCGATACCCTGATCCTGGGAGAGGGTGGCGCAAACAATACCCTGATCGGTGGTGAAGGCAATGACTCCCTCTACGCCAAGGATGGTGGTGGTGGAAATCTGCTCATGGCAGTCTCCGGCGATAACGTGCTGGTTGCTGGTAGCGCTGATGATACCCTGATGGGCGGTACTGGTAATGACTTCCTCACGGGTAGTGACGAAGCAGATACCCTCCGGGCAGATACTCCCGGCTTGGATACTCTGGAAGGGTTCTGGGGTGCAGACAGCCTGATTGGAACCGGTGGTGCAGCCGATGCCTTCCTATTCGGCAGTATCGCAGATGCCCGTGATGGGGTCACCAGTGATGATAGCGGCAACGTTAGCGCCGGAACTCCAACACCGGGTGATACTATCACCAGCTTCGAGAGTGGTCGAGATAAAATCTACCTCAACCTCACAGGCTATGCTTTAGACTCTGAGGCGATCGCTGGACTCCGGACCAACATCGACTTCTTCTCTACCAATAAAACCACCACCTACACGGGTAGCTTCGAGAACTTGATCAGTGGCACTGGTACCACTTCGGCGATCATCTTCGACGCCCAAGATCAAGGCGGATTCTTGCTCTGGGATAAAAATGGTGCGGCCCCGAGTGATCGGAACAATCCCGATGAAATCGTAACTATTGCGGTCGTCAGCAGTGGTGCGATTACCCGGAATGACATATTCCTGTTCTAAGGCGCTTAATCTAAACGCCTCGTAACGATTGAGCCACAGATGAATAACATCTGTGGCTCTTTTGTTGGGGTTAGAGGAGGATGGGGGAGACCGCCATCGAGATGGGGACGATGGGGGAGATGGGGGAGATGGGGCTTTATATTATCCCGGGGAGATATTGATGCCTCGACCAATCAGGTTGAGAAATGCAGTCCCAAAGTGCTGAATTTCTAGGAATCCTGCATAAGTCGGATCGGGTTTATAGATTCTAAAGGTTCGCATAATGCCTAGAGTGGCAACGCTTTCCAAGGGGCCGATAAAACTGGTATCGCGGTCTAAGAAATAAGGTTGTGACGCCCAATGGGCCATCTGTTTAGCATTCAGAAAAAAGCAACCGGAATGGGGATTGAGCGATCGCCGGAACAGTACAGGTTGCTCCATGATATTTCCCTTCAATTCCGGTCGGTCCTCGACCTTCTGAAACTGGGCCGTTGCTCTAGGTAATAAATCTCCATCAATATAGACCTTACCCACTCGACCCGGAGGCGAAATTTCATAGCGATTGGGTTGCAACAGATTCAAATCTCCCGCTTGGGAGGAAAACCAGTTTAATTTAATAAAAAACCAAGGGTCATGGAGGATCAGGTCATCTTCCATATAGCAATAATAATCATAGCGACCCAAACTATCCCGCAACAGGGCGTGACATTCAAACCCCAGCATCAAGGGTTCCGCTTGGGTGGCGTGATGCTTGTAAATCTGATGAGGAACCGGCAAATCGTCTAAAACATGACGGTTTTGAGTGGTACAAATCACGATATCAATATCCAGCGACTGACCCTGATTTGCTGGGACTGCTAGAGATTTAGCGATATCTAGTACCCCTTGATATTTCCCTAAAATTGCGGCTAAGTGGGTTAAAGACTGACTCAATGCCACAATCCGCGATCGCGGGTCTTTGCTGAGAGAACCATGTTTCCCTCCGCCATCGGGATTGAAATAATGCGCGATCGTGACGAGTATTTTCATATAGATAAATTGAGATGGAGGGGATGGGGGAGACGGGGGAGATGGGGAGGATGGGGGAGAAGAGCTTTTTGGGTGATTGTTTGCCTATTAATCTTCAAACAACTCCGGTAGGCGATCGCGCAATTCGTGATTTAACTCAGGGAGGCGATCGCGCAGGGACAAATACCACTGGTGACGTTCCCGGTAATGTTGAGATAGCAGGCGATTTTTAGCCACCCACTGATAAGCATTCTGCCCTAAACCCCTGCGCAAATCCAGATCCTGGATTAAAGACTCCAACTTTTGACCAAATTCCTTTTTTGAGCGATAAATTAACCCAGTTTCTCCCTCAATAATCGTATTTTCATAGACTGTTGGACTCGCGATCACGGCCACCCCATGACCGGCACATTCGAGAAACTTTAAATCCGACTTCATACTATTAATCCGAGTTGGGGTCAGGGGTAGCAGAGCGACATCACAACTATGCAATACCTCCTGATAAGTTTCATAAGGAGAAAAGGGTAAAAACTCTTTATTCTTGACCTGTAACTGCTCAAAAAACTGGCGATCGTGCAGCACTTTCACTTGCACCTGTTTCTTGTATTTTTGCAGAACCCGATTTAACTCTGTCATAATCGGTTGCCAATCTGCCTCGCGATTGAGCGCCCCGAAAAAGATAGTACAAGTCGGGTCATCAGGGTAGGTTCGTTTCGGTGGTAAATAGCCCAATTGATTTTTAAAGACCGCTACATTGGGATTATATTGGCGTAAAAAATCCGCCAAGGGTTCCGTAGAAGTTTGCACGCCGTGACAACCGCGATAACTCAGAAACAGATTTTTTTCATATTCCGGACGGCGCAGGGGGTCATCATCAATTTCGGCAATAATTAAATAGCCTAATTGCAACAGTTGTTTGAGTTTGACCACATCTTCGGGATAGTCCATAATGGTCCGTTGCCAGATAAAAACCTTTTCTTCTTGAGGGAGTGCAGCATTCAAGTTGGCCGATCGCACCTCCGAAATGGTTCGCACCCCTGGAATTGTCGCACTGAGGCGATCGGGTTCTAATACCCGAGGGCGATCGCACCCTGTTGGGGCCATAATAATCGTTTGAATTAACAGCCGTCTGGGCGGTATTTCCGACTTAATTCCTCTTACCACATATTGAATCGCCCCCGTTTGAGTTTCAAACGTTTTCGGGTCAATTCCTAACCCTTGAACTACTGGAGCCATTAACTGCTGGAACTGTTGAAAAGCCGGGGGTTTCCGTCCGCGAGTTTGAATTTCATAACTTTGTAACCCTGCCTGAAGGAATAACTTTTTCACCTCATCTAACGTAAAAAATCGTAAATGAGTGCGATCGAGCAACCCTTGGTTCTGATACTCCCAACTCCCTCGCAACAAATTAACAATCGCCGTCCAATGTTGAATATTAGGAATACAAGCCAACACTTGACCCTCATCCTTCAACCACTTCACCTGATGCTGGAGAACCCGCCACGGATCAACTAAATGTTCCAACACATCCCCATACACCAAACAATCAACAGACCCAGGCTCAAACTGTAGCTGCTTATCCTCCAAATCTTCAACATTCGCAACAATTACTTCATCCAACCGTTGCGCCGCCACTGCGGCTGCTTCTTGATTAATTTCTACTCCAATATAACGCCCATGAGGATTAATCCGCTTATATTGCATCCCCATCGCCCCGGCACCACAGCCCACCTCAATAATCATTGCCGCATCTGCCGGTAAAACCTTCAATAAATCCGGATTCACCCGGTCATAATAATCAAAATCAGTCATAAATTATCCCTCCCTTTTTTTATAAATCTCTTCCGTTAAAATCCGTGTAATCCGGGGTTCAAATCTCCCCCTCCCACCTCACTAACTTCCCAATTTTTTCACTCCAAACCCTCCCAAAATGCTGCACCTCCAAAAAATTAGCCATCGGCGGTGCAGGTTTATAAACTTTAAACGTCCGCATAATCCCCAGGGTCGCTGCACTTTCCAACGGACCTACAAACCGAGTATCACGGTCTAAAAAATAGGGTTGCTGCACCCAGTATTCCATCTGGCGGGCATTTAAGAAATAACAGCCAGAATGGGGATTGCAAGTGCGCTGAAAGGTGACAGATTTCCCCATAATCATGCCAGTGAGTTGCGGGGATTCTCTAACATTTTGATAGGGTGCAGTAATTTGGGGGTGTAGTTCTCCATCAATGTAAGTTTTGCCGATGCCTCGGTGGGTGGATTGTTCATAGCGGTTGGGTTGGAGGAGATGGCGATCGCCTGCTTGTTGGGTAAACCAATTCAACTTGATAAAAAACCAGGGGTCCTGCAAAATTAGGTCATCTTCCAGAAAACAGTAATAATCATACCCGCCTAAGCGTTCTTTCAAGAGTGCCTGACATTCAAATCCCAGCAGCAGCGGTTCGGCATCCGTGGGGTGATGGGCCCATAAATGAGAGGGCATAGAAAGGCGATCGAGAATATGGTAGCCTTGGGTAGTGCAAATCACAATCTCAATTTCGGTCTGTAGAGATTGATTGGCGCTTATCGCAACCCGCTTGGCATAATCCGTGGCGTACTGAAAGTTACCAAATAACTGGTGCAATGCGGTTAGGTTTTGGGTCAATGCTTGGATGCGCGGGTTGGGATCGTTGCGTTGCGCACCATACTTGCCAATCCCATCCGGGTTGAAAAAGTGAGCCAAAGTAAATAGGATCCGCATAGAAATTTTAGGCTTTAATCCGATGAAGTTTGAGGCTTGTTCACGACAGTTAATGACGACCTTTGCCACAATTTTAGATCCAGAACGTCAGGGGACGGCGATCGAAATTGGGGTGGGAACCCAGGATTATTATTTTGTAGATTTTGTCAAAGCGGGTTTTCCCACTTTGGCAGTGGAACCCGCCCCCGTAGAGGAGTTGCGGGTCACTTGTCAGCGTTTGAATGTGCCTCTGGAACAAGCGGCGATCGCTGAAAAAAATGGGGAAGTCACCCTGTATTTGGGGGAATACCAAGGTCAGCTTAATGTCAATTTGAACTCCTTAAATCCGGATTGGTGGGGAGTAGTCAAACCGCAAGAATCTGATTCTTTCCGGCAAAGAAGAACCCCCACCAGCCTGAATGTGCCTGCGTTTACTTTAAAAACTTTACTACAAAATCGGGCAATTGAACGGCTTTCTATCTTAAAAGTTGATACAGAAGGCAGCGAATTTGGCATTATTAATGGATTGCGGGAGATTCCCCCCCAAACATTACCGAGTTTGGTGCAATTTGAATATGGGGGAGGAGGCGATCGCCAGAGTCAGGAAGGGGGATGGAACCCCAAATATTTTCAAAGTACCCTGGATTGTTTAGAGGTACTAAAAGATCTAGGATATGAATGGTTAGTCCTGATTGACCGGGAGTTGCCTCGTCCTTGCTCTTTTTCACTGCAAGAAATTACTAATTTTGCAGATATTTTTCATCCCCTGTCCCATGTCGGTAATGCGATCGCCTGCAAAACTCGCCACATTACCTCCCAAATTAACTTAGACACCCTTTGTCAGCCTTATCTCAATTATTCCAAAAAATTAGCTGAAAGTTTAGTCACTCTAGGTTCCTCCAAAATTGTCCATTCCTTTAAATATATTCTGCCCTATGTCATTGCTCATCAGTATAAAATAAAAGGCCGTCCCTTGAGGGTTTTAGAGTATGGACCCGGATGTAACACTGAGCAGTTTATCAAATCATTAGTCTGTCAGCAGGTCGTGTCCGTTGAGGACAATGCGGGGTGGTATGAAAAATTTGCACCTATCGTCAAATCCGCTCAAGGGATTGACATTGACTATCGATTAATTGAGGTCAAAAGTGAAGAAGGAAAAGCCTATTTAGGGGGACATTGCTGGACTGAATCCGAGATTTTAGAGTATTGTGAATATCCCATGAAATATGGCCCAGGCTATTTTGATATTATTTTTGTCGATGCAGGCGATCGCCAGGACGAAGTAACCATCAAAGGCCACACTTATCCGGGTTGTCCCGTTCGCAATATCTGTTTAGAACTAGCCCATACCCTATTAGCAGATCAAGGGGTAGTCGTTCTCCATGATGTCCCTGGACCTTTTCCGACCATCAATCGTTCTTTAGTCGCACCAATCCAAACGTTTTCCGTCGTTAAAAGTTTCCCTCAAGTTTGTACAACGCTGCTCTCTAATGCTTTAAATTTAGATGATTTAGAAGGGTTTATTTCTAGTCTTTATCCCCAAAAAATTTCCAAAAATTCTCTCAAACCTGAGATTTTCTCTACTCCAAAGCGTTCTAATTCTGACCCGAAAATGTTGGATTTATCCCAACTCTTAGAGGAGCATTCTATCACCCCTCGGGGAGTCATTCATGTAGGGGCAAATGAAGGTGAAGAACTTAAAATTTATCAGGAAATTGGCATTAATAAGGTTTTATTTATTGAAGCCAATCCAGCCGTTTTTCAAGTCTTAAAAACCAATTTAATAGGCGTCCCTAACCTGATTGGCGTAAATTGTGCCATCTCCAATATTAATGGAACTGCAACTTTGCACGTCACATCAATGGATGCAGCCAGCTCTATTTTACCCTTGAAACGGGTTAAAGACTATTATCCTGAGATTCGAGAAACCCATCAAATTCAGGTCCAATCTAAAACCTTGGATACCCTCGTGGAAGAATTAGGTTTAAATCCGGCAGATTTTAATCTATTGAACTTAGATATCCAGGGGGCAGAATTTTTGGCCCTCCAAGGGGCCAAAAATCTGCTGCAAAATATTGAAGCCATTAATACCGAAGTCAATTACGAAGAACTGTATGAAGGGACGCAGTTAATTGACAAAATTGATGAATTATTAGCCGAATCTGACTTTGAGCGCGTTGCTACCGTCACCCCCTATCATCCTTCTTGGGGAGATGCGTTTTATGTTAAAAAGCCCTTAATTACCCTATCTACCCTGGGTACTAATGGACGCTTTGCCAATCAACTTTTTCAGTATGGGTTTTTGAAACTTTACGCTGAAACCCATCATCTGCGGATAGAAACTCCCGAATGGATTGGACAGTATTTATTTGGACATCAAGACCCCCCCTTGTCTAAAAATTTACCTGAAGTCAAAGATGTCAGTACCCGCGCCGATGACTCGCCAATTTTGCAACGGAAAAACCCCTTGAAAAATGTTGACATTTGGGGATATTTTCAGTTTCATACTCAATATTATGCCGCCTATAAAGACAAGTTTTATGGCTGGTTTGAACCTGTCATTGAGGTCAAACAACAACTGGACCCGGTGCGCGATCGCCTGCTTTCCCAAGGCAAAACCATTGTCGGATTACATATCCGACTCAAAGATTATGGCTTTTCCTACTTTTTCATCGCCCCTCTTATCTGGTATAAAACCTGGTTAACCCAAATCTGGGATACCCTAGAGCAACCTGTTTTATTCATTGCCAGTGACGAACCGGAAAAAGTCCTGCCTCATTTTGCCGAATATCAACCCGTTACCGCTAAATCCCTGGGGGCCGCATTACCAAAAGCTGACTTTTATCCAGATTTTTACTTATTAAGTCACTGCGATATTCTAGCGATTTCTAACAGCACCTTTTCCTTTGTCGCCTCCATGCTTAACCGGCGGGGAAATTGCTTCATGCGTCCCCAATTGTCCGCTCAATCCCTGATTCCTTATGACCCTTGGAATAGTGAACCGATCTTACATGATGCCAAAGTGCCGAGGAAGTATGAACCCGCCTGTCTGCGACCCCTGCGAGAGCAAATTGCCGATCGCTGGTTAAGTTTAACCGGCGATCAACTGAAACTCAGCTATTTGAGTGGCGTGGGTATCGATGCAAAAATACTCCTGGATAAAGGGATAAAAAATGAACCCTTGACGGACCGTGAAAGAGAGTTAGTCCAACAGTTAAAGTCAGAGATTAGCCCGCGATTGGATCAGCCCAAAGCGATGCAATCCTTTCTCGTGGCGATGTTATATCAGGATGCTTATCAACTTTCCTTCTCTTATAATGGCGCGGCAATTCCCAAATGGTTTGTCGCGGATTTTTGGCAATTTTTATTTGCAGCACCCAGTGCATTTTCGGAACTAGGAGAACCAGAACAATACTTTCACTCCCTTAAGGGATTGGTCAATTATCTCCATTCCCATTTGTTCCAAAATCCCAATTCAGACCTCTGGCGGTATATTGCCTTATGTTTTATCCAATCCCATAATTTTAAAGCCCTATCCGCCTGGGAAGAGAATCGATTGGAAATTGCCCAAAAACGAGGAGAAATTCTGGAATTGACCCTAAAAAATTTAGGGCTGAACCTGGATTATGACTGTCCCCCTCGTCCCCCGTCTCGGGAGAAAATTCGCCTGGGAATTTTGCAACATAACTTTTTTGCCGCTAAAGAAACAGTGGTCACTTTGGCTGCTTTTGAGCATTTAGACCGACAGAAATTTGAAGTGCGGTTGTATGCGATCGCCGTTCAAGAGACCCCCTTGCAACAAACCTGCCAAAATTGTGCCGATCGCTTAGTGCAGCTACCCCAGAAATTGGGGGAACAAGTGGAGAAAATTCGCGGGGATCAGTTGGATATTCTGCTCATTGGCAGCGACATTAGCAGTCATACCACGGCGATCGCCTTATTAGCTTGCCACCGCTTGGCGAGGGTCCAATGTACTGGGGCTTGGGTAACCAGTACCACGGGACTGCGCCAGATGGATTACTACATTACCGGGGATTTAATGGCAGGACCCAGCTTCCAAAACTACTATCAGGAACAAGTCGTGACAGTCGAAGGGTCTGGACTCTGTTTTAAGCGACCCCAACCCGGGGAACAACAGCGAATTCAACCCACGCGCCATCGGTGGGGGACTTCCGAGGAAACTGTGATCTTCATTTCCGGGGCGAGTACCAACAAAATCGGTCCTCAGATTCGAGAAACCTGGGCCAAAATTTTGGCAGCCGTGCCTAATTCGATCTTAGTGTTATATCCCTTTGGAGGAATGGGGGCCAAATTTTATCGCACCAGTCCCTACGATAATCACACCCAAATGGTATTGCAGCGATATGGAATTGACCCTAAGCGGTTCGTAGTCATTGAGCAGTTAAATTCTTTAGAAGAGCTCAAAGATAGTTTGCAGCAAGCAGATCTGTATTTAGACGCTTACCCGGATACCGGGGATTTATCCCTAATCGATCCGTTAGAAGTGGGACTGCCGGTAGTGGTTCGCGAGGGGGAAGCCCCACAAACTCGGCGATCGTCTGCCCTATTGCGAGAGTTGCAGCTTGAACAATGGATTGCCCTGAGTGAATCGGCTTACATTGAGTTAGCGGTTTCCCTAGGGACGAACCCGCAACAACGGCAACAGTATCGGGAGCAACTACAGCAGAGTTTTCACCCTACAACAGGTCCCTGTATGGATACCCGTGCTTATTCCGCTAAAATCGGCACACTCTTGGAAAAACTGGTTCAAAACTCCAATTGAATCCAGGTCAAGGAAAAATAGCCTAGGGAGGCAGAAAGTAGTATGACAGGGGTAAGTTGGGCAACCTGTTTAAAGAAACCAATCCCGGTTGACTAGCGTCCCCGGTCGTAGAGAGAACTCAACAGCCTATCTACTAAGATAGTAAAGAGCAGTCAAATTTTTTTTCAGGGCAGCAACGGCAATCGGGAAGGGTCAGACAACAACAGGATCAACGCTTAACGAGGGGATAAACGATGAACGGAATGTTCCGGATGAGGTTCATCCTGCATCTTAGGTATTTTCCTTCATCTTGCCCGAACGGGTAAGGTTATATCAACCCGTTCCAAGACTGCCATCCCAGTGAGTTTGACCGGCTGTTTATGAGGGGAGAGCATCACCCAATTGCCCAAAACCTAAACCAAAATTCAATTCAGGAAACAAAAAGTGCTGGCAATGCCAACTAGGATTGGTTATATTTGTGGTCTTGTAGAGGTTGAACATGAGTGACCTTTTCCAAGTTGGCGACATAACGATTAAAGCCCAAGACATACCCGCCTTATTAAAGCGGTATCAGTTAGATGTGCAATTTTGTCGGGGTGTTGTCCTAGATCAAGGAATAGCCGAGGCGAAGATCACGGCAAGCGATGAAGAACGCTTAAGAGCGCTTGAAGACTTTGCTGTGCAGCAAAAGCTCACCTCCCCCGAAATCCGGGAGGCGTGGCTGAAAAGCCAAGGCATGACGGAAGAACAGATGCAGGAGTCTGTAGTGCGACAGATATTGATAGAAAAATTCAAGACAACAACCTGGGGGCCAAAAGTTCAAAGTTATTTTATGACCCGCAAAAGCGACCTGGATAAAGTTGTTTACTCCTTAATTCGCACTCAGGATGCGGGGTTAGCCCAAGAAATCTATTTTCGGATTTCGGAAGGGGAACAAAGCTTTGCAGATGCGGCTGCCGAATACTCAAAAGGCCCAGAAAGCCGAACTGGGGGATTGCTGGGACCCGTTGCGGTTTCTCAACCCCATCCCTTGATTGGTAAACTGTTATCGATTAGTCAACCGGGGCAACTCTGGCCGCCTCGACAATTGGATATATGGTTCGTGATTATTCGATTAGAAAAATTTATTCCAGCCCAACTGGATGACAATATGCGTCGGCAATTAATCGACGAGATGTTTGAAAATTGGTGGCGAGAACAGGTGCAAAAAGTCGGGTCATTGCAGTCTATCGCGGGTTAGGCGCAGGTTTGTTTCATCATGACATCAACGATCGATCTCTCTCAAATTTCAGAATTTTTAAAGAAAACGGCCCCGTTTGATCGCCTCGGCGATCGGGCCTTGGAGAATCTGGCTACCCATTGCGAATTGTTGCGCTATCGGACGGGTCAACCAATTTTTGAGTTGGGTAAAATGCCGACTCAAGTGGCGGTGATTTATGAGGGCCAGGTGCGGGAATTGGCATACGACCAACGCAGCCAAAGTATGGTTAGTTTGCGGTTAGCCGGTCCGGGAGAAATTCTCGG
The DNA here is from genome assembly GCF_025370755.1 of Laspinema sp. D2d. GTDB lineage: Bacteria > Cyanobacteriota > Cyanobacteriia > Cyanobacteriales > Laspinemataceae > Laspinema. The sequence goes on along the minus strand of NZ_JAMXFC010000003.1, from coordinate 175,183 downwards.
GTGGGGGAGCTTGGTGCGAGGGGTGGCGGTAGACAGTGCGATCTCCTCCCGGGAAGTGATCTGTGTCTGCATCCGCGCCAGTACCTTCTTAGAGCAGGTGAAATCGGAAAAGGTATTTCGAGAAGCCTTTGAGCAACAAGCTGCCCTGAATGAGATATTTGAGATGCTCTCCGGGGAACTTCAGCGCCGAGCCGATGCGACTACAAATGCCAAAGATTTAACCCTACAATTTCAACCCCAGACCGTTGTCCTTAACCTCCCCAAAGGGAAAGCTAATCTCACGGAACTCGATCGCCATCACCTCTGGTTTCTCAGTAGCGGAACCCTGGGTGAATTGGAGCGAGGCAGCCGCTTGATAGTGGATGCCAACACCATTGGCAAGCTCCCTTGTCCGGACGGGGCTAGAGTCGTAGGCTTACCCTTGTTTGATTTGGCCGGAACCCCGGTAAATCCCCAGGACAATCGGGGGGCGATCGCCGACTCCCATAGCGCGATCGCCCCGATGGCCCCTGTCACCCCGACGGTGGTGGACCCCATTCCCTACGCTCCCGATCGCCCCCCGGTGATGGAAGCCGAAGAGAACACCCCACGGGGCAAAGTTAAATATCCCTTCATCCGGGGAAGAGGCCCGATTCAAGGGTCTTTGGCCTGTTTCCAAATGTTGGGGAAACAATACCAAATTCGGGTGCGCCGTGACGTCGTTCAGCGCGTCTTGGAAAATCAGTATAACTCCCACGGCAAACTGACCTTGCAATCCTGTGGGTCCGTCGCCGCCATGATGGGATTTAACGGGCAGTTGGTCACCGTCCCGGTAGAAGTCCTCTCCCGCCTCAAAGCACCGGCGATGATTCGCTGGGAAAATAGCTTTGCCCTCTTATTCAGCGTCAGCGATCGCGAAGTCGTTGCCGCCATCCCCTCCAAAGGCATCATTCGCCGCAAACCCCAAAAATTTATCCAGGAGTGGCAACTCGTCACCCCCACAGAAGACGGCAAAGAAGGCACGGAACAGGTCCTCCTCCTCGTCCCTCCCGCAGAAGACAAACAAGATACCTTTAACTTTTGGTGGTTCCTCCCCGAACTCGGCAAATATAAAAGTGTCCTAGTCCAAGTCTTTCTCGCCTCCTTCTTCGTTCAACTATTTGGGTTAGCCAACCCCCTAATCACCCAGGTGATTATCGATAAAGTCATCGGTCAAAGAAGCCTAGAAACCCTGGATATCCTGGGCTTACTAATGGTTTTAGTTGCCCTATTTGAAGGGGCCCTCACCTGGCTACGGACCTATTTATTCGTAGACACCACCAACCGAATCGACTTGAGTCTCGGGTCCCAGGTCATTGATCACCTGCTGCGACTCCCCCTCGGCTACTTCGATCAACGGCGTGTCGGTGAACTCGCCGGACGGGTGAGTGAACTAGAAAAAATTCGCCAATTCCTCACCGGGACCGCCCTCACCGTTGTTCTCGATGCCTTATTTTCGGTGATTTATATCGCCGTCATGCTCTCCTATAGCCTGTTAATGACCGCCGTTGCTCTGGCAGTGGTCCCCCTGATGGCCCTGTTAATCGCCGGGGTGTCGCCCATTGTCCAACGGCTGTTACGCAAACGGGCGGAGCGTTACGCGGATACCCAGTCCTATCTCGTCGAGGTCCTCTCCGGGATTCAAACCGTGAAGGCCCAAAATATCGAGCTTACCTCCCGGTGGAGTTGGTACGATCGCTATGCTCGCTATATCAGCGCGGGGTTTAAAACCGTCGTCACCTCCACCACCGCCAGTTCCATCAGTACCTTACTCAATAAAGCCTCCGGTCTGGCCCTGCTCTGGGTCGGTGCTCATTTAGTGCTCAGTGACCCTCCCCAAATGTCCTTGGGTCAGTTGATCGCCTTCCGCATTATCGCCTCCAATGTCACCGGGTCCCTGCTGCGCTTCGTGCAAGTCTGGCAAACCTTCCAAGAAACTGCCATGTCTGTGGAACGTCTGCGGGATATCTTAGAAGCCCATCCCGAGGCGGATGACAAGGACCGCAGCAATATCCCCATGCCTGCGGTACAGGGGGCCGTCCGATTTGAAAATGTTTCCTTCCACTTTCCCCAGAGTAAATCGCTCCAATTGGCGAACATCAATCTGGAGTTTCAACCGGGGCAATTTGTCGGCATTGTCGGTCAAAGTGGTTCGGGTAAAAGTACCTTGATGAAGCTGTTGCAGAGGCTTTATGAACCGACGGGGGGTCGGATTTTACTCGATGGCTATGATGTTTCTAAGGTGGAATTGTATTCCCTGCGGAGTCAAATCGGCGTGGTCCTTCAGGATACCCTCCTGTTTAATGGGACCGTTCAGGACAATATTGCCTTGACTAATCCCGATGCCGCCACCAATGACATTATTGAAGCGGCCAAAATTGGGGTTGCCCATGAGTTTATTATGACCCTGCCTAATGGGTATAACTCCATTGTCGGAGAAAGGGGTTCCTCGTTATCTGGGGGTCAGCGCCAACGGATTGCGATCGCCCGGACGGTCCTCCAAAATCCCCATCTGCTCATTTTGGATGAAGCCACCAGCGCCCTGGACTACAATTCCGAGCGTCTAGTTTGTGAAAACCTAGCCGAAGCCTTTAAGGGTCGCACGGTCTTTTTCATCACCCACCGTCTGACGACTGTTAAAAAAGCTGATGTCATCCTCATGATGGACCAAGGCGCGGTAGTAGAACAAGGCACCCACGATGAATTAATGGCCCTCAAAGGTCTCTACTATTGCCTGTATCAACAACAGGAATCCCAAGTCTAGGAGAAAGGGGCAAAATCAGAGATGAGGGCCAAATCCCCCATCTCCCCCATCCCCCAATTCTCCCCAATCCTCCCCATCCCCATCCCCCAATTCTCCCCATCCCCCATCCTTCGTAAAACCTAGCTCCTAAAACCCATGAAATCAGCAGTTTTCGACCAACCTGTTATTTTAGAACGCCCCCCGATTTGGTCTAGTGTCTTCATCTGGTTAATTATGGGGATGACCGCTTCGGGCGTCGCTTGGGCTGCTTGGGCGCAAATCGATCAATCTGTTCCCACCTCGGGTAAATTAGAACCCCAAGGTGCTGTCGTTGAAGTGAAACCCCCTACCAGTGGTGTGGTGCGCGAAATTCACGTTAAAGGCGGCCAGTTGGTAAAAAAAGGCCAACTCTTGGTAACCTTGGACCCGACCAGTCCAGAAGCGGATGTTGAGTCTCTCAAGCAACAACGAGATGCCTTGATGCGAGAAAACCAGTTTTTTACAGCGGCACTCAGTGGGAATACCGTGGGTGAATCGGGTTCAGAACTGGAAAATCTGACCAAACTCCGAGCCAATTTAATTTCTGAAACTCAATTTTTACAAGCACAACTCAATGGGGCCGCTGTCGCCAGCAATGGAGGGGATTTCGACCTCAATCAACAGCAATTGCTGATCGCTTCTCGAAATGAATCTCAGTCTCGGGAACAATCAGTTTCCTTGCGAGTAGATGAGTTGGAAAAACAACTCAACCAGGTGAACAATCAAATTCCTAACGTTCAAGGTCAAATTGCCATCTCCCAAGGACAATTAGAAACCGCCCGCAGACAATTAGATACTGCGCAGCGGCAATTGCCTAATGTGATTGACCAACTACAGAATGCTAGACAACAATATGTAGCCTCGCAACAACGGCTAGAAAATGCTAAACAAGACCTGCCGAAGGCGCGGGAACGGTTAGAAAATGCCCGTCGCCAATTACCCAGGGCCCTGGAACAACTCGAAACCGCCCGTCGCCAAATTCCTACGGCTCTAGCACAACTGGAAACCGCAAAACAGGGTCTGGCAGTCAATCAAAGTATTATGGGCCGGATTCAACCTGTGGTGGCAGAAGGGGCATTGTCTGAACTGCAAGAAGAGCGCCAGGAACAAGAAATTTTGCGCTCTCAAGCGGAAGTCTCTAACCGGGAAGCGGAATTATTGAGTCGTCAGCAACAACTCGCCGCCCAGGAAGCCCAAATTCTAACCCAGCAAAATGAAATTTCCTCGCGGGAAGCGGAGGTCCTGCGAAGTGAAGATGAGATTGCCCGCCGGGAAGAGGAACTGTTGCGATTTCAAAATGAAATTGGGTCGCGGGAATCAGAAATTTTACGGGCTGAAAATGAGATTGCCGCAAGGGAAGGAGAAATTTTGCGCCTGCAAAATGAAGTGCTGTCTCGTTCTGGAGAGGTCGATCGCCTCTTGAGTGAACAAGAACGGCTGAATGTGGCGATGTCGCGATCGCGTCAAGAGGTCCAAAATACCCGCGCCATTTCCCAGCGCGATGTGTTAACCCGCATCGCCGACAATCAAAAACGAATTGCGGATATCAATGGACAACTCAGCCGCTTAAAACTAGAAAATGACAAGCGAATTTCCCAAATTGATGGACAGTTAGCTAAGGCTAATCTGGAACTCCAATATCAAGAACTCAAGGCTCCGGTTGATGGGTATGTGTTTGATTTGAAACCCAATTCTCCTGGATATGTCACCCTTGCTCAATCCCCGGAAGCGATCTTAAAAATTGTTCCAAATAATGAGTTGGAAGCATCGGTTTACATCCAAAACCAAGATATTGCGATGGTGTTAGATGCTCTGCGGAAGAGTCAAGAAGATGGTCAAGCGGGAGTGCCGGTTGAGATTAGTATTGAAGCCTTCCCAGCTACGGAATATGGTACGGTTCGGGGTGTCCTCACCTCGATTGGTTCGGATGTGTTGCCTCCCGATGAAACTCGACGCTTTTATGCCTTCCCGGCAACGATTACTTTAGATAGTGAAAAGTTTTTGTTGGATAATGGACTGCAAGTCAGTCTCCAGTCTGGTATGGCAGTGCAAGGTAATATTAAAATTGGCAAACGCAGTGTGCTCCAGATTTTCTTGAGCCGGATGACGAATAAGACCCGCAGTATTGAGACGGTTAAATAATGTTCCGTCTAGGAGAAGAAGTGTCAAGTTGAACGGAAGCGGGTGGATGCTTGACACTTCTATTTCGGTTTTTTTTAGGATAACTGTTCTTGGGTGCGATCGCGATAAATCTGGGCGACTTTATCCTCGGGATTTTTGCACAAACACCGTTCAAAGAGTTCCTGAGCTTCCTCCGGTGAGTTCTGGTTGTAATAAAATAAGGCCGTTTCAAAGTCTTGTTTTGTCTCTAGCTTGGAAACTTTCAGGTCTGGGGGGTCGGCATCAAATACTTCATAGACGGTGACTAATTCTGATTTCCCTTTGACTTGCACCGTATCAATTTTACGAATTCCGTAGTGATTAGGATTTTTTAACCGGGAAAAGGTGCGGTCAGAAATTAATAAGGAAACCTGATATTTTTTGGTCAGTCCTTCGATTCGGGAGGCTAAGTTGACGGCATCTCCGATCGCCGTTCCATCCATGCGAGTTTTTCCGCCAACGGTTCCTAACATTAAATCGCCGGTATTGATGCCAATGCCAATTTTAATCGGCTGTTCTCCCAAGGCGAGGCGATCGCGGTTATATTCCCCGAGACTGCGGATCATGGCAATTCCCGCTTGTACGGCATCATCAGCTTCCCCATTAAATAAAGCCATAATTGCATCGCCAATATATTTATCAATAAACCCATTATTGGCGGCGATCGCCGGTTCCATCCGCGACAAATAAGCATTAATAAACTTAAATGTCTCTTCCGGTGTCATTCGTTCACTTAAGGGGGTAAAATCTCGAATATCTGAAAATAAAATTGACATGGATTGATTCACACTATCGCTCAATTTGACATCAATAATGCTTTCTTTATTCAACATTTGTAAGAATTCTCGGGGAACAAATCGACTATAAGCTAAGTTGATATGTGAAAGTCTTAAATGAGTCTTAATCCGGGCCAATAATTCATTTTTGGAAATGGGTTTGGTCAAATAATCATTTGCCCCAGATCCAAACCCTTCAACCAGGACATCAATTTGAGTCTTAGCCGTTAACATCAAAATCGGGACTTCAGTCGCGGGAAACACATCCCGCAATTTTTGACAGACTTCTAACCCCGTCATTTTGGGCATCATCACATCCAGTAATATCAAATCCGGCTTAAACCCACGCTCAATCACCTCTAAGGCATCCAAGCCGTTAGAAGCTTGAGTAATGGCATAATTGTGGAGAGAAAGATGATTGACCAAAACTTGCAAATTAATCGGCTCATCATCCACGATTAAAATTTTAAATTGTTCTGAATTTTCTTCTCCATTTAAGAGAGTTAAAGTCCCCATTGATTCCTCGGGTGAAATCGGTGCTTTACCGGAAGAATCAAAGGCGACTACCTGCCGTTCTTCCTTGATAATTGGAGTGGTAACTGATGGGGAATGGTTGAGTTTCTCATCGGTTGTCTCAACGGGTGCGATCGGTAACGTGAAGGTAAATCGCGACCCCACTCCCACCGTGGATTCTACGGTAATTTCTCCGCAATGTAACTCGACAAGTTGCTTCGTAATCGATAAACCCAATCCCGTGCCCCCATATTCCCGGGCTGTAGAACCATCCGCTTGTTCAAAGGACTCAAAAATTCGCTCTAACTTGTCCGAGGCAATCCCAATTCCCGTATCTGAAACCGTAATCGCTAAATAGTTAGAAGGCTCGGGAGTATCGGCGAGAGATTCGCGTAACTGAGCCGAGACTTCAATGACACCAATGGAGGTAAATTTAATTCCATTGGCAATTAAATTTTGTAAAATTTGCTGCACCCGATTTTCATCCGCTAGAACTAACGGAACATCGGCAGGAATTCCATTGATTAATTGTAAATTTTTTGCTCCAATTAAAGGCTGACAGATAGAGAGGGTAATTTCTGCAATTTCTCTCATGCCAATGGGCTTGAGTTGCAGTTCAATGGTTTTATGTTTTAATTTGGAAAAATCAAGCAGATCATTCACCAGATGGACGAGGCGATATCCACAGTAGACAATCATCCCTAAATTTTTCTCTTGGAGGGACGTAACGGCTCCTGCGGCCCCATCAATGAGGGATTCAGCTAACCCAATAATGCCATTGAGCGGGGTTCGTAATTCGTGAGACGTATTGGCGAGAAACTCATCTTTGAGGCGATCGAGGTGTTTTAAGTCCAAATTCGCTTGTTTGAGGGCCTCTTCACTATTTCTCAGGGCTGTAGTGGCTCGATTGACGGCATCCTGAAGTCTTGCCGGTGCACTAACCAAAATAAACACTAAACCCCCGGCCAACAGCGCTAATATGGAGCCTCCCGTCCATAACCAGCGGGAAAATGGGGCGATCGCAGGCCATCCTTCAGCGGGGATTGCTGCCAACTGCCAGGATCCATTGGGCAGAATTACTGATAACAACACCGGATTTTGCTTAAAAATTTTGGGGTCTCCGAAAAACACCCCGCCAGCAGCCCCTAATCCATCATTCCCCCGGATAGCATACTTCAGTCGGGAATCTGCATCGAACAATCCGGCTTCAGTAAACAGAATATCGCGATCGATAATAATCCCCACCATGCCCCAGTAAGCTCCGCTGCCCGGTTCTCCACCGGGAGGGGTCAAAAATATTGGAGTGCGACTAATAAATGCCAGCCCTTGCGGAACCAGGTCCACAGGTCCCGCCAAAACCGTGCTGCGGGTATTAATCGCCCGCAAAATCGCCTCCCGTTCCGAGGGAATACTCATGGGTTCAAACCCGATCGCCGCCTCATTCCCCGCTAGGGGATACATATGGCTAACAATGGTGTTTTCATACAGGGCAATACTGCGAATTCCCGCTTGTTTGGCGACAATCACCCGCGCTAGGTTGTCAAATTGCTCGGGGTCAATGTTGGAATTGAGGGCGCTAATATAAGCGACTAAACCTCGTTCCAGAAACAACCGCTGGTTTAATCCCTGTTCTAACCGGGCACGGATGGCGCTCACTTCATTCAGGACATTGGCGCGATGTTGCTCTTTCCAGCGCTGTTGTTCAGAATAGTCCAGAAGTCCAACCCCAGCTAACAGCAACGTCACCGTGACTGATGCGGCAAGATAGGGCAGCAGACGAGCTTTCACAGCCAGATTCACAGGTCCTCTACTTAAAAAGGTGTTTGCGAAATATTGATGAAATAATTCCATGAACATACAGGATAAACGCGAAAGCGTTTATGGAAACTACCGACTAGAGGAACGTACACGATCTTGATCCTTGACCCCTTGGGATCAGGAACGCCAATGGCTACCCTGAACCTTCAATTCGATAGCGCCCTCCCTCCAGGTCCCTCTGTGTCCTTGAAAATGACCGGGTTAACACAGTCCCTGGATGGGTCTTTTGAGCCACTCCACCTTAGAGTTTAACGAACTGGAAAATAACTGCTAATTTTTAAACCGCGCGGTTTAAAGGTGAGCAATTCTGATAAATTGACTAACGGCTGAGTTTAAACCAGAAAACTCCCGGTTGCTATCCCTGAGAATTTTTAATGAACATAATTCCCACTGATATTGCTGATGTCGTGATTATCGAACCGAAAGTTTTCGGCGACGATCGCGGTTTTTTCTTGGAAAGTTATAACCAACGCACCTTTGCGGAAAAAACTGGCATCACCGCAGAGTTTGTCCAAGATAACCATTCGCGATCGCGTCAAAATGTCCTGCGCGGTCTACATTACCAAATTCAACAGCCCCAAGGAAAACTACTGCGCGTCGTGGTGGGTGCCGTGTTTGATGTGGCGGTGGACATTCGCAAAGACTCTCCCACCTTTGGACAATGGGCCGGTTGTCTCCTCACTGGCGAAAACCACCGCCAGTTCTGGATTCCACCCGGATTTGCTCACGGTTTTCTGGTGGTGTCGGAAATGGCGGAAGTGTTGTACAAAACCACGGAATATTACGCCCCACAGCATGAACGTTGTATTCTGTGGAATGATCCAGATTTGGGCATCGATTGGCCCTTGAATGGTGCCACGCCGATTTTATCGGAAAAAGATCAAGCGGGTCTGCGTTTGAAAGATGCGGAAGTGTTTGCATGACCCAGATTTTATTAACCGGGATTACGGGTCAATTGGGACAGGAATTGTCTCCCATTCTTCAGGCGGTGGGAGAGGTGACGGGGTGCGATCGCCAAACTCTGGATTTAGCCAACCCCAACTCGATCCGTCAAGTCATGGCAGCGGTTAAACCTCAAGTGGTTGTCAATTGTGCTGCCTATACAGCGGTGGATAAAGCGGAAAGTGAACCGGAACTGGCAATGGCGATTAATGGCACTGGGGTGGGAATTCTGGCGGATGAGTGCCATCAATTGGGGGCGCGGTTGATTCATGTGTCCACGGATTATGTGTTTGATGGTACTCAGTCTCATCCCTATCGCGAAACCGATGCCACCCATGCGATCGGACAATATGGCGCATCCAAACTCGCTGGGGAGGAAGCAATTCGACAGGTGGGAGGAGATGCGATTATCCTCAGAACCGCTTGGGTTTATGGTACCGGGGGTTCTGGTAATTTTGTGAAGACGATGCTGCGCTTGGGGTCCCAACGGGAGGAATTAGGGGTGGTAACGGATCAAGTGGGGAGTCCGACTTGGACTGGGGATTTAGCAGCGGCGATCGCCTCTATGATTCAGTTGGCAATTCCCTCGGGTACTTACCATTACACCAATAGCGGGGTTGCCAGTTGGTACGATTTTGCGATCGCCATCTTTGAAGAAGCCCAGGCCCTGGGTTTTCCCCTACAAATCCAGCGGGTGAAGCCTATTTCTACCGCAGAGTATCCCACTCCCGCCCGTCGTCCTGCCTATTCGGTCCTCTCCCTGGCTAAAATCGCCGCAACTTTGGGAACTTATCCCCCTCACTGGCGACAGGGACTCCGACAAATGCTGCGAGATTTCAGCCGTTAAATTCCCCCTGGGAATTGCACTTTAAACCGCCATTTATCCCCTTCCCTCTGTCTATATTTACCCCTCTTCCCCGAGGGGTTGGATGGGTTGAGAGGGAACTTCTTGCCAGAACAGCAGAACAGCAATCAAACCGGCAATCAACTGAATGCCACCAAAAATGGTCAGAGACACCTCAAATCCAAAGTTGAGTAACTCTCCAAAAATTAAGCTGCCGATCCCAAATCCAGTAAACAAAGTAAAGACTTTGAGTCCCATTGTTTGACCCAAATTATTGTCATCCCCTAAGTCTGTCACAATTCCAACAAATAAAGGATGAGTCAGGTCATAACCCAAGGATAAAACCAAAACCGCTACGGTGGTTACATTGGCAGGAATTTCAAAAATCATGACAATTCCAGCTAAGGCAGACATGACTAACCCTGACGGAATCAGCCAACGACGCCCCCACCGATCCACCGCATGACCAATCAAGGAACTCAATAGCAACCCGGGAATACCGTAGCCTAAAATCGTCAAACCAATGGTTAAAGCATCCATTTGATAGCGTTGGGACAAGTACAATCCCAACCAGGTATAAACACCGGAATGATAGATGCCATTCCACAACACATAAGCATAAGTCCGCTGTCCCCGAAAACTGCTTAAAATCTGACGATATCCCCCAAATATTTGGCGAATAGAGGGGAGGTTTTTTGGGGGGGAAGTGTCAAATAAGTCACCGTAACGATTCATCCGCCAGAGTACGAAAGCGGCTAAAATAGCGGTTCCCACAAAGAGCGATCGCCACCCCACAAACGGTTCCAAAATGGCACCCCCGGCAGAACCGGCGGCCATTCCGCCTTCCATTGCTGCAAAGACTAATCCGAGTTTACTGCCCCTTTGTTCAAAGGGGAATAAATCAGCAATTAATGCAAAAGTCAGGGGAATCACACCACTTGCTCCAATTCCGGTGAGCAACCGCCACATTGCCATTTGTGATGAGGTTTGAGCTGTAGCGGTTAAGGCGGTGCAAATCACAAAAATTGCCAAGGACAAACGAATAACAGGCCATCGTCCAAAGCGATCAGAAATCACCCCGTAGAATAATGCCATCAGGGCGTAAGATAGCATATAAGTGGGGACAATAAACCCGATTTCCTGAACCGGAACATTAAAGACTTCTGCTAAACGGGGAATCAGGGGAGCGATCATGTATCCCTGAAGAAAAATTAAACCCGCAGCGATCGATAATAAGGTAAACAGATTTTTATGCTGTTTCAGACGAATTGTGCGATCGGCTGCTTCAGTATGAGGCCGTTGCTCAAAATTTGGTGGGCGATTTGGCATGAATTTTAGCTCTTTTAACTTCACTACAAGCCCTGAGTATTTGAATTAAAACGTTGAAAAAATAGGCTCACTCCCTCCATGATGGAAGCAGCCGTATTGCACCCGCTCTCACCGGGTTTGACGTCTAAAAGTTAGCAGGGCTTTCAGAAAATTTTGACGATAAAATCGGGTTTTTATGGGAAAGGGTGCAATTTCTTCGAGAAAGGATTCTAAAAGAGTCAAGAAACTATGACAATAATTTTACCATCCGTTGCTTGGCTCTGAAGGGTGCTGGTAATCAGAAATCTTAATATCTTTTATTAGAAAATCTTGTTAAGTTCTAGTTTTAGATTGAAAATTACTTCTTGATTTAGTTTTTATCAATAAGTTTTCTAAGAATAGAAAATTATAATTATCACTCATGATTAAGAGGGTTGAAGTTGGCGATAGGAGCCGATTTCCGCTCTATAGGGCCAATCGCTATCCGAGTTCTGGGGCGATCGCTCCTGAATTGGCTCTTTCCAGCCGAATAACATAAGCCATTCGGTGATATCCTGATGCAGAATAGCCTCAGTGTAGGGAACTTATCCCCCGCACTGGCGACAGGAACTCCGAGACAGACCGCGAGATTTGAGGCGTTTGAGATGAAAGCACTAATTCTTTCTGGTGGAAAAGGTACCCGCCTGCGACCCCTAACCTACTCCGGTGCTAAACAGCTCGTGCCGGTTGCCAATAAGCCGATTCTATGGTATGGCATTGAAGGAATTGTGGCCGCTGGAATTACGGATATTGGCATTATTATCAGTCCAGAAACCGGGGAAGAGGTGAAATCCCTGACCGGAAATGGCGATCGCTTCGGTGCGAAGATTACTTATATTTTGCAGGAACAACCCGCCGGTTTAGCTCATGCGGTAAAAATCGCTCGGCCATTTTTAGGGGATGTTCCGTTTATTATGTATCTCGGAGATAACCTGATCCAAAGGCCCCTGAATCCGTTTTTGGACAAGTTTAAAGAAGAACAATTAGATGCTTTAATCCTACTACGTCCCGTCTTAAATCCCAGCGCATTTGGGGTGGCAAAGGTGGATGAAAAAGGGAAGGTTTTACAATTAGTTGAAAAACCTAAAGACCCGCCGTCTAATTTAGCTTTAGTCGGGATTTACTTTTTTTCGCCCCAGATTCACGAGGCGATCGCCAATATCCAACCCTCCGCCCGAGGAGAGTTGGAAATTACCGATGCCATTCAACGTTTGATCGACTGGGAAACCTTGGTGGAATCCTGTACCCTAGAGGGTTGGTGGTTGGATACCGGGAAAAAAGATGACCTACTTGAAGCCAATCGCATCATTCTGGATACGCAATTAGTGGCCCAAAATCATGCCGAAGTAGATGACCATAGTCACATTATTGGGCGGGTCCAAATAGGGGCGGGAACGAAAGTGATTAACAGTTCCATTCGCGGTCCCGTGATTATTGGCGAAAATTGTTATTTGGAAAATTGCTTCATTGGTCCTTATAGCAGCATCGCCGATCATGTGAAGTTAATCGAAGCGGATTTAGAACATAGTGTGGTGTTGCATAGCGCTCAAATCATGGGCATTCATCAACGATTGGTGGATAGTGTGATTGGAAGACGAGCACAATTGACCGTCGCCCCCCGGCGTCCCAAAGCCCTCCGGTTTATGATTGGTGATGATTCTCAAATTGAATTACCCTAATCGGTCCGGATGAAGGATAAAAGATAAATCAAAATTTGGATAGGTTATCCTTCCTCCCAGTTCAATTGGTCAATCACTCGATGGAATCTCAATCCAGGTGCTTTATTTTGTAACGGTTAATTATTATTCTACCGAGTTAGTTGAGCAATTAATTCAATCCATTGAGGACAGTTCCACCCTGGACTATCAGGTGATTATTGTTAATAATTCACCGGAAGATGACTCAATTTACCAGGTGGAACGCGAGTCTACGGTGATTTTGGAGTCTGGGGAGAATGTCGGATTTGGGGCGGGGTGCAATCTGGGACTGGATTGGGTGTATCAGCAAAACTCCCAAGGGATTGTCTGGTTAATCAATCCGGATACCCTCCTGGGATCAGCAGGATGGGAAAAAGTCCCCAATTTATTTGCCGCGAATCCCGAAGTGTCCATTTTAGGTACAATTGTTTATGAACCCACCGGAACCCTGTGGTTTGCAGGTGGGGTATTTATTCCGAGTCAGGGTGCAATTCTGGAAAAAAACCTGTTGAGTCTGGAGGCGGATCTTGATTATGTCCCTTGTGATTGGGTAACGGGTTGCAGTTTATTAATTAATTTGGGACAGTTTTCGGAATGTCCGACTTTTGACCCCGATTACTTTCTCTATTATGAAGATTTTGATTTTTGCAGACGCTATGCCGCCCAAGGCCATATTATTGGGGTGACGCCCAAATTAAGCCTGATTCATTCTCCGTCTTCCATTGCAGATACCCAGGTTAAACAGAAGTTCAAACACAGCACCTACAGTTATTTAAGAACAATGGAAAAATACAGTCCAAAACGAGTTTTAATGGGTCGATTGTTCCGCTTAATTGCCCATGCCTTCATTCTAATTTTTATTAAGCCGGAGATTGCCTGGGGAAAGTTTGCGGGATTGGCCCAATATTGTCAGCGATCGCCCCTAGTCCAATCTGCACTCTCTGCCCTAAAACTGAGAGGTTCGGATGTTTACTTTGGATAAAACACTCGTGTTCGCTCTTGACCTGTAGTTGGACGTCACGCAAAAAATCCGAGGTGTACGCTCTTGTCTTCCCTGTCCATTAATCTATCATTTTTGATTCCCCAACCCACGGGAATTACCACTTATGCGAATCAAATTGTCCCTTATCTGACCCCTTTGGAGCCGACTTTATTAATCGGGCGGGAATTAGCTCCTTATAATTGTTATTTAGTTCCAGAAGATTTAACCCCAGATTATGGAAAGAAAGGGCATCTAAAGCGGTTGTGGTGGACTCAACAACATCTCCCTAAAATTTATAAAAGCCTGCGATCGCAACTGCTGTTCTCCCCAGTGCCCGAAGCCCCCTTGTTTTCAAGCTGTCGGTCGGTGGTGATGGTTCATGATTTTATTCCCCTGCGCTTTCCCAACAAACGCTCTCCCTTAACCTATTATCATCGCTATTATATTCCCCTAGTCTTGCAGCAAGCGACTCACATTGTCTGCAACTCCATTTCCACGGCCCGGGATATTAGTAATTTTTGTAAAATATCGCCCGATAAAATTACCCCGATTCCCTTGGGATATGATGCGGATAATTTTAAATTTTTAAACTTACCTGTGAGTAATTATTTCCTCTATGTCGGTCGCTGTGACCCTTATAAAAATCTGCATCGATTAATAGAAGCCTTTGCGAGTCTCGCCGAGGGTTCAGAGTATGAATTATGGTTAGCCGGTTCTCCTGATCCGCGCTATACTCCCGCCCTCCAGGAACAGGTCAAAGAGTTAGGATTATCTGAACGAGTGAAATTTCTGGAATATGTCCCTTATGAGAAATTGCCGGTATTGATGAATCAGGCGATCGCCTTGGTCTTTCCTTCCCTGTGGGAGGGATTTGGTTTGCCTGTTTTAGAAGCAATGGCCTGTGGGACCCCGGTAATCACCTCAAATCGGTCTTCGCTGCCGGAAGTAACCGGGGATGCAGGAATCTTAGTTGATCCGTACAATATTCGAGAAATTTCCAGTGCCATGCTGGCAGTGGCCCTGGGTGCAACTACGCGATCGCGCCTCCGGGAACTGGGTCTAGCCCGTGCCAGTCAATTTAGTTGGTCTAAAACCGGAATCTCCACAGGAGAAATTTTAAAAGACTATCTTTAAAAGGATGAATGTCAAGGATGAACAAAATCCCGACAATTCATCCTTGATCATTCATCCGTGATCCTTACTATCTTGAGACTCTTAACCGGCTTAACTCCGGATTTCAGCTTTTTACTCTTGTTTAGTAGGATATTTCTGTGGAAATGCTATTCTCCACAGTGAATCTATATATTGGTGTGTGTGTGGAGTCAATAAATTTATGGTAACAACTCCAGCCTGGACGCAAGGCTCGGGATCAAACGGCTCATCCTTAACCCTCGCCGGGGTGAATGGGTCTAAATCAGTACAAAACCCCAAACCTATTGTGGGTAAAGAGGTCATCAATCGCCTCAGCGTGGTAGAAACGGGAATTTATCTGCCCAATACTCCCTTATTTGGGACCGATGGAATTCGCGGACGAGTGGGAGATTTTCTGAATGCACCCCTCGCCTTGCAGGTCGGATTTTGGGCAGGTCAGGTCCTGAAAGCCCAAAGTGGGACAACGGGTCCAATTATTTTAGGACAAGATTCTCGAAATTCTAGCGATATGTTAGCAATGGCCCTCACTGCGGGGCTAACCTCGGCAGGATTAGAAGTGTGGAATTTGGGCTTATGTCCGACCCCCTGCGTTGCTTACTTAACGAGCGTTTCTGAAGCCATTGGCGGGGTGATGATTTCCGCCAGTCACAATCCCCCGGGGGATAATGGAATTAAGTTTTTTGGATCCGACGGGACGAAACTACCGGCTGTAGTGCAAAAACTGATTGAAGCCGGTATCCGAGGGCAGATGGACTCCGGGAATGGAACTGGGGCCTGGGGACATCAATATTATCGGCCCGAGTTAGTGGCGGATTATGCCAAAGCCTTACAACTCCCGTTGATTTATGGCAATGGAACTGAGGAATTGCCATTACAGGGAATGCGGATTGTTTTAGATTTGGCCTGGGGTGCGGCGGCGATGTTGGCCCCGGAAGTGTTTCAGGCATTGGGGGCGGAAATTATCTGCTTGCACGATCGCCCCGATGGCGATCGGATTAATGTCGGCTGCGGTTCCACCCATCTGGATGTTCTGCAATCCTCGGTCAAGGCTTACAATGCCGATATGGGATTTGCTTTTGATGGTGATGCCGATCGCGTCTTAGGGGTGGATGATAGAGGCCGCCCAATTGATGGGGATTATATTCTATATTTGTGGGGACATACCCTAGAGCAGTCCGGTCAACTCCCGGATTCAACCATTGTTGCTACGGTAATGTCTAACTTAGGCTTTGAACGCGCCTGGGAAAAATTGGGCGGTAAACTCCTGCGAACTCCCGTCGGCGATCAGCACGTCCATGCAGAAATGCTGCGTACCGGGTCCATGTTAGGCGGTGAACAATCGGGTCACATCCTCTGTCGCCACTATGGAGTAACAGGAGATGGCGTCATGACCGCGATTCATCTAGCAACGGTGGTGAGACAAAATGGCGGTTCCCTGGCGCAGATGGTGGATGAAAGTTTTCAAACCTATCCACAACTGTTACGGAATGTGCGGGTAGAAGACCGCGATCGCCGCATGGATTGGGAAAGTTGCGAACCCGTACAAATTGCGATTGATCGCGCAACTACAGCAATGGGGGATCAGGGTCGGATTTTAGTTCGCGCTTCCGGTACGGAACCCTTGATTCGGGTGATGGTGGAAGCCGCAACGGCGGAACTAGCGAATTATTGGACCGACAATTTAGTTCGAGTTGTTGAGCAACATTTGGCCGCTTAGAGTCAAATTATACGGCTAAGTTATATCCTTAAATCGGAATAAATTTAGAAAAGAAGGCGCGAGCGATCGGGTCTTCTTTTCTTTGTTTGGGGAGAATATCGCAGCCGTTGACCCGTTAAAAATAGGTGCTTTGGCAGGCTGTAGGGGCTAGAACACCCAAGGGAAGGGGTGAGTCAGCAGGGGTGCAATTTCTGGCGGAGTAGTTCTGTGATCTGCCAGGTGAGCAGAGCGATCGCCACCCCATGAACCACGATATAGCCGCCTGGGTGGATTTGATGTTATCAATAAGAAGTGATGAGTCGGGTGTGTGTGACTGTCCGTAGAAAGGCCCGCTGGTTCGAGGGTCTAATTCCTGGGGAAGATTCACCATCGGAATATGTTAAAAAGCAAGCAAAAATCTAAGAAAAAGTCCCCAACCAATAAAGAGGCACAAGCGCCTTCTCTAAGCAAAAAAGAACTGGCTGCCCAACAAAAGAAGATTGATTCCGAACGCAAAGCTATGATTCAATCGTTTCAGATCTATGGAGGTCTGGGTGCGGCGATCGGGATCCTACTTTTTTTTGTGGCAGACTTCAAGTTAGCGATCGCTGGGGGAGCTGGGGTTACCGTGTTATTACTGTCCTACAAATACCCCCGTTTAGCAATCTGGGGCTTCCTCCTCTATATGCCATTCTCCGGGACCATTACCTACTGGGTTGGCGGGGGAAATGCCATCTTTCAACTGGCTAAAGATGGGTTTTACATTCCCGGGGCGATCGCCCTGTACCAAGAAGTCAAGCGCAAAAAACTCCCCTTCCTAATTCCCCCCCAACTGGGTCCAGCGCTGAACATTCTATTGTTGGTCTGCCTGATGACTCTGTTGTTTGTCAACAGTGCTCAGCAGTTTGGCCCTCGTCCCGATGGCAAGCCCCTTCCAATGGGACTACTGGGACTGAAAGTCTTCCTCGGCTATATTCCCTTGATCGGGTGCAGTTACTATCTCATCCGTAACAAAAAAGAATTTCTGTGGCTGACGCGCACCCATGTCATTCTGGCCGTGATCTGCTGTGGACTGGGTGTTGTTCAGTATTGGCTCCTCTTCTCGGGTCGTTGCCCGGGTACAAGAGGCTATGTGGGCGCAGATTTATTTAAAGCCACCCTCGATGCTAAATGCTTGGTGGGAGGTTCTCTGGTGTTTAGTCCCGAGGTGAATATGATTCGCTTACCCGGGACCTTTGTCGCCCCCTGGCAGTGGGCTTGGTTCCTCATTGCCAATATCTTTTTTACCTTTGCTTCAGCCTTTAACGAGCCTTCCTTAATCTGGAAGATGCTCAGTTTCCTGGGAATGGTCTTAGTTTTTGTCAATTCAGTGATCTCCGGTCAACGAATTGCTCTAGCGGTTGTCCCCCTTATGACCGTTATTCTGCTGGTCCTCACGGGTCAAATCACCAATCTGAAACGATTTGTTCCCATCGCCATCGGACTCTCAATCATGGGATTTGGAGCGATGGCACTGTTCCCGGATGTAGTTACGGAACGGATCGATAGTTTTGTCAGCCGCTGGAATGCCTCTCCACCCACAGATTTTATCGCCCACCAAGCAGAATTCACCTCAAAAGGACAGGCTGGATTTTTTGGGAATGGTTTAGGCAGAGCCACCAACTCCGCTCGGATGTTCGGAGAGACAAAGCTCATCGAAACCTACTATCCTAAATTACTGTATGAAATTGGCCCGGTGGGAGTCATCGGGTTTCTAATTTTCGTGACGACTCTGACCTATCTTGCCTTTAAAACTTATCGGTCTGTAAAAGATAAAAATCTCCGAGGTTATGGCGCATCCTATTGGGTGTTTATCTTGTTTATCAGCTATAACACTTACTATTATCCTCTCGATGTAGACCCGGTTGCTGTCTATTACTGGGTGTTTGCCGGGTTGCTGTTCAAGTTGCCCGAGCTTGATCGAGAGGTGGCTCAAGAAAAACTCGAAGCTGAGGAACTTGGGTTGCTTGGGGAAAAAGGGTTATCTAAAAAGAAACCGAAAAAGAAATAAACCCCACCCCTAAACCGCCCGTTTCCCTTGCCGATCGCCTTCCACTCCTCTAAACTCTAAACTTTCAACCCTGAACTCCATGTCTTTGCCCTCGATTTCTGTAATTGTTCCAACCTACAACCGGGAAAAGGTCCTCAGAGAGACTCTCACTGATGTCCTCCAACAAGACTACCCGGATTTTGAGGTGCTGGTGGTCGATCAAACCCCCACCCATGAACCGGAAACAGATGCTTATCTGCAATCCCTCGCTGAATCTCATCGCATTCAGTGGTTGCGCCTGGATTGGGCGAGTTTACCCGGTGCGCGCAATTATGCGGTGCGCCGATCGCACGGAGCAATTATTCTATTTCTCGATGATGATGTCCAACTTCCCCCAGGTTTTCTGCACGCTCATGCTCGCAATTATCTGGATAAACCGGAAATTGGGGCGATCGCGGGACGGGTTTTTGATCGCATGAAACTCGCTGACTCTGGTGGCGGTTTAACCATCGAAGATTTACCCCCAGAAGCAATGGATCCGGGAATTGCCTGGTATTATATTGACCTGGTGCATACGGTCAAACCCCAGCAAGTCCTTTCTGTTCGCGGTTGCAATATGTCCTTCCGTCGGGAGATTTTCGACAAGTACGGATTACACTTTGATGAACGTTTCCGAGGTAGCGCCGTGCGGGAAGAGTCAGATTTTTGCTTACGATTACGACAAACCGGATACAAAATCTGGTATGAACCCGAGGCTCACTTAATTCATTTAGGAGAAGAAACCGGCGGCTGTCATGATATTAGCACTCGCTCAATTAGTTATCAAATCACCTTTTATCACAACCATTTTCTCCTGGGATTAAAAAATCTCACCCTCTCCCAATGTCTACGCTTTTTCGCTCGTCTGTTCGACTGTCATGTTCTGGGTCATCCTCCCTGCAATAAAAGTGGTTCGCCCATTAAAACCCTGGTGCGCGGATGGTTTTATACCCTGGGATTTTTCAATGCTGTGGGTACGGTTCTGCAATCCAGTTTTGAGGATGGACAAATTTACAGCCAACAAGATGAACTCGCCCATTCTCAAAAAAACTGACCTATTAATTTATTGTAGATGCTGTGAAAATTCTAGTTGCCAGCCATACTTATATTGTTGATTTAAACCGGGAAAAGTTACGAAAACTGGCCCAACTTGCGCCGGATATTGAGGTGACTGTAGTCGTTCCTCGGCGATGGCGTCCCGGTGGGGTTCAAAATAAACTTATCGAAACCCAATTTCTTGAAGAAGGGTCGTTTCGAGTAATGCCAATTTCTAATTTTAGCCAGAACAATCAAGGACTATTGACCTTTGGTGCTGATTTGATTTCCTTGTTGCGCCAGTGGCGTCCTAATATTATCCAAGTGGAACAGGGTGCAAAGGCGATCGCCTACTCAGAATTTATCACTTTAAATCGATTATTAGGATTAAAAGCTAAAAATCTCTTCTTTACTTGGTGGAATCTACCCTACCAATTAAAATGGCCGGTTTCTGTTTTAGAATCGTATAATTTACGCCATACCGATGGCATTATTGTGGGCAATCAAGATGGGGCAGAAATTTTGCGCGATCGCGGCTATTCTGGTCCCCTGAAAATCATGCCTCAACTTGGGGTCGATGAAACCCTCTTTCGTCCCCATACGCAACCGGAACTCAGGACCAAACTCGCCATTCATCCCGATGAATTTGTCGTGGGTTTTGTCGGTCGGTTTGTGGAAGAAAAAGGATTACTAACCTTACTCCAGTCTTTATCCCATTTAGCGGATAAGCCTTGGAAATTGCTATTATTAGGGCGCGGTCCTTTAAAAGAAACCTTGTTGCAAAAAGCCACAGAATTTAACCTGCAAAACCGGCTCATTTGGATTGAAAGTGTTCCTCATGATGAGGTTCAGCGTTATATTAATTTAATGAATGTTTTGGTTCTTCCATCAGAAACAACCGATAAGTTTAAAACCCTCACTTCTGCGGGCTGGAAAGAACAATTTGGTCATGTGTTAATTGAAGCAATGGCTTGTCAAGTTGCGGTAATTGGCTCAGATTCTGGGGAAATTTCCAATGTGATTCAAGATGCTGGATTAGTTTTTCCCGAAGGAAATGCTGAAGCATTGCAAGATTGCCTATTTCAACTCATGGATAACCCTAGATTTACAGAAGAATTGGCTCATCGGGGTTATCAAAGGGTAATGGAACAGTACACGAATCAGGCGCTTGCTCAACAGCAATTTAAATTTTATCAGACAATTTTAAAAGAGTAAAAATTAGAAAAAGAGTATTTTTATTTTTTGTGCGAAGTTCTTCCGGAAAATGTCAATAATAACTATCAATTTTTATTTATTTTAATTGATGAAAATTTTACAAATTATTCCGTCTATTTCCCTGGTTTATGGAGGGCCGAGTCAAATGGTGTTGGGGTTGTCCTCAGCCCTGGCGCGACAAGGTGCAGAAGTGACGGTATTAACAACTAATTCTAATGGAGATGTAGGACAAGCACCCCTAGATGTTCCCCTAAACTGTCCCGTAGAACAAGATGGGTATCAAATCCGCTATTTTCCTTGTTCTCCCTTTCGGCGTTATAAATTTTCTGTGGATTTATTACGGTGGTTATATCGACAAGGAAATGAGTATGATATTGCTCATTTACACGCCCTATTTTCTCCTGTGATTTCCGGGGCGGCAACTGTGGCAAAATGGCGGAAGATTCCTTATATTTTGCGTCCGTTAGGAACCCTAGATCCGGCAGATTTGCGTAAGAAAAAACAACTTAAGCAGATTTATACAGCCCTATGGGAACGGGGAAATTTATCCGGGGCGGCAGGGATTCATTTTACGAGTGCAGAAGAGGCTAAGATTTCAGAACGGTTTGGAGTGAAAACAAGGGATTTAATCATTCCTTTGGGGGTGAGTTTACCGGGGATGGATGGGAATTTAACAGGGGAGGAACGCCAGCAACGAGGGAAAAAGATTCGAGAGGAATTGGGACTATCCGGTGAACGCCCTTTGGTTTTGTTTTTATCAAGAATTGAACCCAAAAAGGGGTTAGATTTATTGTTACCGGCATTAGAAAAGTTACTCACCGCAGGGTTAGAGTTCGATTTTGTGTTAGCGGGAAGTAATCCCCAAGATCCAGAGTATGAGGAAAAAATTAGAGCCCAAATTGCTGCCTCCCCTTTAGGTGCTTGTACAAGTTTGCCGGGGTTTGTGCGGGGAGATTTTAAAGTATCATTGCTGCAAGCAGCGGATATTTTTGTACTACCCTCTTATTATGAAAACTTTGGGATTGCAGTAGCAGAAGCAATGGCAGCAGGAACGGCAGTTTGTATTTCTCGGGGGGTTTATATCTGGGAAGATGTGCTGGAAGCGGGTGCAGGTTGGGTGGGAGAGGGGACAGTAGAGGAAATCGCGCAATTGCTTTCAGAGGCAGTCTCCAATCCCGAGGAGTGTCAGAAGCGCGGAGAGAAGGGTCAGGCGTATGCGGCGACTCATTACGATTGGGATGCGATCGCCCAACAAACTCTAGCGGCATACAGGGAGATTCTCACCCCAGAATAAGGCGATCGCCCTATTTCGGGGATAAATACCCTCGATAGCTGAAATTTCAGAACGATTGCATTTATTCGCTACACTTGAAAATAAAGAGATTGATCTACAGTCGAGGGTTTGGGGAATGATTCATGTGGAGTAACACTGATTACAGGCAAGCTTTAGGGGTGGCAATTTTGCTGAGTCTCGGGGTAACTCCCCAGGTACAAGCGATCGCACCATCCATGAGAGAGAATTTGGAGATCTCTCAAATCCCAGGGGTAGTTTGGGTGGCGCAGGGAATGGACGAATTCCCGGAAGCTGAACGGTATTATACCGAAGGCGCAAGACTTCAAGATGAGGGGAATTTAGAAGGGGCAGTTGCGTCTTATCAGCAAGCGATTCGCCTAAATCCTAATTTTACTGAAGCGCAAATCAATATGGGAGTTGCCTTAGTCAATCTGGGGCGAATTTCTGAGGCGATCGCCGCTTACCGAAATGCCATTGCTACGAATTCCCAATTACCTGCTGCTCATTATAATTTAGCCAATGCCTTGGCACAACAACAGGAGTTCGATGAGGCGATCGCAGCCTATCGAGAAGCAATTCGTCTCCAGCCTCGGTATGATAAAGCTTATTATAATATGGGCAATATTTTAGTCAATCGCGGCGAACTCCAATCAGCCATATCCGCCTACCAAGAAGCCATTGAAATTAATCCCAATTTTGCCGAAGCTTACGGAAATTTAGGCATGGTTTTATCGGAAGGAGGCAATAAAACTGAAGCAAGTCAAGCTTTACAAACTGCCCGAGATTTATTCCAGAGACAGGGCAATTTTTCCGGAGTGAGTCGCATTGATCGCTTGTTACAACAACTGGGTACTCGTTCTAATTAATTTCAGAGTTGGGGATTTCCTCGCCCAAGGTTGAGCAACCGGGTTTCTTTCCTAAATGGGGGATATAGCGGGTTTCAACGGGATGAAATCCGAACGATCCCCCTAAATCCCCCTTGTCAAGGGGGACTTTGACCGGATAAGTGAACCTCACCTTTGAGAACCGCTATAATCGCAACAAGGGTTGCAGAAATCCGGTTTCTTGATACAGATAAAGGGTGGAGAACCCGGGTTGCTTTCGACCCTCTCGGTGAGTTAGGGAAAATGGGTGCAAAAACCCGGTTTCTTACCGTTGAATTGCTTTTTATTTAATAGCGAATTCGTGGATCGATATAAGCATTCAGCAAATCAATTCCAATACTGGCAATGACCACAATCCCCGCAAAAAAGACGACAATTCCTTGAACCGTTGGATAATCCCGTAAGGAAATTGCTTCATAGAGTCGATTGGCTAATCCCGGCCAAGAAAAGGTCACTTCTGTTAAAATTGCTCCTCCTAAAAGAGCCGCTAAGGTTAATCCCATCACCGTCACTACAGGAATCATGGCATTTTTTAAGGCATGAGCGATCGCAATTCTTGTTTCCGGTATCCCTCTTGCTCTAGCCGCTTCTACATAATCCGCCTGTAACGTTTGCTTCAAATTCACCCGCACAATGCGCTCAAAAATCCCACTAATTAGAATTCCCAAGGTCAACGATGGTAGGGCCAAATAGTGTAAGGTGGTGAAAAAATTCCCTAGATTTCCACTAAATAAACTATCAATCAGGTACAATCCTGTCGGTCCCGAGGGTGGGGTTTGGGTACTGGGAAAACGTGCGCCTACGGGAAACCATCCCAGTTGTACACTAAAAATTAACTGCATAATCATCCCTACCCAAAATGCGGGGAGAGAATAGGTGATGATACCAAACATTCGTCCTCCAACATCCCATCCAGTATTGGGATTAGAGGCGGAAAGTACCCCGACCCCAATGCCGACAATTAAAGCTACAGCCATACTTACCACGGCAATTTCCAAGGTAGCGGGGAAATATTGACCGACGATTTCCCACACGGTTTGTCCTCGGGTGGTGAGGGATGTGCCTAAGTCTAGCCTGAGCAAATCTCCCATGAAACGGATGTATTGTACCCACAAAGGTGCACCTAAGCCGAGTTGTTCTCGCAACCGGATTTTTTCAATTTCCGGCGCTTTTGGGCCTAAAATTGCATCGATGGGGTCGCCTGGGGTGGCACGCAACAGCAAAAAAACTAAGGTGGCGATCGTCCATAGCATCAAGGGTGCTAATAGCAACCGCAAGAGAATATAGGATTGAAGCGCTTTTGAACGGGACATGGGCGATATGTGAGATGCTAGGGTTTAGTAGGGGGTGGAGGGATGAGAAGTTTAGGGAAACTCCAGCATCCCAGCATCCCAGAATGGACGTTATTTTTTCAAGGTTCCAAATGGCACCGCTTGAGTTGATTCGAGGGTCGCGCCTTGGATTCCCTTACGCGCAAAGAGATATTCTTTCCCTTGCCATAGGGGAATAAAGGGCACATCTTCGGAGATAATTTGTTGGAGTTCCGTAAAAATTTGGCGGCGAGTTTCGGGGTTTTGTTCTTGGCGTTCACGCGCAATTAATTGATTGACGCGATCGCTATAGTAAAACGAACCCCACAATTTAGTTTCTCCTTCTTCACATCCGGTTTCAACTGACCCTTTGGCACAAGAAAGAAACGGGTTAATGTAGTTATCCGGGTCGAAAAAGTCCGGCGTCCAATCGAGGATAAACATGGAATAAACCCCTTTATCCAAATTATTGTAAGCGGTAGCCGCTTCAACGCTTTGCAATTGGATTTGAAGTGCTCCCCCTAATTCCTGTTCAGCGACGGCTTTGATGGTAGCGGCGACATCAGCATTAGTCCGGAGATTGGACCGATACCAAAGCTGAAGTTGCAGGGGATTTTCTGGGGTGTAACCGGCTTGGGTGAGGAGTTGTTTGGCTTGGGCAAAATTGCCATCCCCATACTTTTCTTTAAAAACCGGCTGATAATACCGTTCTAAGGTGGTGGGGATTAAGCTATAAAGCGGTTCCATTTGCCCTTGGAAAATCCGCTGTTGTAAGAGGGGACGGTCAATGATTGAGGCGATCGCCTGTCGCACTTCTGGTTTTTTTAATGCCTCATCTTTCATATTCAAAGTTAAGACATAAACCCCATTACTGCGATTAGAAATGACTTGCCAGCCTTCGCCGGGGGCTTGCTTTTCTAAACTGGTAATTTGATCCAGGTCTAATGTGCCATAGGTGAGGTCTACGGCCCCTCGACGGAAGGAGTTATAAACGTTTGCCGGACTGGAAAACTGTTGAATATCAATCCCAGTATTTATGGGTTTTTCTCCCCAGTAATCCTCAAATACATCTAATTTGATAGAATCAGTTCCATAGCTAACCAATTTATAAGGTCCGGTTCCTACAAAGGTATCCGGTTTAAATTGCCCCGCCCCAATTTGATAGGCAGTGGGAGAGACGGCAACTAAACCGGAAAAGGTTAACAAATCACTAAAGGCAGCAAAGGGCTGTTTTAACTTGAGGGTTAATTCATACTCACCACTGGCTGCTACCGATTCAACGATATTAGATAATAAAGATGAGGGAGAACCCCCATTTTCCATGAATCGTTGCAGGGAAAATTTCATGGTTTCGGCATTGAAGGGAGTGCCGTCATGATAAAGCACGCCAGAACGCAGAGGAATGGTATAGGTGACTCCATCAGGGCTGATTTGGGGGAGTGCCGTGGCGAGTTGAGGTTTGAGGGTGGTAGTACCGCTTTCGTAGGTATAGAGGCGATCGCCTAGGTTGTACAGCAACATTCCCGCAGCATTTTCGTAGGCATCCGCAGGGTCGATGGTTCTAATTTTGGCGGTGGTTCCAATGGAGATCCGATTGGGGTCACTACTCTGATTCATTCCCGGGCGATCGCCACAGCTAATCGCCAGAAGACAGCACATCGAAAACAATCCCACAAATTTAGCCCATTTGCGCCAGTGGCGATCGAAGATCGCCCCACGGATGGATCCGGTAATACTGCGATAATTTACTCTAGTGGTCTGATTCGGCTTCAATTTTTCTTCCCCTACAATTGATCAGCTAAAATTAGAAAGTTTCTCAAGTGACAAAAGCGATCGCCCATTAGTTTATTTGCTTTCGGTCAGATTTAAGGGTTCACCGGACAACTTCCCGGTTGCCACCCTCTCTCCTATTTGTTTTCACCTCTGAATAGACTTGAAGTTTAGCATGGATTCTACAATAAACTGGCAGGACAATTTTTCGCCCTAGAGTACCACCCCCATTGGAAAATCCAGGCAACTACCTCAAGAAAAAATCCGGATTTCCTCAGAAGATTGTGGACCCCTCGATTAGGACGGGTTCCCCACCAGCCAATAGGTCAGCATTTCTCCTTTGCCTTTTACAGAAATCAGTCCCCGTTGTTCAAATTCAAATCGGTCTTTTAAGCGTTCATAAACCGCCTCAGTCACCTGAATTTTCCCCGGCAATCCGCTGGATTCCATTCTTGAAGCGGTATTCACCGTATCTCCCCATAAGTCATAGATGAATTTGCTCATGCCAATCACTCCCGCAATGGCAGGACCAATATGAATCCCAATTCTCAGTTCAAAGGTTTGTCCTGTATGCTGATTTAACTGCGCTAACTCCCGTTGCATATCCAGGGCCATTTGAGCCACTTCAAAAATAGCATCCGCACAGGGAACAGGTAATCCCCCGACCACCATATAAGCATCCCCAATGGTTTTAATTTTTTCTAAGTTATGGTGTTTGGCTAACTTGTCAAACTGAGAAAAAATTTTATTTAATAATTCTAATAATTTTTTAGGAGACATATTAGCAGCAAACTCGGTAAATCCGACTAAATCTGCAAAAATGACACTCACTTCTTCAAAATGATCCGCAATGGGATTTTCTCCTTTTTGCAGCCGAGTCGCTATCGGTTGAGGTAAAATATTGAGCAGCAAGGCTTCGGTTTGATTTTGTTGAAACTTCAGCGCTTCCTGGGCTAACTTCCGTTCCGTAATATCGGAAACAATGCCTTCATAATAGAGAATATTTCCGGTACTATCTCTAACGGCACGGGCGGTTTCAGAAATCCAAATAATACTTTTATCTTTACAAAAAACCATTGATTCAAATCCCGACAGTGAATTTTGAGCCGCAATTGACTCGATAAATTCTTGGCGTCGGTCGGGATTAACATAGAGTTGAGTGTTGATGTTTTTAATACTCTGTTGTAATTCCTCCGCAGAAGCATAGCCATAGATTTTTGCCAAGGCCGGATTGACGCTCAAATACTGTCCATCTACCGTGGATTGAAATATCCCAGCTATGGCATTTTCTACGATACTATGATAGCGTTCTTCTGCTATGATTAAGGCTTCTTCTGCTTGCTTGCGATCGCTAATATCTCGGGCTACCACAATTACCGTATCTTCCCGTACCGGCGACACTGCCGCAGAAAACCACATCTCTTGTCCGCGATCGCTTAGACAGTAATCAAAATGCAAAGTTTCTCGCGTCTCTAAGACTTGACCAATCACATTTAACCAGGTTTCTGCTGTATCTGAGTCAAATAATTGTTCAATAGTTTGGCCCACAATATCGGAATCGGGTTGATATAATCGCATCCAATTACTGGGTAAAATATCCAAATTGCTAATATTTCCGTCTGATATACTCACCAGGGTGACAATATCAGTCATCGCCTCAAAAACGGCCCGCATTTTTTCCTCAGCAGACCGCAGTTTTTCTTCTAATAATTTTCGTTCATTAATTTCCGCTTGAAGTTGCAGATTTTGATGAGCCAGGAGTTCAGTCTGTTCTTGCAGTTGCTTTTGCAGTGCCCGTTGAGACAGGTGGGTTTCTAGTCGCGCCAGAATTTCTTCGACTTGGAAGGGTTTGCTAATGTAGTCAATTGCCCCAAATTTAAAAGCTTTTGCTTTATCAAATCCTTCAGTGAGCGCACTTAAAAAGATAATCGGAATATCCTGGGTTTGCGGATTTTCTTTTAAAATTTGGCAGACTTCATATCCATCCATTTCTGGCATCATGATGTCTAGCAAAATCAAATCGGGTTTTTTAATTTCCACAAATTTTAAGGCTAACCCACCATTGGTCACCCCTCTAACGCTATAATTATTTTTTCTTAATAAATTAATTAATACTCTTAAATTAGTCGGTACATCATCGACGATTAATATATCGGCGCTATATTCCGGCTTTTCTGAAAAATTTAGGGGGTTAATTGCTGATGCACCTTGCTCGGCCATAGTATGTACTAAAATAAGATATTATTCCAATCATTGAATCAGCTTTTCAGACTGCTATACTCTTAAAAAGATTAGCTTTCTTTGGTGGAGTCAAACCCCTTCAACAATCACCCTGAAGTTCTCAAACATAGCCGGTTTAACCTTATCTGCCCCAAGGTATCCACCGGGAGCAAACCCGAAGCACCTCCCCTGCGATCAAAGCCCTAATGGCAATGTTACCCCAGCCAGACTTACGCATCCCCTTAAGCCTAGGGGCAGTTCATGAAAGGTCTTGATTTGATCGGGTTGACCTCCCTAGGAATATCATAAATTCTGTCCCGGTTTCCAAAGGATATCTGCTTATCATTGTACTATAGCTACTCTCTATCCATTTGACAATGAATCCCAGAGTGAAAGTCTTATAGGGCAAGCATTCCACCTCGCTATCTCTAGGCCAAAATGATTGAGGGTGGCTATATAGAGCGCTTTAATGATTAGGACAATGTTTAATCTTTCACAACTGGATCTGTGAACCCCTCAAAGCATCACGGATTACCTATTCGCTACCTGCGATTTACATAGGCCCAGAGATAGGGTATGGAGTTTTTACTAGACCTCTTTAAAATTCCGGTTAAATCCCCCCAACCTGTGCTGTTAGATGCCCCTTTCGTCTTTTTTATCAGAGGGAAGCCAGCGGAATAAAGGTGGGATTTAGGGATCATTAAGAGCAGTCTGCTGACTTATTGTCCCATCCAATCGGTCGAGCCACTGCTCATTTCCAAATATTATCATTTGGATTTATTGGGTAACCTGAACTCAATTAACCGATAATTTAATGGCTCGTTAGGATTATTCTGCCTAGGGAGAATCTTGTTCTGAGTAATAATATTGAGCGGGACAACGCCGAGTAGAAAGATTGATGCGATCTCCTCGGGATCGATCAGATTATGCAGCCTGGGGGTAGCCCGGATGAGAGCGCTTTGGAGTGGGCAATCTCCAGTCTTAACGGGACCTGGGTGATGAATTCCTCTAGCCACCTGTCTGAGAATAAAAGCAGCGATCGCCCTCTAAATTTACTACTCCATCTATATCTTAAGGCTGATGTATGTAGGCACAATCCCTTGATAACCTTAACTCAGATAAGGGAGGCCGAGAGGGTGCAAGACCTGCAACCCCCGAATTCCCATCCAATGGAAATTTTAGACCAGGAGAACCATAATATGCCGTCTATCAGCTTAAAATTACCGACTTTGCGTCCCCTCCGCTTTTTGCTGGCCGTCTGTGTGTCTGCCCTACTCTTTTTCACGAGTGCCTTCCCTGCTTATGCCACGACGAGCAGCCCGACGAAAGGTGAGGATCAGATGCTAAAGATTGAGAAGAAATCCCTAGAAGCGATCGGAGATGATCCTTATACCCTCGAAGATGAGATTGATGAAACGAATCCCGGTTTGAATGGCGTTCAAGGGGCTGCAGATCAAGATAAAATGATCTCCCCAGCCGATGCCAAAGCCGATGGTGCAACCTCGTTTATCGATCAGGTTAAGAACTCAGTTGAAAACATCACGGGTAAGGATTAATCTCTAAGGCGAATTTGGGTATAAAATATTCGGAAAAATCCCAAGTTAGTACAAGGTAAATTAGAGTGAGTTAGTTCCTCAAGAGAAAGGTTTTAGACCTTTTCCCTTGAGGGACTAATTTACTTTTTCTAAGGGTTATAAGAACCCGCACCCTGTTCGGGAAGTGTTCGGCTTAGAAAGGGTGAACGTCTGTTTTCTGGATGGGTTGGATATTAACTACAACTGCCAAAGTCGCAGTCGCAACTTGAACAATCCAGGGCGCTCTCTTCAAGGGGACTACAGTCGCTGCAAGTTATTCCCCCACAACAATCCAACAGGTTGAGGCATTCTAGGCTGTCTGTACAGGCATCGCACCCGACTCCTGGGGCTAATTCAGTACCGGCACAATCTCTGAGGCGGTTGGGACTGGAACGCTTGGGCTTTTTTTGAGGTCGATCGCTGGCACAAACTTGGGACCGGAGAAGGTGATGCGCTTCTTTACAGGCGGCAAATCGGTGTTGAGATAGGGCGATCGCCCCGAATAAGCCCCTTTGCGCGACGGCGGTTTTGATGTATTGAGAACAGGAGTCCCCACCGTAGAGGATTCGATGAGCGCAGGAAAAGCCTTTATGGGGGGAGAGGTGTTTTTGATAGCCGCTAATCGAGGCGATCGCGATCGCCCTCAACAATCGCGAATCCAGTAACAGCCGCGAATCCAGTCCATTCGAGTTCATGTTGCCCCAGGGAAAATGGCCCTTATTTTCAGTCCAAGTTTATTCTTTTACCCAGACTTAATTCCAGCATCCGCCAAACCCGACCAATTGTGTCGAAATATTAAGCTCTGTTTCATTTTCTTCACATCTAGGGGGGTAAGCTGACCAGAAGGGATTCGTCCGTGATACCATTGCTTTCCGTAACCGTGACAGATAGGGAGAACTTCTTTGGCACTACGGGTTGCTGTTGTTGGATCGGGACCGGCTGGTTCCTCTGCTGCCGAAACGCTTGCAAAAGCAGGGATTGAGACCTACCTGTTTGAGCGCAAGCTGGATAATGCGAAGCCTTGTGGCGGGGCCATACCCCTATGTATGGTGAGTGAGTTTGATTTGCCCGATCACATCATTGATCGTCGGGTGAGAAAAATGAAAATGATCTCCCCGTCTAATATCGAAGTCGATATCAATTTAGAAAAACAAGAAGAATATATTGGGATGTGTCGCCGGGAAATCCTGGATGGATTCCTGCGCGATCGCGCTGAGAAATTAGGTGCAAACCTGATTAACGGCACTGTTCACAAACTGGATATTCCCACAAACAATACAGATCCCTATGTTTTACACTATGCGGACCATTCCGATGGCTCCGTGGCAGGGACCCAAAAAACCCTAAAAGTGGATCTGGTCATTGGGGCTGACGGGGCGAACTCTCGCGTCGCCAAAGCCATTGATGCCGGGGATTATAACTACGCGATCGCCTTCCAAGAGCGGATTCGCCTCCCGGAAGACAAAATGGCCTATTACAATGACCTGGCCGAAATGTATGTGGGAACCGACGTTTCCCCAGACTTCTATGCCTGGGTCTTCCCCAAATATGATCATGTGGCCGTCGGAACCGGCACCATGAAAGTCAACCAAGCTTTAATCAAAAAGCTGCAAGCTGGTATTCGCACCCGCGCCGCCAAACGGCTAGAAGGGGGCGAAATCATCAAAGTGGAAGCGCACCCCATTCCGGAACACCCGCGTCCGCGTCGAGTGGTAGGTCGTGTCGCCCTCGTTGGAGATGCCGCCGGTACCGTCACAAAATCATCTGGGGAAGGGATTTATTTTGCAGCCAAATCCGCCCGGATGTGTGCCGAAACCATCGTCGAGTTTTCTGAAGGCGGGACCCGCGTTCCAACTGAAGAGGAACTGAAAATTTACCTGAAGCGTTGGGATAAGAAATACGGCATCACCTACGCGGTCCTGGATATTCTGCAACGAGTCTTCTATCGCACCGATGCCACGCGGGAAGCCTTCGTAGAAATGTGTGCCGATATGGATGTTCAGCGCATGACGTTTGACAGCTATCTGTATAAAACCGTCGTTCCCGCCAATCCTTTCGTGCAAATGAAGATTACCGCGAAAACGATTGGTAGTTTGCTCCGGGGTAACGCCTTAGCACCCTAGAACTGCCCAGAACAGGATCCAGCTAGAGCCGATGACTCGGGAAAGTTGGATTCTGTTTGGAGTCATCCTGAAGCTGATCCTGACAATCAGTTTTTCTGGAAATTCCGAGAAAGAGCGCTCTCCCGCGACATTAAGCAGTTTGGGGGAGCGTTTTTCTGTTTTTACGATGGAATCATGAAACGACCTGGATCCCCGAGCAGTATCACCCAAAGGAGTAGAACTTCAGGGAGTTCAGAAAGCCGAAACTCCCCATCCGGTTCTTCCTTCCTTGTGGGGTGAGACTATACGGCTTGTGGGTTTTCGTTAGCCGGTGCAGTGCTGGGTAACTCTAAGCAATAACCGGCACCATAAACCGTTTTAATGTAGCGAGGATGTCGAGGATCGGGTTCGAGTTTCGTCCTTAGATGTCTAACATGAACCCGAATGGTTTCGATATCATCATCGGGGTCATATCCCCAAACTTCTTTGAGAATTTCACTGGGAGAGACCGTTTGTCCGTGACGTTGCAACAGGCAGTGCAACAGTTCAAATTCCAGGTGAGTCAGCTTGACCGTGCGATCGAACCAAATAGCTTCAAACCGTTCGGGGACGA
The DNA here is from genome assembly GCF_025370755.1 of Laspinema sp. D2d. GTDB lineage: Bacteria > Cyanobacteriota > Cyanobacteriia > Cyanobacteriales > Laspinemataceae > Laspinema. Next base: position 142,371 of record NZ_JAMXFC010000003.1, on the reverse strand, counting down.
GGGTTAGGGGTCCATAGTTAAGAATCTCCGCGTGTTTGGCAGCCTGGGGAATGCGATCGGTGCGTCGCAACAAGGCTCTCACCCGTGCAAGCATTTCTTCAACTTCAAAGGGTTTAGTCAGGTAATCATCAGCACCTGCATTGAAACCTTCGACCTTATCATGAGTTTGACCTAAAGCTGTCAGCATCAGGACGGGTATATCGGCTGTACGCTCATCACGCCGCAGCCGTTGACATACTGTGAATCCATCCACCCGAGGCAGCATCAGATCGAGCATGATTAAATCGGGGATCAGTTGCAGCGCAAGCGCTTGACCTTTGATGCCATCTTCCGCTTGACTGACTTCATAGCCAGCCATCTCCAGATTGACGGCGACTAATTCCGAGATTGCAGGGTCATCGTCAATGACGAGTATCCGGGGCATGGTTCAAAATTTTGAAAGACTGGGTTGATTACGGTTCATAAAGAACCATGTAGAGAATCGTAAAGATTCCTCTACAAATTATAAGCAAGGATTCTAAAATCTTTCCAAAGAATTATTCCCAGATTTACACGGCTTAGATCCGGGGGTGGGTCCGCGATCGCATTTGACCCATAATTTGTCATCGAAGGGATAATTTTTAAACAAATAAACCCATTTTCCAGGGTTCTCTCTCTGGAATAAAGGTATTTTTCCCTGGCAATCTTCTGGCGATCGCTCCCGGGCGACAATCCGGAGGCTATTCCGGGCTAGAGGTGTGTAAATCCCCAGGGGTATTAAAATTTCTTAACATCCGAAATTCCGCAGGGCCTACTTCCAGAGGAGTAGTCCCAATCTGGGGTAACCACCGTTGAAACGATCGCCCCCCTTCCTCCAGAAACTGCCGCAACGGTTCTAAAGCCGATCGCCGGTAAAATCCACACATCGGATGCCAAAGCGTTCCCTGCTGCGGCACGAGGGCCAGACTTTCCAGGGGTAGATGGGGCAGTTGATCGGCCCACTGTTGGACGATCGCCGGATCTAATAAGGGTAAATCACAGGCTAACAACAACACCCACTCCGCCTCAATCTGACTCAACCCTTCCCACACTGCCCCTAGAGGACCCCGTTGATGCTCCGTTTCTGCCAGCGCCTGTACTGTCCTTCCCGAGATCTGTTCCGGACTCAGCATGGACTCATAGCGGTCCGGCCAAGGGGTGATGTAATAAACGTGGGGTGCACAGTGACAGGCTACTTCACAGACACGCTGGAGTAGGGGCTTCCCTTTCCAAAGGATTTGGGCTTTATCTTCCCCCATGCGGGAACTTTGGCCTCCGGCGAGGACCAAGGCAGCGAGTTGGGGATAGGTTGGAATGGATTCGCTCATCGTTTGCTACGGCATTGGTACAGGGGTAAGAAACCGGGTTTATGCACAAAATCTCTGCTAATGGGTCATAAATTCGGGCAAGAAACCCGGTTTCTGGTCTATTAATCTGGACTCGCAAGGGTTAAGGCAAAAGCGATCGCGAACTCACCGCTTGAGTAATTTCCTGGAGTTTAGCCGCAACTCGACCGCTCTTAAACCCTTCCCGCGCTTGAGCAATACCGCTAATCAGATCCCCAGCAATCCCCGAATGCCACAGATAAAACCCCCCACTCCAAACGGCAGATTCCATTAGTTCACTGGGTTCACCCCGTAGGACTCCTTGCATTTGGGTGGGGAATGCTTCCGATTGGAAGGGGACATTTTCTGGGGTAAATCCGTAGTCCCGAGGATGGAGAAGCAGACGCTGGAACGGCTCGGATTGGGGAGACTCCGACTCGGAGACCGTAGGTAGGGCAACAGTTTCGGAGGGATTGCTATATCCAATAATGGCGGTGCGTTCCCGAGGTAAATCGCAACTGCCTTCTAATCCTTTGACTGTGGTTAAACGGGAGTCCCCGCGTAATTCTAAAGCATCGCGAAACATCAGTTCAGTGGGGGGATGGACGAACCCAGCGACGAGGTGGCGATCGCCTTGATAGGGAGCCCAAATCAGTTCTAAGGTAGCGATCGGCGGTCGTTTTCCTAATTGCTCGCGGTAGGGAACTAGACTCGCAGCTTCGGGAAACTGTTTGGGAAGATACACGAATCCGATTCCGGTTTCTTCTAAAACGGACTGGACTTGTTTGAGTTCGAGGGTTCGCCAGTTTACCCCCAAGGCATCCCAAATTTCTACAAAAGGAATGCCATACTTAGTGGGCATTTGATCCCCGCCGTGGAGGAGAACAGGTTGACCGTAACTGGCGAGGAGGATAGCACTGAGGACTGTGACAGGTGCGGTTCGCGATCGCCCATCGTAGGGACATCCCCAAACCATCACCGGGGACGAGGCGGCGATCGCTCCGAGTTTTGGCCCAATTTCGTCGTAGGCATCCAGCATTCCCGCCAATTCTTCCCCGGTTGGACGCTTGATACGGTGAGCGATCAAAAATGCGCCGATTTGTGCTGGGGTTGCTTCCCCGATTAGCATCATCCGCATTGCATCGGCTGCTTCCGTGCGGGAGAGGTTTTCGCTGGTGTGGGGACCGCTGCCCACTTTTTTGACAAATTCTCTGAACGCTGTACTCATGAGTGAGAGGAGGAGTGAATAAAGGGGGAAAAACGGGGAAAATAGGAGAATCTTGGCCGGGGTGAGGAATTGGTTCAAATGAACCTCAGAGCCATTGAGTAGAAATTCCAGTCCTCAACCCGGTGCAACCTTGATGGGCAAAAAGTCATGAACCAGTTGCCAAAAGTGTTGGATGGGGGGAATTTGGAGGCGATCGCTCGTGGTGACAATAACCACTTGCCGATTCCAACAAGAATCCCCCCCCAATGAAGGGTAAATTCCATTCACAGGGGAGGGGGTGGAAGGGGAATCCAGTTGATCGACTGGGGGTAGAGAGCGAATGGCAACTTTCGGATCGCAACGGGCTTCCACTAAGGCTGATTCAGGCAACAGGGCCACCATATCACCTTCCTGGACGACCCCGCGAAACGCATCCGGAGTATTTAACTCCAATACGGCACGCAAGGTTAGGTTGTATTTAGCAAAGATATCTTGAACTAACCGTTGCATTCCATAGCCATCTTTAAAAACCACTTGAGGATAACGGGCTAATTCTTGCCAGGGTACGGGGTCATATTGAGCCAGGGGATGAGTGGCTGCCATTAACACTTGAATGGACTCATTGTAGAGAATGTCAACGACCATTTCTGAGCTAGAGGTTAATAGGCGATTATTCATGACGATCGCCAGATCCACGAGGCCATCTTTCAGGACTTTTAAAGCGCGATCGCTTCCTAAAGCCGTCACCCGTAACTGAACCTCCGGATACTGCCGACAAAATTTTCGTAAAATAGGCGGTAAATAATAGGCACAAACTGAGTGAATTGCAGCGACACAGAGTTCGGGCTGTTTTCCTTCTAATAAATGGCTCAGTTCTTCTCTTGCGGTGTGCCATTCCTGACAAATTTTGCGGGCATGGGGGAAAAATCGCTCTCCCGGCAAGGTTAATTTAGCCTGAGCGGTACGATGAAATAATTGCAAGCCGAGTTCTGCTTCAAGAGACTGGATTTGACGACTAATTGTAGATTGAGTGACCCCGCATCGACGGGCGGCTTGTTGAAAGCTACCCGTATCAGCAATTGCCATAAAAGCTTGTAACTGCTCTAGGCGCATATATGGAGAGATAAATAAGATTTTTCCGCCTTTTTTATCTTACCTGAAAAACCCCCAAATTTTTCGTACAAATGGATACGAGATTTTCAGGTATTTTCTCTATCCTTGGTTGATCTGGGGATGAATTGCATCGGAGTTCGGGACCATCCCAAGGCGATCGCACCGAACCTGTGAAAAGTCTTCTCAGTGAGACCCCACTCTAATCCCCTCCCCTGGGTTAAGGAGAGGGGACCGGATGCAGAAGGGTTAGGTTTTGATGGGCTAAAAAGTTTCCTACCCCATCCCACGTTGATGGTCAATATTGAATCAGCCCACGCGAGGGGGCTTGATTCTGAGAGATTCTCCGGTTCAGGATGCCGCTCCTTTAAAAAGTAAATGTGGTTCGGAATGTCCCGATAAACACATCACTATTCTCATTATTTTGATTGGGTGCTGTTAACCAAATTAACCCGGGAGTTAGGGAAATATTGGGAGTAATTTGATACTTATACATCCCTTCAATATGAAAGGGAGTATCCTTAGAAAACTCCGGATTTCCAGGTACATCCAGGTCGGTTAAATGGGGTTCAGCCCCGACAATTAAGCTGGCAAAAGAACCGGGAGTTCCTAAATCCGGTAAAACCACCGTAGCCGCATAATTCCAAATATCAGCATCTCCCAATCCAATCAGTCTTGCACTGGTTTTGGCAATCCATCCACCGACAATTAAATTGGGAGTAATTCGCAGGGATGTATTGACACTATAAGAGTTACTAACGACGGGGGTCGCTCTTAAGGAGGGACTGAGGGGATTCAGCGCTGCCGGGGAAAGAGTTCCTAAATTTGTACCCGTTCCACCATAAGCAAAGCGAGGAGCAGAGGTACCTTCATAGGCATGAATATAGGTCAAACCCACCTGAAATCGACTGCCTAAAACAATCTGTCCCAAAGCCGAGTAGTTCCCATCCAATAACCCAGCGCTTGATATGGGAGTTTTGGCTTCACTGGCTAAGTAACCGGCATTAATTTCTAAATTACTGCCTAGAGTATATTTAACCCCTAAACCGGCACCCCCCAGGGTAAAGCGATAAATGGGATTACGTTCGGCGAAGCGGGATATAGCGCCTGTGGCACCGCCACCGGCTTCTAAGAAGGGGTTGAGGGTATTGGCATAAAATTGATGCCCTCCGGCATTGGCGAAAATCCGCACGCTTAACTTATCACCAACGGGAAAGAAATAGTGCAGGCGGTTGAGGGTAACGGTGTTATTGGTCGCCCCATCAAAGGCATAGCGCCCTTCATTCGTCCCTAAGACAGGCTGAAAGGAGTTGCCGATATTGCCCATTTCTAGGCGAGTAAAGAGGTTATCTCGACCTGTAAAACTGGTGACAAAGTTGAGGCGAACCCGATTGCTCAAGACGGTTTCGACGTCAACATCGTCTGTGAAGGCATCGGCGAGGGTGAAAGCGGCTTCACCGGCCAGTTTGGTGGTGGGGGAGAACTGATTGGCTTCGATTTCAACCGTTCGCAGTTCAAGGTTGTCTACGCGATCGCGCAGGGTGGCAAGTTCGGCAGAAAAGTCCTGTGTTAACCGCGTGAGTAGGTCGAGATCCCCGGTGTTGACGTCGAGATCATTGATGCGATCGGTGATGACTTGGAGACAGGCGTTTAAACTGGTGGCAAATTCATAGCGGGTCATCGCCCGATTGCCCTGATAAGTACCATCCCCATATCCCAAGAGACAATTGTACTTGGAGGCTAGGTTTTGGAGGGCTTGAAATGCCCAGTCTGTGGGACTGACGTCGGTGAACTCGGAAACAGAGTTAACTTGTTCTAACGGACCGAAATCTAAATCAGCTTGGGAATAGAACTCAATTTGTTGCAGAAGGTGACTTGCCTCATCCCCCGAATCTTCCCGGGAAGAAGGGCCGATCGCCGAGGGGTCTGAGTCGAGTGGATCTGGGTTGAATTCCCCCGCGACAGGTTCGCTGACTGGGGTAGAGGCAGGATTTAAGGGGACGGGTTCACCCGCAACCGCCCGGATGCCCAGTAAGTTGAACCCTAAAAGGAGTGGGGTAGTCAGGATGAAGATTGACGAGAGTTGAGACATCATGGGTTGCAGATAGTCCTGAAGGTAAGAGGAAATTCGAGGAACGAATCCGACTCGATCCGGTGTTTGCCCGGATTCGCGCCTTTGTTAACTGCATCTTAATCTCCCAACAAATCTCATCCTCAAGCGGTAGGTTTTGTAGCGATCGCTGCAAAAACACCGGGACTTATGCGTAACTCCCCTGAAGCTCATGCAAAATTAACATGACTAAATGCCCCGATCGCAGGGAACAGATCAGGGGTACTCTGAGGGGAATTCCTTGCCCCGAGGGTTTTTCAGAGAATAGGTTTAGGTCAAACTCGGGCCGATCGCCGTTTGTCAAAATTTCCTAGCTTTTGACCCATTCTTCTAAGGCAACTGCCACCCCTTCTTTCAGCGATGGACTGGCACTGGGTTGACAGGAGAGCTCCAGCAGTTTTGGATAAGCTTGATCCGGCGCAATCTGTTTCAAGGCGGCGATCGCATGAAACCGGACCCCCGCCTCGGAGTTCGCTAACAGTTGAATCAAGGGTTCTATACTGGTTTTTTGGCCGAGATAACCCAACGCTGAGGCGATCGCCTGTTCCCTCCGCATCGAGTCTCTGCCGCCTACTTTTGGCTTGCGGTTTAACAGTTCTATCAGCATCTGGGCCGCTTTTGGCTTCAACTGGGGCACTTCAATCCGTCCCAATAAAGAGACAATTTCAGCGATCACTTCGGGACTCGAACTATTCTTTTCTCGGCTAACTAAGGCTTTTTCTAAATATTCCAACGCTTCGGGCGTTCCCATCCAAGCTAACGCACGAACCGCCTGAAGTTGTAAAGGCATGGGAGTAGCGGGGGAGTGGAGAATTTCATCCAGGCAGGTGGCAGCTTTCGGCGTTCCCACCCGTCCCAGGGAAATCGCCGCCTGATGAGTGACCCCGGGGTTAAAGTCCCATAAACGCTCCCGCAGAAGTTCTTCAATTTCTGAAGCGATCGCCCTGTAGATGCCTTGGGTATCGTTTTTATAGGAGGGTCGCATGGCGCATAAGCCTAAGCCGATGGTAGCTTCCCGACGGACAGAGGCATGAAAGTCATGGATGGATTCAACGAGGACCTGGGGGATGCGTGGGTCATCATAGCTATTCAGGGCGGCGATCGCCTCGGAACGGACTTGGGGATCGCGATCGCTCACCACACTCAAGAGGGGTTCAATAATTTGGGGATGGCGGATTTTCCCTAAAGAGCGCACTGCTAATGCTCGGGAGGTAGAATCGGCTAACTGTTTAGTTAAAGCGGCGATCGCCGGTTCTCCCATTTGAGCGAGGGCAGTAGCTGCCATTGAGCTTAATTCTTCGTCTTCTTGGCTATTGAGTAATTCAATCAGGGCGGCGATCGCCTCTGGGTTATTAAACTCCGCCAGGATTCGACCCGCAAACCAGCGCAATTCTACTTCTGCATCAGAATCAGCCAGAATCTCCAATAGGGGGGCGATCGCCTCAGTTCCTAGACGGGGGAATACTTTCGCGACTTCCCATCGTTGTTGAAAATCTCCGTATTCTAAGACTTGATTCGCCAAACTCACGAGGGAAGATATATTCAACTGGGGCGATCGCCCGTTCGGTTCTTCCGTTGAGACAGGTAAAGACTCCACTCTAGTTGTCCCTGGGATTGTGGCTAATTTTTCCAAACATTGGGTCACCAATTGCCAATCTTCTTGTTGTGCGGCTGCGTTAGCTTGTTCTAACAGAGTAGAGAGAGTTAGGGGCATATTGATGGGTGAATTTTGAATTGGGCTAGTTGCAAGGGGTGCCAAAGTTACAAAGGTTCCAGTCTGACTTTGATCCCTTTCAATTTATCCTTGGTGTGGCTGGATGTGCTAGTCAATTTTGGCCTATTGATACCTAAATCGAATTTTTCTTATCCGTAAATTGCATTAGACCTAAAGTTTGGTATCTAATTTTACCAAGTAGCAGTAAGGGATTTGACGCCTTTCCCGAGAATGTCGGTACAGGTTTAGAACCCTGGGACAAGAACCCAGGTTTTCAGCCCAAATCTGTGACCAAGCCAGCAAAACTTTTGTACAGAAACCCGCTTTATAACCCATTTTATATCCCTGGCCTAGCTCATGGGGACCGTCAACCTTAGAACCGGGTTTCTTGACCAGCGAAGCGCCTGCTTTGCCCCTGGCTTGAGAAGTAGAAAACGGGTTTCTGGTTCTCGGGAACTGATTGAAGACCAACGCCCTGGGTTAATGTTTTGCTTAAAACCGGATTAATTTTTCAAAAGGTATCAAATGCTGCTTAAAAATGTTTTAAAAGATGCTAAAAATCTGCCGGGAGCCGGGGTGACGTCGGTGGAACCTTGGGGAGAGTTCTCCTCCGATAGTAATTGCGATCGCATCTTGAAATACCTGCGTGAGAACTAACACTTGACTGGACAAGTTTAGGGATCAAAGTGACCAATATTCTCCAGGGTAAACATTGCATCAAGGGTGCATATAAGATAACCGCTCGAACTAACAAAGCTTACCCCGGATCACGGCTTATAGATAGTAGAAGTGATTGAGGTCAGGTTTATCCTATCGTGAGGGTGATCTCTTCAAATTTGCATCAGTCCTAACTTCCACCTAAACCGGCTATTACATCTCACTGAAAACCGTATTCCTACATAGGGAGAGGTTCAGTTTGGGAGATTTGCTCTGACTCAGACCGATAATAACTTTAAGCGGGTTAAAATAGCTTGTGCCGATTGAGGACGACTGTGCCAGTCGGGTGCCATCAAGTCATCCAGTAACTGGGCGAACTCCAAAGAGAGATCGGGAAGCAAATTACGCCAGATAAGCTGTCCTTCGGGGGTTTCCGGAAAGTCAAGGGGAGTTAATCCTGTTAAACTATATAACCAGGTCCGAGCGATCGCGAAAAAATCTGATTGCAGTTGGGTATCCCCGAGGAGTTGTTCCGGGGGTGCATAACCAGAAGTTCCCACCCGGGTACTTCTACTCTGGCGATCGGCAACACTGCCAAAATCAATCAGGTGCACTTGTCCATCGGGTGTGAGAATCAGATTGCTGGGTTTAATATCGCGGTGTACCAATCCTTCGTGATGAATGGTGCGGATAATCTCCATCAACTGTGCTAACCCCTTGCAAGCAACCGATTCGGAAATAGGACCCTGTGTCTCAATCTGTTCCTCTAGGGTTTTCCCGGCTTTTTTTTCCATCACAAATCCGTGGAGGGATTTGCGATCGCCCAGAGTGAGGATAAAATATCCCCCCGGTTCCACCTGGGGAATCCCCGGATGACGCAACCAGATTAAAACCCGTGCTTCTTGCTTAAACAAGCGGACAAAATCGGGCTGAGTCGTAAATTTAAGGACTTTCATCACCTTGGGGGTTCCCCATTCCTGTTCACCCCAATCCTGGATTTCATAGATATCGCAGGGGTAAGCGGGATTGGGTTCTCGCAAGGGAGTTTTAATCCGATAGCGATCGCTAATCAGTAAGGGAGAACCGCAGTTGCCGCAGTGACTCTCGGTATCAGGATTTTCCCGATGGATGCAGTTGGGATTAATACAATAACTCACAACCCATTTGAGAAGAGGAGTGGTTTCTAAGGAGTGAGGGGAAACTTGGCTCTTTTGCAACGGTGACAGCATTTTTTTTAAAAAAGCGATCTCCTGAAGCCAAATTTCCCCGGTTTGGATTGGAATTTCTAGGCGATCGCCTAGAAGAAACCCGATTTAACCCGCCATGAGGGCAAGCAAATTGCGAAGGTTCGCGCTGGCATATCCCACATCCAATTGGGTTTTATCTTCGAGTTTTGCAGCAATGGCTTCGAGTTGAGTAATCAACTCATCATATCCCCCACTTCGCATCACGAAAAATTGCAACTGATTTTTAATCTGTTGCACCATTTGGGGTTTTTGAGCCGCCGCCGCTTTACCTTTTTTACCGGAAGTTGCGGCTGCACCGAGATTATGTTGGATGAGAATTCTTAAACTTGAGAGTTTTTGAGTTTTCACCAACTGTTTAATTTCTTCACAAGCATTCTCCACTAATTTAGTAGAGACAAACTTCATCATCAAGGGTTGTAAGGTGAAGAAAATATCGCTGGCTGTTTCTTGTTTTTCAATTAAGGCACGGCGATCCAAGGAATCGAGGTTTTTGAGCATATCCGAGAGGGATACGGGTAATAACATATCCTCGCGCAAGCGGGACAGGGTAACCGGAGCCTTGGCGATCGCCAACCAGTACAAAATCTCTTCTTCTGAGGGAGATAACCGCCCGAAATGCTGCTCTAGTAAATGAGTCAGTGTATCTTCGATAAACAACTCGGTTGCTTTCAGGAAAGTGGCGGTATTGCCATTAAAGAATTCTTTAATGGTGGTGGCAACAATTTTATACGCCAAGAGATTATCTCCATAGCGTTTAACCAGTTCCAGCCACTCTTTATCCGTGGGAGGCACGCCTTTATCGGCAAAGATTTCCCGGGCGATTTCGTGGGAATCCATCGGTTGCAGGGTCTGAACTTTTTCCCCATGCAACAAGGCAATTTCAGCGGGTTCTTCCGTGGTAACGAGGACGAAACAGCTTTGATGATTGGTTTCCGCAATCCGCTTGATGAAATCGCGATAATTTTCAAATCCGGGACGATAATTTCCCGCGAGTTCATCACCTTTGAGCAAGGTATCGATATCGTCTAAGATAATCAGGCAGCGATTCTTTTTCAGGAAGTCTAGCAGGCGTAAGATTCTGCCGCTGAGGTCCTCGGGAATATCCGGTTTCTTTTGGGTGGAAAGGGTTTGCAAGAGGTTCCCTAACAAATCTTCGAGTTTGGGACTTGCCGAAAGGGACCGCCACACTACGAATTCAAACTCGCTTTCGAGTTGTTTAGCAATCTGTACAGAAAGGACGGTTTTGCCGATGCCTGTCATGCCCAAAAGGGTGACTAACCGAGAGCTTTCATCGATAATTAATTCTTCTAAGATTTTAAGTTCTTCGGTGCGTCCATAAAACTGGGATACATCCGGGGATTCCCCCCAATCTGGGCGGCGGTTTCCGGTGGAAACAACTTCGGTAGACGGTTCTGCTGCTGCTGGTGCCGGTTCCGCTTTTTTGCTGGAAGTTGCAGCCGGTTCAGCTTTGGCTTTACCTTTGGTTTTGGTAGGTGCCGGTGCTTCGGTTTCTTGGGCTTGGTATTGATAGAATAGCTGATGACGTAATTCGGCCAGCTTGCCCGGACCCCGCCCATAAATGCTAAATTTTCTGTAGACTTCGCCGAGACGTTTACGCACGGCAATGTTGCTGATCCCGAGGATCGTGGCGATCGCGGCGGTGGAATTGCCGTCAAGTGCCATCATCACCGTTTCTAACTCTGCATCGGAAACGCCTCGTTCTTTAGCGACTCCGGTTAAAAATTCGGGGGGAATTTGGTTAGTCAAGGCTTCTAAATCTTTACAAACGATACAACGTTTTTCATTATACTGTGTTTCTACCGATTTGTTGCCTGCTTCTGCGATCAATAGAAAATTTTTTGATTGATAGCGTTTTATACCGATAACGATCGCCCAAGGAGACGATACCCGGACATTGATCGCTGAATTTTCCCCCAGGCGATCAATGTTCTAACCCTTCTCTCCTGGGCATTTGGAGGATTTTCTCCCGATTATGTTAGGTGTTTCTTTCTTTAGCTACTTGACAATATTTTATCCATTATGCTTCAGCACTTTGAATAAAAAATCAAGTGTTTCTTCGATATTTTAATCATCTTGGAAAAAACTTAACCTTAGAGAGATAAAATTTTTTATTTCCTCACCTCCCCTTGAACTCAGCGGTGAGGAAAAAACAGCGAGAAAACATTCTCAGGCCCTAGGACTACTCACTTCAGTGAGGTATTGTTCCTGAGTCAGCAAGGACGTATCGGAAACGGCAAGTATCTACCTGGCTTTGAAAACAACCCAGTAGAGAGCCACTTTTGGTTGATCTTGATCAAGAATAGAATATATACTTACCCCTAAAAGGCAGAAATTTTAACACAAGGAATAGAAAAAATCAACTTAAGAAACAAAACATGACACAATTCGCGATAAAAATGGGCGATCGCGCGATCGTGAGGCATCCCCAACTCCCCCGCCTCAAAGCAAACCGGAGGATAAACTATGCTTTGTGTTTCCCCCAACTCTAGGTATAAAGCTTCTATCTCGGTGACATCATCCCTCACCCTCACTCGGACATTCCCGCCAAAACCCGCAACCGGGACAGATCCAACAAGCGAATCCGCGCCCCCTCAATCTCCAAAACTCCCTCACTGCTGAGTTTTGCAAACACCCGCGAGAGGGTCTCCGGAATCGTCCCCAAAAAAGCCGCCAACTGCCCTTTCGTAATATCCAGTTCCACTTGTGCCAAAGTCCCCTGGGGTGAATCACTTAAATAAAGAAGATAAGCCGCCAAGCGTTGAGGGACATCCTTCAACGATAAATCTTCCACCACATGAGCCAACCAGCGTAGATGACGAGCAAAAATTCCTAACAAAGTTATGGCAATATTGGGATAGGCTTGCATCAAGGCCACCAATGCAGTCCGGGGAAAGAACAACACCTGAGTGGACTCTAGGGCAGCCGCAGAAGCGGGAAAGGGTTGACCATCAAAAGCAGGCACTTCAGCAAAATGCTGACCCGCTACAAAAATTTGCAAAATCTGTTCTTTGCCCAAGGGAGATTGTTTAAATACTTTAACTCGACCGGAAATCACGATGAAAAAACCAACGCTTTCATCCTCTCCTTCCCAAAACAACACCTCTCCTTTCTGATAGGATTGGCCGATCGCAATCTGGGCAAGGGCCTGATGCTGGTCTGGGGGTAAACTCTGAAACAGGGGAGTTTGGGCAAGAAATGCGGGTTTATCAAAAGATTGGTCTTTCAAGACAGGATTCCCAGGACTGGATCAATGCATTGATTTGATTGTACTGGCAAAACTGGCTAATCCAGAATGCGGTTGGGGAACTCCACAAAATAAAATCTTCTATCAGAGATCCCCCCAACCGATTGGCGTTGTTAAGGGGGGCTTGAATAATTCGGCATTACTTCTGCATTAGAAGTTTTTTTATGGAAATCCCTTGAGAAAAACTCACACCCATTGGACTGACCCCTGATCTCTGAATCTTTGCAGGATTGAGGGGGAATTCTTAAAATATGCCTCCGTATGTCTTGCGATTTGACTTAAGTCAAAGACATTCCCCGAGGGCCAACTTAGAGTAGAGATAAGAAGACGAAAGCGACCGAGAGGTAACATCATGTATTGCAGCCAATGCGAACAAACTGCCGGTGGAGAAGCCTGTTATCAATGGGGTGCCTGTGGAAAAAGTCCCGAAGTGGATGCCCTACAAGATTTATTAACCCATTTATTGCGGGGACTGGGACAAGTGGCGATCGCCGCCCGGAAATACGGAATTATTAACCGCGAAGCCGATCGCTTTACCTGCGAAACCCTCTTTTCCACCCTCACCAACGTTAACTTCGACCCGGAAAGTTTTGTTCAATATATCCATCAGGCGATCGCCCTGCGGGATGGATTGAAAGCGCAACTGCAAGCTGTGGTCCCTGATGTCCGTTTTCCCGAAGGTCCCGCCACCTTGGAACCCGCCCCCACCCTTGATGAATTAGTCCAACAAGGGCGAGATGTCGAATATGGATTTATCTCCAAATCTGCCAAAGACGTTGATATTTTCTCCCTCAAACTGACCATTATTTATGGACTCAAAGGCATCGCTGCCTACGCCTACCATGCGCAAGAACTGGGACAGGAAGACGATCGCCTCTATGCCTTCTGTCATGAAGCCTTAGCCGGACTTGACTCAGTGGATTTATCCCTGGAAGACTGGGTACAAATCGCCCTCAAAGTGGGGGAAATCAACCTCTTGGCGATGGAACTTCTCGATGCCGGGAATACGGGAAATTATGGTCATCCCGTCCCCACCCGCGTTCCTCTGGGAACCCAACCGGGTAAAGCGATTCTCGTCTCGGGTCATGACCTTAAGGACCTAGAGGAACTCCTTAAACAAACGGCTAACCAGGGAATTTACGTCTATACCCACGGGGAAATGTTACCCGCGCATGGGTATCCGGGACTCAAGCAGAAATATCCTCATCTGTATGGTCATTATGGGACCGCATGGCAAAATCAAACCCGCGAATTTGCGAAATTCCCTGGGGCGATCGTCATGACCACGAACTGTCTGATGCCTCCCCATAACACCTATATTAATAGAGTGTTCACCTGTGGCCCTGTGGGTTGGCCCGGTCTGGCCCATATTGAAAATCGCGACTTTAGCCCTGCGATCGCCTGTAGCTTATCCATGCCTGGATTTACCGATACGGGAGACCCCCGCCAAGTCACCACCGGATTTGCCCGGAATGCCGTCTTGGGTGTTGCCGATGAGGTGATCGCTGCGGTGAAACGGGGAGATATTCGCCACTTCTTCCTCGTCGGCGGTTGCGATGGGGCCAAACCCAGCCGCAACTATTACACCGAATTCGTGGAAAAAGTCCCTGAAGACTGCGTTGTGCTGACCCTCGCTTGTGGCAAATTCCGGTTCTTTGATAAAGAACTCGGAGACATTGGGGGAATTCCGCGATTGATGGATGTGGGGCAATGTAATGATGCTTATTCCGCCGTGCAAATTACCCTAGCCTTAGCCAATGCATTTGGGGTGGGCGTGAATGAACTGCCGCTTTCGATGATTTTGTCATGGTATGAACAAAAAGCCGTATCGATTTTGCTGACCCTTTTCCATTTGGGAATTAAAAATATTCGCTTAGGGCCAACTCTGCCAGCGTTTATTTCTCCGAATGTGTTCAAGTTACTTTCCCAAACTTACAATCTCAAGGAGATAGGCACGCCCGAGGAAGATTTAGCGGCCTGTTTAGGGACAAAGGTCGAGGGATAATCCGGAATCCAAGGGGTTGAACCCTGTTGTCAATTAGCCCGCCCGTGGCTAAGTTTCTGGAGACTAATCTAGCATTGGTTGGAATTTTTAACCCGCCCGGTTGATAAACCGGGCTTTTTTTTAGGTAAATTTAGGGAGGGTTACCTACGCAAAAATGCCCTCGTGAATTTTTCGAGAAAATGTTACGGTTGGCAAAGTAATCTGGTGGAACTCCGATTCATCCCGATGGGGAAGAGTCGCGAGGCGATCGCTGATTTGACCTCCTTAAATCACGAACCTATGAAAACTACGACTCAGTTAACCGTTGCAGCCGTCGCCTTGTTTACTTGTTCATTTATTAATGTAGCCTCCGTTTCTTATCTCATTAATCGCATGAGTAATGATGGGCGAGTGGTGAATCATACCGGAATCATCCGAGGGGCGGGCCAGAGATTGGTTAAATTAGAACTGGCTGATTCAGAACAAAATGAGTTAATCGAGGAAGTTGAGCGAATCATCCAGGGACTGATTAAAGGCGATCGGGACTTACAACTTCCCCCGGCAACTGATCCAAAATTTTTACAAAAAATGCAGGCTGTTCAAACCGGGTGGTTTACCCTAAAAGCCACTATTCAAGAGCATAGAAACCAACCCCAGGGAGATGCGCTTCTCCTGCAAGAAAGTGAATTATTTTTTGAATTGTCTAATGCTGCCGTCTTTGCTGCGGAAGATTTTGCCAAGGATAAAGTCCAGTTGACTCAAGTCAGTCAAATCACGTTATTTCTATTAAACTTGGCCGTATTAGTGGGGATTTGTTGGGTAACACAGATCCTCCAGTCTCAAATCAAAAAAGCGATTGTAGCGATCGCTTCATCTTCCACAGAAATAGCCGCGATCGTCACCCAACAGGAAGTAGTAGTTTCGATGCAAGCAGCTTCTGTCCATCAAACGACTGCCACCACTACCCATATTCGTCACAGTTCAGAAGCGTCCGCACAGGAGGCGATCGCCGCCAAACAAGCGGCTGCTGCTGTGATGAATTTGGCAGAAGAAGGAAGTCACACCGTGCAACATCTCTTAGGAGAAATGGCAGAAGTCCAACATAATTCCACTGCAATTTCTAATAAAATTCAGGACTTAAAAGAACGCACCCGCCGCATTGAAACCATTTCCCATCTCGTCAGTCGCATCGCTAATCAAACCAACCTTTTAGCCTTAAATGCCGCGATGGAAGCCAAACGGGCGGGAATCGATGGCAAGGGATTTACCATTGTAGCGGCTGAAATTCGACAACTTGCCAACCATAGTAAAAAATCTGCCGAAGAAATTCAACAGTTGATTATCGAGATTCAAACGGCCATGAGTTCAACCTTAGAAGTAACTGAAGCAGGAAATAAAAAAGTAAAAGAATCCGTAGAGAGTATCCAGAAGATGACGGCAGCTTTTCAGTCCGTTGTCGATGCCATTGAAGAAATTTTTACCCGCAGCGCCCGAATTTCTTTGAGTGCGCAGGAACAAGCCAATGCTATTCAGCAAGTGGTTGAAGCAATGGATTCTATTAACAATGGGTCGAAAGAAACCGTAAATGGCATCAGTCAAACCAAACTGGGAATGCAGCAACTCAATCAAGCTGCATTGAGTTTAAAGACAATGGTTTAGAAAGACTTTCAGGGTGCATCTTTAGATTAGACTCGGCTGCCAGAATTAAGACTGCGAACAATCCAGTAACTAATCGACAGGGCAAAAATAGCCACCGCCAAACCCAGTAAAGCAAACTCAGAATATTTTTCTAGGTCAAAAATAATAATTTTTCGGGCCACAGCAACCAGAGACGTCACAATCACCAGTTCAACTTGAACCGTATGCTTTTTCATATAGGCCGTAATATTCTCTAAAATTTCCATAGAAATTAGAATATTCAGGAACAAGCCAAATATTTTAAATAAAGTATTAGTTAAAAAGCCGACGGGTTCAGTAAATATGACGGTAGCTAAAAAGATAATCAAATCACAAAGGGCTACTAAAATGATAATAATCATTAAAATTGACAAAATTTTTGCGATCGCAATCTGAATTTGTTCCGTGAGATGAACAAAATTATCATCTCGAAAACAATTGCTTAATTTGTAATACCCTCTTTTCAATTGTCTCATCGTGTCTCAATTACAAATAAAAGAACGCGGTAAACCAGGGGTGGTCAGCGGAGTATCTCCGCTGGTGACGGGAGTTATTACCTATCCCCCTGCTGATGTTGTTGCCAAAACCTCGGGGCTTAACGCCTGATTGAGTTTACCACTGCGATACCCTTCTAAATCTAAATTAATGTAAATAAATCCAAACTCCTGAAAAGCAGCCACTAAAGCAGGCAAATCCGTGATTAAGACAAATTCCTTGATTTGTTCCGGGGGTAATTCAATTCGGGCGCTGTCACCTTCGGACCGAACTCTGAGATTTTTCAGTCCTAATTTGCGTAAATAACGCTCGGCGCGACCGACTCTTTGAAGCTTTTCTACGGTAATTTCTTCCCCATAAGGAAACCGAGAACTTAAACAGGGTTGGGCGGGTTTATCCCACCAAGGCAAGTCTAAGAATTTCGCCAATTCACGCACTTGAACTTTGGTGAGTCCGACTTCCGCAAGAGGCGATCGCGCCCCTCGTTCTTTCGCCGCTTGAATCCCCGGGCGATAATCATGCAAATCATCCCCATTTACCCCATCCACTACATAAGGATATCCCCGGGATATTGCCAGGGGTTTGAGGGTATCATGGAGTTCACTTTTGCAGAAATAACACCGATTAACCGGATTTGAAGTGTAATTGGGATTCGCCATTTCTTGGGTGGTGACTTCTTCATGAGGAATGCCAATTTCTGCCGCTTGAATCCGCGCATCCTCTAAATCTTCTGGAAGTAGAGAGGGTGAAACTGCCGTAACCGCTAACGCTTTGTCTCCCAGAGTATCATAAGCAATTTTAGCAACTAAGGTACTATCAATACCGCCGGAATAGGCAATTAATGCCCGGTCCATTTCTTGAAAAATTTGTTGAAGTTGTTGGAGTTGTTGCATGAGTGATTCGGTTTTAAAAAACGGTTATTGAGTCAAAACGGAGGTCGGTCCCCTCGGACAAAAAACCCGGTTTATTAACTTAAATTTGTTGCTACTCCCCAAAATTTTGCGAAGAAACCGGGTTTCTAACTTTTATTGGACCGACCTAGAGAGAACGATACAGATTTAAAATTCTCGTCGGGAAAAGATTAAATTGGCGATCGCCAACAGCAGCACGATGTAAAATAAGGCGTAAATGAAATTGAAAATCAAGGTCATAGCATCGGGCAGGATCCCATATACCGCTTGATTTTTGAGGTCTAAGCGGGATAAGTCGGGTAAGATTAAATATAACCCTCGGGTAATCGCTTCTACCGTCGAATTTTTACTCAGTTCACCAGCGGTAACGATATCCTCACTCAGGTGTCCCATGACATAAACGGCAAACGTTAAAAGGGTCGCTAGTAAGGAACTGGTAAAGACACTTAAGGCGATCGCCACCGCCGTGAGTAACGACAGTTCTAAAAATAGATAAAATGCTGCCACAAGCAGACTCACCAGGGGATAGTTTACTTGAGATAAACTCATCAACCCTAAATATAACGCCATCGTCACCGTAATCAGGACCGCCAGTACCCCGCAGAGTCCGAGATGTTTGCCCACGATAAATTCACCGCGAGTAATGGGTTTAGCCAGCAACACAAGAACCGTGCGATTTTCGATTTCATTTTGGATGGGTGCAGTCCCGACAAATGCTGCAACGATTAATCCCAAAAGACCGATCGCCGCAATTCCCAAATCCAGAAGAATTTTGTCCTCAGTGAGAACAGCATATTCTGGGATAAGGCGCATTGCCCCGACAAAAAATAACCCAAACACCATGATAAAATAGAGGACGCGAGCGCGAATCACTTCCCAAAAGACATTGTTTGCGATCGCCAACGTTCTGCCTGGGTTCACCAAGACACCTCCTCGCTTCAATTTCAACTTTTCTCGATTTTGCTATGAGCAAATTTTAAAGGAATAGGGGCTAAAATGCAATAGAAACCTCAAGAGACTTTCCCCAGTCAATCTAGCCCTGAGAATTGCCTCAGTTGTTCTATTTTAATCGAAGCCTTGCCCTAATGAGGGAATAGGTCCGGATTTGCGATCGCTGGCGGGTGCGCATTCCACCTCAGCCCGATCTAACGCTTCTACCGGGGGGCGACTGCTTGTCGGTCCCGGTTGACGAAAAGTCCGCGAGATTTCGCAGGCTTTTTCCAGATAATATTCCTCTGAGACTAAGGGCACCCCGTCAAAAATTGCCAATAAGGTGATGCCAAATCCTCCTTGACGCTGAACCACCGTTCCCCCTAGTTTCCACCATGCGTTTTCTTCAATTTCTGGTAACCTTTTCTTAACCGCATCATCAATATTAATTCGGTTTTCCAGCAATCCCGAAATCACTTGATTTGCTCGCGGCCACTGTTGCCCTTCTATTTGTTCTCGCAGGAACGCTTCCATCTCATTAATCAGGATATTTCCGTGGGGGATTTCCGGCACTTCAATTCCCCGGGCGATCGCAAATGAACTTCGGGTCCAATCTTCTGTTAATAAACTTGGATAATTTATCATCCAGTGATTCATCAAAAATCCAAATTGCAACCATAAACTTATTAAAGCATGAAATAAAAACATCACCGTTAATTCTTTCCGAATTGAGATTGGAGGCCAGCTTGGTAAGAGTTGTCCTCTAAAAAATTTAGGCATAGACCGCACCAAACCAGTCAGTAGCGGCCAAGTCACAATCATCGCTTGATGACGCCAATTTTCATCTAAATCATCAAACAAAATAAGACTGAGTAATAATCCCACAATCCAAGGACCGATCTTGATGCCAAATATTTTTATAGGTCGTTCCCATTGCCACCAAGCCGTTCCCAAAACAAAAAATATCAATCCCCCGGTATGGGTGAAATGATAGGCATTCCATGCCGGAGGAACAAGTAGTGAGGAAAAAGCAGCAAGCAACCAAGAAAATACGCTTAATAAAATAAAGGTTTCCCAACAAAAGGGGCGGGGGGGTCTCAATCTATCAATACAGTATTTGAGCATTTTAGCCAGGTAAAAGGTGAAAGACAGGACTAAGAAGCCCTAAAAAAATATAATACTGATGCCTATTTTTCTGATTTTTTACCGATCTACTTATTGAATAAAAGTGAATAAAACCGCTGGTATTTTCTCAATTTAGATTTTCAATATCTTTTATCCATAAAACAAATAAAATTACGCTATGACTATAGCAATGACCCCATAAAACAGCCATTGCTTGTCTTCGTTCGGGAGCTTTTTTAATTTTTCTGGTCGAATATCTCGAATCATTTTCTAAGTCTGCTTCATATTCTGGCTTAAGCGGATAAGTGGGGTCAATGACTTTGTTAAATAAATTTAAGCTGATCAATTTAATAGCGAAGTTAGCCCAAAACACGATAAACCCAATCAAAAAAACTAAAGAAAGCCCGCCCTCTCCTAATTGATTTAAAAAAACGTAGGTAATCAGTTGAATTTTGAGGGGTGGGGAAAGAAAAGGTTCGATATAAAAGAAGAAGAACCAACCCACACAAGCAGAAATTAAATTAATGGCTAGGGCATATTCAACGCTAGTTTTCCGGCTGACTGGACAACGTGAATAAAATACAGAGGATTCAATGGCAACTGAAATGGTTAAAAAAAAGGTTTGCAGCAAAATTGTGGGCAGAGGAAAAACCATAATGGCTATTGGCTCCTAATCTTGCCTATTCTACCTGATTGGGAGATGGGGAGGATGGGGGATGGGGGAGATGGGGAGGAGGGGGAGGATGGGGAGGATGGGGAGGATGGGGAGGATGGGGAGGATGGGGGAGATGGGGAGGAAACGATCGAAGGCGTGACGTTGAACGGGGGGATAACGATGTCAGTCAATCTCCCGTCTCTCCCCTATCTCCCGTCTCTCCCCTATCTCCCCCATCCTCCCCATCTCCCCCATCCTCCCCATCCTCCCCATCTCCCCATCTCCCCCATCCCCCATCCCCCAATCTCCTTTGAATTAGGGAAAAGGGGACGAGAACTCTGATAATAAGAGGAGAAGGCATTCATAAAATACTGGGAGCTATGACAAGAACTGGCATCGGCATTCGCACGGCTGTTTCCCAAGAGCGCATTGTAGGTCAGATTCATGTTTATGATGGTGCGGGAAAGGGGAAATCTCAGGCGGCCCTTGGAGTCGTGCTGCGTTCGATTGGCTTGGGCATTAATACTCCTCTGCAAAGCAGAGTGCTGCTGTTGCGGTTTCTCAAGGGTCCGGCGCGGCATTATGAAGAAGATGCGGCGATCGAGGCTTTGCAACGGGGTTTTCCACATCTGATTGATCAGGTTCGCACGGGAAGGGCTGAATTTTTTGGACCGGATGAAATTACCCGCTTTGACCGACTGGAAGCGCAACGGGGTTGGGATGTGGCAAAAGGCGCGATCGCCTCGGGTCTCTATTCGGTGGTGGTTTTGGACGAAATTAATCCGGTTCTGGATTTAGGTTTACTCTCTACAGATGAGGTGGTTCGTACTCTTGAGCAAAAACCGGAACATCTGGAAATTATTGCCACGGGGCGATCGGCACCCCCTGCTTTATTGGAGATTGCGGATTTACATTCGGAAATGAAGTCCCACTATCATGCCGGAGGGGTGGAAAATGGCATCGATGGGATTGAAATTTATACAGGGGCTGGCAAGGGTAAGTCTACCAGTGCTTTGGGTAAAGCGTTGCAGGCGATCGGGAAGGGAATCAGTCAGGACCAATCCCATCGGGTGCTGATTGTGCAGTGGTTGAAGGGGGGAAGTGGCTATACGGAAGATGCAGCGATCGCCGCGTTGCGTCACAGTTACCCCAATCTGGTGGATCATCAGCGTTGTGGTGGCGATGCCATTGTCTGGCGGGGTCAGCAGAAAGAAATTGACTATGTAGAGGCAGAACGGGGGTGGGAAATTGCGCGATCGGCGATCGCCTCGGGACTCTATAAAACCATTGTCTTGGATGAACTCAATCCCACCGTTGACCTAGAACTGCTGGAAGTTCAACCCATTGTCGATGCCTTACTCCGCAAACCCAAAGATACGGAAATCATTATCACCGGGCGGTGTCAAAATATTCCCGCCTACTTTGAGTTAGCCAGTGTTCACTCAGAAGTCTTCTGTCACAAACATTATGCTAACCAAGGGGTAGAACTCAAGCGCGGCGTTGATTTCTAAAATTGATAATTGATAATTGATAATTGATAATTGATAATTATCAATTATAGCGGTTTTCGAGCGAATCAAATCCGAACGATCCCTCTGAATCCCCCTTGGCAAGGGGAACTTTGACCGGAGTAGCGTACCTAACTAGCTTAAGAAACGCTATATCAATTATCAATTATCAATTATCCATTATCCATTATCAACTTGCGGTGGCGGTGCGAACCAGCATCACCGTACAATCGCAATTGCGGGCGATCGCCTCGGGGATATTTCCCTTGACCACGGAGTGCAGTAAACCTTCCCGACTGGCCCCCAGGACAATCACATCACATTGGTCTTTTTGGGCCAAATCAATCAGCGCATCCTCAACCGAGTTAGCGCAAAGGGAGGTTGAAATCACCGGACAGGGGACTTGCCGTTCCAGAAAGGCCAGAGCCTGGTCAAGGACCCCCTGATCGGCCCCATAAGTTCCGGGCCCAAACACTTGACAGAGACGAATTTCCGGATTAGCGGTCATCGACACCAATCCGGGCAGTAATTTTACCGTTGCTAACCCACTCGGGCCACCACGAATGGGAACCAGCCACCGTTGAAACGATAGATGAGTCGGCAGAGTGCGTTCTAGTCCCGTTTTCGAGACGGAAATTTTGCCTGAACGCTGGGTTTCGGTCCTCCGTCGCGAGGGGGGAAAGGAGGTTTTACCCATTTTCACCAAAATTGCATCACAAGGGGCTTGACGAATCATGGTATCTGCCACATTTCCAAAAATCCGCCCCGGAGTGCCGGTACTGCCTTTCCATCCCATTAACACCAGGTCGATATGTCGCTCATCAATCGTTTCCAGCATGGCCTGGGCGACATCATGGGCCACCCGAACTTGAGTATGCACGGGGACATTCCAATCCCGGCCCATGCGTTCAGCAAGGCGCAATAACCGCCGAGAGGGAATCGTTGTGACGGCGGTTTCATCGGGGGATTGGTGACGGGAAATGACAATGGTTTGCAGACATTCGAGTTCATAGTTGCGCTGATGGGCGATCGCCACGGCCAAGCGCAGCAATGCGGGGGCCGTCTCTGGATTAGCTAGGGGGACGAGTAAGCGCCCTTGACCTGTGGCGGGCGATCGCGTCTGATAGACCAGATAGGACGGTTCGGGGTGCGGTCCAAATCCTTGTTTTCCCGTGAGGCGATCGCTTTCCGCCCGAATAATATCCGTGCGCGTAATAATCCCCACCAGCTTTCTGCCTTCCGTTACCGGCACCCGACTCAGATTGTAGCGGTTGAGTTGAAAGAGCACTTCCATCAAGGTATCCCGAGGGGAGACTTTCACCGCCTGGGGAGTCATAATCTTTTCTAGGAGGGTATCTGGGGGTAAATTCAGCTTAGAGATTTTTGCCAAATCCGACTGGGCTACCATGCCCACTAATTTTCCCCCATCTAGGACTGGAAATCCGCGATGATGAGAGCGGGAGAAGGCTTGAACCACTTCCTCAATGGAGGTTTCGCGGCTGAGTGTTTCTACTCGACGTTGCATGACATCGGCGGCGCGAATCTCACTTAGAATGGCATTCGGGGTGGCTTCGGCTTTGAGGTCAATCCCATTGAGTTTGAGTAACTTATCGTAAAGAGAACCGCTTTCAGCCATTTCCGCGACGAGGTAAGACACCACAGAACCAATCATCAAGGGGAGGACTAAATTAAAGTCCGTAGTAATCTCAAAAATCATCACCACAGCGGTAATTGGCGCTTTAGAGACAGCACAGAAAAAAGCGCCCATGCCTGCTAGGGCGTAAGTAGTCGGTAATCCGGCACCGAGGATCGAAAATTCCCAAATGCCCACGAGATAGCCTAAAGCGGAACCGAGAATCAGGGAAGGGGCGAATAACCCGCCCGGTGCACCGGATCCAGCCGCAATAATGGTCAGGCAAAAGTGACTCAGGAAGGCGATCGCCAAGGCCCCGGCAGTGGGGGACCCGCTGATCAGGAACTCGCGTAAGCCGCTATTATTGCGAAACAACGGGGGTAACAAGGCGATCGCCACCCCGCAAATTAATCCCGCCAGTCCCATGCGCCAAGGCAGGGGGACTCGGATCACCTTGCGGTTAAATTTAATACTCGCAACAATGCCTTGGGTGAAGAGAGTCCCTAGCAAGCCGGAGAGAATTCCTAAAAGGAGGTAGAAGGGGATTTCCGGGACCGTAAATTGGGCTTGCAAGCCCGTTGTACTTAAATTCAAATCGAGACTTTTTCCCCCTAAAATTCGGGAAACAACCGCCCCAATAAAGGAGGCGAGGATAGCGGGACCGAGGGAGAAAGCCGAAATATCACACAGGAGTTCTTCAACGGCAAACAGCACACCGGCGAGGGGGGCGTTAAATCCAGCAGCTAAACCAGCGGCTGCACCAGCGGCAATCAGTTGGCGTCGGTAATCCGGGGAGGTGGGAAACCAGCGGCCAATTTCAGCCGCGATCGCCGCACCGATTTGCACCGTTGGACCCTGCCGCCCCAAGGTCAAACCAGACCCCACCGTAATCCCTGTACTGACTAATTTAATCACAGCCACTCGTAAATCCAGGGATAAAGGCACCCCAGCCAGGGCCGCCTTAACGTGGGGAATGCCACTTCCTGCCGCTTCCGTGGCACAACGTTCCACAAGAAATCCAGCAACCACCCCGCCGATGAGTCCAATCAGGGGTAACCCAATCCAAGAAGGCAGATTAAACGAGGCATAAATCCGCCATCCCCCCAGCCATCCGACCCCTTGTTTGAGGAAAACCGCCGCCAGTCCAGAGACCAAACCAATTAAACAGGCTTCAAACATGGCAAGCCGTTTTGGTCTCAGGAAAAAAGCTCTAAGCCTTGCCAGTAACCAACTCTGCGAGAAAAGGAACTGGAGCCACATGATCTTGTTTGCTATGAGTATTTAAGTTGGGGAATTTGCATCCCTATCAATTCCCAAGTCGTTGTTGAATTTAGGTTTTGAAAAGATGCGGACTTGATACCCAATCGGGTTGTCTCAAGTCGCTTTTTTCTTTTCTCTTTGAGCCTGCTTAGGCAGGCTTAGTCTGTTTTCCTCCCCACCCGTGAGGGTGTGGATTATGACTTATTCATTTTAAGTAGATTGAAACCCTGCGACCTGGATGCCTTGTTAGCAGAAATTGACCCTAATATTGCGGGAAAACCAAAAAACTAAAAACCTGGAATAGACTCGGAAAAAAATTGTAGGCTCATCCAAATCGAGCGTCAATTTCTGATTCTATAACCCCAGTCAATCCAGGGGGAGCAAAGATCGGGAGAAAGGGGGAGTCCCCCCAGTCGGAAATCATCAAATCTAATAGGTTTTTCCTGTAACCGAGAGGCCCTCTAAAATGAGAGAAGGGGTATAGCAAGCACCATTCCATTCGGCATCCCCCCCGATGTCGATGACCTGCTTGAGAGCAGTATAGACATTTCCAGCTACCATCGTATCCTTGACACGCCCGATAACCTGACCGTTTTTAACCCGGAAACCGAGGTCTACATTAATGGAAAAATCCCCAGAAATTCCCGTTGCACCCCCGAGCATTTGATCGACGATGATCGCCTCATCTAATCCCGCAATCAGTTCGGCTAAAGACTTAGAACCCGGTTGGATTAGCCAGTTAAATAGACCCGGAGTGGGATAACTGCCCAAACCGGGGCGAAATCCGTTTCCAGTGGTGCCGATTCCCAGTAATCCTCCAGTCGTGCGATCGCTGTAGAACTGCTGAAGCACCCCATTTTGAATAAAAATGATCCGTTGGGTCGGGGTTCCTTCATCATCAAAAGGACAACTATAAGGCCCCGCCTCCGGTTCTTGAGAAATGGTTAGAGACTCAGAGACGATCGCCGACCCGAGGCGATCGCTCCAGGGTGAGGATTGCTCCCAGACTCGCTTCCCATTGAGGGCTTCTTGCACGGTTCCCCATAGCATATCCGCCGCTTTGGCCGTAAATAAAATCGGCACCCGACCACTGATCGCCGGAGCATTGTCCTGGCTCCAGCCTAACCGTTGCAAGATTTGGTGAGCTACGCCCCTCGGTTCCAGGCGTCCCCGTTGGGTTTGGCCGTCAGAGACACTCAGAAAATCTTCTGAGCGAATCCAGTCGGCGGAGAGATAGCAACTTAAAGTCGTGTCTTTATAGCTACAATCCAGACCATTGGAGTTAAGCAGGCGGGTGGTTTCGCTATCGCAATCCCATTCTCCATTGCAGAGAATTTCTGGGTAGGCATCGCGAACCAAGGCGATCGCCTCTTTTCCCCAGTCCAGCAACTGTTCCACCGGCACCATTTCCCCTAAATCGGGGTAGGATGCAGAACGGTTTTCCGTCATTTCGATGGTTTCCGGTTGGTTTAAATCACTCAAGGCGATCGCCCGGTCCACCAAGGATTTCGGGTCTACGGGCCCATAAGCGACCGCTAAACCCGGACGTCCATTCTTCCAGAGTCGCAGCGCTGTACCTTCCGATTGAGCACTTTCGAGTTGTTTGAGACGATTTGCCTCAAAATAAACAGGCCGAGAGTGCGATCGCGACTGAAACACCTCCGCCGCCTCGACCCCCGCTTGCTTTGCCAGATCTAAGAGCTGTTCTGGCAGTTCCTCTGCTTGCAAATGTTCAGACCCCATGAGAATTCAAGGATGAAGGATGAAGGGTGAAGGGTGAAACAGCTAGGGTAAAATCAGAAATTTCTTTCCCCAACGGTTCACACTTGTAGAGCGGAACTGGATGTTGCCGACGCGACAAGACTTCACACTTCACAACTTTACGCTAAGTTGAGTTCCTGTAATAGCCAAAATCCGGCAAAAGATTCGGAATTGGGATCCGTCTGAATGGCTAAAAAATGCACCCCTTGGGCTTTATCCTTGGTTTCGGCAAATCCTTGTGCTTCGGCGCGAGTGCTTTTATCCGTTAAATTCGCCAGAATCCAGCGCTCATTAAAACCTGTTTCTAACACCACCTGTCCGGGTTCTTCCAGTTCGGGCTTCAAAAACCCTAACTCTAGTCCTGACATCCATCCCGCTAAGGCTTTCGCCCTGTTTGAGAAGACAATCATCCCGGGAATAATCGTGTCTGTGCTGATCTGGGGCACTAAACTTTTTTCCCCTAAAATGGGAAAGGCTTCTCCAAAATCAATCTCCCATTCCTGCATTTCTGCAAAACTACCGGCTTCTAAGGAGACAAATGCCCAGCGATCGCCCTGTAGCGCATCGGGAAGGCGTTCCGGTTTCGGGGTTTCAAATTGCACCGAAGGGGTTAACCCTGCCCCCTGAAACCCCGGTTCTAGGGGATAAATGGTGTCCATCCGTTCCTGCAACCAACGGTATAGCGCGACGGTCCGCCGGGAGGGTTTGGAGGTGATGCCCAAATCTTTGCAGGCTTTGGTGATCATATTGTTCATCTGGCGACGGAAAAAGCGAATCTGTGTCGGCGGTTTGCCAGCGATAGCGATCGCTTCGTTGATGGCATCTCCTAACCACATCGAATTGACTTCGCTACTGGAACAATATTTTGAAAAGCGCAACAACTCTTCCGTGGAGCAGGTATCGGTCGGACTCTCACAGATGAGCACTTCCCAGCGCTTTTTGCCATTCTCATCGAGAATCGGTTTGGAGTAAAAATCTAGTTCCCACGTTTTGCTCATCGATATTTTGCGCCGTTTTCCCAGCCTACTATCTCTATGAGCGATCGTATCATTAACTGGAGTTGATCTATGATTCATATTGACGGCTCATTTGGAGAAGGTGGGGGTCAGGTCCTCCGGACTGCCCTGAGTCTAGCCACCCTCACGGGAACACCCCTCACCCTCGATCGCATTCGCGCAGGACGTACTAAACCCGGTTTAGCCGCCCAACACCTCACCGGGGTCCGCGCCGCAGCGACCCTCTGCAATGCCAAAGTTTATGGGGACTCCCTCGGGTCCCAATACTTAGAATTCATTCCCCAATCCCCCCCTCAACCGGGTCACTATCGGTTTGATGTCACCACCGCTGGGGCTGTCAGTTTAGTCTTACAGACGATTTTGCTCCCTTTAGCCCTAACTCCTGGGGAATCGCGGATTACCCTCTGCGGGGGGACCCATGTGGCCTTTAGTCCCAGTTTTCCCTACATTCAGGAGGTTTATTTACCGGCGATCGCCCGCATGGGAGTCTCTGCGGAAGTCACCTTAGTCAAATGGGGCTGGTATCCCCGAGGCGGGGGTGAAATCCAACTCCGGGTAACTGGGGGCCAGCCCCTATCCGGACTGAATCTCCAGGACCGGGGCAAATTCCAACAGGTGAGAGGATTAGCCGCCGTCACTGAACTCCCTTCTCACATCCCCCAACGCATCGCCAACCGTGCCGAAAATCGCTTACGCGAGGCCCAAATGAAAGTTCAGGTCCAAACCACCCGGGAAAAAGGAATCGCTCCCGGTGCGGGCCTATTTTTAACGGCGAACTATCGCAATAGCATCGCTGGATTTAGCGCATTAGGGAAACAGGGACTGCCCTCGGATCAAGTCGCCGATCGCGCCTGTGATGCCTTGTTGGACTTTCATCACAGCGGGGCTGCTGTTGATGTCTATCTCGCAGACCAACTCTTATTACCCGCTGCTTTAGCCAGTTCAGAAACTCACTATCATGCCCAAGCTATTTCTTTACATTTAACCACTAATGCCGGAGTCATCGAACAATTTGGTCTTGCCAAAATTGACATTAATCCAGACCAGAATCTGGTTTCAGTTTTTCCGCAATAGCTGACGTTTTCTGCTAGTTGACCTTAACTCAATCTCCTGAAATAATGCACCCTGATTAAATATCCTAAAATTAAACTTAAGCGAGAATTATCACTTAAAAACAGCGAATCAAACTATTCACAGAAACGAACCCTTTAATGGGAGCTACTATTTCCACCCATGAGCGTTGGATTCCCCCTGGATCGGGAATATATTCGTAATCTTCAATCAATTGCACGCGCCCATTAGCAGGAACTCCTCCGAGATACTGAGAAGGACCGGAAACAGCAGAACGAATCGCCAGACCCTGGGGTGTCACCAATCCATTCACTTGGCGGCAAAACTGACCATTGGGAATCTCTGGAGTCTCAGCAACCGGGGATGGGGTGGTAGAAGTCGGTGGGGTTGCAGAGGGTCTGGGTCCGGCACTTCCGGAACAGTAGGCGAGGTTGCCCCCACTATTCGGGGGACCATTGGAAATAAAGCCTTCAACAGGTGCCGTGATTTTAATCCAGATTCGACCATCGGAACCGACTATCGGTTCAGCATCAGCCGCTAAAGTCACGGTGGCATTGGGGTCTACGCCCCCAATTTGGGTTTGACTGGGGTCTGGGGTCCGGTGGACCGCTAAACCCCGACGTTCCATGACGCGACGGCACAGATCCGGGGCTTCTGCCTGTGCCAGTGGAGTGGCGATCGCCTGGGGAAGCGCGATCGTCATGACACTCAGAAGCGCGATCGGGATTGTCCACAGATTTAACAATTTCATGGGTTGGGTTTTGTCTCCAATTCAAACAGGTTCTAGCTTTAATTTTAGCGGTAAATTTTGACTTTCAAGAGAAAGGTTTCAAAATTATACCAGAATTACTCTAGGGAAATTGAAGGCGTAGGCAAAAGGGAAAAGCCTTTAATTTTATAGGGTATTACGGCTCAAATTATTCCCTATTTTAATTGCAATTAGGTAATCTTTTTTGCAGTATTATGAACCTCCTAAAACGACCTAAGTCATTCCTACAAACAGCCAAAAAACCCACTCCAGTTCCCCATCTCCCCCATCCTCCCCATCCTCCCCATCCTCCCCATCCTCCCCATCCTCCCCATCTCCCCCATCTCCCTAATCTCCTATCGACACATAATTAAACTATCCGTAGACACAAACCCGGATACGGGTGTCGTAATTTGTACCCACTCTCGTGCTTCTGAATTGCGATCGCGGAGGATTTGATAATTGGGGACCAGACTAACCCTAGCTCTCGGAGGGACCACACCTAAATAGGCGGCGGAACTGGTGGGTTCAGCGCGAATGACCAATCCATCCGGTGCCTCTCGACCTTCTACTTCACGGCAGAGATTGGCGGTTACGGGAGTCGGATTGAGGGGATTCACAGAAACCCCTCCATTGCAGTAGATTAAGCTTTCCGTCGGGATATAACCGACGATTGGGGATGAAATTTCAATCCAAGTCCGGGGTTCACGATTTTGATCGGGCAGAAGTTGAGCATTTGGTGCGAGTAACACTTGAGCTCCCGGTGCTAATCCACCGCGATTGGTGGCAAATCGGTTGGCATCGGCATGAACACTGATGCCTTGGGGGGCTAGATTGGAGTCAACTCGACGACACAGGGAGGTTGTGCCGAGGTTAGGAGAGGGGGTTTGGTTGGGGAACGGGGTGGCGATTCCGTTACAGGGGACAAAATTGCCCGAACTTCCCGGTTCTCCGTTGGAAACGTACCCGGGCACGGGTGCCGTGATTTCAAACCACACTCGTCCATCAGGACCAGGAATCTGGCGTGCACCGTTAGCAAGGGTGAGGGTGCCATTAAAATCGACCCCACCGATCGCCGGGGAGTTGGGGTTGGGTTGGGACCGAATCGCTAATCCCTGTTGTTCTGTGACTTGCCGACAGAGGGTGCCTGATGCCTGGGCTAGTTGTAAGGGGGATTGCGCGTTGGTGGCGGGGGTGTGGAACCCCGTGGAGGCGATCGCCCAGAGGCTCAACCCTACACCTAGAATTGTCCGATTTTTTAACGGTTTCATTACTATCGTTCTTTCCCTTGCGAAACTTCATTTTAATTTTAGGGAGCGATCGCCACAAATGGGGACCTGTTTTGGCGCTGACTTCCCAACTTTAAAGCGATCGCTTTTGGCCGGATAATGTTTCCACTCGTTGCGATTATCGGTGGGGGTGTCGGAACTTTACACCCCTTGACAAGGGCAATCTTGCCATCTAATCGGCTCCAGATGGCTCTCCAGAATTCTATGTTATAACCCACCTATCTACCCTTTCTTTGACAGGTTTTATGAAGATTGTTAAAAAGGACATCGATTGGGCAGTCTCCGAAGGAATTCTCTCCGCAGAACAAGCAGAATCTCTCTGGAATGCACTCCAAAAGCGGACCAGCAACCGCCCTCAGTTTAATTTTGCCAATGTTGCTTACTATTTTGGGGCCTTCATTGTGCTTTCCGGAATGAGTTGGTTTATGAGTTTAGCTTGGGAGGAATTTGGAGGCAAGGGCTTGGTGTTCTTAGCTTGCTTGTACGCTTTTTTGTTTGTCCTGGCGGGTAAAACCCTCTGGTTTCAGCAAAATTTAAAAATACCCGGTGGACTCCTATTTACTATTGCAGTGTGCATGACTCCCCTGGCTATTTTTGGCCTTCTAAGTCAGGTAGAATCCTGGCCTCTCCCCTATCTTTATGATGATTATTCTACTTATTTTGTTCATGAAAAAGTTATTTTTATTATAATGGAATTAGCCACTATTTTGGGGGCATTGATTACCTTAAAATTTATAAAATTTCCATTTTTAATGACCCCGATTACCTTAGCTTTCGGATTTTTGTCTATTCATGTGACGGCTTTAATTATTTTTTATTATACGGGAGAAAACTGGTGGTATAGCCAAGAAAATTGGGTATTTTTCTGGTTTGGATTGATTGCGTTGATGGTGGCCTATTGGGTGGATGTAAAAACCAGCTACCTTGAAGAAGATTATGCCTTTTGGCTATATTTATTTGGCTTGATGTCGTTTTGGTTTAGTATGACCTTTATGGGAATTGGCTACTCTTGGAACCCTTTTATCTATTTGATAATTAATCTGGGCTTGATTTTGCTATCGGTTTTGTTACATCGCCGGGTTTTTATCGTATTTGGAACTCTGGGGATTTCATATTTATTATATGATTTATCCTATAGAACTTTTCAGGGTTCTTTGTTATTTCCCTTAACCTTAATGGTGTTAGGTCTTTTAGTGATTTATGCGGGGATTCAATATCAGCGGAACGAGGCGGCGATCGCCCGATTGATAGTGGGAAATTTGCCGAGGACTATTCGCGATATTTTACCGCGTCAGCGTTCATAAGAGGCCGTTAAAATCATAAAAATTCCCCTTGTTCTGGGGAGAGCAAGGGGTACAGAACTGCCGCAGCAGCTCTATATCGGGAGGAGCGGTTTGCTGGGATGAGCCTCCGAATATAAAGGTTTGTTTTCCCAGTCTGTATTAGTTCTGGGGAATTTTTTGAGCAGCCGAAGCGGGGAATGAAAGAGGAGAAATAAAATGGAGGGTTCCCCGGGCGATCGCCCCAGAGTTAAATCCAGATTTCTTAATCATTTAATCCCGTTAAACTGTCGGCGTAGGGATTAATAAATTCTGGTTGGAGTAAGGCCGGAGTTGTACCGTTTTTTGAGGGTTTTTCCAGTTTTGCTTCTTGTTGGTAACGAAGCACTGGGAGGTGCATTAATTCTTGTCGATAAATTTGGAAAATGCGGTTTAAGGAAGTGGCTATTCTATCCCAACTGGCTTTTTCTGTCAATTTTTGAGCCACTTGTTTAATCAGTTCGTCCCCTTCGCTATTTTGGACGAAGGCTTGGAGGCGATCGCCATCGGTGACAACGGCGGCTTGGTAAACTTCTCCCTCGCACCACCACAATTCCCACTGACTCAGCAACCAAGTCAGCAAGTAGGTTTCTGCATATTGTTCCGTAACCCAAGTCGAGATTTGCATAAACTCCTTTTTAGTCCATTGAATGGTTCGCGTTGACTTTGGCGATCGCAATCGCTCGTCACTCTATCTAAAACATTCACCCTCCATCCGGTTACTCTCTAAAAAATTTTGCTGAGGGTTTATGATTAGCGAAAATATTTCCTCCTTATTCCTCACCATGAACCTGCCATTTTCTCCTAAAATAATTAATTATTCCCAAGTGATTCACCTGAGTCACCCGATCGCCTCCAATATCCCCCAATGGCCCGGAGATCCTCCCGTTGAGTTCCAAGCGATCGCTAACTTATCTACCGATGGCTATTATTTACGACGCTTTGCAATGGGAGAACATAGCGCGACCCATCTGAATGCACCCAATAGTTTTTATCCCGACGGAGTAGGAATTGAGACTTATACTGCCGAGTCCTTAATCGTCAAAGCCGTGGTGATCAATATCGGTGAGAGGGCCGCCGCGAATCCAGATTATACTCTAACTTGCGCTGATGTCTTGGCCTGGGAAGCCGAACAAGGGGAAATCTCTCCGGGAACGGTGGTTTTATTATATACGGGCTGGCAGCACAAGTGGTCGGACCCAGAAGCCTTTATCAACCAGCAGCACTTTCCCGGTTTTGCACCGGAAACAACCGGATTTTTGCTTGATCGCCGTCAGATTGGCGGGGTGGGGATTGATACACATGGGGTCGATGGGGGACAAGATTTAACCTTTGCCACCAACCGACAAGTGTTGGCAGAACCGCGCATTGTTTTGGAAAATCTCACAAACTTGGACCAGTTGCCGCCCATTGGCACCACCTTGGCGATCGCCCCGTTGCAGTTGGTTCAGGGTTCCGGTTCTCCCGCAACCGTGTTGGCATTTTTGCCTTGAAATGAGCTGGGGTTCTCCGATGGCGTGAGATAAAGTGCGATGCGCGGCAGAGGAGATACTACCCGGTTCACAACATCTCCTCTGGTTTACCCGGTTTGTTGCGATCGAGCCATTTCAATAATGCCTGTTCCAGTTCGGGGGAAAGTTGCACCGGCAAGCTTCCGGACCGAAGGTGCAAATCCCGTTGAGCAAAGGGAATTTCTACCCCGACATGGTGCAGCAAGGAGAAAATCCGGAAATACAAATCGCTTTTAATCCCAAATTGCTGACTGGGTTCTGAAATCCATATAAGCAGTTCAAAATCTAAAGAACTGCTGCCAAACCCTTTGAAAAAAACCCGGGGTGGGGGAACTAGCAAGACATCCGGATGTCCCTTCGCTGCATCTAATAGGGCATTTTCGACCTGGCGGACATCAGAAGTATAGGCGACACCCACCGGCAAATGCAATCGAGAAACGGGGTTGCGGTGGGACCAGTTAATCACTTCGGTTTCCAAAAACCGGGAATTTGGCACAATGATAAAAATCCGGTCTAAGGTTTGGATCGTGGTACTCCGACCCCCAATGCGTTCAACGGTCCCCACATACTGCCCGACTTCGACAAAATCCCCCACTTGAATGCGACGCTCAAAAACGAGGACAATTCCACTGCCAAAGTTTTTGGCGATATCCTGAAACCCGAAACCAATCCCCACACCCAGGGCACTGGCAACGATGGTGAGGGAGGTAATATCCAGTCCCCAGAGTTGCAGAAGGACGATGCTACCGATGATGATCAGGGAGTATTTGGTGACGATGGAGATTGCTTCTTCTGCACCCCGATTCAGTCCCGCAAGACGCAACACCCGCGATCGCAAGGTATTGGTTGCCATTCCTGAGATGGCGACTACCCCAATGAGCATCCCTGTGATGATCGCTAGATCGATGATGCTGTAAGCGCGTTCAGTCAGGGTGATAATGGGGGTGGTAAAGGAGGTAATCAGGACATCGGTGAGGCGGTAGCTCCATTGTCGGGTGAAGGGGAAGAGGTTGGCAATATAAAGAATGGTCCCCCCTGCTAAGACGATGCGGAAGAGTGTCCCCAGGAGGGTGAATAACAAATCCATTGCACCGATGGAGTCAGAGGGTTCTCCTTCGGGGGTTGTGCCGCGAAAGAGATTCTGCAAAGGTTGGCGATACCTTCGCCACATTTGCCTGCATCCGCGATTTAGGACCAAGACGGCGATGATAATGCCAATGGCGTGAATCAGCGATCGCTGGATAAATCGCCCTTCCCGTTCTCGTTTAGCTTGTTCTAGGGCCTCTTGAAGATCCCGCATCCAAACTTCAGCTTGAGCTTGGGGGGTGAAGTTATCCACCGTATCCCCGGCGGTGACGGTAACTAAGAGGCGATCGTTGAGGTAAATGGCGGGTAGTTGATTGGTTTGCCGCACCTCTAGTTCAAAAGGCATGGCCGAATCTGCAACGGATTGAAGCTGAGTTTCAATCACATTGGCGCGAACATCGGCGGGATATTCCCCTGCCCGAGTGACAAAGAAAAGGCGTCTTCCATCCAAAGTCACGGCAGATTGTGCTTGTTGGAGTTCCTGATTGAGCCATTCCGAGCGAAATTGGGCAATGTAGGGTTCCGGTGGGACCGAGGCGATCGCCTCCGGGGACTCTTCCCCTGACGCAACCCAGTTCCAATTTGAAGGGTTTACGGTGGCTCCAGCACTGGGCATCGGAGTTAGGGACAGGAGTCCGATGAGGACCAGCAAGGTGATGATTGTTGCCCCAACCAGGGGTTTAAAATTCCCAATTCGAGAGGGATTAACGGTTCTTCTTGGTTTCACGACGAAGCTCAATGGCTTGATTTTGGACTCACCCGACCTCAAAAGTCGATTTTAGTTGTCCTTATTTTGCCATTCCCTAGAGGAAAATAGACTCGGTTATGCTGGCGTTTTTTGTATTTTAAAGTTGAGACAGGCCCGGGGGATACACCAGAAAACCCGAAAACTCTGTTGCTTTTATTGTTACCACAATTATTTTAAAGTGGAAGAAGCCGCTTCAGGGGTGTAGCAGCCCTTTTTTTGGATCAAATCCCTGATTTGCTGTGGGGAACTGCTACTTTTTTATTCTGTTGAAGGTGCAATACTTTTTTTAAAAAAAGTGCAGTTTAATTAATTCTTAAGATTTCTCAAACCTTGAAGGTTCACCATAAAAAAACCCCCGAAAATGATTTTCAGGAAAATTAATTTACAAAACTGTACGGATTGGGAGTTGCAATCTGAGTATAGAGCTTGAATAAGTACCCGGTTTTATGAGGCGATCCCCTGCATTTCTCATCCCAAAGGGAATGTTGCAGGATGACCCGTTCTGCGAAATTTCGGTTCCCTAGAACGGCATTTAGATTGCAATATTCTTCAGGGATTAACCTGACTGGATCAGGAAATTCCGTAGAAACACGGGAGGGGCAAGATTGATTGCCCAAGATAACCCTGAATGAGGTGAGGGAGGTGATTTCTGCTAGACCCCTGGGGGTTGTTCAGAAGAACACCTGACCACTGGAAGGGTAAGACTTTCAAGAAAGGCGTTGCCCAATGACGAACCCATCAGGGGACGATCTGGGGGCTTTTTTATGCCCAGATTTGGTCTGAATTTAACGCTTTGTCCGACTGAGGAGGCGAACAATGAACATTCAACAGCTTGCAATTGGCACTTTAGCGGCCATTGTTACAGCAGATTTCACCCAAGAGGCTAGTGTTAGTCCGAGTGCAGGTTCTGCCGCACTGGCATCTTCAGCAAGTAACGAAGTCCGCGACCCTCACCCCTTTGGAGAGGAAGCATTACAGCACTATGCTGTAGGTACACCTAGCGATCGGGATAAAACACTGGATCCGAGTCTAAACGACTTGAATCCAAGCGATCGCAGTTTGAGCGCTTCTTTGGAGCCTCAAATGCCATTAACTGACCTAGAAGGACACTGGGCCCGAGAATTTATCGAAGTGCTGCAAGCTCAGGGAATTATTCTCGGCTTCCCCGATGGCAGTTTTCAGCCCGATGCCGCGATGACTCAAGCCCAATTTGCGACAGTGCTGCAACGAGCCTTTCGAGACCGCTATCTGGCGGAGGATGAGGCGTTGAGTGCAGAGGTTCCAGAGGAGAACTGGGCACAAACTGCGATCGCCAGGGCATTGGAAATGGGAGGAATGGGAGGTGAACCAAACCCTGGGTTTGAAGCTAACCAACCCATTCCCCGATTCCAAGTCTTAGTCGCCCTTGTCAATGGCTTAAACTTAAAACCCCCCAAGGACATCCTGGGAAATTTAGAGACTTATTTTTCCGCCGCCGCATCTATTCCCACCGATGCCCAAGATCGTCTCGCCGGGGCGATTCTCCTGTTGGAGAAATTGGAACAGCATCGGCATAGTTATGGAGGGAGCATCCCCAATGACTGGTTTTCTAATCCCGATCGCATCGCTACCCGTGCGGAAGTGGCCGCTTTTATTTACCAGGCCCTAGCGATCGTCGAGGCAGAATCCTCTCCAACTGAGCTTTCCACGGTTTCTAGGTCTCAATCTTTCACCCCCACCGGGGAAAGTCCTGAAATAACTGCATCTCTGTTTCCCTCCGTCCCCGCCGAAAGTGTGGTGACTCTGTTTCCGCCATCTCCGGAACCCGATGAGGCTCCCGATGAGTCCCCGGACAACTTCCATCAGAGCGATCGCCCCGCCGTCGAGTCCCAATTCTCCCTACCCAGTCATCGTTGGGGGATTGGGGGTGAGGGATTTGCCCTGACTGAAGCGGATCTCGAACCTTTCCAGGATCTCGACTCCCAAGCGGTTCCCACAGATAAAACAGTGCCGGTAGGCGATCGCTTTCAACCCACTTGGGAAGGGCGACCCCGCCCCTCCGAAAGTCTCAGTGCCCTGTTACCCCCTCGTCCCGTCACCCCGACCCTATCTGAAACGTCCGCAGACCCCCTAGAAAATAGCATCAGCCTCCGTTTGGAAACCTTACGCGGCAGAATTCAAACGACTCCTGCGCCGGTCCCCGAACTGCCCCCCCTAGCGGCAGCCGGTTCCTACCTTCCCGAACCCGCTGAACTGTTTGAAGGCTATATGTGGCCTGCCCGAGGCGTGTTTACCTCGGGGTTCGGAATGCGCTGGGGACGAATGCACAAAGGAATTGATATTGCCGGACCCATTGGCACGCCGATTATGGCCGCAGCAACGGGTATCGTCACGTTTGCGGGTTGGAATTCTGGGGGATATGGAAACTTAGTGGAAATTGAGCATCCCGATGGCAGTCTCACTCGCTATGCTCACAATCAACGCATTTTGGTCAGCGCGGGTCAGGCGGTGATTCAAGGTCAACTGATTGCGGAAATGGGGAGTACGGGCAATAGTACGGGTCCGCACTTACATTTTGAACTCTATCCTCCCGGGACTGATGCGGCGGATCCGTTGGCCTATCTTCCCGGCGATCGCCAGAAGTTGCGAGTCGATTCTACGGTGGGACAAGCGGTCTATTCGCGGTGAACCGTTAGGGGAAATAGCTTGAAGTTTGGGCGGTTTTCCAGGGTTTCATTGTGATTCAGGACACGGCATCGCCGTGTCCTTTCGTTTGTTTACTCTCACAAGGATGAACTTGAGGGGACCGATAACGCTTTCACGGTTTCAGGATGTCGTCCCAGTTGTCCTGTCATTAATCGTAAGGCTAATTGCTTGACGGGGGGAAGGGTTCGCAATCCCCATAATCCGAGATGACGGAGGATCACTGCGGGTAAGAATTGATTAGAAAAGAGGCGATCGAGCAGGTCCGTAAAGCCCAGAATAGTCAGATTTTCGACTTTTCGCCAGCGTTCATATCGTTTGAGGACTCCCAGGGACCCGATATCTTCTCCCCGGTGATGCGCCTGGGTGAGAATTTCGGCGATCGCCGCTGCATCCCGAATCCCCAAATTTTGTCCCTGTCCCCCCACGGGATGGCAACAATGGGCGGCATCTCCAATTAAAGCAAGGCGGGGTTGCACATAGCGACTACTTTGCATCAGTTGTACGGAAAATACCCGGCGATCGCTAATCGGTTGGACTCGTCCCATTTGTTCCCCGTAGCGTTTCTGGAGTTCCACTAAAAATTCGGCCTCATCCAAGGCAGCTAAAGCTTTGGCTTCTTCATGCGGTGCAGTCCAGACAATATTACAACGATTTTCAGTTAGGGGTAAAATGGCAAA
Organism: Laspinema sp. D2d; assembly: GCF_025370755.1. Lineage (GTDB taxonomy): Bacteria > Cyanobacteriota > Cyanobacteriia > Cyanobacteriales > Laspinemataceae > Laspinema. The sequence continues at coordinate 103,629 of NZ_JAMXFC010000003.1, read as the reverse complement.
GGGTCCGCTGGGCCAAAATCGTTCGTAAGCAATATTGGCGTGAGGTTTTTCCGGTTTCACTTGGACTGTAATACAGGATTGCCAATATTTCCAACCGCGAGTTTTGATGCCTGCTGCTTCCCGAATCTGCGATCGCGCCCCATCCGCAGCAATTAAGACTCGGGTGCGAATTCGTTGGGTTTCGGGGTTTTCCTCAACCCGCGATCGGACTTCTACCACCACTCCATCAGCTTGGTAGTCTACCCCCAGCACTTCCGCCGGACAATTCCAAGTCACATGAGTACAATCGGTGAGAAAATCCTGCAACGCCGTGAGTAATACCTGATGTTCCCCCACATAACCCAGGGTTTCTCGCCCTAAATCTGCCGGTTGAAAGCGCACCCCTTCTCGTCCAGAATCTGACAGACTAATTTGATTAAATGGGGTAATTTTCGGAAAAATCCGCTCCCACACCCCCACCGCCTGAAAAATTTCCCCGGACAACAGGGACAGAGCATACACTTGATTTCGGGAAGCGGCAACCGAGGGAGGCAATGCCTCAATTAGCACAACTTTTAAACCGGAATCTTTTAAAGAGGCGGCTAAAGTTGTCCCAGCAATTCCACCACCGGCGATCGCCACATCATAATCAAAAGCTGATTCCGATCCGGGAGTGACCGTTGTTTCGCGAGTAAGCTGCTGTAAAGGCATGGTTATCGAGGTTTCTCAAAACAAATAAAGATAGGTCATATTCCTTATCATTGTGCCGCAAATCGCCATTTCAGGCCAGAGGTGTTGGGGATGGGGAGATGGATGGGGAGGATGGGGGAGATGGGGGGGATGGGGGAGATGGGGGGGATGGGGGAGATGGGGGAGATGGGGGAGATGGGGAGGTTGGGGGAGATAAAAACTACAGGTGTTTCTTGCTCTGTTTAACGACTGTAGTCGTTCCTCATGACTTGGCTGTGCCGTCTGTATTGAGACTAGGGTAGTTACAGACCCTGTGTCATAGCTTTGCCGTGACACTACAGGTACTCTACAACCTCCCGATCTCCCCCATCTCCCCCATCTCCCCCATCTCCCCCATCCTCCCCATCCCCCCCATCTCCCCCATCCTCCCCATCCCCCCCATCTCCCCCATCCTCCCCAACCTCCCCCGTCATTCTCTAAAATTGATACTCAATTCCCGTGACGAAATCGACCCGTAAATTAGGATTATCCAGAGAGGGGTTATTTGCATATCTTAAAATCAAGTTGTTATTAAATGACCAGCCTTGAACAATAGGAATTCCTAGAGTAGTGGAAGATTCTATATAATAGTCCTCAAAATCATCAAAGGGTAGCTCGAAGGTTAGGAACTGACGCAGGGTGAGGAAATCAAAATAAACATCTTTATAGCGCATTCGATATTGAGCCACGGGAACATCTAAATCATCCTGGCGGCGGTTGGAGTCTTCATAACGAATGCCTACACCCAACTGCATATCAAAGGAGCGATCGGGACCGGCACGCCAGATGTTAATCCCGGGACCCGTATATAGATTAGTCCGAATATCAATCCCATCGGTTTCATCTCGACGGACTAAGGAACTGATAAAATATTGATAGCGTTCTGTGGCATGATGGCGATATTCTGTATCAATTTGAGCCTGGATTTGATTATCTTTTTCCGGAGAGACTCGACTATTATCATAGTCATTGGTGAAACTGATTTGAAAATTTACTTCATCCGTCGGCCATTGCCGCTCTAGGGCAAAGTTTAAACTGGTTTCACTGGTGATTTTGTCCCCGGAAAAGAAGGATGCACCTAGTCCCAATTGACCTTCCCACCCGGTGGGTTCAAAGGGAAAGAGGGCGGCGGATTCTGCCGATTGATTGCCTAGGGTAATGTCACGACTTTGGGATAAAATTTCTAAGGAGCGATCGGACTCGGCGATCGCGTTGTATGTGAGGGCAATCTCCGCTAATAAGCTGGTTTTTACCCCAGGGTCATCTAGGCGATTTGTGGTTGCTAAGGCGTCGGAGAGTAAGTCCGCAGCAGTTTCGGCTTGTCCCAGGTCAAAATAGGCCCTGGCGATCGCAGTTTTAGCCTGAACCTGCAACGAGTCTGCTTCGATTTCATTGGCGGCGATTAAAGCATCAGCCAAGAGAAGTTGAGCCCGTTCTTCTTGGGAAATCCCGGCAAATTTCAGAGCAATCTCAGTTAATAACCGGGCTTTGGCTTCTGGTTCTTCCAGGGTATTAACGAGTTCTAATGCCTCTTCTAAAATCTGTAAATTTGACTCACCAATTCTGTCTAGGGGTTGATGGAGTTGTCGAACCGTCATTTCCTCCCCAAAATTGGCAGCATTTGGTTTGTTTGTGCTGCTCGCTTCTCGGTTAGGATAAAAAAGGGTGCGGGGTTCTTGTGCCTGCGCCGGTAATATTCCAGTTAAACACCCTAGAAAAATACCCGTCATAACTAATAAGATTGAGCTGCTCAACTTCCTCACTGTACTCATGATTTAAGCAATTTAACAGGCAATTTATTTAAGTGATTCAGGCTATTAATTATATTATTAACCTGCTAATCAGAGGATTAAAATTATAAATTCTCTGATTGGAAGTATTTACAATTTGAACCCGAAGAGAACCGGATAAAAAGCGAAAACCCCGGGGGAGGCGATCGGTGCGGCAACCCACCCCCACCCCATTCCCAAATATTTGTTACCACTAGAGAGTAACCTTTAATAGACTGGAGAACAATCACCATGACTGAACAAAAACGCCCTCAATGGGATGCAGGCAGGTTCTGGAAAACCTTGTCCTATTTTGGAGTAGTCCCGTTTTTGGGGAATATTTCCTGGATCAGAAATCTCCTCACCGGGGGGAAAAGTACCATCAGCACACCGGAAAAATCGGGAGTCATTCTTGTTGCCGGTGCCACGGGAGGCGTGGGGAAGCGGGTGGTGCAAAAACTCCAACAGCGGGGTTACTCTGTTAGAGGGTTAGTCCGGGATCTCAAGCGGGGACGAGAAATGCTGGGGACTGGAGTGGACTTGGTAGATGCGGATATCACCCTTGCTGACAGTTTGAGCGATCGCCTCTTGCAAGATGTCACCGCCGTGATTTGTTGTATCGGAACCCGGGTACAACCCGTGGAAGGGGATACCCCAACCCGAGAAAAATATTATCAGGGGGTCAAATTTTATACACCGGAAGTCTTGGATGTACCTGAAGAAGTGGAATATCGCGGCATTCAAAATTTAGTCGATGCTACGCGTCGTCAACTGGCGACCCTGGGTGCACCCCATGAAAAAGTTATCTTTGATTTCAGCCAACCCACGGACAACCTCAAAGAAATTTGGGGTGCGCTAGATGATATTGTCATGGGTGGAGTCAGCGAAAGTAACGTCCGCCTGGTTAATAAAACAGCTTTGTTTTCTGGGAACGTTTCTACCTCAAATTCGGGTGGATTTGTTTCTATTCGCACCCGCAATTTTAAACCCCCGTTGTATTTATCTACCTATCAAGGGATTGATATTCGCGTTAAAGGTGATGGCAATCGGTATAAATTAATTCTTCGCACTGATCCGAAATGGGATAGTATTTCCTACTGCTATTCCTTTGATACTGTGGCTAATATAGAATTTACGGTTCGCATTCCTTTTTCAGAATTTATCCCGGTTTTTCGGGCTAAAACCTTGACAGATTGCCCGCCTTTAGATATTAGTCAAATTCGCTCGGTGCAAATCATGCTGAGTAAATTTGAGTACGATGGGGAACTGAATCCCAAATTTACACCTGGACCCTTTCAATTGCAAATTCAATCCTTGAAAGCCTATGGCGGTCCAACTTTACCCCGGTTTATTCAAGTGAGTTCGGCAGGGGTGACCCGTCCGGGACGTCCGGGGTTAGACTTAGAGTTAGAACCGCCAGCGGTGAGAATGAATGAGCAACTGGGGGGGATTTTAACTTGGAAATTACGGGGTGAGGATACTATTCGGGCCAGTGGATTACCTTATACGATTATCCGCCCTTGTGCGCTCACGGAAGAACCGGGGGGTGAGGGGTTAATGTTTGAGCAAGGGGATAATATCAAGGGGAAAGTGAGTCGCGAGGATATCGCTGAGTTGTGCGTACAGGCGTTAGAACTCCCGGAAGCCTGTAATATGACCTTTGAGGTGAAAGCCGACCCCGCAGGAAGTCCGGCAGGGGATTGGCGGGGGTTATTTAGCCAGTTAGAGCGCGATCGCCAAGCGGTTAGCTAATTATTTACCCATTGGGACAAGGCATTGCCTTGTCCTGTTTTTGAGATGTAGGAAAGCAAACTGGACTGATACAGATCTGGAGATTGACCTTTACAGGTATAAATGCCTTTAGAGCGGTTTTGCTGCCAGTTATGCGCCGAAAATCGGGTTTTTGTCCCCTGAATCTCATCTTGAAATGCAAGAGCTAGAAAGTGACTCATACAAAGTATCTTAATCTTGTTCTCATACTGATGCTGACCATGCGACTCATGGAGGTACGTTAGTCGCTCTCCTGCGGTTGTAATTTTGCGGGTACAAGACTCTTCGGCCCCAAAAACCCCAGTTTATAAGCTACAGGATGTCTCTCCCCTGATTTTGATGCGCCAAATGTGGGAACGGAAATATCAGGTAATCCGAAGTATTTTTGATAAATCCGCCTTCAGGGGGATGTTTTTCCTTGGGTATAGAACAATGCTGTTTAAAGGAGGTGTCAAAAAAAAACTTAAAAAGACTTCATCCTCAGTGGCTCACCCCATTTATCAAATTGTGGGAGTCAATTTTATTTACTACGTTCGAGGTAGCTACCATGTTTCAAATTGTACAAAGGATGATAGAGTTTGGCGGTCTGGCTCAGGTGCCTGTAGTCACGACGCCAGAACAGTCTTCCGTTTTATTTTCAGGTCCCCAATTTTTTGCAGCTTTAGTTTCTGGGGTCCTCTTAGCCTTTGGTTTTCAACTTTTATTAACAAATCTTTCGGTTGCTGCGGGTATCTCTTACATGGGTAATAGTTCCCGGTCGTCCGGCTCACATTCTGACTCGGGAGATACCCTAGGGGGTACGATTCGGAAAGTAGAAACGGCAGTTGGTATCTGGACTTTGGTCACCGTTAGTATTGCTTTATTTTGCGCTGCATTACTGGCGGTTAAACTCAGCCTGATGGTCAGTGTTGGGTTAGGCGCAATTGTGGGATTGGTGATTTGGGCCACTTATTTCTCGATTTTGGTCTGGGTCAGTTCTACCACGGTAGGCTCGTTAGTCGGTTCGGTGGTTAATGCCGCTACTTCCGGCTTTCAGTCGATTTTGGGAACGGCAACCAGCGCTTTAGGAGCCAAAGCGGCCTCTAATCAGGTGGTAGCAACGGCGGAAGCGGCAGCCGCAGCAGTGCGGCGTGAACTCGGTCAAGCTTTTGATCCCCAGGATATTCGCGAAAATTTAGAAGATTACATTCAGGCTTTAAAACCGGCACAGTTGGATCTCAAAGGGATCCGACAAGAATTTGAAAATTTGCTAAATGAACCCCAACTGCATGAATTAGCGACTCAAGGTACTCTACCGGATGTGGACCGGGAGTCTTTGGTGTCTCTGGTCAGTTCACGCACGGATTTATCAAAGCGGGATATCAATCGCATTGTAGATGAGTTAGAAGCATCCTGGAATCAAACCAAGCAAAAATTGCAACCCCAGAAAGATTGGATGGGGGAATTGGTGACTTATATTAAGGACGCTTCACCGGCAGATTTAATCTCCGATCGCCTAGATAGTAAGCTCGATCGCCTGATTGATGCGATCGGGAATCAGGGTCAGAACAAACAAAACAAGGGAAATCAACAACAACCCGGGATGATGCAGCAGGGGATGATGCTGGCATTTAATACAGCCTTGGGGATGCTGATGGGACGGACCGATGTATCCGATTTCGATTTGGAAAAAATCCTGTCCCAGTTACAGGAAGCCAAACACAAAGTGACCGAAGGAACTGAGAAAGTTACTCGGCAAATTCAGGGTAAACCGGCTGAACCTTACAGTGCCTTACGAGCAGATATTGACAATTACGTCTTCAATAAGTATTCCTGGCAGATGACCCCGGAGACGATTGATCGCGAATTCCGGGATGTGCTGTTTGATCCTGAAGCCGATCCGGGACTGATTCGCCAAGAGTTGGAACGCTTCCGGCGCGGCAATTTTGTGGATATGTTGGCTTCTCGGGGGGTATTTACCCAAAAGCAGATTCAAGAAATCGCCAGTCACTTAGAAGCTGTGCGGTTGCAGGTGTTGTACACCGTGACTCGTGCCGAGGAAGAGCAAAAAGCCCAGGATCTGCGAAATCGGGTGGAACGCTATTTGCGCCATAGTCCCAAGGAAACCCTGAAACCGTCGGATATTGAGCGGGATTTCAAGAAGCTGATTTCCGATTCGACGGCGGATTATCGTGAAATGCGCGATCGCTTGGCACACATTGACCGGGCGATGATGATTGATACCATGCGCGATCGCAACGATCTCACTCGGGATGAAGCGGCAGAAATGCTGGTGGCGTTGGAACAAACCCGGGATCTGGTTTTAGAAGAGTCGAAAGGACTCCAAGAAGCAGCCCAAGCGAATCTGGATCTCCAGTGGAACCATGTTCAGGATTATCTCCGAAATACAGGGAAAGAAGAACTCAATCCCGAAGGTATTAAGCGGGATTTGGGTAAATTATTGGATAACCCTGAAGCCGGTTTTGCGGCGCTGCGATCGCGGTTATCGCACTTTGACCGCGATACTTTGGTGAAGTTGCTCTCCCAACGGCAAGAGTTAAGTGAGGATGAAGTTAACGAGATTGTAGACCGAGTAGAACATACTTGGTACAATGTTTCTCATGCTCCCCAAAAGGTGGCGGACCAGGCGAAGGAACAGTATGATCAAGCGACTTCTGCAATTTCCAATTACCTGCGAAGCACCGGGAAAGACGAACTCAACCCGGAAGGAATTCAGCGGGATTTGCAAACCCTCCTCAAGGATCCTCAAGCCGGTGCGATCGCCATTCGCGATCGCCTGAGTCAAATGGACCGCGATACTTTGGTTCAATTGCTGTCCCAACGGAAAGACTTGAACGAAGAGGATGTCAACCGGATTATTGACGAATTACAGCAAAATATTCGCAAGGTCCTCCGTGCACCGCGCCGACTGGCAACTCGGGTGAAACAACAAGCGTTTGAGTTTGAACAAACCTTTGAAGATTACTTGCGGAATACGGGTAAGGTGGAACTGAACCCTGAAGGCATCAAGCGTGACTTACAATTAATGATCGCCGATCCGCGTCTGGGTGCCAAGAATCTGGGACACCGCCTGGGTCATATTGATCGCACAACGATTGAGGCATTGTTGGCACAACGTTCTGATATTTCAGAACAAGAAGCCAAGGAAATTGTCGGTCGGATTATGTCCGTTCGCGACCAATTCATGCAACAGGTGCAGAATGTTCAAGACCGCATTAAAGCGGTTGTTGATGGCATTTTTGCCCGCATTCGCAACTATCTCAACTCGTTGGATCGTCCGGAACTCAACTACGAAGGACTCAAGCGGGATATTCGCACCTTGTTCGATGATCCGCAAGCGGGATTTGACGCTTTGCGCGATCGCCTCAGTCACTTTGATCGCGATACCCTCGTAGCTGTCATTAGTTCTCGCGATGACATTTCCGAAGCCGATGCCAATCGGATGGTGGATCAAATCGAAGGGGTTCGCAATAATATACTCCGTCGCGCCGAACGGATGCAACTCGAAACCCAACGCCGCATCGAACAGATCAAGCACGAAGCCGAACGCCAAGTAGAAGAAACCCGCAAAGCCGCAGAAGTTGCCGCCTGGTGGTTGTTCTTCACCGCGTTGGTTTCGGGGATTGCTGCTGCCGGTGCTGGTGCTTTGGGTGTGCTTCTGACTGCACGGGTTATGTAATACCATTCCCGGCTGACGCCTTCCTTCTCACCCTTGTAGGGGTAGTACATCAATAGCCTCTACAAATATGAGGGGGACGCACTATAATAGAAAAAAAGCCTCTTTTCTAAGGGGCTTTTTTTTACCTCAAAATTTCACTAAATTCCCTATTGACATCGGATTTTCTTTAGGGTTTAATAGAAAAATAGTAGTCTCTCAATTGAAAAGCAAGAGAGATTATTTACTCATCAATGAACGAATCGGGAGGAAACCTATGTCTGAGTTAGTCGCCATTTCTACTCAAGAATTATGCAAAACCATGACCGGGCATTAACCTAGAGACTTTGAGAATGAATTTTCCATTGGAAACCTCCCTGCGGGTTTCTCGGGATGCCTGGGAATCGACACACCAGACAAATCGAGGAACTCTCAACCATGAACCTAGAACAACTGGGTTGGACTCCATTTTTTGACGAAAGCTTTGCACCCTATCGGCAACAAGGCTATCTACCGGGACGCGTGGCGATCGCCTATAAACATCTCTACGTCATTTACTCCGAAGGCGGGGAATTCTTAGCCGACATTACGGGAAAAATGCGCTATCACGCCACCAGTGAAAACGATTTTCCGGCAGTGGGAGATTGGGTCGCGATGGGATTGCGCGAGGGGGAAAATAAAGCAATAATTCAGGCTATTTTGCCCCGAAAAACTAAGTTTTCTCGCAAAGGTACCGGAGTCAAAACCCGTGAACAAATCGTTGCGACTAATATCGATACGGTCCTATTAATGTCAGGAATGGACCGGGATTTTAACCTGCGGCGCATTGAACGGTATCTGATTTTAGCCTGGGAAAGCGGTGCAAAACCCGTGATTGTGTTGAATAAGGCGGACTTGTGCGATCGCCTGGAAGACTACATCGCTGAGGTAGAAGCAGTGGCGATGGGAGTACCGATTATTCCCCTGAGTGCGATCGCTGGAGTTGGATTAGATGCCTTAACTCCCTACCTGCAACCCGGAAACACCGTTGCCTTACTCGGTTCCTCCGGGGTTGGCAAATCCACCCTCACCAATCAATTACTCGGGACTGCTACTCAAAAAGTGCAGGAAGTGCGCCAAACCGATAGTCGGGGACGGCATACCACCACCCATCGAGAATTGATGATATTACCCTCCGGTGCCATGCTAATTGATACCCCAGGAATGCGGGAAATTCAAACTTGGAACCATCAAGAGGGATTACCGGAAACCTTTGCGGATATCGAAACTTTGGCGCAACAATGCCGATTTCGGGATTGTCAACATGACTCCGAACCCGGTTGTGCCATCCAGGAGGCGATCGCAGAAGGAACGTTGGATTTTGAACGATTTTTCAGTTATCAAAAACTGCAAAGCGAGTTAGCCTATTTGGCCCGAAAACAGGACCAAACTGCTCAATTAGCGGAGAAGAAACGCTGGAAAAAGATTCATAAACAAATCCGGAACTTGAGTAAGGGATAAAACAAAAAAACGGCGGGGGGTTGAACCCCCGCCTAATAACTCAAGTCGGTTAAAACCGACTAACGCAACAACCTTTAGTAAAGGAAAAACGGGGTTTCTGGTTCCTTTGCTATAGATTATTTAGCGATTTAATCGGCATTCTCCTCATCCACATACTCAATTTCATAACCATCGGCATCGATTTCATCGTCATCATCCCGATTAGAACGTCCTACGGAGTTGGCAGAAACCACCGCGCCGAGTTCTAACTGTTCTCGCACCTTCTTTTCAATTTCGTTGGTGATGGGGAGATTTTCTTCCAGATACTTCAGGGAATTATCCCGTCCTTGACCGATATTATCTCCGTTGTAGCTATACCAAGCGCCTTTACGACTAATCACGCCGGTTTCTTCTGCTAGGTCAATCAAGCATCCCATATTAGAAATGCCTTTGCCGAACAAAATATCAAATTCAGCAATCCGGAAAGGCGGCGCGACTTTATTCTTGGCGACTTTAACTTTTGCCCGAATGCCGTATTCTTCCGTGCCTTTTTTCAAGGTTTGAATCCGGCGGATATCCAGACGAACCGAAGCGTAGAATTTGAGCGCATTTCCCCCGGTGGTGGTTTCTGGGTTGCCGTAACCGCCAATTTTTTGCCGTAACTGGTTGAGGAAAATCACCGTACAGCCGGATTTGCCAATATTTCCGGTAATTTTCCGTAAGGCATGACTCATCAACCGCGCTTGTAAACCGATGGTGGGGTCGCCCATTTGTCCCTCGATTTCTGCCCGAGGAACGAGGGCCGCCACGGAGTCAATCACCACCAGGTCCACTGCTGCCGATCGCACTAACTGATCCGCAATTTCTAGCGCCATTTCTCCCGTATCCGGTTGAGACACGAGTAAATTTTCGATATCAACCCCCACTTTCGAGGCATAACTCGGGTCTAGGGCGTGTTCCGCATCCACAAAAGCAGCTAGTCCCCCAGCTTTTTGAACTTCTGCAAGCGCGTGGAGTGCCAGGGTAGTTTTACCGGCACTTTCTGGTCCATAAATCTCAATGACGCGGCCTTTTGGCAACCCGCCACCCAGGGCTAAATCGAGAGTAAGCGCCCCTGATGGAATCGTTTCGACTCTCATCTTGGTGGCATCTCCCAGGCGCATAATCGCCCCTTTGCCAAAGCTTTTCTCAATTTGGGAAAGCACCACTTTTAGGGCCTTGTCTTTTTCAGAATTCGCTGTGCTTGCTGTAGCCATTATCTTAATTTTGGGACTTGCAGATTGGGTATGTTGACTATCTATTCTACATTACTTCAGCTTAGGCTGTGGGGGGGGCATCAAAGGTTAAAATTGTTTTAAAAATGGAGTGGCTTTTCCCCCAGGTGGCCGCCCAGCTCAAAACGCTGTAAAAGTCTTGCTGATTATAGCTTTTATTGTTTAGTCCCTGCTCAAACCCTGAGAACTGTTCATGAATGAGTCGAACGCCTATCAAATGCTGACGGATACGGCCCTATCGGTGGCTGGATTAACCGCCTACATCCAAGAGTTGTTGGAGTTGGATACGCAACTGCGGCAAGTCTGGGTGATGGGAGAGGTTTCGAGTGCCAATCACCATCGCAGTGGGCTGTTTTTCACGTTGCAGGAACCGGATGGGAGTGCGACGATTCGCTGTGTGGTTTGGAATTCGCAGCTTGAAAAATTGGTACAGATGCCACAACGGGGGGAGCAAATTTTGGTGTTAGGCAGTATTCGGATGTATCCGAAGCGGGGTGAGTATCAGCTAACGGTGTGGCAAGGTTTTCCCGCAGGGGAAGGGTTACAGGCCCTGCGCTACCGTCAGTTGCGATCGCGCTTGGAAGCAGAAGGGTTATTTGATGTGGACCGAAAGCGCCGGTTACCGCATCATCCGCAGATTATCGCGGTGGTGACTTCTCCCCAGGCAGCAGCATGGGGGGATATTCAGCGAACGCTCAATCAGCGTTATCCGGGATTGCGGGTGTTGCTGTCTCCGGCAACGGTCCAGGGGGAACAGGCCCCAGCTTCGATCGCCGCTGCGATCGCCCGGGTGGAGAGGGATAGTCGCGCTGAGGTGCTGATTTTGGCCCGGGGTGGGGGGGCGTCGGAGGATTTGGCTTGTTTTAATGATGAACGAGTGGTGAGGGCAATTTCCGAATGTTCGATTCCGGTGATTACGGGAATTGGACATGAACGAGATGAATCTCTGGCTGATTTAGTGGCGGATGTTAGAACGTCTACTCCCACTGCTGCGGCTGAAATTGTAGTTCCAGAATTGGCGAGTTTGTATGCAGAACATCGGTCCCGGGTGGAACGGGTGAAAGCAGCAATGGTTGAGCATATCGCACAGGAAGTAGAAGATATTAATCAGTTGCGATCGCGGTTATATCGGTTACCGTTAGAACGACAACTCAAAGAAGATTGGCAATCTCTGCAATGGTTGCAAAAAAGACTGGTGCAAGCAACGTTACAACAAAGCGATCGGGCGCAGCAGCATTGTGAGTTGTTACGGCAAAAGTTGGGAACGTTGGACCCGCAAAAGGTGTTACAGCGGGGGTATGCGGTGTTGAAGAAAGAGGATGGGGCGATCGCTCGCAGTAGCAGTGAGTTAGTGGCCGGAGAGGAGGCGATCGTGCAACTGGCTCAAGGTCAGGTGAAGGTGCAAATTACGGAAATTTTGGAATAATATTTTATATAAGCCTCTGTTGGGTTTATGGAGGCAGAGCCTCCAATTGTGCATGACTTGGATTCAGCCAAGTCCCGAGGTATATTTGGGGAGTGCAAGCATCTTGCTCGCTTTTTATTTTTCACCTACGTCAAAACCTGATAGATATTCACGGGCTGTTCTCTTCCTTTTAATTGGACACTACCAATACATTGAGTGGGAAATTTTCCCTGAATATAGTGATAGGTTTCTTCCCCAATTAAAATCCGACAAACTCCCCCCTCTAAGGTTTTATCGTAACTTTCCAAGCGGGCGGCGACATTGACCGTATCCCCTAACACAGTATAGTTTAACCGTTGGCGAGAGCCGAGACTCCCGGCGAAGACATTGCCGGTGGATATGCCGACGCGCATAGCGACGGTGGGACGGCCTTGAGCTTGCCATTGCTGATTGAGCGATCGCAATTTTTTCCCCATCGCGATCGCACAAGCAACAGCGGCGATCGCCTCTGCGGCAATTTCATCCGAGTGCGTCCGGGGAATTGGCACCCCAAACACAGCCATAATGGCATCCCCGATAAATTTATCAACAACCCCATCATGCTCTAAGACAATCGCTGCCATCGCTTTCATATACTCATTCAGCCACAGCATTAAGGTTTGGGCATCGGTCTGTTCAGTAATTCGGGTAAACCCTTGCAGGTCGGTAAATAGCACTGTTGCGGTCATTTGCTGCCCTAAAATCTGCCCTTCTTTGAGTAATTCATGACGACTATTCCACACCGCTTGAGCAATTTTGGGGGAAACGTGCTGACCCAACAAATTCATCACCGTTTGACGGTTCTCACTTTCAATATAAGCGGTATAGCCAACCATCGCTACCGCTGAACTGATTAAAGCCAGCAAAGGGGGTACAATCGGTATCCACCATCCCGCTAAAAAGACCAAAAATCCTCCGCCAATCGACCCCCCGGAAACTAAGGCCAGGATCATAATTTTGGAGCGAATTCGTAAGAACCTCCAGCCTAATATTGCACCCACCCCAGACCATATAAAAATCCAGACTCCTTCCACTGGATCAGACCAAACGGAGATAGAGCGTCTTCCCTCTAATGCCCCACTTAATAACTGAGTCACTGCATCGGCATGAACTTCAACCCCCGCTGGGGCGGTGACCCAATTATTGCTATAGGATGTAAAAAATCTATCTTTAAGACTCGCTGCGGTCGAGCCAATTAAGACAACGCGATCGCGAAAAAAATCCGGTGTAACCTGGTTTTCCAAAACATCCGTCATAGACACCGTATCAAAAACATGACAGTGAGGCATCTGATTTCGGCAAAGATGATTACGGGGGTTCGATAAAATTTGAATGCCTCCGGCATCCACGCCTACATAACCCCCATCATTTTCAGTTAAGCGCACAAAAGAGGTTTTTCCCAACCCCAATTTAAACCGTTCGCGGTCTAGTAATTCAAATCCGATTCCCTGGGGTTTTAAATACTCTAAGGCTAATTTTACAGGAAAACTATAAATAGTTTTATCATTTTTATCTTTAAGGGAGAGTAAAATACGCCGAATTCTCCCATCACTGTCTAATAAAATATCGGCTGCCCCCACCTGTCCAAGTTCGTTTAATTGAGCCGGAGGGTTAACGGAATCCCCATGAGCATCTCCAGTTATTTTCTGAATTCCAATTAAATTGGGGGTTGAAGTAAATACCTCAGTGAGCCTGTCCTGTCCCGGTTCTACGGGTAGATCCCGATAAATATCCAGTCCGATCGCGGCAGGTTGATGACTTTTAATGGTTTCAAGTAATTGCGCTAAAACCAGGTCAGAAATCGGCCAAGTTTTAGCGCGTCGGATATCCGCTTCATTAATAACAACAATGGCAATCCGCGAATCGGTGGGTTCTACGGGACGCCAGCGAAAAAATAAGTCAAGGGTAGCCCATTCTAATAGTTGCAAGACGCCCAAACTTCGCAAGACAAGGATTAAAAGTGCGACAGTAGGAGCGGTGATGAATACCCCGCGCCATTCCCATAAAACCTGTTTAATTTTTTTAGCTGTCACCTCGGGAGATTGTCTTATAAAAACTTGGAATAGGGGTACATTTCGATGAGACATTAGCACCGGGAGAGAGGATAAAATAATCGTTCAGATTTTACAGGAAAATTAAATTGACACTGCTGAGATAAGAAACGGACGGGCGGATGACTCCATAGGGCTCAAGGGGATGTCAACCGAACCCTGAAATTATGCAGAACACGGTCCGTTTATTGCTCGGTGGGTAACGGTTGATTTTCCATTTCACAGCATTCTAAAAACGGCTGATTGACCAGAGATTCGAGATTAACAACCTCAGAACTCAACAGTTCATCCCATCCCATTTTTGCTTCTGTAGAAAAATTACTGGGGGACTGCTGCATATCCGCTAACAGTTCCAAGTTTGGATACCAAAAGCCATTTTTTCCATAAATTTCAGCACGTTCTAGGGGAGTTGCAGCATTTTCCAGATCCGCCATTAAGCTTGGACTCACATCCATCGGTTTTAGCCATCCCGAGACGAATAAATCAGCGGCGCGATCGGTCGGATCGCACAGAATACTAAAGTACCACCGATAATACTCCCCACTGTTTAAGGATAGCTCATCTAAGGGAACCGTGAGCTTGATAATCCCAGGGGTATTGGTGAGTGTCACCATCCGCTGATAAAGCTGTTCTGTTCCCGTCTCATCTTGCAGGACAAATTCCCCAGTGAGGGCCGCAGTCGAGGGCAAATAGATAAAAAAGGTGGTGGAATTTCCCGCTACGGTTAACCCAACTCCAGAGGAAGGCATCAAGGCGGTGAGGGGTTCCGAGGGAATCTCGCGATCGACGGGACATTTACCGCGAATTCCATTGTTAATCGGAAGTCCTCGCGAAGGCGGTTCTACTAGAGGCGGCTGATAAAACCTTGTGCCTCCTGCGGAACCCTGTAAGGGAGAGGGTTCATCCTTTGGCGGATCCAGGGGATCCCCTTGGGTGAGGAGTTCCCCGCCTTGGGTTGCTGTGGGGATTTCTCCGGCGGTGGTGCTTGCCTGTAGCGGTGTGGACAAGCGAGAGACAATGGCGATCGCCATCAAGACGGCGAACCCAACGGGACTTAGAGATAGAGGGGACTTTTGCCCAGGCATAATACAACGCTCTCCTGTATGAATGAATTAAATTTTAAGAGGGGAATTTCTGCTTTTATGTCTTAGTCTGTCATTCAAGTTGTTTTGTTCTCTAAAAAGAAAGGGTAACAGGGATTTGGCTTAACATCCCGCCTCTCCACTCATTAACGAGGAGAAAGCGATCGCGCCGAAAAAATCGCTTACTTCCCGATGAATCGGCATTGAAGATATGCCATAAGGGGGAAGCAATGGAGGGACGATTGTGGATCACAATGTAAGGCAGTACCGTTGACCCTTGAGCATCTAATTATGTTAAAACACAACCTAATGAAAGTAAATCTGAGGAGGACGGCTTACCTAGGGGGGTTTCTCTTAGGCGCGATGATGGCGATCGCTTCCCCGAGTTTCGCACAAGAGGAGATGCCGGTATCTCAACCCTCACCAGCAACGGAAGAGACTGTCCCGAGGTTGATTGAACCGTTTTTTGCTGATGTTATTGTGCAAGGCAGGCCGATTTTTCAAATCGGCAGTGTGGGAAATCTCACCGCACGTGAACGCGCACAGATTATCAACCGACGCATCAGCAGTTTAATGGGTCAATCTGAAACTTTAGACTCGATTACTGTTCAGTATAATCAGGTCGCAAATTATGCAACGTTGCAAGTCAATAACCGCGTGATTATGACAGTAATCGAGCAGGATGCGGAGGATTTTGGGGTTGAAAATGCTCAAGTTTTAGCCAATCAGTGGGCGGAGGAATTAAACCAAGCTTTTGATCGTCCTCCCCTGGCGATCGATGTCGCCCAACGCCTCAATGCCACGGTGCGGAATTTACTTCAAGATGCAATTGGTAACTTACCCTCGCTAGTGGGAGCATTAATTGTCATCTTATTAACTTGGGGGTTGGCTATTGCTGTCCGTCGGATTGCCTATAGTTGGGCGCAAAAAACCGAAGGCGATCACAGTACAGAACTGTTGATTTCCCGATTGGGTTATGGGGCGATTTGGGGCATCGGTTGGGTGATTGCCTTGGGCGTTTTAGGGCTAGATTTTGCCGCTTTACTGGGAGCATTAGGACTCACCAGTGTGGCGATCGGGTTTAGTTTGAAAGATGTTTTAAGTAACTATATTGCCGGGGTGATTCTGCTGGCGGTTCGTCCCTTCCGGATTGGGGACCAGATTGCGATCAGTGATTATGAAGGCACAGTCACCGAAGTGCAACTCCGTGCCACTACAATCAGAACTTATGATGGACGGCTGATTTATATTCCAAATCAAGAAGTCTTTTCATCCAGTATTACGAACAATACCGCTTCACCTCGGCGACGCACTTCGGTAATAGTTGGTATTGATTATGAAGCTGACATCAACCAGGCCAAAGCCGCAATTTTAAAAGCCCTATCCGAACTCGACTTAGTAGAACCCAGCCCAGCACCAGAAGTCCTCGTTCAGGAATTGGCAGCTAGTACGATTAATTTAGAAATTCGCTTTTGGGTAGATTCCCGACGAGCAGAGTTTTTGGAAATGACCTCTCAGGGCGCGCAAAGAATTAAAGAGGCATTAGACCAGGCAAATGTTGAAATGCCGACGGAAATTTATACTCTAACTTTTCGGAATTTACCTCCCTCAATTCAGCCCTCCCGACCCCAAGGCTAAAGGCCGGAAATCCCTGATACAAGACCACCTAGTAACCCAATAAGAGAACGAAACCAAGGGAGGTTTCGGTTGTGTTTTACTCAGGATTCCCCCAGGGAGATTGAGAGTGATGATGTCCGGGAGGGTTACCGGGAGAGGGAGCGAATACCTATCTCCAGACTGATTTAAAGCTAAGAATTATCGGTTATAACTAACTCATAATAATACGACAGTTTTTACTCGATTTGGAGATGAAATCATGAGAAAATTTACTCACTCGAACTTACCCGCAGCATTTGTAAGTTTATTGGCGATCGCTGGAGGATTACTAACGGGAACGACCCAAACCCTTTCCGCCTCAACGCCCTCCTGGCAACAGGCACAGGCACAGGCAACCCAAAGTTTCTGCCGTCGCACCCTCGCCCCTTCGGGGTTAATTATCCGCCAAGGACCAAATCCAGGCAGTCCCCAGGTAGGATTTGTTCCCTATAACGAACAAGTGACCTTAGTCCAAGGATTTCAAGGTATCCAAGGACCCGACGGACGCCAATGGGTGGAAATTGCCGCCCCCGTGCAGGGATATATATCCAATGGAAATGGTAATACCAGTAATTTGGGCTATTGTATCGAACAAGTGGGAACAACTCCGGTACCGAGTACCGGACCAACCCCGGTTAGCTTATGCCGAGAAGTCAATGGCGATCGCGCACCCCGAGGTTTAGCCATTCGCGAAAACCCATCCCGCCTTTCCGCCTATAAAGGCGGCGTTGATGCGGCTGCACGAGTCACCTTAGTTGAAAATTATCAACTCGTCCGAGATATCAATGGAGAACCCCGAGATTGGGTTCAAATTACTTTCCCGATTAATGGTTATATTTCCGCTGACAGTTTAACCCTCTGTCCCCAAAGTTAATAGGGGTTAATTGCCATAAATAATCCCTCTTTTGTCTAAACAAAGAGGGATTATTTTAAGGATTGAATCTGGATAAAATTAAGCCAGGACTTACACAATCCCCAAATTATTCTAACAAGGCAACTGCTTCGGGCAGCGGTTGATACATGGGACTAGAAAACGGCTGGAACCCTTGGCAATCAACGATGAGATGACATAGTAACCGCATGGGCAAAAAGGCCGGTGGTGGATTAACTCGCTCTACGGTAATCGTTACGGCATGAGGATTCTGGTGGAAAACATCAAAGATATCCTCTCGCAAATATCTGGGACAGTAACCGACTAAATGAGCATCTTCAGTCCGTAACATCAAGGCAAGGCGATCAAATTCGTTTTGGAAGTCATGCATCAAGAATAGGCGATCGCCCACTTGTAGAGTCAGAATGCGATCGGCACTGGTAGCGGGTAAATAACGTAATCCATGTGTAAAAAAGTAGAGATGATACCGTCCGCGATCGTCTAATTCCGGATAGGGAAACAGGGCAAACTGATCGGTAACCTTGGTCCCCCCACTGCGAGAAAGCATTGCCATTGGATCATATTCTGATTCGGGCAAATTTAACCAACTCATATAATCGGGATAATCAGGACGGGATGGTTTTAAAATTCGATTCGAGAAAAAGGGAAAGATCTCAGTAGATTCATAGACTTTTTCTAAGCTGGGAAAAGAGAACAATCCTTCAAACCCCGATTTCTCCCGAGCCTCTTTTACGCCTTGTAGATAACGAAATTGATAAAACTCTCCCGAATAAGTTAATTGGGCAATCACGAACCAAGCCCGACTCACTGGATCTTGCCAAGCAATCAACAATTTTTTAAACATAGCCCCTCTTTTACAGCATTTTATGGACTCAGGAGGTACAAGCCTCGAAATAGTGATTTCCTTGTCAAGTCTTGAATATAGAAACGATTCGTACCTCCGCAGACTAAAAACTATCTAGCTTCATTAGTCTCATTTTATTACAAGTTAAGATTTCTTGAGAAAAAGAAATTGCAATGGGAGTAATTCTCTCTCCGGGAATTTTATCAAACAGTGTATTAATATCGGCTGTTGACACAGTAGACAACTGCTCTAACCAAATTAAAGCAGCATTAGCATATTGTTTTTTAGCTTCACCAAAGGCATCAAAAGTTTTCATGGGGTATTTGTCTTCTGGATCTGCATAAAGTGCGGACCTACATTTATTGACATAAGCAGTAACAGCGTGATTATTGAGTTTCTGTTGCCGGTTAGGGTCCAGTAATTCCCGTCCGAGACTGGATGCGTGGTCATAACTAGGGGCTAAATAGCTGATGGGTTGACCCGTTGCCGGTTCGGGGGACTCGATAATTCCCCAGTTTTCGTGATGCCGATCGCTATTTCCGATCCAAGCATCTAACAGTAAATAGCCAATAAAAGTCTCTACGGCTGTCTCGATTCCTGCTGGGGGAGTCCAATTAATCGGACGTTTCACCTGAGTTTTGTGAATGGCATTGAGTACCACATTCAGAGTATGTGCTGATACTTTAGAATCAAATTTTGGATATTCCGGCATCATTCGAGCCAGAATTTCATTACCCAAGGTGAGTCTTCCACTTTCCGGGAGAAATGAGGGGGAAACTGTCCCCCGACTACCGTTCCAGCTTGCTAACTCAATCTCAGCATGAGGCAATCCCAGTAATTTACACAATTCAGCCGATATTTTTTCTGACCAATCTTCTCCCGTATTGGGACGAGATTGTTTATAGAGACAATTACCCAATTCAGGATGGTTAAACCAAAATTTATATTTAGTCCCTAGTTGTTCTAGTTCTTGAGTAGCATTTTCTGGAATTTTAAATATAGGAAAGAAGTCGAACATTAATTTAGCTTTATAAATTATATTTATCAAGGTAACGTAAAGCCTGATCACCTTATTTTATATTGTAGCAGAGCAATTAGAAAACCCGAATAATGGTGAAATGGAGTGATTCAATGATCCTCTTAATGGGATTCGGGATTGCCTCTAATTTTACCAATTTTTATGTTTAAGCCAGATCTTTTGTCTCTATACCCCCTCCAAACTATCCTACTCGGAGGCTAACCGAGTGAGCCATTGATCGGCCTCTTTATACTTGCGAAACTTCTTCTCGTCTTGGCGAAATTCTGGGGTATGCACATTCAAGCGTCCATTTACCCATTTCCCTTCATGCTGTTTATGAAGCAATTCGTGATACAAGACGAACTCCACTACATATTGCGGAACCCGATCGCTATCTAAGCTAATACTCAATACCACGCGATCGCGTCCGCGTTCATAATGCCCGAATTTGCGGGTGGTAAAGGACCCATTCCAGCTTAGGCGCGGTTTGACCATTTTCCCCCCAAAATACTCTCGGTTGAGGGTGTGAAATAGGCGATCGAGGTTGTAGCATTTTCCTTGGGGATTCTCGGCTTCGGTATCCGCTATCAAATCTAGTTCTAATACTACTTCGCTGTATTCTTCGGAAAGAGCATACTCTTTAATTCCTTGACTATCTTCTTGATTTTTACCGACAAAGGCTAATCGAACTAGGGCGGCTAAAATCTCATCATTGGCATTAATAAAGGCTTCATTGATTTGGGCTTTTGCCTCTAATGGGCCGATTTTTCCTTTGTACAAATGGGTCATATTTGTAAACGCGATCGCAATGGTTTTGCAGGGATGTTGCATTCGAGTCCACAGCATTTCTTCTGCCTGCTGCTGGGTGCGTCTTGTGGCACTCAAATGGCGTTCTAAATTCGCTTCGTCGGTTAAAAATTTTATCCAAGCATAAGTCTGCCTAGACCTTTTATTTAATTGGGCTGGGGTGGCATTCTGTTGAGTGCAGATTCCGTCGATTGTGCCTACGGTTTCTTGAAGACTCTTGAGCAGTTGCTGTTTTTGTGAATGGCTATTTTGCGGATGAGCGACGATGGAGGCGATCGCGGCTAAAACCTGTTGTTGTTGATTACGAATATTTTTGAGGCGAATTGGTTCTACAGAGACTGAGGGGCTATGCTGGGATGCAACGGGCAGGTTGGATAAGTCGATTTGTGCCAGGAACTCATAGGCTTTGCGCGAGGGCGTCGGGAGTTGGGAGGGACTGATATTGGCATTGGCACAGATTTGGTTAATCTGGGCGAGGGTTTCCTGGATGAATTCCTGAAAACTGAGCAGGCGACTACGGGGGACTCCTTCCTGTAACTGACTTCTGGCGATTTGCGCTGCTTTGACGATTCCCTGAATCCGAATCATGCCGTTTCCTCCTGGGGCGATCCCCGTGGCGATTCTTGCTTGAGGGTAACAGCAAAGGGATGGCTGCTGCAAATTCTCCATCGGGAGTGATCCCCAGAAGAATACTCCTGCTCATCAAGAGAGAAGTTTTAGAGTTAAATCAGTTATTGCCAATTCATAATTACGGATAAAAAATTGATGAATTGCAGTATTTTTAAGGTTAAATTGGCTACTTTATACCCTGAAACCCTTATGTAGTAAGGGTTTTTAGATGCAAAACTTCAAATATTAACACAATATTAAGATTGATCCCCAATAATGTAACAAAAGGTTAATATCAAAGAGAGGGTTGCACTCAGCGCAGCCCACGGCGGCGGTAATTCTATAAAAAAGAGGCTCTGAACAATGGCTCAACTCCAGGCTCCCGAAACAGCTATAGGTAACACTACCGATATTCTTTGCTGCTACGTTAACATTACAAGCAAAATTCAGATTATCCGAATCTGTAATATTGCTAATTGGTATTTTGAACGAGTGATGTTTCCCGGACAACGGCTCTTATTTAAGGCCCCTAAGCAGTCCCTGTTAGAAGTGCATACGGGCGGAACGGCAGGGGCGATTCTCTCGGATACGATTCCCTGCGATCGCCTGATTTGTGACGAATAGAAACAGGTTTAACTTGGCATTTTTTAAAAAAAATCCAACACTGAATCCTCAAGGGGTTCCTCGATAAAAGATATCGAATTTAAAACCTGAAATATTGCTGAGATGGATAACCACAGATTTTACTGATTTTCACTGATTAATTCAAGGGAAGTTAGGGTAATCTGTGGTTAAATGTTTTTAAAGGGATGGGTGATGAGTGAACTTCGGGCTTTGATTTTTGATGTAGATGGGACTCTGGCTGAAACTGAACGAGATGCTCATCGTCCCGCGTTTAACCAAGCATTTTTGGAGGCGGGATTAGATTGGGAGTGGTCGGTAGAGTTGTATGGAGAATTACTAGAAATTGGTGGAGGGAAGGAACGCATCCGCCATTATGTGCAGCAGTATCAGTCCGATTTTCCGATTCCTAATCAGGATTTAGATCAGTTTGTTATCACGCTGCATGAGATTAAAAATAAGTATTTTGGTCAATTGGTGGTGGATAGAATTCCCTTACGTCCTGGGGTGATGCGGTTAATCCAGGAAGCAAAACGGGAGGGAGTGCGTTTGGCGATCGCCACGACTTCTGATCCCCATAATGTAGAGGCGTTGTTAAAAAGTGCGATCGCGCCGGATGGTCCGAGTTGGTTTGAAGTGATTGCTGCGGGAGATATGGTGCGGGTTAAAAAACCGGAACCAGATGTCTACCAATATGCACTCCAAGCTTTAAGTTTACAACCAGAGGATTGCTTGGCGATCGAGGATTCTCATCAAGGTTTATTAGCGGCTCAAGCTGCGGGGTTAAAAACAGTAATTACGGTTAATAATTATACTCGCAATCAAGATTTTTCCGGGGCAGAATTGGTCCTCAATTCTCTCGGGGAACCCGATGAACCCTTCACGGTTTTATCGGGGAATGTGGGTGAGGCGACTTATTTTGATTTGGCATTGGCGCGACAGTTGCATCAGAGGGGGTAAGTGTTTTGTCTCGTTAGCAGCACGCGCAATCAGAAACAACGGAAGTCGTTACGACGAATAATTGTAAAGAAGGGAGGGGCGATTCGAGAATCGCCTCCAAAAATGGGTTAAAGGGAATCAATGTTTCGGGCAGTTTCTGATAGTTTAGCTTCTCGTTGACCTTGCGATCGCGCTTGAATACAGAGTAATCCGATGGGAGTCGAGAGGATATCCGCTAGGGTGGCTTTTTTGGTAATTGCTTTTAAGGTATTTAGGGGTAACTCTTTTAAAACCCAGCGAGTTAATCGATACAGATATTCCCGTTGGTCAAGTTCTCTCATCAAATCAATCCCGTGGAGTTCATGTAAGTAACGATTAGATTTGCCATATCTGCGCCATTGACTTTGTAATGCTTTCAAGGTGGTCCGATGGCGATGTTTAACGATCGCAGTTGGGGCAAATTCTAATTTCCATTCGGTTTCTTTAAGAATTCGCCAGCAGATATCCGCATCCCCGCCGGTTGTTAGATAACTACGAAATAGCCCGATTTCGCTAAAAATAGACCGGCGAATACCCAAATTAGCAGTTTGTCCATAGGGACAAAAGGGATGTGCTAAGGTATGTTTTTGAGAGAGGGTTTCTTCCCGTTCCGCATATTGTTCCAAAATGTTATTTCCCGGCAAGGCAGCAATTTCTCCGACGACAATGCCAATTTGGGGGTTAACAAAGGGCTGAATTAAGGAAAATAACCAGTTAGGTTCGGGACGACAATCGGCATCGGTAAAAGCGATGAATTCCCCTGTGGCAGTGCGGATTCCGATATTACGGGCGGCGTAGGAACTTTGGATTTGCGGTTCGCTTAAGGGACGCAGGGTAATTTCTGGGCTGTTTTGAACTGCATTTTGTAGGAGAGTTGGGGTGCGATCGCTGCTATTATTATCCACCAGAATATACTCTACTTTCTCCGGGGGATAGGTTTGCGATCGCAGGCAGTCTATCAAGTCTGGTAAATCTTTTTCGCCATTATAAATCGGCACCACGACGGATACCTGGGGCAAAAATGAGGGAGGCATCGGTTGGGATATAGGTTGAGGGTTCATCAGAATTTATAATAGAATAATTTTAACTAATTTTAAATGATTTTAAATGACAATGGCGCACAATTGTGCGCCATTGCAGGGGAGTTATTCCGCCGATGCAGAACAGGAATTAACCTAATGTCAGACCGAGGATAGCCAGAACTCCACAAATCATATAAAATGTAGCGACGATTTGTAATTCTGACCAGCCACTCAGTTCTAAATGATGATGAATTGGAGCCATTTTAAATAACCGTTTGCCAACCCCATCCGGTCCTTTGGTGGCTTTATAATAAAGTACCTGGGCAATCACCGAGAGGGATTCCACAAAGAATAGTCCACTGATGATAAATAAAGCCCAAAGACTATCACTGGTAAGGGCAACAGCAGCTAAGGCTCCGCCCAAGGCAAGGGAACCCGTATCCCCCATAAAGACTCGCGCTGGGTTGCGATTATAGGCGACAAAACCCAGACAGCTACCACTAATGCAGGCACAGAAAATTGCTAAACTAGGATGGGTGGGGGCGACTAACGCACCTAATCCTAGAAAGGCAACTGCCCCAGTTCCTCCCATCAGTCCATCCACGCCATCGGTTAAATTTGTCGCATTACTTTCCGCAACCAGGACGAATTCGGCTAGGACCCAGAAGAAGAAACCTAGGGGTAAAATGATGCCAAAGGGGAGAGTAATTGTAGTAATGGTTGAGGGTTGAGTTAAGGCTAATCCCAAACAAAAGAGAGCGCCGAAACCGAATTGTAAGGCCAATTTCATTTTTGGAGAAATGCCTTTATTCGACTTGCGCCGGAGAATTTGCCAGTCATCCAACCACCCAATAAACCCATAACTGAGGGTGAGAGCGATCGCCGCGATCGCCTCCGGTGCAAACTCCGACCAAATCAGTGCCACCAGGGTTGCCACGGGAATAAAAAACACCCCGCCCATTGTTGGAGTGCCTGCTTTTTTCAAATGACTTTGAGGACCATCCTCTCGAATCACTTGTCCAGTTTTGAGGCGTTGCAGGGCGGGAACCACCCAGTACCCAACCGCAACAGTTGCCAAAGTACAGATAAACAGGGGTAGGGTCAAGGTTTCACCGAAATTGGCGATTCTCCCACTCAACCCATCCAGGATGAGCGATGCCCCAGTCACGGCAACGGTTAAGAGCCAAAATAAACGAGTTCCTGACAGGTTCAACCACTGAACCGATCGCATTTTTGCGTCCACTGATTTAATATCCTCACTCCACACAGACTGTTACTCCAAGCTCGGCGATCGCTTCTCCGGTGAATCTTGATTAAAATGCTTCAAAACCGAAAAACAGGTTCCAACAGGAAGGTTGTACGCCAAGAGACCTCTCCCCAAACCCCTCCCCTACGAGGGGAGGGGCTTTGATGCTCCCCTTTTTCTTGCGCCAAGGGCTTTTCCGGCTTCCCCTTCCCTACAAGGGAAGGGGGTTGGGGGGTTAGGTCTCTTCCTCTCCATCAAAACACCGGAGAAGTTTAGTCTTCCTCGACTAACTCATTGTCATCATCATCGTCATCGTAGGTGTTATCTTCCACAGACATGAGTGCAGCAATTTCTTCTTCATCAATGGCATACTCATTCTCTTTTTCTTCCCGGGCAATCAAGCGACCATTGGATTCTAGCCAATCAAGGATAGACGTTTCTTGTTGCAAAGGAATCACATCAGCAATTTTATAACGAGATTCTTCGCGTAGAGACGGGTTGTACATCTAAAACTCCTGAAAGTAAAGTCGCTCAAACTTAACGAGATTGGGCAAACTGTGTGGGTAGGGGGTGTTCTGGGGAGTGTTCCCTTCCTATTCAGAAGGGTGGAGACTCCGGCAGTGTAGACCCTTGTCAACCCTTGTCCACAGCTTCTGGGAAGCAGAGACGACCGGCTGACCCGCAACAGTACCCCTTGATAATTTTATCGGAAATCGAGTCATTCCCCCGGTTTTGGAGAGAGAAAGAATAGACCTCTTACCCAAATCCGGCTTGATCCCCCCAACCCCGGTTAAAAACGCCAATCGGCTTTTTAGAATTTTGTAAGAAGTCTAATTAATATCCCCTGCATTCGCAACAGAATCGCCGCCATAATGGTAGAAGCTGCTGAGTTGAACTTGAGGAAGTCTGAATGATTGGTAAAACGGAATTATTAGAGGCGATCGCCGGGAAAAATCGCGGAATACTCGCCACCCCCTCCCAAAAACAAGCCATTCTCGCAGCGGTTTCCCAACTGGAGGACCGCAACCCCACCCCCCGTCCTGTGGAAGCGACGGATCTCTTAGCGGGAAATTGGCGACTGCTGTACACCACTAGCGAGGAACTCCTCCGTCTCGATCGCTTTCCCCTAGCAAGTTTAGGCCAAATTTATCAATGTGTGCGTCCCACTCAAGGCAAAATTTATAATATTGCCGAAATTTCTGGATTGCCCTACTTAGATAGTTTAGTCAGCGTAGCGGCTCGATTTGAAGCGGTTTCTGAGCGGCGAGTTGAGGTAAAATTTGAGCGAGCTGTTGCCGGATTGCAGAGTCTAATTGGGTATCAATCCCCTGACGCCTTCATTAACCAAATTGAAACGGGCAAAAAATTTCTCGCCCTGGATTTCCAAATTCCCACCGGAGAACAACAAGGGTGGTTAGATATCACCTATCTCGATCGCGACTTACGGATTGGAAGAGGAAATAAAGATAGTGTTTTTGTATTAACCCAATCATGATGACGACCAACGCCACCCGAGAAGATTTTCCCATCACGAGCCAAAATCGCCTCTCCCAAGGCCAACTGAATATGCTGCAAACTTGCCCGCGCAAGTTTCAATATACTTATCTCGAACATCTCTCTTCCCCCGTCACCCCGGACCAACGAGAAAAAATGCTCTGGGGGAGTCGGTTTCACCTGTTAATGCAGCAACGGGAACTCGGGTTACCTGTGGATCTGTTGTTGCAAGCGGATGAACAGATGCAACGGTGTTATACGGGGTTACTGGAGGCTGCACCTGACCTATTTCAACCGGAGTCCCCTGAAAATCGCCAATTTCGGGCAGCGGAACATCGGCGCATTATGAATTATCAAGGGTATTTATTCACGGTTATTTATGATTTAATCATTGCCGATGCCACCGGCGCTCAAATCTTGGATTGGAAAACCTATCCTCTGCCCAAAAAAGACCGCACCCTAGCCGAGAACTGGCAAACGCGCTTGTATCCGTTTGTGTTAGCGGAAACTAGCGATTATGCACCGGAAGATATTACGATGACCTATTGGTTTGTGCAATCTGCCGAAACGGGGGCTGATCGCCCGTCTAAGTGCGAGTCTTGGACGTTCTACTACAATCGCGCCAAACATCAAGAAACGGCCCAACATCTCACTCACTTGTTAAATCAGTTAAAAACCTGGACTCAAGACTATGAAAGCCGGAAGCCATTTCCCCAAGTTGCGGTAACGGAGGGAGTCTGTTACCCTTGTCCCTTTCTCACTCGCTGTCAGCGTGGCAGCGATTCTGGGTCCCGGGTCAATCAGGGCGATCGCCTGACGGCTTTGGCTGAGATTGAAGAAGTAGAACTCTAATCCTACCGGGAAACTGGAAAATGATCACGAAATCAGCCTTGTTCCCTAGGGTTAGGCGGTTTCAATAGCGAACCGTTCATCACCCTTTTAGGATCGGGAATGACAAGTTCCAGGAGTATCCCAGCGATCGCCGGGGGGAGTGGGAGTCGGTGCCGTAGTGAGAATGAGTTGACCATTGGGGGCGATCGCCCAAGTATTGGCCTCGACTAAGGGAGGAGTCCGGGGAATCGGGGTACGGCTGAACCCCTGGGAAGTTAAATCCGAATCGCTTTCGAGGGTTCCTAAGTCCTCCAGGATGCGATCGCCATTGAAGGGGTCCGTCGGAGTGGGGGGTAATCCTCCGCGTCCTGTAACAATAAACTCACTTTCCGAGGCCCTCTTAGTACCACAGCCCTCAAAGACCAGATTTGCCAGGTTGAGCATTTCTGAAGGGAGAGCAATTAACCCTTGGGTCGGTTGGAGATCCGGGGTTTTGACTGAGACCACTCCATCGATACCTTGGCTAGAACTGGCGCTAATTTGACTCTCGGGGCTCTCAAACAGGGCTTGGGTGAAGATTTGGATGTTCCCCCCCCTGCCTTGTACGGCATTGGCTCTAATTCGACTATTTTCCAGTAAGGCGATCGCATCGGTGATGACGGCCACATTGCCCCCATCTCCAGTTCCTAGGGCTTCAGCGGAAATAGCAGACCCTTGTCGTACAGTCAGGAGATCGTTTACCTGTAATTGAACATTACCCCCTCGACCGGAGGCGGCAATTCCCAACAAAACCCCATTCTTCAGACTCAAGAGTTCACTGGCAATGTTCAGATTACCGGCCTCCCCCGTCCCTTGCGCGCTGACGGTAATGCCACTATTTTCGAGGATCAGCGATCGGGTATCAATTTGCAAGAATCCGGCATCACCCATTCCTTGAGTAGAGGTTTCCAAGGCACTTTGGTCTTGCAGTTCCA
This sequence comes from Laspinema sp. D2d, assembly GCF_025370755.1. Lineage (GTDB taxonomy): Bacteria > Cyanobacteriota > Cyanobacteriia > Cyanobacteriales > Laspinemataceae > Laspinema. The sequence goes on along the minus strand of NZ_JAMXFC010000003.1, from coordinate 75,405 downwards.
CGGATGCGGATGCGGCAATTCCCAAAAACCCTGCATTTCCCTCACCTGCGGCAATAGTGGAAACAAGGGATTGATTTTGGAGGCTTAATTGACCTGTTTGAATTTGCACATATCCAGCACTTCCCGAACCTTCACTGGTGGAAATGATCAAGGATTGGTTTTGGAGTTGGACGGACTCCGAGGCGTTGATCTGAATATTTCCCCCAGAACCCGAGGCGATCGTGGAAGCGATGATGTCTGCTTGGTCTCGTAAGCGTAAGTCACCTGTATCAATAAAGATATCACCGGCTTGACCACTACCGGCAGTTCCCGTGAGTAAATAAGCGCCTTGGAGAGACATCAGATCCCTAGCGCGGACCCTCAGCGTTCCCCCAGTTCCCTGAGTGAGGGTACTGGTGGCGATGTGAGCGCCGTTGCTCAGGTTGAGTCTCCCCGTTTCTAAAGTGAGAGTACCCGCGTTACCGGAACCGGAACTTGCCGTAAATAATCCATCCTGAATTTGATCGGCTTCAAATCGTTCTTCTACAACCGCTTGGGCTAAATTAAAGGTTCCACTGCCGATGAGTTCTACAAAGTCCGTGGCTTGAATCGTCAGGTTGCCTCCGTCGCCGGTTCCCAAAGTTGAGGTAGAGATGAGTGCCCCATCTCTCACAATCAGCGATCGCGTGTTGAGGGTCAAATTGCCCGCCCGTCCCCCAGCTTGAGTTTGGGTTTCGATCGTGCTGAGATATTTGCCATCGGCACTGCCGCCGCTGACCTCTATTTCTGAGGCTGTTACGGTGATGATTCCCCCGGGAACGAGGGCGTAGGTGGTGGCCGCAATCTGCGCGCCCTCACGAACGCTAAGTCGCCCGGTTTCAATCTGGATATGTCCGGCAGGTTGAGTGGCGTTGACGTAAGCACTAGCAAAGATGCCACTGTTAAACCCCCCTACGGAACTGGTTCCCCCTGCCTCGATGGAGTCCGATACTGTGAGAGTAATGGTTCCTCCTAGACCTGCACCAAAGGTCGAGGCGGCGATCGCCCCGCCATTTTCAAGGGTGAGGGTTTGTGCTGTCAGGGTGAGATCCCCGGCATCCCCATTCCCTAAATTATCGGCAAACAGTTCGGATTCAACGAGGTGGACCCTGCCACTGTTAACGGTCATATTGCCTCCCTTGCCATCGCCAAAGGTGGCGGTAGACATAAAGGCGGAGTCGGTGAGTTGTAAAGAGGGGGTATGAAGCGTGAGATTGCCTCCATTCCCGGGACCAAAGGTGAGAGAAAAGATGCCGGTTCCGATGTCTTCGGGACGCTTGATTTGTTGGTTAAATAGGCGATCAAGGGTTTGGTTAAAACTGTTATCCCCGGTCATGACTACTGCATCGGTGGCCTGGATGGTGAGTTGGCCTCCGGTGCCCCAGCCAAAGGTAGAGGCAGAAATCAAGGCGTGATCGCTCACTTGCAGGCGGTCTGTGGTAATTTCGATGCCTCTGCCGCTTCCGTTCCCCAAGGTATCGGCTAAAATTTGGGATTGGTCGGTGAGGGTGAGTTCGCGACTGGCGATGCGGATTTGTCCTCCCGCTTCTCCACTCACATCGACCAAAGCACGGGATGAAAGGGCGATCATTTGGGCAGTGAGGTCAATTGTACCACTGGGTGCGGTCAGTTGTGCACCGGATATCGCCAAGTTGTCCCCGACTAAGGCTAACTGTTGTCCGGTGGGGACTTCTAGGCGAGTCCCATTGAGGGTAATGTTTCCCGGGTTGTTTCCCCGTTGCAATCCCAGGGGGGAACTCACGGTTAATAACGGGGAGGTATCTCCGGGATGGGCGGGAAATTCGGTGCGATCGCTAAATTGGATCCGGTCCCCGGCACTGGCAACAAATGAACCTCCTATATTTAATTGAGCATTCGCCCCGAATAGGATTCCATTAGGGTTTAATAAAAATAGATTAGCCCTGCCATTGGCTTGAAGAATTCCATCGATATTCGAGGGGTTAATTCCCGTAATTCGGGTGAAGATATTTTGAAAGGTACTGTCTTGATTAAAATAGGCGGTCCCCCCAGTTGGCACGCTAAATTCCCGCAAACTATGGAAGAGATTGGACCCGGCAGGAGTACCCCCCGTAATCACCAGGCGATCGCCCTCTGGGGTGACGATAGTATTGATGGGAAGGGTGGTATCGGGAACAATTTGAGCGCTGCTGGGATAGGCAAGTAGACCAAGGGAAAAGGGTAAAAGCAACCAGGGGATTTGCCAGGGGGGGTTGGGTTTAACCTGCCGAATTAGAGACAACATTTTGACACAAAAGTGACAGGCCGGATATTACACTCTAGCGTATCACAAGTTGGGGATAAACTGTAAAAATAGTGCATATTTTGGGGGGTGGCTAGAACCCTAGTCAACGCTCCAATTCCAGGGAGGACTGACACCAGGTTTTTGGTGCTGATGTGGTGCTAGAGCGACCCTAAAGCATTCTGACCTAAAGAGTGTGAGCCAGATGTGAGGACACCACCCCCAGGCAACACCCGGAACCCGGTCAGAATCATGATAATATTAGTAGAATCATCTAACTTTATAAGTAGGAAACCTTTGATGAATTCTGAAATTCCCCTTTCTGAAGAAAACCCGAGTGAGGCTAGTTTAGAACCCCGGGACTCCCGACCGGAAATTTATCCCGGGGAAGTTTTTGCAAATGTGGCTGATTTTGATACGGGCATTCGCCAATTATTACCGATTTATGATGATTTATTGGCGGCGTTACTGCGCTGCATTCCTATTACCAGTAAACATATTTTAGAACTCGGGTGTGGGACCGGAGAACTGAGCCTTAAACTGTTAGCTCATTGTCCGGAGGCGGAGTTAGTGGCGGTAGATTATTCCCCGCGAATGTTGAACAGGTGTCAGGATAAAATTGAAGCGGCAGGCTATGGGGAACGGGTGCGTTGGATCGAGGCGGATTTTGGAAATTTGGCAAGCTTAAATGTGCGAATTGCACCGCATCAGGGGTTTGATGTCTGTGCCTCTTCGTTAGCCATTCATCATCTTAGCGATCCGGTCAAATTAAAGCTGTTTAAATGGGTTCGGCAAAATCTGTCCCCAGGGGGATGTTTTTGGAATGCTGACCCCGTATTATCAGAAACTTCAGCATTAGAGGCGATTTATCAGGCAGTCAGAGAGGAGGGGGTCAAGGCACAGGGAATCAGTCTGGAAAATGTGCGGGCTAAATGTGGTAAATCCATTCCCCAAGGCTACTCGGGTCCCGATCGCTTGGCAACGGTGTTAGAACAGGTAGATCTGTTGAAATCTGCCGATTTTGCCACGGTAGCTATCCCTTGGAAACACTATGGACTAGCGGTTTTTGGGGGAAGTTGTGGAGGGATTTAGGATGACGCAGGAGGTAGGATTGATGAGATGAAAAGCCAGTTTGCCCAGGGGAAGCAGAAACCTGGCACTGATCCCCCAGTTTATCCCGAGGAAACTCTGAGTCGGAGTCAGTCCTAGAGGGGAGGAAAACCGCTATAATTGCCACAGTAGGCAGGTGGCAATGGGGACTTAACTCCGGTCACTCCTGTTGTGAAAGATTGCTCTCGATTTGATCACGCGGTCCCCTATGGAGAGAGTAATCTAGCGAAAGCAATCATGGGGTCTTAATTCACAAGGCTCGTGTCCCCCTAGCGAGGAAATCAATGTTGGAACCATCACGCTCCCGGATTCGGCGCTATAGTTTTGCTGTGGCAGCGGTAGTCGTGTCTTTGATCCTGAAGTTATTAATTTCTTCAGAACTCATGACAAACAACCCGTTTTTGTTGTTTAGCGCGACGGTGGCGGTGAGTGCGTGGTATGGAGGACTTCAGGCGGGATTACTAGCTACCCTTTTAGCTGCTGCTTGCGGGGAATATTTCTTTTTGGTGCCGTTTTATTCGTTCGGACAACATAACCCCGGTCAAACTTTAGCTTTGGGGGTATTTCTGATAGAAGGATTCGCCCTTAGTTTGCTGATTTCGGCACTGTACAACTCCCGACAAAAGGCGGAATTATATGCGCAGGGGTTAGAAAATACCCAGGAACAATTCCGACAAATTGCTGAAAATATTGATCGCCTGATCTGGATGACGGACATCCAGAAAACGGAAGTATTTTATGTCAGTCCTCAATATGAACAGATGTGGGGGCGATCGCTAGAGAGTCTCTATCAGCAACCCTCGTCATTTTTGGAAGGAGTGCATCCCGAGGACCGCGATCGCGTCAGAACCGCCTTAGCCAAACAGTCAAGCGGGGAATATCATGAAGAATATCGCACGATTCATCCCAATGGAACCATTCGTTGGGTGCGATCGCGGGCGTTTCCCATTCGCGATAATCGCACAGGAGAGGTGTATCGAGTTGCGGGAATCGTTGAAGATATCACCGAACGCAAGCAGATAGAACAGGAGTTTTTATACGCCAATGAGCGGTATCAACGGGCTTCAACGGCGGTCAATTGTGTGATTTATGACTGGAATTTAGAAAGTCAGCAGGTGGTTCGCAGTGAAAGCCTCAGCCAATTCTTAGGCTATCCCTTAGCCGAGGAGGGACAAGATACTACCTGGTGGCTTTCTCTAATCCATCCCGATGACTTAGAACCGGCTTTTCTTGCCATGCAGAAGGCATTAGAAGAACATACTCGGTTTGATATAGAATACCGCATTCGGCATCAAGATGGCCGATATTTGAATGTATCCGATCGCGGGGGAATTCTGCGGGATGAATCCGGGAAAGCAGTTCGGGTGATTGGGACCACTATCGATATCAGCGATCGCAAAAAAACCGAAACCGAATTACAACAACGAGAAGAACTTTTCCGAACTTCGGTAGAAAACCTCTTAGACTGTTTTGGAATCTATACATCCGTGCGAGATGAATCGGGGGAAATTATAGACTTTCGCATTGAATATGTCAATGCCGCAGCCTGTACCAGCAATGGATTATCTCGGGAAGAACAAATCGGGAAAAGAGTTTGCGATTTATTTCCCGGATACCGAACCAGCGGACTCTTTGACGAATATTGCCAAGTGGTTGAAACCAGAAAACCCTTGGTCAAAGATTCCTTTGTAAACGAACAACTCACTACCGCCACAGGACGTCCGAAAGCCTTTGATATCCGAGGGGTGGCATTTGGAGATGGATTTCTAGCAACCTGGCACGATATTAGCGAACGCAAACAAGTTGAAAATGAACTCTACCGACGGGAACGAGAATTTACAGCCTTGGCTGAAAATTCACCCGATATTATTGCTCGGTTGGACCGAAAAATGCGTCCTTTGTATGTAAACCGAGCCATCTCACGAGTGCTGGGGCGATCGCCTGAAGAGTTTCTTCGCACCAGTAACCCAGAACTCGCCGTTCCCGGAATCTTGTCGCCTGAGTGCCAAGGGGCAATTGCCCAAGTCTTTGCCACCGGACAGGAAGGGGAAATTGAAGGGGACTTAATTGATGTCAACGGGTTGACGCGCTCTTATCAGTCTCGCTTAGTTCCGGAATTTGATCGGGATGGCCGAGTAGAATCGGTCTTATCTCTCAGTCGTGATATCACAGAATATAAAATAGCCCAGGCTACATCTGAGCGGAACCAGGAACGACTACGACTCGCTTTGGAATCGGCCAAATTAGGCTTGTGGGATTACGATTTGGAGTCGCAAAACATTTCCGTATCCCTGCGATGTTTTGAAATCTTTGGACTGGACCTACCCTCGACGGTGATTAAATATGCTCGGTTCGTTCAATGTTTGCATCCCGAGGACCGGGACCGGGTAAATCGGGCGGTACAACGTGCGATTAACGATCAGGCAGATTATGACATCGAGTATCGAATTATCCGAACGGACGAATCCCTGCGGTGGATTGCCGCCAAAGGTCGAGCCTTTTACGATGACAAGGGGACTGCAGTTCGGATGGGGGGAGTGCTGCTGGATATCACGGAACGGAAAAAGGCAGAAGAAGAACGCGATCGCCTGCTCAAACAATTAGAATTTGAGCAACAACTGTTAAAAGCAGTCCTGCAACAAATGCCCGCTGGTGCGATCGTTGCTGAAGCCCCTTCTGGGAAAGTTCTGCTGAGTAACAAACAAGCGCAAGCGATTTTGATAGGTGCGATCGCCGAAGACAAAAATTTAGAAGAGGACCGCTTGTTCCAAGGCATTCATCCTGATGGACGACCCTATCATCAACAAGAATTACCCATGTCTCGCGCCATTACCTTGGGTGAGACGATCATTGATGACGAAATCGAAATTCCCCTGACTAATGGGCACTCTCAGATTTTGTGCCTGAGTGCTAAACCCGTGAAAAATTTAGCGGGACGAATTGTCGCAGGGGTCGTGATGTTCTACGATATTAGCGATCGCAAGTTAGCCGAACGCCAGCGCGAGGAGTTGCTCTTGCGCGAACAAGAAGCCCGGAGGCAAGCAGAAGCCGCCAGTCGCATGAAAGACGAATTTTTGGCAATTGTCTCACACGAGTTGCGATCGCCCTTAAATGCGATTTTAGGCTGGTCTCGCCTGCTGCGTCGCCGCAAACTCAACCCGGAAAAAATGGCTCAGGCCCTGGAATCCATCGAACGCAATGCCGAAATGCAAACCCAGTTAATTGAAGACCTCCTGGACATTTCACGCATCATTCGCGGCAAAATTCGCCTCTACCTGCGTCCGTTGCAATTAACCCCGGCGATCGAAGCCGCGATCAATACCGTGCGTCCTACCGCAGAGATTAAAAAAATCAAGCTTATAACTACCCTTGATCCAGGAGTGGGATTGGTTTCCGGAGATGGCGATCGCCTCCAACAAGTCATCTGGAATCTGCTCTCCAATGCCGTAAAATTCACGCCAGAAGGCGGACGCGTGGAGATTTGTTTAGAACGGGTGGAAAACTCAATACAAATCCGGATTAGTGATACGGGAATCGGCATCGAACCGGAATTTCTCCCTTATATGTTTGAACGGTTTCGGCAGGCGGATAGTAAAACCACGCGATCTCATGGGGGATTAGGATTGGGGTTGGCGATCGTCCGCAACCTCGTCGAACTGCATGGCGGCCAGATTTTTGCTCAGAGTCCGGGACTGGGAAAAGGGTCTACCTTTGTGGTCCAACTTCCCCGTTTACAGGATACAAGTGAGGGGATAGAGGAACAAGGTTTAGAGTCGTCATCGGTGGAATGCGATCAATCCTTCTCAGAACTCGCCGGGTTAAAAATCTTAGTCGTGGATGATGAATTTGATACTCGGGAGTTTTTAATCACCGCTTTAGAACAATATGGGGCTGAAGTTTTTGCCGCTGCCTCCACTGCCGAGGCGATCGCTTTAATCCAAAAAATGCAACCGCAAATTCTGCTTAGTGATATCGGAATGCCCGGAGAAGATGGCTATAGCTTAATTCGCCAAATCCGCACCTTACCCCCAGAACAAGGCGGAAAAATTCCCGCTGCCGCCCTCACCGCTTATACTCGCACTGAGGACCGTATTCTCGCCCTCGCCGCTGGATTTCAGATGCATATTCCTAAACCTATTGACCCCAGACATTTGATAGAAGTTGTCGGACAACTGAGGAAAAAATAATCAGGCGGAATCGGAGTTTTAAAGGTTTCTAAAAACAAAAACCCGCAGGTTCAAGCCCGGAGACATACGGACAAAGCCTGCCTAAGCCCGCTAAGAGAGATAACCCGATTGGGTATCATACTTTTTAATTCTGTGACTTTTCATCCTCAATATCCCCTGGATTTTTCCCCATTAATAAATAAGTCGTCATTTCTCCCTTACCCTTAATCAATACTTTTCCCCGTTCCTGAAATAGATACTCCCCTTTTAAAAACTGATAGGTTTCCCGAGTGACTTGAATCGCCCCTGGAATCCCGTGAGATTCCATTCTTGAGGCCAGATTCACCGTATCTCCCCATAAATCATAAATAAATTTTTTAATGCCAATTACTCCGGCAATCACTGGACCCGTAGCGATGCCAATACGGATGCGAAAATTCTGCCCAGTTTTCTGATTAAATGTGGCGATCGCCCGTTGCATATCTAACGCCATATCCGCAATAGCTTGAGCATGATCATCCCGAGGTTCGGGTAATCCTGAAACGACCATATAAGCATCCCCTATTGTTTTAATTTTCTCCAATTGATGCAACTCTGCCAAAGCATCAAACTCCGAGAAAATTTGATTGAGTAATTCCACTAATTCCCAGGGGGAAATATGGGAAGAAAGTTCCGTAAACCCGACAATATCCGCAAACAAAACTGAAACATTGGTATAACTATCCGCCAAATTTTTGGGGTTTTGTTTCAACCGAGTCGCAATGGAATGAGGTAAAACATTTAATAATAAACTTTCCGACAATTTTTGTTCTTCTTCCAGTTGAGCATAAGCCTCTTCTAAATCCCAGCGGGCTTTAAACTCTGCTTTTTGTAATTGTTCATATAAATAAACAGACAAATTACCAATGAAACAGACCCAAAAGAAATATAAAATTACAACAGGGGGATCTAACCAACCCGGGCTACTTAAGGTAACACCCAATGCAGTATTCACCCCAAAAAAGTATAAAAACACCCCCAATTGTGCCACAAGATGGAGATACCAACGCACCGGAGTAAATGTAGCTTGACCGAAAAACATAATCGTCCAAACCAAGATATCGGGTTGAGCAACTCCAGACAAAATATCCTGAACTTGGGGAACAATTGTGACCGACCAATAAAAAGCGAGAAAGACTAAACTTGGATAGCGGCGACCTAATTTGCTATGCTGAAGTAACAGGCATAACAGTAAACTGAGTTCAATGCTCACCTGCGATCGTAACCATTCCGGCTCAAATGCCCCAGGACGGAACAACCAATTGCTCACCTGTAGCAGACTGGAACTCAAAAACGCCATCAATCCAATCCACAAACCCACATCCAGACGCTTGCGCATGAAACGGTCCCGCCATGCCTCATATTCAGCATCATGGGAGGCATTGGCAGAGAGGGGAGATTTGAAGACCTTGGTCAGCAGAGACGCTACCGGGTTGTTTTCAAGAAAGTCATGCTGCATGGGTGTTTGCCATCCGGTTGAGGGACTTGAATGCCAATCGGTTCTCCTGAGTGTGCCACATTTTGCGCCCAGTGATTAATCTCTGAGTGTAGCATTATTTTGAAGTGACCCTGAATCGGCGATTCGAGGTGGAGGATTCTACAGGAAAATCAACAGGATTCGGGAAACAAATCACCCAAACCTCGGGCTTAAATTGAGGTCAAAGGAAGGGAAAGAGATCCGGATTTAGGAAAGGGACTGGGATTGCCAATACAAACAAATGCCGCCCAATATTTAACTCTAGCAAAGGGTTGAAAATCATCCGGTTCTGTAGTTAATTCCTGTAACTGTTTCGCACTGCCATAACTATGCTGTGCCACCGCATCAATTGCCTCTTCTGTTAACCATTGAGGACGGATTTTACCAATAGTAATCTGCTGTAAATAGCGTTGTGCCTCCTCCAATGCCTCAGTGCGACCCAAATCCGTCTCAAACAAATTGTGATAAAATCGTTCCATTAAAATTGCCGTGGGTACATCGGGAACACTCCACAGACTCATCACCACGGTTTCTGCACCCGCCACAATAAAAGAGCGTCGTAATCCCAGCACCCCCTCACCAATGGTCTGATCTCCCAAAGCTGTATTACAAGCCGATAGCACCACCAACCGAGTCCCGGTTAAATCCACCTGAAACGCACCCTGTGCCGTCAACACCCCCTCCTCCGCCAGTTCCGGTAAAATGCCCCCTTGCCGCGCCGTATTCGCCCCAGCCAAGGCTAAACCGGCTCGCGTCATCGGGTCCTGGAACTCTGCCCGGTATCGACTGCGAACCGATAACGGCATCCCTGGCTTTGTCTCACTTCCCATAATTTGTGGGAACATTCCCCAGTCTGGGGGAGTTTGGTGAATGGGGAGAAAATAACCATGAGTGGCGATATGGACAATTTTGGGCGATCGGCACCGAGACAGCAAAGATTTCACCGCCTGGGCTTCTGTATAGAGGGGAACGCCCAATAATTCAGCTATCAACTCCCCTTCAATTTGCGTCCCTGGCAACGGTTTGAAGACCTCCTCTTGGTGCGGTTGGGGAGTTTTCTGCGGTAGCGAACTCCCCTCCATCTGCAAATTATAATCGGGATTGGCAATCACTAACGAGTCCGTATAGTCCACGGGAATCGGGAACTCAAACCGCAACAAATCTCGCCCTACACTCAGATAGCGCAACCGATACTCATCCATCAAATAGGCAATTCCCTCCTGGGACAAAATCCCAAAAGGCAGGGTGTTCAATTCTCCATCGGGGGCAATATATACTGTCTGCTGGTCTTGCAGATAGGGTTTCAGGGGGACAATCAGCTTTTGATACAATTCCTGCCCTTCCGAGGAGGTGTAGATCCGAAGGAGAACCGGGTCAGGTGCTTTCTCCACAGGGGTGTTGTCCTTCCTAGAGTATCTCACTAGGTCGCGATCTGGGTGAGACTGTTCCTTCCTAGAAACCGACTCGCGGAATGTCTGACAGAGGCGATCAATCTCCTCCGCTTCCCCTAAATCAATCATTTTCACCCCTGCCGCCTCTCCTGCGGGCAACACAAACGCCAGATATCGCGCTGGAAACCGTTGTTTATCCCCATGCGCTTTCACTGCCTTGAAATTAATCACATTAAATCGCACAAACTCCACCAGAGTTGACCCCTCGGGGAGAGCTTGGGCGATCGCCTCCCGACTGGCATCATTCAAGTGCATTTGTAGGTTCATCTCCGGCATTTGACGACTCAGCGATCGTTCCACCTCCTCTCGTTCCTGAGTGACCCTTGCCAATTCTGCCCGATAACCGGACAACTGTTCCCCAGATTGATTCTGCATCTGGGTCGTCAAAAAGCTCACTTGCTGAATCAATTGACGCAATTTCTCAAATTCCGGCATCAGGTGCGGGTAACGTCCGGAAAAGATGAGCGATCGCAGCAACAAACCCGCCTCCGTCGCCAACCCCTTGCGCCGCAACACCAAATCCAACGCCGCTTGTTTCGCCGTTACATTCTCCGGCAAATATTGGGTAATTAGAGAGAGAAATCTCTCTAACTGCCAATAGTTTTGCTGCATATATTCCAGGCGTTGCCTGTCACTGCTGATAGATAAGATTTCACCAATGGTCCGGTTTTGAATTTGGTTCGCCTTCTGCATCAGTCGGAATGCTTCTTGAGGGCGATCAGTTGCCGCCGTGAGTATAGTCACATTCTGCAAAATAGCGGCATAGTCGGGATGATTCTCACCCAACTGCACTCTCCTAATCTCCATCGCTTGCCGGTAAAGGGGTTCAGCATCGCTCAACCGCCCCATGTTTTGGTACAGTCCCGCCAAATTGTTCAAACTGGTGGCATAGTCGGGATGATTCTCACCCAACTGCACTCTCCAAATCTCCATTGCTTGCAGGTAAAGGGGTTCTGCATCGCTCAACCGCCCCATTGCATAGTACAGTCCCGCCAAATTGTTCAAACTGGTGGCATAGTCGGGATGATTCTCACCCAACTGCACTCTCCAAATCTCCATTGCTTGCAGGTAAAGGGGTTCTGCATCGCTCAACCGCCCCATGTCTTGGTACAGTAGCGCCAAATTGTTCAAACTGCTGGCATAGTCGGGATGATTCTCACCCAACTGCACTCTCCTAATCTCCATTGCTTGCAGGTAAAGGGGTTCTGCATCGCTCAACCGCCCCATGTCTTGGTACAGTCCCGCCAAATTGTTCAAACTGTTAGCATAGCTGGGATGATTCTCACCCAACTGCACTCTCTTAATCTCCATCGCTTGTCGGTAAAGGGGTTCGGCATCCGTAAACCGCCCCATTGCTCTGTACAGTAGCGCCAAATTGTTCAAACTGCTGGCATAGTTGGGATGATTCTCACCCAATTGCACTCTCAAAATCTCCATTGCTTGCCGGTAAAGGGATTCAGCATCGCTCAACCGCCCCATTGCATAGTACAGTCCCGCCAAATTGTTCAAACTGCTGGCATAGCTGGGATGATTCTCACTCAACTGCACTCTCAAAATCTCCATTGCTTGCCGGTAAAGGGGTTCAGCATCGCTCAACCGCCCCATTGCATAGTACAGTGACGCCAAATTGTTCAAGAGTGTGGCATAGTTATGATTATTCGTGCCGAAAGCCAATTTTCCCAGTTCACACGCTTGTTGAGCCAATTGAATCCCTTGCTCGTAGTGACCGTTTTCATAGGCTCTTACTGCCTTGTTACCCAAGGATCTAACTTGCTCAACCAGATTATCAAACATCAGTCAACCTCCAATACTTGTGTAAACCAATATTCTGTTAGCTCAAAATTTGGCCTATTCCCTTGTCTAATATTCCCGAATCCAACCCCGACTAACCTAAATCTCTGTCTCCGGACCGAGGGGCGCATCTCGATAAATATGAGCGCCGATAGGTCCAAAAAATCATCAAGGCATCGGATAAAATTGTGCAAGTGGCATCAACCTCTGGGGTTTTCTCTGATGGATGTGACCCATTTTATCCCTTGGATTCATTGCCCGATGCTCAAGGGTTATGAATGGGAACTGTGGGTGGGCATCAATGTTTAAAAAACAGGAGATATTATCATGAACCCCTTATCTCTCGAAAAATTTCACCACTCTTTAGAGGTTTGCAAATCTTTAAAAACCATTCAAGGTCAGTGTTCCACTCTTCCTTGTGAAGCCCTCCATTTGCTCTGCGAAGTTGCCCAGGACCCATGCGAGTTACTGGATTTGTGCCAACAGCATGATCACGAGATAAAACCCGCACTCACGGCGATCGCTGACTATGCTGCCAGTGTGGATAACTGGAAAGCGGGTGATTGTCCCTTTGGGGTGAAAGACCATTGTAATATTTTGCACTTTCTCCTGAATGTCCACACCAAACAATTTGAGTTTTTTAGAGGCCGGGAAACCTTTACTCCGGAAATAATCTGTGAATTTATTCAGGATTGGAAAGGCATTGATTTGACTCCTTTAATTGCATCTCGGGAAAAAACATTCGTTGCCTAATCTGCGGTTAGGAACGGTGGCATCAACCGACGGAGATTTAAACACCCGCCGGTTTTTTGGGTGACTCCATCGCTATAAATTGGAACCGATGCCAATTCTATCCATTCCCCTAAATTACTCCACCACCTCAAATTTCTTAGAAAATACTCGGGCATTCCACTGCCGTCCCACCTCCTGAAATATCTCCCGCAATCGTTCATCAGTGACGAGAATATCTGCCGGTTCAGAATCTGGATTCACCCAGGATAACTTGACCGGATGCTCAGTCAGAATTGCCAGGAAATACTCGTTTCCCATCTCCTGATATTGCAAAGAACTCGCTAACGCCTTGATACCAGGAATATGCAGCTTTTTATCCGGCGTAACCTGGGTTTCTACAGAAAATGCCAGAGACGGACAAAGGCAATACCGCTTACCGGATACCCCCTGATTAATCAAGAGCAAATGACCCTGATGCGGGAAATCCACCAGTAATGCATATTCTTCCCCTTTGCGAATCGTCGCTTTCGCCACATTCACCACCAAATCCCGGTCCACCTTTTTTGGATCAATCATCTGCAATTCTGCCATCGCAGAAGTCGCCATTTCCTTCGCCAACTCCCACCCCCGTCGAGGAAATTCTATTTCCCACAACCACTGATAAATGATTTCCCAAGGCGCTTTGGAATCGGGAGGTTGCTCTTTACCACCTATTGTTCCTTGCAACAAGTCAAGCGCTATCCCATCCGCTGCCATCTTGTCGCCAAATCGGTCTTTTATTTTGGTAATCACTTCCCCTAACGTTCCCGGCATATTCGTACTGGGAAAGATAATATTCAGTTCATCCTCAATGGTTGTGGCTAGGCGGGCATTCTTTTTACGTTTGTTGAGGGGATAAAAGCGCAAGCGACAGCATAATCGCTGCCTGTCGCTGCCATTCGGCTTAATTACTTGGTCTACAAAGTCGTTGAGGAATCTTTCTTGTAAAGAGTTGGCTGGTGTAATGGCTATCATTTTATCTCTCCTGTGGGGTGAATCGGCTCCTCCCTGGAAGGGCCGAGTTTATTCCTGTTTCTACTCTACCCTAGTTAGGGGATGATGTCTCATTAAATCAGGAAAATATCCCGGTTTTTATTTGTTTTTATTTGAATTTATTTGCTTGGATTTGAATTGATTTACCGCTATTAAAATCTATTAATTTTATAAAAACCCGCAAACCTACTATTTGATTTTATTTGTTCCCCCTAGACTTCTATTTTACCAATCCATTTAATGGGGATATAGCCGTTTGGAATTAAAACCATGAAAAACAAAATCCCCCTAGACCCCAAAGTTTGGCAACTGATGGAATGCGTTATCCCGAATTTAATAGGACTGTATATTGATAGTTATTGCGGTTGTGGTTTGAGCGTTATTTGCTTATTGTGGCACTGGACTGGAGACAAAACCGATCGCACTTCAACCCCGCGTCAAAAGGCGATCGCCTTGTTGCCGGTGGCGATCGCCTTTTGTGTACTGAAAGGACTGGGTTCGGTCCCTGGTGAACCGGGTTCTGTGAATCCGGGAGGGGGGACATTAAACCTGGTGTCGTTAATCGCCGTCGTCCCTCCCAAGACAAAACCGGATTTTCTTGATACTGTAGAGTTTTAAACCGTCACTGGGAGGGAAAAATTTGAAAAAGAAGCGCGATCGCCGTCCTTTCATCCTGCCACTGTTGGCGCTACCGTTTCTCGCTGCATCCCTGTTGTCAGGATGCGGGACGAACCCCCCCCGCCAAACCCAACAACCGGAGGTCCTCCGCTTACTCTACTGGCAAGCGCCAACCATTCTCAATCCTCATCTATCTATCGGGTTCAAGGATTGGGAAGCGAGTCGAATCACTTTAGAACCCCTGGCAACGTTCAATAATCAGGGGGATTTAATCCCCGTTTTGGCGGCAGAAGTTCCCACCGTGGAAAATGGCGGAGTAGCGGCAGATGGTTTATCGGTAACCTGGAAACTCAAACCAGATATACAATGGTCCGATGGCACTCCCTTCACTGCTGCCGATGTGGTGTTTACTTATGAATTTATCTCCAATCCCGAAACTGCTTCGGGAAATTCTTCCAATTATGATGCGATCGCCTCAGTGGAAGCAGTTGACCCCCTAACTGTTAAAGTTAATTTTAAGGCGGTTACTCCCGGTTGGTTTTTGCCTTTTGTCGGGTCCGAAGGGATGATTTTACCCCAACATATTTTTGCTGATTATACCGGCGCAAATTCTCGACAAGCACCGGGTAATTTATTACCTGTGGGAACGGGTCCTTATCGCGTCGTGGAATTTCGACCCGGGGATACGGTGGTTTATGAAGCTAATCCCTATTTCCGAGAAGCAGAAACCCTCTATTTTCAGCGAATCGAACTCAAAGGCGGTGGAGATTCTACCTCTGCAGCGAGGGCGGTTTTACAAACGGGAGATGCAGATTATGCCTATGGTTTGCAAGTTGAACCCCAAGTGTTAGAACAATTAGAAGCGGGGGGACAAGGACAAGTGATGGCAATTTTTGGTCCGTTAAGCGAACGGATTCAACTGAATCAAACTGACCCCAATAGCGCCACGGCAGCAGGCGATCGCTCTAGTTTAGAATTTCCCCATCCCTTTTTGAGCGATCGGCAAGTTAGGCAGGCATTCAACCTGGCGATCGATCGCGACACTATTTCTCAGCAACTCTATGGTGTTACTGGCACTCCCACCCCTAATTTTCTAGTCTCTCCCGAAACCTATCTTTCTCCCAATACCCAATATGAATTTAATTTGGAAAAAGCAGCAACGTTACTAGAACAAGCAGGGTGGCGCGATACTAATAATAATGGTATCCGAGATAAAAATGGAGCAGAAATGCGCGTTCTGTTTCAAACTTCGGTTAACCCGGTTCGTCAGAAAACCCAGGAAATCATCAAACAAAATTTCCGAACCATCGGTGTAGAAATGGAAATTAAAAGTATTGATGCCAGTATCTTCTTCTCCGGTGATCCATCAAATACTGATTCCCTGAATCGCTTTTATGCTGATTTACAAATGGTGACTACTGGCAACACCTCCCCCGACCCCACCCGCTATCTTCAAACCTTCACGTGTGGAGAAATTGCGCGTCCTGAAAATAGTTGGTCAGGTAGCAATACCTCGCGCTATTGCAATCCGGAATATGACAAATTTTGGCAACGTTCTACCACCGAACTCAACCCGAAAACTCGGGGGGAATTATTCATCCAAATGAATGATTTATTAGTGAAGGACGTGGCAGTGATTCCTTTAGTCCATCGCGCCGATGCGATCGCCGTGAGCAATAATTTAGAAGGAGTCGAATTAACCTCCTGGGATCGAGTCGTTTGGAATATCCACCAATGGCGGCGGAAATAGCAATCCCTGGGGGTTTGAACTGAACCCCTGTCGGTTGCTTAAAACTCCTTAATTCTTGCGCCTATGAAAACCTATTTGTTGAAACGCCTACTGATTTCTATTCCTACCTTAATTGCCATTAGTCTCGTCATTTTTACCATTCTAGCGTTAGCACCTGGAGACCCATTAGGAGAATTTGCCACTAATCCAGCAATCACCGCCGAAGTGCGAGAAAATCTTCGCCGTTCCTTTGGATTGGACCAACCCATTCATATCCGATATCTAAAATGGAGTTTTGCCTTTTTTACCGGAGATATGGGATACTCCTTTACCAGTCGTAGTCCCGTTATCGATTTAATTCTACAACGGTTACCCACCACCTTATGGGTCGTCGGTTCTGCTTATCTTTTCGGCATATTCATCGCCTTTCCCTTCGGCATTATTTCCGCCCTCAATCGCTACTCTCTAGTAGACAAACTTGCCACAATTTTTGCTTTTTTATGGTTTTCTCTCCCCACCTTTTTTACCGGGATTCTCTTTATCATTATTTTTAGCGTTAAACTCAACTGGTTTCCCTTTATCTATAATAGCACCTTAACGGTAACCGATTGGAATAGTTTTATCGCCCAATTTAAACAGTCTATTATGCCAATTTCTGTGTTGGGACTGTATCAAGCAGCGATTTTAATGCGGTTTATCCGGTCCTCGATTTTAGAACAACTCTATCAGCAATATGTCCGAACCGCCTACGCCAAAGGGTTATCCAAATTTAGGGTCATCCAACGGCACGTTTTAAGAAATGCGTTGATTCCCGTCGTCACCCTAGTTGCCCTCGATATTCCAGCGGTATTTACCGGCGCATTAGTCACAGAACAGGTGTTTCGAGTCCCAGGAATCGGTTCTCTGTTAATTGAGTCCATTTATCGGAGTGATACGCCCGTAGTCATGGCAATTACGTTTATTTATGCGGTGTTAATTGTAATTTTTAATTTAATTGCAGATTTCCTGTATGCCCTCTTAGACCCTAGGGTGAACTATCATCAATAATCACCCGGTTAATTTCTCATCCACTAATTTAGTTTTAAATATGTCCAATGCGAATCCCATTCAAGCCGAAATTTTGCCAAGCTTTACGCCTAATTTAGGCAAAAAAGCATGGCAGCGATTTTATCAGGATAAAATGGCGGTTTTAGGTGCGATCGCCCTTACCATTATCCTCCTCTGCGTTATCTTTGGTCCCTTCTTCTACACCACCGCCATTGATGAAATTGATTTCAGTCGGTCCTCAATGGGTCCAAGTTGGAATCATCCCTTTGGCACTAATTCCCTGGGTCAAGATATCCTCGCCCGAATGTTATCCGGAGGGAGAATCTCCATCGCAGTAGGTATCGCTGCCATGTTAATAGCGATTACTGTCGGGGTATTCATCGGTGCAGTTGCCGGATATTATGGGGGTATCATTGATGCTTTACTCATGCGTCTGACGGACTTATTTTTAGCGCTGCCGCAGTTACCGTTACTACTGTTAGTCGTTTACTTGTTTCGTGACCCCATTCGGGCAGTTGCTGGACCAGAATTGGGGATTTTTATCCTGGTTGTTCTAGTGATTGGTTCCCTCACTTGGATGTCTGTAGCGAGACTGGTTCGGGCCGGATTTTTAACCGTTAAACAATTAGAATTTGTCAGTGCAGCGCGTGCCTTGGGTGCATCGCCTCGGCGGATTATTTGGATTCATATTTTACCGAATATTATTGGTCCGGTAATTGTTGCCGCCACCCTGGCGATCGGCAATGCTATTATTACCGAATCCACCCTCAGTTTCTTTGGATTAGGATTTCCCCCCGATGTTCCCACCTGGGGACGAATGCTTTATGATGCCCGAGATTACTTACAAACCTCACCCCATCAAGCCATTTTTCCAGGACTAGCAATTTTTATCACCGTCAGCAGCATTAATTATATCGGCGACGGATTACGCGACGCCCTTGATCCTCAAAGTAATTCTATTTAGTCCTCATTTTCATCGAACACTGGGGGCCATAAATCAGAAATTTGTAATTCCCATCCCGGAAGCAATTCAGGAAGGGTTAGGGTTTCACTGTCGGTAAAAACGATGGGGGTTTGATTGGGGCGATAGAGGGTAACGGTTAATTCATCGGGGTCGATTAAAATCCCCACTTTTACCCCTTGTTCGAGAAACATTTGAATTTTTTCTCGGAGTTTAGTAATACGATCGCTTTGAGATTTGATTTCTACCACTAAATCCGGCACAACTTCGCTAAAATACCGGACAGTCCGAGGCATTCGCGATCGCGAGACATAAGAGACATCCGGGGCCGTTAAATCAGCATTCGGCAGAATGAACCCCCCGCTAGAGTCAAAGACTAACCCCAGGCGACGAGGCGTTACCCAGTTACCCAATAATCGACTCAACTGTGCACCAATATAGCTGGAGACAATATCTGATGGACCCATGACAATCAGGTTTCCCTCGCGTAATTCTATCTGGTAATCATTGGAATCATTGTCAAGTTTAGATTGCAGTTTTTTTAAGTGGTCGATAGTCAAAGACATAAGTTTTTATAGGTAGAGTTGATTTAAAATGATTATACTTCAATTCTTGATGCTTTTGCACAGAGTTTAAAAACTAGTGCAGATGTGCAAAAGAAGATAATCAGCTATAATGAGATGAAGAGGTAGAGGGACCCCTATCAGGACCCTCGCCTCACGCTTCTATCTGGACGTAATCAATCATGCCTACTCCAAAAGCTAAAGTCTGTACCGTATCGGACAGGCAGCATCAGTTACTAGAACAAATATCACGCAAGGCAACTAATCCCCATCGGTTAGTAGAAAGAGCCAAGTTAGTCTTGTTGGCTGCTGATGGAATCAATAATACCGAAATCTCCAATCGGTTGGAAATGAACCGGAATCAAGTGCGGATGTGGCGCTCCCGATGGGCTGATGCCTCAGCTACTCTAGCGTCCGCCGAAACCTCCGCAACTAACGATAAAAAATTAATTCAACTGATTGTAGATATTTTAAGTGATCAACCTCGTTCCGGTAAGCCCGCCACATTTACGGTAGATAATATTGTCCAAATTGTGGCAGTGGCCTGTGAACATCCCTCACAAAGTCAGCGGCCAATCAATGAATGGACTCACCAAGAATTGGCATCCGAAGTCGTTAAAAGAGGAATAGTCAAAGAAATTTCCCGCTATAGTGTGGGTCGTTTTTTAAAAGGAGGCTGATCTTCAACCGCACCGCTCTCAATACTGGCTAAATACAGCCCCTAAAGATAGAGGAGTATTTCAAGAACAGGTAAGGAATATTTGTAAACTACACCAGGAAGCATCGGAATTGGCCGAAAACGGTGTGCATTTGATTAGTACCGATGAAATGACGGGAATTCAAGCATTAGAAAGAGCTTACCCGACTAAATCGATGATTCCTGGAGAAGTAAAACGGATAGAGTTCGAGTACATCCGACATGGAACTCTAAGTTTAATAGCCAATTGGGATATCTTTAAGGGACAAGTTATAGAACCCTCTATTGGTCGGACTCGTACTGAAATAGATTTTGCCAACCATATCACTAAGACAATTGATACGGATCCCGAAGCCGGGTGGATTTTTATGGTTGACCAACTCAATACTCATATGAGTGAATCTCTGGTTAAGTTAGTAGCCTCTCGTTGTCAGATAGATATCGACTTAGGTGTTAAAGGGAAAAAAGGAATTCTGAAATCGATGAAAACTCGCAGAGCTTTTTTAAGCGACCCAACCCATCGCATTCGTTTTGTGTATTTGCCCAAACACACCTCCTGGTTAAACCAGATTGAATGTTGGTTCAGTATCTTGACCCGTCGCCTTTTAAAACGAGGTGAATTCACTTCTATCTATGACTTATCTGAACAAATCCTTAAGTTTATCGATTACTTCAACCGAACGAGCGCCAAACCATTTTTATGGAAATTTCAAGGGTTCAAGGAGCTTAATTAGACTGGCTACTTATTTTTACGCATCTGCACTAGGTTTTTACACAACCCGAGTCTTAGTGCGAGTCAAAATCTGGAAGATATAAATCCGGGTACAGGGTGGATTTCACCACCCTGTGAGTTGAAGTGAGACAGTTTACGGTGTAGTCCGGGCGGGTTGATTGATCGTGGTGGGTTCGTAGAGATATTCAAACCAATTTCCATCCGGGTCCTTGCCATAAAATGAGGCAGTGCCATCGCGGTGATCATGGATTTCACGGACATCGGCCCCTTCTGCTTTGAGGCGATCGTAGGCGGACTGAATTTCAGCCCGATCGCTGAAGACGAAGCCAAAATGGGGTCCCGCGTGTTTGTAGCTAGGACTCAGCAGGGCCAATCCATCCTCTCCCGCTTTTAAATAAGCCCAATCGGGGTCCTTCCAAACCACAGTCATCCCTAAGTTGTGGTAAAATTGCACTGCGCGATCGAGGTCAGTAACCCTAATGGCAATATGTCCAATCCGTTTCAGCTTCATCATTCTTTAAGTTTTATAAACTTTCTCTCTATATTCTTATTCTAAAGTTCTTCAAGGCCTAAAGTGGCGATCGCCAGGATAAAACCGTAATCTCCCCTATCCTCCCCATCTCCCCCATCCTCCCCATCTCCCCCATCTCCCCCATCCTGAATTTAAAAACTCAATACCAACTCTCGGTCAGTTTGCCTGTAAATTTGATAGTCTAGCATAAATAGTTTTGGGAACGGATAGAAGCAGTGGACATTCAAATTGGGCGTGGCAAAACAGCTCGCAGGGCATACGGAATTGATGAAATTGCCTTAGTCCCGGGTACGAGAACGCTAGATCCTTCTTTAGCGGATACGCGATGGACCCTTGGCGGGATTGAGAGAGAAATTCCGATCATCGCCAGTGCGATGGATGGAGTCGTCGATGTCCGCATGGCAGTTTTGCTTTCTCAATTGGGAGCGATGGGTGTCCTCAATTTGGAAGGCATCCAAACCCGGTATGAAGATCCCGAACCGATTCTCGATCGCATTGCATCCGTCGGCAAAGAAGAGTTTGTCGGATTGATGCAGGAACTCTATGCTAAACCGATTCAGCCAGAGTTAATCGAGAAACGTATTCATCAAATTAAGAGCCAAGGCGGGATCGCCGCAGTCAGTGCCACTCCGGCAGGGGCCGCTCAGTATGGCGCAACGGTTGCTAAAGCTGGAGCAGATTTATTTTTCGTACAGGGAACCGTAGTTTCTACGGATCACTTATCTCCCGAGTCCATCACCCCTCTGGACTTGGCGAAGTTTTGTCAAGAAATGCCCATTCCGGTGATTTTGGGAAATTGTGTCACCTACGAGGTGAGTCTGAAGTTAATGAAAGCCGGTGCTGCCGCGATTATGGTGGGGATTGGACCCGGTGCCGCTTGTACCTCTCGCGGGGTTTTGGGCATTGGGGTTCCCCAGGCAACGGCAGTGGCGGATTGTGCTGCCGCCCGGGATAATTTTTACCGAGAAACGGGCAAATACGTTTCTATCATCGCCGATGGCGGATTGGTGACGGGGGGAGATATCTGTAAATGTATTGCCTGTGGTGCGGATGGGGTGATGATTGGCTCTCCCTTCGCTCGGGCTAACGAGGCTCCTGGACGGGGCTATCACTGGGGGATGGCGACTCCTTCTCCAGTGCTGCCTCGGGGGACGCGGATTCGGGTCGGCAGTACCGGGAGTTTAGAACAAATTCTCCGGGGTCCAGCGGGTCTGGATGATGGGACTCATAACCTCCTTGGGGCGCTGAAAACCAGTATGGGGACGTTAGGCGCTAAGGACATGAAGGAAATGCAACAGGTGGAAGTGGCGATCGCTCCTTCTTTGCTGACCGAAGGAAAAGTCTATCAAAAAGCACAACAACTCGGAATGGGTAAGTAAATTTACTTCCCTTTGTGGTGATGTAAATCTTTGCACAATTTTTACACCACCACTGCATTCTGTAGTTTACAATAGAATATAGCGGAGACGCATGTTTCCGTTCACTCCTCACACCACACTCCGCCCGGACTTCTGTTCGGGCGGTTTTTTATTAGGGATGACTTGTTTAAATGCGAAAATAGACTAAACTAAAATCTGCATCCAGACCAATCGTCCTAAACTAAATCGACTCACTTATGAGATTTAGCCCCGTGCTACCCTCTTGCCAGGAAGTCTGACCACAGGCGATCGGTTCTGGGATGGTAAAATTACTCGTTGAGAAACCCTATAGAAAAGGAATCAAGGGCAATGTCAGCAGCCGCACAAGTTACAGACTCTACTTTTAAGCAAGAAGTGCTTGATAGCGAGGTTCCAGTTCTCGTCGATTTTTGGGCACCCTGGTGCGGACCTTGCCGGATGGTAGCCCCTGTTGTCGATGAAATCGCCCAGCAGTACGACGGTCAGGTTAAAGTCGTTAAAGTCAATACCGACGAAAACCCGAACGTAGCAAGCCAATACGGAATCAGAAGTATTCCTACTTTAATGATTTTCAAAGGCGGCCAACGGGTGGATATGGTAGTTGGGGCCGTGCCGAAGACGACTTTGGCTAATACCCTAGAAAAATATATAGCAAAGTAATCGACTCACCATCGAGACTCCCTTAGTAACCGGATTATCTGGAGATTTCATAACGAAATGTTGGAAATTGAGAATTAAGAATTTAGAATGCTAAACATTAAACTCTTTAATTGTTCGCGCCTAATTCTTAATTTTCTTTAGACTTCACTCAAACTGAATTCATCCAGATTAACTTTGCGATCGCTGGACTCTGTGGGGTCCAAACTCTCTCCCGCCCTAGGTTGAACTCGGGCGGGTTTATCGTTTCTGCCCTCGGTCACTGGGTTTAGGGTATTCCAACCAATAAAATCTTCTCGGAGAGATCCCCCCAACCCCCCAAAAGAGAACGCCAATCGGCTTGAATAATTCGGCATTACTTCTAATGCCCCACTTTATTTATGGAAATCCCTTAGATGGACAGAACCTTGCCTAGTCCGGGGGTATAGTAGCGATTAAAAACCCACTTTTTCAACACAAATCCTGAGAATTCGGAACAAAGCCAGGGCCAAAACCCGGTTTTCAGGTCCTGGGGACCTAATTCGGGTGCGGGAAAAATCTCTACCCTCATGGGTTTTTCTGTCACTGGGGATCGCTTTTAGCTAGAATCAAGGTGCAGCCTTTCTGATATTTATGGCTTCCCTTTACTCTTCTGACTCTCTCGATCGCCTCCAGGCCCAGATTAATGAACTCATTGATGAGTTGCCCAATCTCAAGTTTAGAAAATGGATTGAGCGATCGCTCTCCACTCTCGTTCGCCTGACGGGTGAAGACATTGAACGCCTAGACTGGAAGATTCTCAGTGCGGCTTTACTCGATATGGAAGCCGCCTTTCAAGCCTTTCATCCCCATCGCCATACCCGCAAAATTACGATTTTTGGGTCAGCGCGCATCCAACCGGAGACCCCAGAATACCAGATTGCTGAAGCCTTTGGCCGTGCAGTCGTTGAGCAAGGATTTATGGTGATGACGGGTGCCGGGGGTGGCATTATGGAAGCGGGCAATAAAGGAGCCACGAAAGCCAACTCCTTTGGGTTAAACATTCAACTGCCTTTTGAGCAGGAAGCAAACCCTTATATTGACCCGGCAAATTTAGTCGAATTCAAATACTTCTTTACCCGCAAGTTATTTTTCCTCAAGGAAAGTGATGCGATCGCCCTATTTCCTGGGGGATTCGGGACTCAAGATGAAGCCTTTGAATGCGTCACCTTGGGACAAACGGGGCGCTTTGGTCCCTGTCCCGTAGTCCTGATTGACTGTCCCGGTGGTGACTACTGGAAAGACTGGGATGCCTATATTCGTAAGCACCTCCTGCATCGGGGTTTAATCAGTCCCCATGATTGCAGTATTTACACGATTACCGATAATGTTGAAGTCGCCTGTGAAGTCGTTCGCAATTTCTATCGGGTTTATCATTCCAGTCGCTATGTGGGCGATCGCTTCGTGATTCGCCTCAAAACCGAACTTTCTGATGAGGCGATCGCCCAACTTAATGAAGAGTTTAGCGATATCCTCGTCCGAGGCATCATTGAAAAAAGCCACGGATTACCGGAAGAAACCGGAGACGAAACCTTTGAACTTCCCCGCTTGATTTTCTTCTTTAACCGCCGCGATGCCGGACGAATGTACCAACTCATTGAGCGAATTAACACCCTTGGCGACTCCGATTCTGTAGAATCAGCTCATCCTGAGCGCAAATAAGGCCCAAAGATGAGAAAATAATCCCCAGAGTCGTTTATAAAACTTTACAAGAACATGACTGAAATTCAGTTTTCCCGAGGCATCAAGGAAGAGGTGATCCCCGATGTGCGCCTGACTCGCTCTAAAGATGGCAAACAGGGGACCGCGACCTTTTACTTTAAAAATCCGGCCATTCTGGACAAGGACAGCACCGATGAGATTACCGGGATGTACTTGCTCGATGAAGAAGGAGAAATCACTTGCCGGGATGTCAAGGGTAAATTCGTGAACGGACAAGCGGACGGCATCGAAGCTACTCATGTGATGAAATCCCAAGCGGATTGGGATCGGTTTATGCGGTTTATGGAACGCTATGCCAAGGAGAATGGTTTAGGGTTTAGCAAGGCGTAACCCTTGCACAAGGGGTTCAACTCAGGCGCGATCGCGTTCAAATTCTATGACAAACATCCCTCATCCCGACTCTCAAACCCTGGCTGTCCATTGCGCTATTGTTACCATTAGTGACACGCGCACCCCAGAAACGGACCGCAGCGGCCAATTGATTCAAGAGTTATTACTCCAGAACGCTCATGCGGTGATGGATTATACGATTCTTCCCGATGAACCGGCGCAGATTCAGGCTCATCTGATTGCCTTGGGTCAGCGTCCGGAGTTGGAGGCGGTGATTTTTAATGGGGGAACCGGGATCGCGCCTAGGGATACGACTTATGATGCGATCGCACGTTTGCTAGAGAAGACTTTACCCGGTTTTGGGGAAATCTTTCGCGCCTTAAGCTATCAAGAAATTGGGTCGCGGGCGATCGCCTCACGGGCGATCGCTGGCCTTTATCAATCTAAGTTAATTTTCTCCATCCCCGGTTCCACCGCAGCGGTCAAATTGGCCCTACAACAGCTCATTTTACCTGAATTAATTCACCTCACTCAACAGGTAAAATCTGGGGGACATTGAGTCGCTCACGTTCTATCTCTCTCCAAATGCCTAATCGGCCAAACATCCCCTGATTAAGAAGGTCCTTTACCCCGGCCAAAAATCCCCAGTTTGTATGGGCATGAACCGTGAATTCAATGATTTTAGAGCATAAAGAATAAAAATTGTCAACCCCTTAAAGGTATTTTTTACAGTTCCATCTCCCCCGGGCAAACACCCCAGCCGATAGAGTGGAACCGGAATAAATGTAGGTCATTATAACCATAACGGGACAGACTGAGGACTTTTGCCGTTCTCAATCAACCCAGGACTGGCTCTGAAAGTGAGCAAGGGCTAACCGGGCGATCGCCACCCGGTCATCCATTCCAGACCGTTTGTCGGCCTGATTGTGGGCTAATCTGCCTAAATGCAGTTAACCTAGCCCCTTTCTGACCGGAGTTGATCCCCGCCCTCCCTAGTCTACAGCGGACTCATGGAAAGCCTTGCAGGCTGAACTTCCCGTATTTTATATCATTACCGCCATCTTTTATACAGAAGTTGAGAGCTTATTCTCCGTAGTTTTACGGAAAACCCGTATAATTACTGATAAGAAAATCATCTAAATCTGGGCAAGCTCAAACTTAATAATATTTAACAGGAGAAAAAAATGGTAGCCATCAACGGCACAGATGCCAACAACGGAATAGAAACCTTACCCACTCAGTCCGCAATTTTACCAGGACCCGAGGGCAATGATACCATTCTGGGCAGTCCAGTGGATGATGTGATTCAGGGTGATCTAGGGTCAAACTACATCCAAGGGAATGAGGGTAACGATTTCCTGTATGCTGGACCCGATGATGATACCCTGTTTGGCGGCGCTGGTAATGATGTGTTGGTGGGCCAAGCTGGAAATAACCTCCTGTATGGTAATGAAGGAAATGACTTCTTTTATGGGATTGCCGGGAATAATATCCTCTTCGGAAATCAGGGTAACGACTGGGTAGTCGGGGGAGAGAACGAGGATATCCTCTATGGCGGACAAGAGGATGATACGGTTTTTGGAGGCGATGGCAATGACCTCCTCTATGGCGACAAAGGGAATGACGTCCTGTTTGGCAACGCAGGGAACGATACCCTCTATGCCGGGGAAGGAAGTAACCTATTATACGGGAATCAGGGCAATGATTTATTAGTAGGCAATGGGGAAGAGGATATCCTCTATGGCGGACAAGAGGATGATACGGTTTTTGGAGGCGAGGGAAATGACCTCCTTTATGGCGACAAAGGGAATGACGTCCTGTTTGGTAACCCAGGAAACGATACCCTCTATGGTGGAGAGGGTAATGATCAGCTCTTTGCGGATGAAGGGAACAACTGGTTAAATGGCAATGCCGGGAATGATATTTTATATGGAGGAGAGGAAGATGATACCTTGTATGCGGATCAAGGAAATAACTTTCTCTCCGGGAGTGGGGGAAATGATCTCCTCGTTGCGGGTTTCGGAATTGATACATTAATCGGAGGAGAAGGCGGCGATCGCTTCGTCCTGGAACGGGGGAGGGGAAGTTTTACCCGGACTGAAGCCAATTTAATCGTTGATTTTACCTTGGGCGAAGATGAAATCGAACTGATCAATGAACTGCGGTTTGAGAATTTGAATTTTATACAAGAAGGGGACTCAAATTCTGTCCAAACCGTCATCCAAGATAAACGGACGGGGGAATATTTAGCGATTTTGCAGGGGGTGAGAAAAGCAGACATAGAACTGACTCGCAGCGCTTTTATTGAACCACCTCCGCCTCCAGATAGTGAGCCTGTACTGTTTTTTCCCCCGAGTAATCCCATTCCCCCTGCACCTCGTGAACTCTTTGTGGCGAATGCCAGCACTCCTGTCGGTGCGATCGCCCTGATTTCGACTGAGGAAAATTCCAGTAATACGGAGTATTCCCTGTTAGATGTTATTGATAGTGAGGGAGAGTCCGTTGCGGGTCTCTTTGAACTTGATCCAGAAACTGGAGAGATTTTACTCAAGGACCCCGAAAAGTTGAGCGATAGCAATTATTTCGAGATTGAAATTGCGATCGCGGACCCCGAAACGGATACAGAAACCTTGGAGGTTTACCAGGTTTATACCTCAATTCAAACGGCGATCGCTGAAGCAAATGAGGGAGATACCCTGGTTGTGAGTAGCGGAACCTACGCCGAACTCTTGGAAATCGATAAAGGCTTAACCCTTAAAGGGTTTCATGCTGGTGTAGCCGGAAACGACAGCACTCGCGGGACTGATGAGACAATGATTTCCACTGAAACAGGGGGAACCAGTATTAGAATTCTCGCCAGTGATGTTACCCTAGATGGCATTGAAACCAATGGCGATATTCTGGCTGTCCAACCGGAGGATGGGACGGCGCTTGAAAATCTGGTCATTCAGAATGTGCGAATTTTTGATGCCCTTGATGGGATAAATTTAGAGGATGCAGCCACAGCAACAGTAGAGAATAATTTGATTCAAGACAGTGGCGGGATTGTCTTGGGACTGTTTGAGTCAAATATGAGTGCGACGGTTCGCAATAATACCCTGGAGTCGGTGAATTTTGGCATCTTGGGGTCTTTGGCTGAGTCTACAGTGGAAGACAATCAAGTGAGATTAGGGGAGAATGGCAATTTATCCAATTTACCCAGCGGCTCAGATCCGGATGGGATTGGGATTAAACTGGGTTCTAATTCAGAGAATGTCACCTTGGCAAATAATGCGATCGAGAATGCAGCCGTTGGGATAGTCGTTGAACCGGAGGTGACGAATGCGTTTCTGGAGAACAACAGCTTTAGTAATACCCCCGAGGAACTACGGGTGATGGCCTCGAATAATCCAGCCATAGCCGTGGTGGATAATCCCGCTCAGATTAATATTATTACAGGTTCTAGCGGTCCTGAGAAATTGGAAGGCACCGATGGAAATGACCTGTTGTTTCCCGGAGATGGAGTGGATACCTTGACAGGTGGAAAGGGTCAAGATGTCGTGGTCTATGCTACCGTGAATTCCCCGGGAACGGCTAGCGATCGCATAACAGATTTTAGCTTTGGACCCGATGGAGATGCGATCGCCTTTACCGAGAAGCTGACAGGTGTATCCGGGGGAACCCCAGTTACCCTCTCTAAGGCATCGGAGATAGAAGGGACTGAGACGGTGATTGTAGATATTCAGGCCAATATTTTAGCCCTCACGAGCAGTAATGCGCGGATTGGCTATGCAACCGATACGGGAAAACTGTATATCGATGATGATGGAGATTTTACCTCCGGCGCGATCGCCCGCCTCGACTTGGGAATCGGCACTTTAACCGCAGATAATCTCATGTTTTTAGATTGATGGATTGAAGCACAAACAGAAAGAGGGACGCATCCGATTGGCATCCCTCTTATCCCGATTACAACATTAAAAACCGGGTTTCTGAACCAGATCTGGGGTGATTCCCCAGGAATTTTGGTCAGACACCCGGTTTCTTGTTCGCGTTGCGCGTCTTGTTTGGGTAGAGAATTCCAGAAAAAGACAGGTTACTGAATCGCTAACGGTTTGGGTTGGACTTGTGCCAGCAACGAAGCAACCGCCCGAGCATAGCAGGGGTCATCGGAGGTTCCCCGGAGTTGGGGATTAGCGGCTAGACGGCGTTTATCCTCATTGCTCATGTCGATCGCGATATCCGGCGTGATGCCAAGCTGAGAGATATCAGTACCATTGGGAGTGTAGTAATGGGCGATCGTCACCGTTAATCCCGATCCATCAGATAGGGAATGGACCGACTGTACCAAGGCTTTGCCAAAGGTGGAAGTGCCAATAATCGTGGCGCGGCGGTTATCTTTGAGGGCACCGGATAAGATTTCGCTGGCACTAGCGGAGTTTTTATCCACTAAAACCGCCAAAGGTTGCTGGGCGATCGCCGAACGATTGGCGCGAAAATCTTGACTGCCGCCATTGCGATCGACCGTGCGGACAATTTCCCCACTATCTAACCACATCCGAGCGATATCAATACTCGCGTACAATAAACCACCGGGATTGCCTCGCAAATCCAGGACAAACGCATCAACCCCGCGATTACTTAGTTCCTCGATCGCATGACGCATTTGTTCCGCCGCATGGGAACTAAACTCAGATAACTGGATATAGCCCACATCAGTTCCGCCTTCAGCGCGGATATGATATTGAACCGCTTGCAGTTCAATCCGCGCGCGTTTTAAGATGACATCAAATTCCCCTTGAGTTGAGCGATAGACCCGCAAGCTCACTTCTGTCCCTTCTTTTCCCCGAATCAATTGAGCCGCCTCTTCGACTTTCATCCCTTGGGTGGAGCGATCGTCAATCTGCAAAATTTGGTCCCCCGATTGCAGTCCCGCTTTCTTCGCCGGGGAATTTTCGATCGGTTCAACCACCGTGATTTTTTGGGTGTCCGCATTGAGCTCTAAACGCATCCCCACCCCAGACATTTCCCCCGAGGTTTGAGTAGTCAACTCTTCAAACTGTTCTGGGTCTAAAAATCGCGTGTAGGGGTCGTTTAATTTAGCTAAAGCAACCCGTACTGCGGCGTAAGCTTGTTCCGGCGAGGAATATTCCTGACTTAACAACTCCGTGCGCGTTGCTTCCCAATTCACCTGATTAAATGAGCCATCCACATAGTCCCGATTCACGATTTGCCAGACTTCATCCACAATCGCTTTAGGACTATTTTGAAGCTGTGCGCGCACCGCCCGAGAGCCAAGAGGAGTTAATAAGGTCAGAGCAGCCGTGGTGGCAAAAGCCCCACCAAATAGGGCAATTTGCAGCAAGGAGTGACGTTTTGAGTATTGATTCATGTAAGTTGGGGGATTAGGGGTTTAACAAATAGAGTCAATCTGTTAGAGAATTTAATCCAGAGAACCAACGGGTGTAAATTGATTCTTTAGACTCTCAAATTTTTCCAGTTGCGGGACTGATAGTCGAGCCTGTTGAGTCGTCGTTAATTTTCCAAATCAGGGTATATTTTTCCAAGGAAGAGCATTAGTTGGTTCCAAACCTTAACCCAGAAGGGGTCTAGTGTGGGTCACTTCAGACCGAGCTCGAATTCCTCAACCGTGATCCTGAGCAAGACAAGGGCTACTACTCTCTCATAGCAGCGGCAAAAATTTCCCGGGCTTGCAACATCTGCTTCCGTCTGTCTTGGAGAAGTTTCTGGCCTGTTAACCCGTACCTTGAGAAAATGGGGTGCCAATGGAGTAACCGTCCTTAGTCCCCTGAATAGCAGTGACTTCACGAAAACGGAAACGGTTTCCGGATGAGTAAAGCAGTGAGCGTCCCTGAAATCGCCGAATGGATGTTGACACACGGATGATTTAATTGAGGTTGTCTCTAGTGTAGCTAAAATATTTCCCAAGCGCAGTATGTTCCGATGCAATATTTTTTAAGTTAATCTGTAGATATTGAAATTCTGTAACTCCAGGATCCGGGTTAAACGCTTTGGGGCAAATACCCCTAGCAGACAAAGCGAACTTCGGTTGAGAATCAGGAGGACAATCCGGGAGATGGAGGCAGTCCGAAGGAGACCCAGGGACTGGGACCACTGGCCGGGGTGACCTCTCAAGTCACCAGAATTAAGATCAGCAGGAGGGTGTAGTGGAATCTAAAGTACAAACCGTTACCTCGCGAGGGTGGGGAGAATGGGCGACTGTGGCGATCGCCATTGTCGCCCTCGCTGGAGCCATCATCATGCAGCAGATGGGTCTAGGAAACCCTCGCCTAGCCCAAACTGACCCCAGACAAGCCGAACAACAAGAAGCCCTCCAAGTCCAAATGCTGAGGCGATCGCCTACTCTGGGTTTCGATAATATGATCGCCAACTATGCCTTCCTCAAATGGGTGCAGTATTTTGGGGATGAGGAGATTCGAGACCAAATTGGCTACGCCTTAAATCAAGAATACTTCGACGTCATTACCCGCCTTGACCCCCGCTTTGCCGAAATGTATCCGTTTATCTCCACTGCCGTTTCCTTCGCCCAAGGAGAACCGGAACTGGGGATCGAATATATGGACCGGGGTCTAGCAGTTTTGTCCCCAGAAATCAATCCGAAAGCCTTTCTGGTGTGGCGCTTCAAAGGACTGGATCAACTCCTGTTACTTGGAGATATTCCCGGCAGCATTGAATCCCATGAAAGGGCAGCACAATGGGCACGCGGGACAG
This sequence comes from Laspinema sp. D2d, assembly GCF_025370755.1. GTDB lineage: Bacteria > Cyanobacteriota > Cyanobacteriia > Cyanobacteriales > Laspinemataceae > Laspinema. Next base: position 43,593 of record NZ_JAMXFC010000003.1, on the reverse strand, counting down.
AGTACGACGATTATGCAGACCTCTATCAAAGTGCAGCCGACTTCCTCAGAACTGAACCTGATAGTACCGGGGTGCGCCTGTGGGCCTGGAATGAAGTCTATCAAAATAGTATCAATGAATCGGTTAAACAACGAGCCGAACAAGAAATCCTTAAATTGGGGGCCTCGAAGCAAATTAACGAGGAGGGTCAAGTTATTTTTGTGCTACCCGAGACTCCGTAGGCGATCGCCATGAAGCAAAAATCCCGTTCCCAACCCCATCCCCCTCCGTTACAGAATCGACGCCGCAGGAAAATCAAGAAAATTGTCACGGGAGTTATTTTTATTTGTTTCCTCATCCTCGGCATCCTCGGCGGATTGGCAACGGTTCAGATTACCCGGTTACAATCGGCTACATCCGGCCCCATTGATGCGATTTTAGTCCTGGGTGGTAGCATCAAACGAGAAATGTACGTTACCCAATTCGCCAAACAAAATCCGGACCTTCCCATTGTGATTTCCCAAGGTTCTGCCTCCCCTTGTGTGCAGTTAATTTTTGAGCGCGATCGCGCTCCGAATCAGAATGTTTGGTTAGAACGATGCGCTTATTCTACCTTTACCAACTTTACTTTTAGTGGTGAACTTTTGAAGCAGTGGAATGTCAAGAAAGTCAAAGTCATCACCTCCGAAACCCATCTGCCTCGCGCCAAGTGGTTGGCACAAATTCTCTTAGGTGCAAAAGGAATTGCAGTCGAAATAGAAACCGTACAAGAAGAAGGTATCCCCGGTAATCAAGAGTTTTGGCTAAAAACCGCATTAGATGTCACCCGCAGTTTAATTTGGGTCATCATTGAACCCTTCTATTCCACCGACTGTCAGAAAGTGGAACGCCTAAGTGAAATTGATATCACCCAATGGCAACCCGAGGATTATCAATGTGAACATCAAGGTCAGTTAGATTGATAGAGGGGATGGGGGGGATAGGGGAGATAGGGGAGATGGGGGGGATGGGGGGGATGGGGGAGATAGGGGGGATGGGGGAGATAGGGGGGATGGGGAGGATAGGGGGGATAGCTTTGGTATAAGGGTTCTGTCGTGATACGCACCATGAGCGGCTCTGCCACCTGTAAGAACACTCGTGACGAAAGCTAAATCTAAGTCACAAGAACTCTCCCCCATCCTCCCCATCCTCCCCATCTCCCCCATCCTCCCCATCTCCCTTACTAAGTGCGATCGCTTGGAGGGTAGACAGGGGAACTTGATAAAAATAGTTGCGCCGAAACTGTTCCTCCTCAACGGCGGCAGAAAAGCGATCGCTAACGCCTAGAGGATGGATTAAGGGTCCGGGGATAACCTGCAAACTCTCTCCCATTATCTTGACTTGAAAACCTGCGGCGATTAAGGTTTGGAGGCCAATTTCTAAGGTGCGATCGCTAATGGAGAGTTTAGAACATAGTTGTTCCCGGGTTGCTCGTTGTCCGGTTCGGCTCAGATATTTAGCTACCCCTACCAACTGGTGCCAAACTTGCAGGGAAGAAATAGGTTGTGGCGGGGGATAGGCGATCGCCAGGGTCTTTTGAGTCTGGATTGCCAAGTCTAACCATTGGTGTAACTCCTCCCAACTACTGGGACAGGTTTCTAGCACAATGGAGGTCGTGCGATCGAAATTCATCCCCTCAGAATTGCCTAACTCGGTTTTCCCCTCTTCCTCCATTTGGCTGAAGTCGCGACGAAAATCCAGAATCGGTAATCCCCCTTCCGGTGATGTGAACACAGTTCCCGCTTTTCGGGGTCGGACTGCAATTAATCGCACTTCATAGCGCTCTTTATAACTATTATAGTCCAGTTCGACCACGGCATCACAAGGAACATTCGGTAATTCCTCTTTATAATGTCCCCACCACAGGCCGGGAAACCCTGTTTCGCTGGAGTCATCCCAAATCTGAAACTCAGTTTTAATATATTCTATTTTACGACCCTTTTTATCCTGGACTTTAGCATTCCAAATATTTTTAAATTGACAATTTTCAATCAACAGCAACGGAACAGAATTCCCCATTCCGCAGGGTTCTAATATTTTTAACTCTCGGAATAGATTTTGACCTAGTTCTGCTACTGTACAGCGTAAATCAGCTTGGATAACGGGCATTCCCAAGCCTCCCACTGCCCCCATTTTTTCCTTCAGGAGTCGGTTAATCGCTTCCGTAAAAAGAGGAACATTTTGGACGGGTAAACTTAAGCCAGCCGCAAAGGGATGACCGCCGAAACGGTGCAATAAATGCTCTTGTTCTTTGACTAATTCATACAAGTCAATATTTTTAACAGAACGTGCTGACCCTCGGGCAAGGGGAAAGGAGGGATTCGAGGTTGAATCGCTGAAAAGCGGGATTTTATCGGGGTTTTCAGCCTCCGAATTGCTGGAATCGGTACTGAGTAAAATGGTAGGACGGGCGTATTCTTGGGCGACTTTACCCGCCACCAAACCCAGGACTCCCGCAGGCCATTGGGGGTCTTGTAAGACAATCACGCCGGTGGTAGACAGGTCCAGACGAGCCAGTTTTTGTTGCACCTGTTTATCTACATCTTTTTGGATAGCTTGACGTCGAGAATTAGCGAGTTCCGTGTCCTGGGCGAGTTTTTGGGCGCGACGCCGATCGCGAGTGGTGAGTAACTCCACACAGAAAGAAGCATCCCCATGAATCCGACTGACGGCATTAATGCGTGGACCAATCCCAAAGGAGACATCCGTGGGGCGATCGCCACTGCGTTTACACAAATCTAACAACTCTCCGACTCCGGGTCGGCGTCGTTCTGCCGGGGATTTCTGCCACTCCTGATGCAGGCGTTTGAGTCCCATTTGGGCTAGATATCGGCAATCTCCACTCAGTTGTACCAAGTCAGCAATTAAGCCAATCGCGACTAAATCTAATAATGCCTCTAACGGTTCTTGCGGAACGTCTGGCAATGTGCTATACAGGGCTTCTACCACTTTGTAAGCCACGGCAACCCCCGAAAGATGGGCCAGGGGATGGGTTGCCGGGAGAGAACGGGGATTGATAATTGCCGCTACTCCGGGGCGATTCGGAGGTAAAGTATGGTGATCGGTGACAATGATATCAATGCCTAACTGATGAGCATACTCGATTTCATCCAAATTGGTACTGCCGGTATCACAGGTGACGATTAAGGTTGTTCCTGCAGCGGCTAAATCGTCAATTCCCGACCGATTCAGACCGTGAGATTGGGTTAGGCGGTTGGGAATGCAGTAGGTGAGTTGGGTGGTGGGGGTGAAAAATTGGCCCAGTCCATCCCATAAAACACTGGTGGCGGTGATTCCATCGGCATCAAAGTCTCCCCAGATGGCGACCTTTTCCCCCTGTTTCCGGGCCCGTTGCAGGCGATCGACACAAGCGGACATTTCCTCACCAAAGTCAAATGAACTGGCGGGTTGATAGTCTTGGGGATTTAAAAACCGGGTCAGTTCCTCTGGGTCCTGAATTCCCCGTTGCCACAGCAATGCTGCCGCATATTGACCCGATAAACCCGATGCGTTGGAGTTGAGATACTGTCGAACTTGTTCCAGGAACCACTCCGGAGGGAGTACAGGTTGTTGCAGATGCCAGGTGACGGGTTGCTCGTTCATATCCTCCCCTTTGACTTCTTTTAATTTATTATCTCATGGGTCTCTTTCATTTGGGTTAGCGATCGCAGGTTATCTTAAAATCTATCCTCAAAACTATTGAGGAATTGCCAATTTTCCCCATTTTTCTGGAACCAAAATAGAATGATATGGCACTGAGTACCAACACATAAATCCTCCAAAATAAGTCGAATTTTTGATTTATTAAGTATTAGTTAATTAATCCACAATTTAATCGATAAAATGCAGCAAACCCTCAATTCTAAATACGCAACTCAAGGGCTAATCGGTCTAGCTGGGGTATTACCCATAATTCCTGTCGCCCTCCTCGTAAACCGCCTAGACTCCCCAACTAACCCCAAACTCAACATCACGATTGTAATCCTTTTCCACTCCGCCCCTCAAAAACCCTGATCGCCTCACTCTGTCAACACTCAGGAGGCGATCGGGGTTTAATTTTTGCCAACCCCTGCATAATCCCGCTACCTCTTCCCTAGTAAAGGAAATAGAAACCTTGAAAACCGGGCTTAACCCCCCTGTATCTTGGGTTTCACGCCCTTTATATCCCCTAAACCCCATGAACCAATTTTCCTGCCTCCTGGGAATTCCCTCTGAACCCGTCCATCTGACCCCTGAAAACAAGACCCCCTCTCTTGACCTCTCTTCATTAAAACTTTACAAAACCTACCCAATTTGTGAAGTTTTGATGAACTTAGCGAAAACCGTAACGGGCAAATCCATCACGGTATTCGTTTTATGCTTCCATAGAAGAATAATAAAAAGTCTATGGCAATTTGTATCAAAATATCTTATTTTTTTATTTCAAAATATCTTTTTTAAATATGAAAGTCTGCTTTTAATTATATTTTTTATTGAATTGAAGTTTTATTAAAAATTAGATAATTTCAATAAAACATCTCACCGCAAGTCATCTAAGCCTGACTCCCAAGTGCCTTTTTATTACCCAACCACCAGCAGGGCTATCACAACAGGTAACACCCCTGATCGCCTTGCTACAAGAGTCAATTCCAAAACCGCAGGAGTGAACAAATGTCTAATGATGTGCTTCTACTGACCCCAAACTTTCCCCATACTGACTCCCTGGTAACTCTGGAACCCCAAGATAATTATCAGTTTCAATGGGAACAAGCGGGGAGTTTAAAACTCTCCGTAACTGGCCTAAGTGCTCCTGTAGATCTCCTTTTAACTAATTCACAAGGCCAAATTTTGCAGTCGTCGGTGATTGATGAAACCAGTGAGGGAATTGTTCTGAATGATTTGTTACCAGGACCCCTTTTCCTGGAAATTATCCGACGCGATCGCGATACAAATTACACCCTAAACTTTGACCAGATTACCGGATTACCCAACCTCGTTGACAACGGGATGAGTCAGGATACCCCACTCAATATCGAGATTGTCTCCGGGGATAAAAAAGACCCAGAATTGGGAATTTTTAGTTTAGAAGGCATGAATCAATTTGTGCCAAATACTCCCGCCTACTTTCAAGAAGCAGCAAGGCGAATTTTGAGTCAGTCCAACTGGGGGCAAATTTTAATTTCCAATGCCAATCAACCCACATCAATTGGTGAATCATTTGACTGGGAAATTCAAGTACCAGAGGGGGTAGAAGAAGTCCAATATCGAACCAGTCAACCGATTACTATTTATGGTGAAAAGTTTGGTTTGATGATAGTTCCCAAGGCAACGATTCAGGAAGTCTGGGAAAATCCCTCCTTACAAGGTAACAATCGTCCGTCCTTTTCCTTCGGGGACAAAACTGATGGCGGGTTTCATTTTCGAGAAGAAACTTTAGGGGATGGAACCTTATTTACTATTGAAGGAGAAGGGGGAGTTAAGGATAACGATCGCAACGAAACAGATATTTTTGTTTATATCGAAAAACCATCAGAAGACGCGATCGTACCCGAACCGATTACCCCAGAACCAGAAGTTCCCAAACCTGTTGCCACGGAACCAGAAGTTCCCGAACCGATTACCCCAGAACCAGAAGTTCCCGAACCTGATAATAATCTGGAACCGCTTCCCTCACAAGAGGTAGAAGTTCCGCAAATTGCCACACCTGGGGAGAATAATATCCCCCCGAAAGACTTGCGAGTTACCCTAGAAAACAATGGATTGAGAAACCTATTGACGATCGCCGGAACTGTAAGCGATCGCAATGGATTTAGTGACATTCAGCGGATAGAATTGTCGGTACAGATTGCGGGAGAAACGTGGCGTGCGATCGCCTCCATCACCGACTTTACTCCTAATTCTACCGATGATACAATCGCTAACTTTACCTACGACTGGACTGAAGAATTAGGCGCAGGAGACTACAAAATAAAAGCAGTCGCCTACGATCGTGCCGGTAAAACCAGTAACGTAGTCATCGAACAATTGACCCTAGTTGATACAACAGCAGAAACCCCCAACCCCTCCCCACCGGGACCGCCAATCGACCGAATTCCGCCACAAAACCCTCATAGTATCTTCCCCACCCCGCCAATCTCCCCCATCCTCCCTACCCTCCCCAACGCACAACCTGGGGATTTGCGCTTTAGTCTGTTTCCCCTTTATACCACGGGAGAACTCCTCAGTTTTGAAGGAGGAAAAGTTTACGATGCCGATGGGATTGAAGACTTAAATTCTATTGAATTTTCCATCCGTAAAATAGGGGAAGATTGGATTGATGCTGGAAAAGTAACTGAATTTACTCAAGATGCACAAGGGTATGGACGGTTTGAATTTAGCTATGATTTGAGCAACTTAACTCCGGGGAGTTATGAACTGCGATCAGTTGTCTACGATCGCCAAGGTGCAACTAGCAATATTGCCACAGAAAAGTTTGTAATGATTACTGACCCTGGGGGAGATAGACTTTCCGATGAACTGAAAATAGATATTGCTGGCGCAGCAAATTTAGAACGCTATACACCGGAAGAATTAGCCAACATTCAAAAATGGGTCGTTTGGGTCACTCCGGGACAATCTGCTGACGACTTAGCTGCCTCAGTCAATGCCGTGAATTTAGGAGAAACCGGCCATATTCCTAATACTTATCTCTGGGAATTTGGTGACAAACCCCAACCGCAAACCACTCCCGAAGCTATTGCTAATCTTCTTACGGAAATCGATGGCGTAGAATTTGCCTATCCCGAAGTGCCAGTCCCTCTGAAGTTGATGAATTTAGCAGGAATTAATGAATTTAAATATCCCCAATGGCACTTAGAGGATGCTGTAAATCCCAATAGTCCCTCCAGTGTAAAATCAGCCTGGGATATCATTAGTTCTTTAACTAATCTACCCGTTCTTGGTCGCAACTCAGTGATTGGGTTTGTGGATGATGGAGTGGATTACAACCATGCAGATTTATTACCACGCTACAATCCTAATTTGAGCTTTGATTTTAGCGATTTAGATAATGATCCTTTCCCGCGATCGCAGCAGAAGTTTGAAGCAGTAGTCTCCGAACCCACAATTCAAGGCAATCGCGCTTGGTTAGCGATTCCGGTAAATTTAACCGGACTGGTTAACAATGTGGATTTCAACCTTGAATTTAAAGGAACCCAAGGGTTGAAGTTAGCAGCAGACGCGACCTTTACTCTGCATAGTCCTACGAGTAACGCACAAGACCCCTTTGATTGGCAATCTTTTGCTGGGTATTGGTGGCGATATCCCGGTTGGGAAGAATCTCGGTCCAACAAAAACAAAATTTTACCGATTAAACAAGGAAATAAATCGGTTAATATTGCGTTGGAAGACCATTTTAATGGAATTTATGCTGGTGGATATTGGCCGTTAGAAATTTCTGTAAATGCTTATAAGCATCCGGACACAACTAAATTCCTCCAAGATTTGACCAATCAAATTAAGTCTTGGTCTTTGGATGTGACCGCAATTAATCCACATGGAACTTTAGTCACGGGAACTGGAGTATCCGATGGAATGAGATTATCTGGAGTTGCGCCAGAAGCAGACTTTGCGGCGATCCGCCTCATTGGCAATATCGACCCGGTGAATTATAGCTATGATTCCGAAGGGTATTTGATTGCCGATGCGTTGTATGATGCCAAAAATTCCGATGAGGCATTGAATCGCAACGAGGGAATTGACGTGTTTAATAACAGTTGGGGTCCGCAGTATATGCGCCAACTTCCCTTGGCGATCGATGCCTTACAATCAGGGTCTAAATTCGGTCGAAATGGATTGGGAAATAGTTATGTATTCTCCGTGGGAAATGATGGTGCAAATATTGGTCATGTTAACTACAATAATTTAGCCAACTCACGCCATGTCATTTCAGTTGGCGCAATTTCCCGCGATGGTATTTTGTCGGATTATAGCACGCAAGCGCCATTTATTGTCGCTTATTCTGATAGTGGAAAACCCGATAACAATGGAATTAGCACCACCGCAACAACCCTAAAAGATGGCATGGTGACCGACTTTGGCGGAACTTCAGCAGCGGCACCTTTTGTTTCCGGTGCGATCGCCTTAATGCTAGAAGTCAACCCCAATCTAACCTCCCGCGATATCCAACATATTCTCGCCCAAACCGCTTATAAAACCGACCCAACCCATCCGGATTGGCAACAAAATGGCGGCGGACATCACATCAATCAGTATTATGGATTTGGTGCCGTTGACCCCGTTGCCGCAGTCATGGCAGCAAAAGATTGGAACCCGGTGGGGGAACAGGTGAAAGTCACCGGAGAGAAAGAACTTAAAAACGTGCTGAGTCAGATTCGAGACGAGCAAAAACTCACCGATGCGATCGCAATTGACCAAGATATCACTGTCGAACACGCCGAAGTATTAGTCAACATCAATCATCCCGATTGGAAAGACTTAAGCGTAATTCTCAAATCTCCCGATGGGACAGAATCGCGCTTAATGAACTCCATTGGTGATGACCCCTACGGCATTGGTAAAACCTACGAAGTGCATCCCGGATCAAACGAGTGGACTTTTACCTCCATTCGCCATTGGGGTGAATCTTCTCAAGGAGAATGGACTTTAGAAGTGTATGATAAAAAAGGCAATCAAATCGAAGGGGAATGGTTGTCTTGGCAGCTTAATCTTTACGGAACCGAACCCGTTGTCACCCTAGAAGCAACCCAACCCAATGCCTCGGAAGATGGAACAACCGGTCAATTTACCGTCACGCGGACCGGGAATAATAAAAATCCCTTAACCGTAAATTATACCATTGAGGGGACAGCAACCAATGAAGAAGATTATCAACCGCTAACGGGAACGGTTACTTTTGCTGCGGGATTAAATACCGCTGTGATTGATATTCTTCCCATTTACGATACCCTGTTTGATGAAGAAGATGAGACAGTCATCTTAACCCTGATTGATAATTCCGGGTATGCAATAGGACCCAATAATAGTGACATCGTAGAGATTGCCAATTATACCATTCCCGTGGACCATTGGAACGCGCAATTTATCAATCGTACCCCTGAAAATGTCAGCGATCGCAGTACCTACGATTTCAGCAACCCTGCCGCTATTCTTGACTTAGGGTACCAATCGGATAATGATACCATTCGCCTCTTCAAAGATTGGGGTTTAGGGAGTCCCGATAGTGCTGTCCAAAGTGATGATTTTGCAATGGAAACCTGGACTCGGACCACCTTTGAAGCGGGTCAACTGTATAAAATTACTACCCAATCCGATGATGGCGTCTGGTTCCGGGTGAAAAATGTCGCAACCGGAGAATGGATTGATGATAGTGTAGTTTTAGGGGATGATGGTGCGGAGTGGCGCATTCGGGATATCAACGATCCTCCTCGAACCATTTTCTTCAAAGTACCAGAAACCGGGGAATATGATTTCTATATTGACTATTTTGATGCCACTCGGGAGAGTACCATTGATGTCACCGTAGAACCGGCACAATTTTTCCAAGATCCCGTCAATTCCTCCCCCGAATGGCAGTCAGAATTCTATTGGTGGGACCGTAAGCTTGGCAATCAACCCCCAGGAAATTACTTTGCCACAGGTGGAGATCCAACCAATGCGATCGGGGTCGTTAATTTAGGGTCCGATACTCGTTCAGATGGCAAAAAAGGGATTCTCTTTGATTGGCAAAATGGCGCGGCATTAAGCGATGTCCGTTTACCGGATAATAACTTTGCCATTCGGGGTTATACCGAGGAAAACCTAGAAGCGGGACGTCAGTATCGGATGAATGTCCGGGGGGATGATGGATTCCAGTTATCCGCAAAAAATAAGGCAACCAATGAATGGGTTTATATCACCCCTCAAAATCAATGGCAACAACAATATGGCGGTATGCAACAAGTTGATTTCACCGTTCCCGAAGATGGAGTCTATGAAGTCTATTTTGACTTTTATGAAGAACGGGGGGATGTCAATTTTGATTTATCCTGGGAACCCGTTAACTTTATCGGAATGACCCTGTCTACCATTGGCGCAAATATTCGTTCAGGACCAGGCGTCAGTTTTGACAAAGTGAATGAGTATCCCTATGAAACGACCCTAACCTTTGATAAATGGACCGAAGGTGACTTTGTGGATTATTCCGCTGAGTTAGGAAAATCCAGTTCCTTATGGTATCGTATTGCTGGCACCAATGATTGGGTTTCTGCTGCAATTATTGATGGTGAACCGAGTATTTTGTCGCAAGAGTCTTCAGGCGCAAGTGGTACGGTATTGGTCACCGCAGAAGCAATCTAATCGACTTCAGTCGTTACTACAAACAAAAGAAAACGACTGAAGTCGTTACTACGAACAAAAGAGGACGAGTCCAATCATCTCCCCTGTTCGTAGTGACGACTTCAGTCGTCTCCGGGTGCAGACTCTCGGAACTCTAAGATTCCAGTTTCTATCCCTAAAATTGCTCCTAATTAAAAAAATTAATGCAAAATCATGGTAAAATTATATGCCTTTTCCAGGATTTTATCTTCATATTTGATTGAAAAAGACGCGCTAGGATTGTGGGGTCAATTATATAGAGACGATCGCAATTTTGTCATCCCTTTGTCCTATAATCAGTTTCAGTCTCTTTAAGTTCATGGTGCATGAAACCCACTATTTTTCCCAAATGCTGGATTTTGAGCAGTCTGGTGGGGGGTTACCTAGCGATCGCCCCTTCTGCAATGGCTCAAATTGTCCCTGATGCTACCCTTCCCCAACCCACCACTGTTTTTACCGACGGAAATACCCTAATCATTGAAGGAGGAACGGTCCGAGGTAACAATTTATTTCATAGTTTTGATCAGTTTTCGGTCCTGACGGGAGAAACGGCATTTTTTAAGCATAATTTAACGTTAGAAAATATATTTTCGCGCATCACGGGGGGTACTCCTTCTAATATTGACGGGATTCTTCAGACCAATGGTCCGGCTAATTTATTTTTAATCAATTCTAATGGAATTATTTTTGGACCGAACGCGCAGCTTCAAATTGGGGGTTCATTTTTAGCCACAACTGCTAATGGGATTGAATTTGCTGATGGTAGTATTTTTAGTACCGATATTGCGGCAACTCCACCACTTTTAACCATTAGCATTCCCACCCAATTGCAATTTGCCAATAATACAGGGCGAATTGTTAATCAATCTCAGGCAACTCTGGAACAATTCCCCCTTAATAGTATCGGGGTTCCATTAGGGTTAGCGGTTTTCCCGGGACAAAGTTTAGGATTAGTGGGGGGAGAAGTTCTTTTAAACAATGGAAATCTCGCTGCATTTGAAGGGAATATTGAAATCGGGGGGGTGGTGAATGGTTCGGTGAATTTAATTCCGAGTCCCAGTGGATTCACGTTGGATTATCAGGAGATTACCCAACCCGGTTCCATTCAAATTGTGAATAATTCTGTGGTAGATGCCAGCAGCTTACCACCGGATTTTCCCAACTCTCGCGGGGGTGGAGGTGGGATTCAAGTCCGAGGCGATCGCCTGCTGGTGGAGAATTCTGGTATCACGAGTAGTACCTACGGTTCTGCATCGGGACAAGATATCAAAATTCAAGCGAATCAAATCGAAATGAGGGGATTTCTCCTCTTTCCAACGCCCCCTGATTCTCCACCTAACGCCTTTGCTGCGGGTATTTTTAATCAAACTGAAGGGGCGGGAAATGCGGGGGATTTGACCCTAGAAACCAATCGCTTGACCCTCACCGATGGGGCACAAATTTTGACCAGTACCTATAGTGGAGGACGGGGGGGGAATTTAGAAATTACCGCTAATGAAATTGAAATCAGCGGATTTTCTCCTCTAGGTCCGAGTAGCTTATTTAGCGGAGTTGAATTCAGGCGAATTAACCCGATTCCTGCCACCGGAACTGCCGGGAATATCACGATTAATAGCGATCGCTTAATCCTGAGAGATGGGGCGACAATTTCAGCGGCGACTTCAGCTTTTGGCAATTCCGGAACGGTGACGATTAACAATACCGGATTATTAGAAATGACCGGCGGTGCAACGAACCCACGCGGTCAATTTTCACCCACTCGTATTGCCACTTTTGTTGCCCCGATCGCCACCGGACAAGCGGGAAATGTTAATGTTTCTACGGGACGGTTACTTGTGGGCGATCGCGCGGAAATTACCGCCATCACTCAAGGGGAAGTTCCAGGGGGTAATGTCATCATTAATGCTGAAAATTTAACCCTTCAAGAAGGTGGGCAAATATCCGTCAGTACCCAAGCATTTGGATCGGGAGGAACATTGACAGTTAATGTTTCCGAAAACTTAGAAATTATTGGTACTGATTCCACGGGATTTGCCAGTGGGCTGTTTAGTCAATCCCAACCTTTTGCAGAGGTTAATCCTAACTCTCCCGACCCTATTTTAAACTTTAATACGGGCGGCAATGCTGGGGATATCATTGTCTCTGCTAATCGCGTAATTCTGCGAGAAGGCGGGGCAATTTCTGCGGATACATTTACCGATGGACAAGGCGGGTCAGTTACCCTGGAAACGTCACAGTTAGACATTTCGGGTAAGTCAAATTTTCCTCCGCTTCAATCTTTACCGACCCAAGATGCTGATGGGTTATTACCTAGTCGCATCACGGTTACAACTACGGGACCAGGTAATGCCGGGACTTTGAATATTGCTGCGGAACAAGTTAATATCTCTGATGGAGCAAAAGTGTCCGTAGATGCCCGTTTTGGTGGGGGTTCCGCTGGAAATTTGCAGGTAACCAGTTCAGAATTTAATCTGAATTCCGGGAGGTTTTCTGCGGAAACTGCCTCCGGGGAAGGGGGAAATATTCAACTGCAAGCAGAGACAATTTTGATGCGGGAGGGCAGTCAAATTTCCACGACGGCTGGAACTGCTAACTTACCGGGAAGTGGGGGAAATATTGATATCAATACGGAGATTATTGCTGCCTTAGAAAATAGCAATATTTCAGCGAATGCCTTTGATGGCAGTGGTGGGGCGATCGCCATTGATGCGGAAGCACTTTTTGGATTAACCGCCCGAACTCGATCTGAATTAGAAACCCTCTTAAATACCGATTTAACTCAATTTGACCCCAGTTTAGACCTTCCCAATACAAGCGATATTACCGCCATTTCTCGCACAGACCCGGCCTTAAGTGGACAAATTGACCTAAATACTCCCGACATCGACCCTAGTCGTGGGGTAGTGGCATTAGATAATAACATTGTAGATGTATCCGGACTCATTGATCGCGACCCCTGTCGGATTGTCGAAAATAGCCAGTTTTTGCAAACCGGCAAAGGTGGCATTCCCCCCAGTCCCACGGATACTCTCACGCCGAGTAACACCTGGGAAGATTGGCGATTTCTGGAACGGGATACACCCCGAAACTCTTCAGGGGAAACGATTCAGAATGAAAATCAACCCCAAGCAATGCCGAAAATTGCAGCAACAGGAATCCGGATCAGCGATCGCGGTGAAGTCGAACTGATTGGATCAGAACCCGCGATCGCCACCCTCTCACCTCTCTCCGGCGGTTGTCTTTCTGCACAACAATCGAAAACCTTAGCAGAAAATAGCACAACCTCTGAAACCCTGACTATTGAACGCTTAGAAGTCCAAAATAGCACAGCTATTCCCCCGGAACAATTGGCAACCCTCACCGCATCTTACCGCGATCGCACCCTCACTTTTACCGAACTTCAGGAAGCAGCAGCAGCAATTTCCCTTTGGTATCAGCAACAAGGGTATATGGGTTCTGGGGCCTTCATTCCCCCCCAAATCGTGCGCAATGGCGTCGTTGCCATCCAAGTTGTAGAAAACCGCCTGGAAAACATCGAAATTACCGGGAGTAATCGACTCAACCACTCTTATCGGTCCTATATTCGCAGTCGCCTGGGATTACAACCGGGAGATCTAGTTAATCCCGAAAAACTCTTAGAATCTCTCTACCTGCTGCAATTTGACCCCCGACTAGAAACCCTTTCGGCAGAACTTTCTACCGGCATTGCACCGGATACAAGTTTACTCTCCGTCCGAGTGGAAAGTGCGAGATTTTTGACTCCTCAATTCACAATCGATAACGGGCGATCGCCATCTGTCGGTAGTCTCCGTCGCCAGGCACAACTCACCCAATACAACTTGTTAGGACTGGGTGATATTGCCAGCTTCAACTATGCCAATACTGATGGCAGTCAGGCGATCGACCTCAGCTATGCCGTCCCGTTGACTGCTAACAATAATACTCTCAGTTTCCGCTATAGCACAGGGGATAGTGAAATCATCGAACCTCCCTTTAATCGAGTTGATATTGAAGCCAATTCTCGCACCTATGAACTCAGCTATCGGCACCCTTTAATCCAACAAATTACCCCTAAAAATCCTGAAGCATCTATTATTAACGCCACGGACTTAATCCGCACCGAATTTGCCCTCGGATTAACCGCTTCACAACGGGAAAGTGAGACCTCCTTATTAGGCGTCAAATTCCCCCTTTCTCCTGGGGCTAATGAAAACGGTGAAACCCGCGTTTCTGCCTTACGATTTTTTCAAGATGCTTTAAGACAAGACTCCCGCCAAATCTTCGCCGCCCGGTCCGAATTTAGCTTAGGATTAAGTGCATTTGATGCCACCACAAATGACAACGGACCGGACAGCCAATTCTTCTCCTGGCGAGGACAAACCCAGTGGGTACGCCGCATCGGAGAAGCGCAACCCGGACCCCGAATTAATCCTCTATTAATTGTGCGCGGGGACTTGCAATTAGCCACCACCTCTCTGCTTCCCATAGAACAATATAGCGTCGGTGGATTTAATAGCGTACGGGGCTATCGACAAGATGCTTTACTGGTGGATAATGGGGCTTTTGCTTCTGTGGAATTCCAATATCCAGTCCTCCAACTTCCCCAATGGCGGACTAGCTTACAAATTATTCCATTTGCCGATTTAGGAGTGGGTTGGAATTGGGACAGTGACAATCGCCCCAATCCAGATCAGAACACTTTAGTTTCTACTGGATTGGGGGTACAATTGCAAGTCTCCGATGCCTTGCAAGCGCGCTTAGATTGGGGTATTCCGTTAGTTAAAATTGATTCAAAGGATAGAACATGGCAAGAAAACGGGCTGTATTTTTCCGTGCGTTGGAATCCTTTTTAAAGCGAGGATTTAGCCTCTTATTATTAGGATTATTGGGATGCCTCTTAACTCTAAGCTTTTCCCTGTGGAAAATGGCAGTATCCTCCCCTATTCCTCAGCAAGTGGCTGAAATCAACCGGACTTCCGAAGCAGTGTCTAATCCGTCACCTCTTTTAGAACAGGGGCGAGAATGGTATGAGGAACAGCGCTATTCTGAAGCAGTTACTGCCTTTCAAGAAGCAGCAGAACAGTACGCACAATTGAGGGATATTGTCAATCAATCTTTAGCATTGAGTTCCCTCTCTTTAACCCACCAAAAGTTAGGGGAATGGGCAGCGGCACAAACTGCTATTACAGCCAGTTTAGATTTGTTAGAACCGCTTTCTGGGGAGACGATCGCTCAGGCTGTTTCCTTCAATGTTCAAGGTCATTTACAACTAAATTTAGCCCAAGCAGAAGGAGCATTTCAAAGCTGGCAACAAGCGGCGGCAACTTATCAGAAACTGGGAGATAAAATGGGAGAACGGGGTTCCCTAATGAATCAATCTCAAGCCTTAGAACAGATGGGATATTATCGGCGATCGTGCCATACTTTATTGCAAGTTGTTGGGGCCGAAAATATGACTTGTGATCAGTTAGATAGTACCTCTAATTTATCCCAGGTTCGGGCCAGTTTTGAAGGAGAAAATAGCCTAGAAATTCAGGCGGCTGCTTTGCGGAGTTTAGGAAATGTGCTAAGGGCGATCGGGCAATTAGAAGAGTCCGAGCAAATATTAACCCAGAGTTTAGCTTTAGCCGGTCAACTGGATTCTAATTCCCAGAAAAGTTTGAGCCTCTTTTATTTAGGGAATACCGAATCTGCCTTAGCTACTCAAAAACAAGGCTATGGAGAAGTTGACGCAGCAAAAGAGCATCGAAACCAAGCTTTCAATTTTTATCAAAAATCCATTGCAATTGCCCCTTATTCAACCCTGAAACTCTTAGGACAGGTGAATCAACTCAGTCTACTGGCTGAGTCAACTGATGCCGCCACAAATTCCCACGAAATCCGTCGTCTATTCGATACTATTCAATCACAAATCGCAGAAATTAGCTTAAGTAAACCCCGGATTGAGTCGCGAATTAAAGTGGCCTGTAGTTTAATGCAATGTCGTCAATTAGTCCAGGGCGAGAAACCTGAAAATCCCCTCGTTCCCGGACCAGAAATAGAAACTCTCTTACAAACCGCCTTCACCGAAGCGGAAACTTTGAGAGATGGGCATTTACAATCTGCCGCGCTAGGATTATTAGGTCAATACTATGAATATCAGGAATTAGCGCAAGGGCAAAAAAACCGCAACTCTGCCACTTGGGAACAAGCAAAAACATTCACTCAAAACGCATTAGCTTTAGCGACAGAAAGTAATGCAGCGGAGTTACGATATCAGTGGCAGTGGCAAATGGGACGATTGCAGGCAGATATTGGGGAGCTCGAAGGGGCGATCGCAGACTATCGGGCAGCGGTAGAAACCCTGGATTTGGTAAGAAATGATTTGTTAACTGTAAATGCCGATGTGCAGTTTTCATTCCGGGATAATGTCGAACCCATGTATCGAGGATTCGTGGATTTACTGTTACAAACTGCGGACGAAAATCCCAGTCATTTGCAACAGGCAATTCAATTGATTGATGCACTGCAACTCGCGGAACTAGAAAACTTTCTGCAATGCAATCTCACTAATCCCTATTCGGGTGTACCGGATTCATCCCAGCAACTTGAGCGATCGCTGAATGACATCACCCGAGATTCTGCCCTTATTTATCCGATTCTCTTACCCAATCGCATCGAAGTTCTCTTCAAATTACCCAATCAACCCTTATCCCGCCACATCACATCCATTTCTCGCGACGAAGTGCGAAAAAATATTAAAGAGCTTCGGACTCAGATTGTCGGCCCTTCATCATTACAAGGTTTTGTGGAATATTCCGGCAATTTGTATCAATGGTTAATCGCCCCCTTAGAATCCGCGTTAGAAATGAATTCCGAGGTTAAAACCCTAGTATTTGTGCTCGATGGCGAACTCAGAAATATTCCCGTTTCTGTCTTGTATGATACGGCTGAGAATCAATATTTAATCGAAAAAAACTACGCTTTAGCCCTCTTACCTAATTTGCAAATTTTTGACCTGGAAAAAACTGCCGCTCAACGCCAAGTCTTAGCAACAGGCGTTACGGATGGATTAACCGTAGGAGAGAAAAACTTTGCACCTCTGAATGTAGGTAATGAACTCGAAAGTATTCAAAATATCATCTCTACTGAGATTTTATTAAACGCTCAATTTACCCAAAATCGGTTACAACGAGCGTTAACTATTCAACCTTTTTCAATTGTTCACATGGCAACTCATGGAAAATTTAGCTCCAATCCCCAGGAAACTTATATCTTAGTGTATGGTGACCAGAGTGCTACCGGGGAATTAATTGGACCCAATGAGTTGGAAAGATTACTGCGCGATCGCGATCCAGCAACTTCTCTCGAATTACTGGTTTTAAGTGCCTGTGAAACCGCTGATGGAGATAACCGCGCTACCTTGGGATTAGCTGGATTAGCTCTACGCGCCGGAACCAGCAGCACTTTAGCAACACTCTGGCGCGTTCGCGATGACTCTACCATTCAACTTATGGAACGGTTTTATACTGAATTAATGCAGTCCGGAATCACCAAAGCTGAGGCCCTCCATCGTGCTCAAAAAGCCCTGTTAAAAGACAAAAAATATCAGAATCCTCGGTCTTGGGCTCCCTATATTTTAGTCGGAAATTGGCGCTAAATTTGGGGGTTTAAATGCAGAGGTAAAGAAACCGGGTTTCTAAGTCAGATACCTGCTGATTAGCAGAGACTTTGTAGAGAAACCCGGTTTCTAATCTTGACGATTTCTCGAAAAACTGTAAATTATTCTTCTGTATCTCCAAAACTCCCCATAGGTGAAAGAAAAGGTTCTTGAATTAAATGCGATCGGCCTAAAACTTGTAACAGAGTTTCCCAGGCATTTTCAAAAGCTTGATTCTGAGAATCTGCCGCATAAATTTGACTAATATCCCGGACAGCATCATACCAAATTCCTTCTTTGATATAAGTCAAATAAGGCAGAATCGTGGGATTTTGTAACTGAGCTTCTAACTCCTCTGTCATAGGTTGCCGATAAATCCATCCGTCAATTTCCACGTCTGGACCATCGTCACGATTTTCGGAACAATAGGCAATCAAATACCATCGATAGGTTTGATTTACTTCTAAAGCATTATCTGGCTGTTCCGGAAGTTTAAGTTGGAGAATCCCGGGGGTTTCACCGATAGGGATAGAAGTTTTGTAAATGGTTTGACGTTCGGTTTCATCATAAAGAAAAAATTCCAGGGAACTAACAGTCTCGCGAGAATAGGGGGTATAAAATACCCAGGTTGGATATTCTGCCAACGTCACATCACTGCCGCTGCCATGATTAATTGCAGTCAGGGGTTTATCTGTAGGCGGACAAACTGATTCGGGACGAGTCGTACCCGGTTCGGAATTTCCTTCCGGTGTTCCCGTGTCTGGGGGTTTGGGTAGTTGGGAGAGGGGTTGTTGCCACAATTCAGCGCGGCTGGCAGCGGTTCCGCTAACCAGATTGACGAGGGAAAGGGTAAAGGTAACTAACAAGTAAATTGGCAGTTTCATCATGACTAAAATAGGGTAAAAAGTTAGAAAAATTTACTCGAATGACTTGATTTTAGAGAGGGTCAATCCGGTGAAAATCATAGTAGGACCAACCAAAGTGAGGATAGCGGGAACCAAAGGAATCCAACCGCCTTGAGTCAAGACAATCCAGCAAATTCCATATAAAACGAGAATGGTACTACTAATAGCAATCCATTGTGGGACGGGTTGAGGAAACAACCAGATGAGCAATCCCCCCAGGAATGACCATCCTACTATCCACAGCATATTAACCCATTGAGGCCACCACCAAATTAAAGGTCGCTGATTTTTTCCCTCTAGTTGACCCTCAAATGCACTGATTAGCTGACTGACAACATGAGCGTGAATACTTAACTGGTTGACGTCACCATAAGGGGTCAAGAATAATTTTTGTACAATTGGGTCAGTTACTCCGATGAAAACGACCTTGCCTGAAATGTCTTCGGGTTCAAAAGCATTCGTCTGTTGTAGCACATCTTGGATACTAATTTGGCGACCAATCTGATTGATATTTCTAGTTTTGCGATAGCGAATCAAAATTTGACTACCTAAACCATATCCTTTCAAGTTCTGATATCCTCCCGTGCGATTGACAAGTGAAGGAATTAAGAAAGAGCCAAATTTCCAATTTGTATGGGGTGTCTCGATATCAATTGGGGAATAATGATATCTTAAATACCGTTCAAATAATTGCAAGGCTAAAGAATAAGGCGTAACACAATGACTTTCCCAGGGAAGAGGATTACTTCTCGTAGATAACAGATAGCGCCGGAGTTCCTTTGTTTGTGTAAAATCTTGATCTCTATATAAATCTATAAAACCAACCTGCTTTTCTGGATCCTGGATGCCCGATAAAGGTTTTGTGCTTTCACCTAAATTATTACCATTATTACAGACTGAAACCACATTGTCTTGAAAGGAATTAAGCTGGGTAAGAAGTGCCTCATGTCCGCCCGGATAATTGACATTTTCTATCGGAACCTCACGAGTAATATTTAGCCCGATCGCTGCTGGATGATACTGATTTATTTTTTCTATTAATTGTGCTAAGATAGAATCGGGTATAGGATAGCCATACCGCCGAAGATCATCGGTATTGGCTCCGATGAGTAAAAGTCGAGTATCACGATTTTCTGAGGGAAGCTGGCGCATTAAATGGTCAAACGCATACAATTCAAGGGTTTGTAGCTTGCCGTGCCATTGGGCGCTCAGGACGAAGAGAGCGATCGCAAAACTTGCCGCCAATGTGCGCCGCAGTTTTTGCCATCGCAGACTGGGGGATTTCACCCAGGGGACTGGAGATACCTGGGGTGAAATCTCTGGAGGGGGTACAATCGGTTTGCGTTGCGATAACTCCGCCCAAGTCGGTGGTACTTCTGCGGGATTTTGACAGATAATGGGTAAGCTGCTACAACCCGGATATTGGGGAAAGTATTCTAATTGAGCTTGCGATCGCCTCACAGCAGTATATAAAGGTACACCGGAGGCATATTCGCTCAAAAATACTTTTAAAAAACACTGAGCTACTGAATCTGGAACGGGTTCTTTCATGACGATCGCCACCGGCAGTTGCAATCCCGCCAGCTTTTCCGCTAATCCCAATCCATCACAAGAGTTGAAAATTGCCAGCTTTAATCCCTGACGAATCGCTGTCTTTAACGCCTCTTGAAATTGCCGAAGTTCTAAATTTTCGGTCTCATTAATATAAATAATTCCATCTTTGCCTTTGGTTTGGCTATGCCCGGAAAAACAAAAAACATCCCATCCTTGCGGATCCCGGAGTTTCTCAATTAATTTCCTCCCGGTGGGTTTATTTAAGGTTTCTACTTCTGCTTCGGTAAGCTGCTGAAGGGCCATCCGGTCCGGTTCTAAATCCAGATGGTTATCACTTCCAAACACCGCCAAAATTCGCACAAAATTCCCCTGCCTTTCCCCCCGATTAAGGGATTCTAGCTTTTTATACTCAACAGGACTAAACCCAATTCCTATCTGTTCTGTCCCGGACTGCGAGTCAAATTTTTTTAATAAATTCCAGGTTAACCAAGGGAGTTTCCACAGTTGAGAATCCGATTGAATCACCAGGCGAACTTCAGGGGAATGCTTCCCTAAATAAAACGGGATGTCTTGCTGGATTTCTTGCCATCCGCGATCGGTACAAGAATCTAACCAGTGTTCCATATTCTCTTCTAACAGACGGATATATTTTCGGCAAGCCTCAAAATCATCATCCCTAGAAATATTGGGGGGAATATCATCAATTTCCCATTCTTGATCCCAGCTATTTCTACCTCCATTAATTAAATTTCTAAAACTGATCTGCCAATCTTGATAGAGGTTTTCTAACTCTGGGTCAGCCGGTAAATAGCCCACTCGTTCGAGCAAGCATAAACCTTCGGGGTCATTTCTAACTTGTAACCAGACGGTAAATCCTGGATTGATATCACTGGAGACCAGTTTTAAAACGAGTGTAATTCCCATCGAGCAGGACTCCCCTATTAAATAAACTTGACTTGTGCTGATTTAGGCGATAAAATCCTCCGTAATACTCGATTCTTTTAGGGATACCCTGACGCGAAAGTGAGTACCGGGAGGCGGACTAAACCTCAATTGAATTAAGTTGTCTTGACCTTCTCCAGTGCGATCGCCTCTGGATTCAGCTTCTCGGATGGTTTCTTCTGATGCCGAGAGAACGCTCAATTTTAAATGGGGGGGCAACTTCCCCGATGAAGTCGGTTGGACTTGGAGATGTATCCCTAATTTGTCATCACTCTTGGGCATAATTGCCACAATTAAAGCCACAGAATGACCTTGGAGAGACATTCCCCAATCTAGGTATCGGGCTTTTCTGATGCCTGCTTGAGGATGTCCGGGACTAATTTTACCTAAACTCAGTGCAGCTTGCCAACGGGTTTCCTCATCCCGGGCGGTATGCAACAATTGAGTTAAAGCAGCGATCGCCTCAGAATTACCAAATCCAAGTTCCCCTAAAACTCCTGCCGCATGACGACGAGTTTGCTCTAATTCGTCCGGTTGCAACAACCGAATCACCGGCGCGATCGCCTGGATTGTCTCACGTTTTCCACGCACTGCGACGGGTGTCGGAGGTACAAACAATGCCTCAAACTGTTGCCATACCCCGGAAATCGCCGCCAATCCTTCCTCCATTACGGGATGTAACCATTGTCTTAACTCCTGTAAAGGTTGATGGGAGACAACATCTGGGTTTTTTCCCATCCGGCGATCGCACAGGTGCTGCCGCCATTCCTGATTATCTAACAAAGCAGCCCAGGTTTCAAACGAAATTTCCCCTTGCAGTCTGGGAGAATAAATTGATGGATTCCCCAAAATTTCCACCCACTTTTTTGCTTCGACTTCCGATAGGGGTGGTAAAGATAAAATCGGTTCTTGCACCTGGAGTCCCCGTGTTATTTCCATCACCGTTAAGTCTGGGATTAAATCGGTCATTTCCAATCCATAAGTTCGGGTATTTTTATCATAGTTTCCTTCAGTTTTTACCTGTTTATGAGTGCCAAATCCTGGGATTTGTATCCAACAATCATCCTCATCCCCATCTAAACTGACAATAATGGGCAGATAATAATCCCCTAGCCAGTTTGGATGATCTACCCACTCCTGTGGAACATCCAGAAAGTCCGACTCAATTTCATCCATTGGGATGAGGATAAATCGAGTTGAATTTAACTCAATTGCAGTGCCGTTGACCAATTCTAAACTCTGAACGAGTTGTTTTGCGGGGGGCCAAATCTCTGGGGCGGGTAATCCTTCCTCTTGTGCCCATGCTTCAAACCAGGGTAAGAGAGTTTTGACGGTGAGCCAATTGAGATAGGCTTGATATCGTGTGATTGTGTTCGAGTGGCGATCGGCTATTTCCCATGCCTGTTTTTGGTCATCCGGAGCAATTTTAAAACACATTCCTTCTGAATTTGTTGGAACTGATGACTGATTTCCTTCCTGATTTTTAAAGTTCATTTTCTAGTTCTCCTTAATCCGATCTCTCTAAGTTTTTTAACCAGTCTTCTATCAACTGAGTGATTTTCTGACGTTCAATTCGGGTCCCCAGAGGCAGTTTAATGACCTCCGAAAGCTCCTGTAGCAAGTAAGTTTCTAATTGACAAATTCCTTCCCAAAATAAGTCATGTACCCTTTGTTCATCTCGCCCTACTCCCTCAGTCATCGTTTCTAGCGAAACCCGATAGGTGTAGTAAAATTCCAAATTTTTCTGGATATCGGGAGAAAGCAAATTAAAGCCTTGGTTTAAGGTGTGGTTTAAGGCGGTTTTGTAAAAGTCATAAAGCCACTTGTCTACATACTGCTTTATCCAATTCTTTAGGGTAGTGAATAAATATTTATGCAACTGACTTTCAATATGACTCAGATTAAATTGGACTTGATCTAGCGGGAGTGCGAGGCGATCGCCAATTTGTTCCACCGTCACTTTCTGTCCATATCGTAAGGACAATAGTTCTCGGTCCTCAAATTTTAACGTCTTGATTGCTTCTACTAACGCTTGCGCAATCAAATCCCTTCGATTAGGGGATAAAAAATTTTTCTGTAACCACCCTTGTACAGACTCCATTGACCTCGCTTCCGGTTGACTTAATTGAGTTAAAGCACTCAAAAGACGGGCTTTATAGGTTTTGAGTTTGCGATTTACGCTAGATTGATGAAGCCTCAGCAACTCACCAATTTGATTTTGAGTCAGTCCGATTCCATATTTCAATAGTAGAATCCGATCTGGATCAATCAATACCGGGCGATCGCCTAGTTGAATTTCCAGAATACTGCTGCATCCTCTGAGTTCGGTTTCAAATAACTTATGGATCCGATGGATCTGACTCTGGGGAGAATCTGGGCAATCTTCTTCAAAACCTTCCTCCAGGATAGCCTCTTCTGATTCTGGATTGGGGTCAGGTATTTCGAGTCCCTGTTGTTGCTGAAGTTCCTCAATTGAACTCCGATTATGTTCTCGTTCTCTTTTATCTTTTAATGCCTTCAGACAACAGTGCATCCAAGATTCAATCTGTTCTCCATTGCTAGGCGGATTCGCTGCCACTTCCGGCAAAGCTGAACGCAAGAGTCTTTGGGCATTATAAAAGTTAGCCGTTTCCGCAAAATCTTCCCCTTGGGGTGTAGGCCAAATTTCCCCCTTTCTTCTGTCTCCTCCATTAATTCGATTCGCTATATAAACTTTTTTAAAGTATTTTCGGGCTAATAAAAGTTGGGGAATTTGGTCGGTTCCCAGGTAAACCGATTCTAAAGCCTGGGCTATTTCATAGTCCGGGGCTTTACACAATAACCGCCAGTAAGAGTAACGACCCACATCAGTTTCAGATTTAATGGTGCGCATTAAAACCGATTGTAAATAAGTAGAAAATTGTGCCGGTCCATTGGGTTGATATTTTCTTAAAACTTCGGCCAATTTATCTTGTTTTTGTAGCCAAAGTCGGGCGATGGTAAAGGCATCTTCCCATAAGATTTGAGAATGAGTGTCCACGATCGCCCGCGCTGCTTTATGACAAATCGGTTCATAATAACTGGCTAAATGCTGGAATGCCAGTTGCTGACGATCAGGCGGTTCCCACCGTTGCGGAGGCGGGGGATCTAGGGCAAGGGCAATCCAGAACTGTTCTAATCCCATCCCATCTTCACGGCGATCGCACAACTTAGCAAAGTTTGGGTCTTGGGTTATATATAATTGAAAATTACGTCTTAAACGCGGTTCAGTTTTCCATTCCAGCACCCAGCGCCCCCCTTCATGATTTGATCTGAGATAGGACGAAAATTGGTTGACGTTAGGGGAACGCCGGGGTGGGGTAGGAATCGGGTTGGGGTTCGATGGACTTAACATTCTCGTTCTCGGTTCGCGAATCGTTAGCTCACGGAAAGCCGTCGTTTTTGGGTTCTAAAGATTTACTAGGATAGTCCATCGCCAATTATGCAAAAATGCCTTGGATCAGGACCGGAACCCTGCATATTTTTGAGCCATTCATCCTAATAAAGCACTTAGAGGGCGATCGCCCCTCATGAGTATCCTGGGCTGATAGCGAAGGCCCTACCGCGATCGGTATCTTTGATGGGAGGATGGCATCGAATGAAGTTCTATGGGTTCCAATGGCTGTTCGGTCAACGGTTTTTTCCCCGAAGAGACCGCAAGAATACTCAAAGCGCTCCGATTAACTCGGAAGCGGTGATCGCTGAGTCTGTTAAACGGGCGATCGTCGATGAAACCATCGTTCCCTATTTTGGAGGAAGAGTGCGGTTTCAACATTCCTGGTGGCCCGCCTTATGTCCCCATCAGATTACCCTAAGTCCCGGTGAAGTTGTGTATGTGGTGGGACGCCATAACATTACCCTACTGGTGGAACCGACTACGCCGCATCTAACCCCTGGGGATTCTCCAGAGGCTGTTTCACCGGAGTGATCCGGTATCGGAATAAACAAGAATGCAAAATCCCGCCGATACTCCCCTCAATTCGCCTTCAACCGGGGAATTGAGGGGAGTAATCGTGCTGGAAGGCGGATAAGCCCCTGGGATGTGCTCCATTGAGACTCAAAGCCGCCAAAAATTAATCCCTCAGTATGCAATCTCAGGCTATAACTAAGAAAATATGTCCGAAAAAGTTGGTGCTTTCGGAGTGGTCAACGCTATGCTCATCGATCAATCCAGTCAACATTGAACTCAACCCACAGCGGCGATCGCCCTGCCGGAGCACCCCTCACTGTCCAACGCCCCACCTGTCCTCCGAGGTGGGCAATCTTCTCCCTCTTTTGGCGCAACCCCAGCCCCAGCCAACCACTCCTAGCCAACAGCGCTTAACCCGCTTAAATTTGGGGAATACTCTCAGTAAGCATATTAAATCAACCAGCCATGACAAACTTCGCATCACAGCGGCGTGCTCTAGTTGTACAGAATGCGTTTTCTCCCTTCGGCAATAAGCTCATCCAAGCAGGTTATGCCGATCGCGAACAAGTTCAACGCGCCCACATCGAAAGTCGGAAATCAGGGAAGCCTCTCACCGAGGTGCTCGAAGCCATTACCGGAAAGCAACTGCCCCCCGAGTTGCTCAGACAGTATAAAAAACAACAGCTTTTTGAACTGAAAATTGTCTATGGCGTGGAAGCCTTGGATCCGGAAATCACCGAACTGTCACCGGAACAACTCGGTCCACTCCTAGAGACCTTGCTTCCCCTGGAAAGTTGCCGTCGCCATCGCATCTTACCCATCTCTCGCAATGAGGGCGACTCCCCTTCAGTGTCCGTAGCAATGGTCGATCCGGACAACTTAGCCGCCCTCGACGACTTGACCCGGATTCTGCGGCCCCAGGGACTGAGCCTCCGCCGATTGGTGATCACACCAGAAGACTATAACAACTTACTCAATCAATATTCTGACGAAAAAGCCAAAGAACAACAGGCTAAAGCAGAAAAAGCTAATCAACTCGATTTAAACCTCAATGCTGACGTCTTCAATGAGGTAGATGGGGAATCCCTTGATGACGCCCCAGAAGAAAATGAAGACATGAACCTGGATGCGGCGTTGCGTGGGGCCAACGACGCACCGATTATTAACACCGTTAATAAAATCTTGGCGAAAGCCCTCTCCGATGGCGTCTCCGATATTCACGTCGAACCCCAAGAAGAGTTTCTGCGAGTGCGGATGCGGAAAGACGGCGTACTCCACGAGTTTGCCCGGTTACCCAGTAAAATTACAAATGCCTTGACCTCTCGGTTCAAAATTATTTCCGACATGGATATTGCCGAACGTCGGAATGCCCAGGATGGACGGATTCGGCGGATCTTCCAGGGACGCACCGTGGACTTCCGGGTGAACTGTCTGCCGTCGCGGTATGGCGAAAAACTCTGCTTACGGATTTTGGACAACTCCTCCACCCAGTTGGGATTGGATAAGTTAATTTCCAATCCAGACAGTTTGGCCCTAGTCCGGGAAATGGCGAGTCGTCCTTTTGGGTTAATTTTGGTGACGGGACCCACGGGTTCAGGGAAATCCACCTCGTTGTATTCGGTGTTAGCCGAACGGAACGACCCCAGCGTAAATATTTCGACCGCAGAAGACCCCATTGAATATGCCTTGCCGGGGATTACTCAATGTCAGGTGATTCGGGCCAAAGGACTAGACTTTACCAACCTGTTGCGGGCGTTCATGCGGCAAGACCCGGACATCATTCTGGTGGGTGAAACGCGGGATAAAGAAACAGCGAAAACGGCTATTGAAGCGGCCTTGACGGGTCACTTAGTGTTAACCACCCTCCATACCAACGACGCTGCCGGGGCGATCGCCCGTTTAGATGAAATGGGGGTTGAACCCTTCATGGTCGCCGGTTCTCTAATTGGTGTATTAGCCCAACGGCTGATGCGGCGGGTCTGTAGCGAATGTCGCATCGCTTACACCCCCACCCCAGAAGAACTCGGTCGCTTTGGTCTCTCCGTGTCAGGGGAAACCAATATCACCTTCTATAAAGCCAACTCCATTCCCCCAGCGGACCGCAAAGCCGCCCAAGACGCCGGGACCTTATGTCAGAAATGTGGGGGCGGTGGATATAAAGGCCGGGTTGGGGTGTATGAAGTCCTCAAAAACACTGAAAATCTGCAAATGTTAATCTCTCAAGGTGCCCCCACCGAAAGGATTAAGGAAGCTGCGGTGGAAGAAGGGATGGTAACTTTGCTCGCTTATAGCCTCAACCTGGTTCGAGAAGGTCATACAACCTTTGAAGAGGTTGAACGGGTGACGTTTACCGACTCCGGCTTAGAAGCTGAACTCAAAGCCAAACGTAAAACGGGTTTGACTTGCAAAGCTTGCGGTGCCGGATTGCAGCAGGAGTGGCTTGATTGTCTGTACTGCTTAACGCCACGCTTTCAAGAGTAACCAGAATAAGGCGATCGCTCTAACTTTGCAGGGCAATTTACTTTCAATACAATCTAAACAGACATTATCGGAGAGAACGCAACTATGGCAGGTCTGGTCATTGAAGATATTATGGAGTCCCTGGTTGAACAAGGCGGCTCAGACATTCACATTCAAGCCGGTGCACCCATTTACTTCCGCGTCAGCGGGAAACTGACTCCTCAGCCCCAATTTGGGGAAAATCTCGCCCCGGAAGAATGTCAGCAAGTCATCTTCCAAATGCTCAATAACCAACAACGCAAAACGTTAGAGCAGAACTGGGATTTAGACTGCGCTTACGGGGTCAAAGGTTTGGCCCGTTTCCGCGTCAACGTTTATCGGGAACGCGGCTGCTGGGCCTCTTGTTTACGGGCCTTGGGTTCCACCATTCCGAATGCGGATAAGTTAGGGGTTCCCCAGGTGATCCGGGAAATGACCGAGCGTCCTCGGGGCCTCTTGTTAGTTACGGGTCAAACAGGTTCAGGAAAAACCACCACGATGGCAGCATTGCTGGATCTGGTTAACCGTACCCGCGCCGAACATATCCTCACCGTGGAAGACCCAATTGAGTATGTGTTTCCCAATATCAAGAGCTTATTCCACCAACGGCAAAAAGGAGAAGACACTAAGAGCTTCTCCAATGCGCTTAAAGGGGCGCTACGTCAAGACCCGGATATTATTCTTGTTGGAGAAATGCGGGACTTTGAGACAATTTCTCTAGCCGTATCTGCCGCAGAAACGGGTCACTTGGTCATGGGAACCCTGCACACCAACTCAGCCGCCGGTACCGTAGACCGGATGTTGGATGTGTTTCCCCCGGAAGTTAAACAGCAAATCCGAGCACAGATGGGGATTTCATTAATTGGCATTTGTAGTCAAAACTTGGTTCCTAAGATTGGCGGCGGTCGGATGTGCGCCCAGGAAGTGCTCGTCAATAATGCAGCTATTGGCAACTTAATCAAAGAAGGAAAGACGGCGCAGATTTACTCCATGATCCAAACCGGGGGTCGCTTGGGAATGCAGACGATGGAAATGGCCCTGGCTAAACACTATAAAGATGGCAAGGTTTCTTGGGAAGCGGCCATGAGTAAAGCGGTGAAAGCCGATGAACTGGAACGGTTGATCGGACCCTCACCGGCCCTCACCAATACAGCACCAGGTCACTAATTGGGTTTGCAGGAAATGGGGGGAGTGCGTTAATCCCTCCCCCTCAATCCTTCCACTCTGCTGATAAACCCCCGATCAAGAGCGTCCGTTGTTAGGATGGAATCAGCCATTGCTAAAGCAATTTACTGAGGCTTCAAATCCTTCCATCTCTGCACTCTCTCAATTTATCCCGCATAGGAGGTTAACTATGGCAACAAACGTTATTACAACGGAAGAAAAAAAGAAAGGCTTTGATTTTGCCACACTTGAAGAGAATTTCAGTGTGGCAATGGCTAAAATGACGGTGAAAGACAAAGCGGTTTTTTCCCGTCAGTTAGCGGTGATGTTTAACTCCGGTGTGGCGTTAATGAAAGCGATCGCCATGTTGGGTGAAACCTCAGATAATGCCAAATTAAAAAAGGCCCTGCGTCAGATTAAAGGGGAACTCGAAACGGGCGTCCCACTTTCGGAGGCGATGTCTAAATTCCCGGATATCTTTGATGACCTTTACTGTGCAATGGTAGAGTCCGGAGAAATCGGGGGGGTGCTTGACATGGTGCTCAACCGACTCGCCATTGCCTTAGAAAAATCCGCCAAAATCCAAAACCACATTAAATCCGCCTCCGCCTATCCGAAAGCCGTGGGAAGTATTGCCGTCATCGTGTTTTTCGCTATGACCACCTTTCTACTGCCGACCTTTGCAGGCATTTTCAAGGAATTGGGGGCAGAATTACCCATGTTTACTCAAATTATGCTTGGAATCAGTGAGTTTACTCGGACGCCGGTTAAAATCGGTTCCTTAATTGTCTGCCTATTTCTTCTGGTTACTGCCTACAAAGCATTTTACAAAACCCCTCAGGGTCGCTTAATTTGCGATCGGATGTATTTGAATCTGCCCGTGATTGGGCCGTTAATTAAACTCACGGCAGTTGCTCGTTTCTGTGGCACGTTTTCCATGTTAACTGGCGCGGGTGTTCCTATGCTCAGTTCTTTTGATATTGTGGCCCGTACCGCAGGAAATCAGGTAATTGCTAATGCCATTAGCAATGGTAAGTCCGAGGTCGAACAAGGGGGTAGCTTAACGGAAGCCTTCGAGAGAGAAAATATCTTTCCGGCAATGGCAATTTCGATGATGCGCATTGGAGAAGAAACCGGAGAATTGGACAAGATGCTGTCCAAAGTGGCCGATTTTTATGAAGATGAAGTTGAACAAGCGGTTAAAGGTCTCACCAGTACCCTGGAACCGATTATGATGGTGGGGATTGCTGGAATGGTCGGTTCGATTTTGATGTCTATGTATCTGCCCATGTTTGCTGTGTTTGAGAAACTCGGATAAACCGAGGGGAATGAGCTGGATTGATGAACCGATTCCTGACCTGAAATGCCAAGAACCGGCGGGGTTTATGAAAGCTTTCCCCGCTGTCAATCTGATTTCGGTTTCTTGATAGGTCTCATTGACAGGGATGCTGATTCAGTTTAGGTCAATCCAGAAGTTGAAAAGTATTGAAAAATCATGTCTCTTAAACAATACCATTACGAACAGTTACTCGCTGACTATAGCAATCGGGCTAGTGCGATCGCCCTGCTGCGGCAGTATCGAACCTATTTGGAAATGATTCCAAGTATGCGCCGTCCCCAGGAAAGTGTCATCCCGATTCCCTTACCGAATATCCGCATTCGCGAAACTATCTCTTCCCATTCTCCCAGTGGATTGAATGCTAACTCCGGTGAGGTGATTTCTTTACCATGCGATGTCGCAATTTTGATGTGTGACCCGGATTGGAAGGTAAAAATGGGGGGGGAAATCTTTGTGTTTATTCATCGCCCAGAAGAAGATTTTTCTGATTTACTCCGCCGATGGCGACAAACTCAAATGTGGTTGTCTCACGCCTACGAATGGTTAATGCCCCTGCGTTACCAATACATGATTGGGGAAGGGTCGGATACAATTTATCCCCTATTTGTAGTATTTGATGATACCCCCGATCGCATTAAACGCGGTCTCAAAGGGGCTTCTCTCCCCTTCGTGGTTCAAAACCTCAGTGGATTGAGTGAAGAGGAGGAACCTATTGAGGAGGAAGCGGAAGATATTTTTATTTTCCAGGAAGAAGAACGCATTGAAGAATAGTTGCTGCTCTGCACGGATATAATAATAGGAGATTACCAAGGGTTACGCCAGGGTCCAAGGTTATTCAGGTGCAGTTCCGATCGCCCTTTATGGTAATTATTAAGTCTATAAAATTACCCGATATGGGTGAAATTGTCAAGCCTTTTGTCGAAGTTTTAGACCCATTCCCTCATTACCCCTCGAAATCCCGATCGCCGGGAAACAATAGAGGAGTTTACGATCGCTAAATCAGTCTTGTTGTGGCACAATTATATCCTACCTAAATGCCACTTTTAAAACTGGCACAGGGTTCCTAATTCTTCCCCCCTTCGGCAATAAAATCAAGCAGAATAAGCTCAGGAACCCCTTGGATTTTTACACCACTGAAAACCAGAGATGGAGGGTATTTTTTATGAACAAAGTTCCTTTACAACAACACACCACAGCCTGGGTTATCCAAGTTTGGGCTTCCTTTGCGATCGCCTTAGCAGCGACTGGCGTAGGCATCGTTAACTTACCCGTCACCAATTGGGTTAAAGGTTATATGGGAATGGGTGTCCTCTTCACTGTTGGCTCATCGTTTAGCCTCGCTAAAACCCTGCGCGATCGCCATGAAGCAGAAAAACTCACCTCAAAAGTAGAAGAAGCACGAGTCGAACGCATCCTTACCGAACATAACACCTTGAGATAAACCCAAAAAAGCCCCAACAGTCATCAACCATTGAGGCTTTCTTGAAAAATCGGGTAGCTTGCTAACCATTCAACAAAAAGAATAAAGTTTCGCCTCCTTGAAGTTGGTCAAGCGCACCCCTCTAGTCGCTCACTGGCTTCTTTTTTTTGCGCTTAGACACTTCTTTTTTCCGGCGCGTCCCCACAACGGACACCGCCTGTTCCACCGGATATCCCACCCGGGGAATCACCTGATACAGTCGCTCTTTTTCCAGTTGCTTCAGTTCGGTGTAATCCACCCAGTGAATGCAATCCACTGGACAGGTGTCGATCGCCTCTTGAATCACATCCTCCGGGTCTCCGTCTTGCCGAATCACCCGAGAACGTCCATAATCCTCCTCAATATAGAAGGTATTTCGCGCCACATGAGCGCAATGTTTGCAGCCAATGCAAGTCGGTTCGTCCACATAGACGCCATTTTGTCGCAATGCGCCGCCTAACTCTGGCTCCAAACCTGAACGTTCCGGGGCATCCCGTAACGCGCCACCTAACTCCGGTTCGAGACCCGAACGGTCCAGAGTTTCGGGGGTTGAGAACTCAGAAAAATCCTCCATTAGCTGGCCCAACGTTGCAAGACAACCCGGATCGAACCATCTTCATTTTTCTGCTGTTCAGCAATTTGAAACCCTTGTTTCGCCGTTTCATTCACCACGGTGTGATACGCATAGCGCTGGGTGACTTCATTCAGAAAACGATTCACCGTCCAGGGTTGCTGCCAATATTGCAAATCTGCTACCAGGGAATATTCTTGGCCGTTCCAGGCAAACCCGATGTCATACCCATTCTCTTGGGCGATCGCCACTTCGGCATTGTGGGTTAGCCCTTTATAACCCCGAACCTCCGTCGGCCCGGATTTCCAGTCAATTCCCAACTCCGTTAACGCCGATTGCAACGAAGTCAGATTGCGAATTTGGGTCTTAATTTGGCTGAAATGTGACATAGTGATGACTCTCTTTTGCTGACAATTGTGAATCTAAAGGGACCAGAAACAATTAAATTGCAGTTTTACAAAAATTTACCACTCACTCCAACTCGCTTGGGCGGTTGCAGTCTGGGACAGTTCTACCACTTGGGCAAAATGTTCCGAAGTCTTCTCCTGGACAAGGACCTGTCCCAGTTGGGCTTCGATCGCCGCTGTGACTTCTGCACAGGATGCACCGACAATGCCAGTGACTTTTTCCTGCACTCGACCATCGGGGTAGATGACAAATTCGAGTGTTTCCATGCGTTTGGTTTGCGTTTTAGGTGGTTTTAATTCATCCGCAGGCAATCCCTAGCACGGCTAGTCATGCCTTTGGGTCAATTCGGGGTTCCTAGACTGCCCAGCTTGGCAAGTCCTGTTAACTTATTGTGACCAATCGAATTATATTGAGTCATACCTTAACAAAATTTATTACCGATTAGAGTAAATCACTCAATATTTGCTAAGTTTCCCCTAAGTTGAGGGAGTAGTCAAGTGATCCCCGCTCCCAAATCTGGAGGCGCTGCCCCTTGGGTCCCACCCCTTTCCAACCCCTCCCCATCTCCGCCATTGCTCTACAGTCAGGCTGCTTTACCTCCTGCTAATCTAGGACCAACCCTCTGGAAACATTGACACAATTGATGCTCCCCCCTAAAAATTTTGATACGTCTGGCCCCAGTTTTTAAATTCATAATTCTTTACAAATCCTGGCGCATCTCACCTCAGAAACCGTGATGCTGCTCAACTTCCGTTAGATAATGAGAATCTGTTTAATTCAAGGAATCCCCCATGAGTAACCCGCAAACCGCCCACTCCCCAAGCCAAACCCCCCTCCGCATCGGTGTTCTCGGGTTTGGCGGCTTAGGACAAGCTGCCGCCCGAATCCTGGCCCCGAAACGCGAAACTTTGTGGGTGGCTGCTGCCGATAAACAAGGATACGCCTACAATTCCCAAGGTTTAAATCCTGATGCCTGCATCACCACCTATCATCAACAGGGTTCCCTCGGCTACCTCGAACCCGGTGGCATCCTCAGCCAAGACAGCATTGCCGAATTAATTTCTCAAGCTGAGGTGGATGGGTATTTCCTCGCCTTACCCAACCTCCCGAATACCTTCATGGCATCGGTGGCGAGACAATTTATTGAGTCGGGATGGCGTGGCGTCTTAGTGGATGCGCTCAAACGCACCAGCGCCGTTGAACAGTTACTCGAACTCCAGGATGATTTACAAAAAGCCGGGATTACCTACATGACAGGCTGTGGTGCTACCCCCGGCTTATTAACCGCTGCTGCGGCTTTAGCCGCCCAAAGTTACGCCGAAATCCATAGCGTGAAAATTACCTTTGGCGTCGGGATTGCTAACTGGGAAGCCTATCGCGCCACAATTCGCGAAGATATTGCCCATATTCCGGGTTATACCGTAGCTCAGGCGATGGCGATGAGCGATGCAGAGGTCGAAGCGTTGCTCGATCGCACCGATGGCAAATTGGCCTTGGAAAACATGGAACACGCTGATGATATCATGCTGGAATTGGCGGGAATTTGTTCCCGCGATCGCGTCACCGTGGGCGGTATTGTGGATACGCGCAATCCCAAAAAGCCGCTAAGTACCAATGTCCAAATTACGGGTCGCACTTTCGAGGGGAAAATTTCGACTCATACCTTTACTCTCGGGGATGAAACCAGTATGGCGGCGAATGTTTGCGGCCCTGCGTTTGGGTATTTGAAAGCCGGAGTGCGCTTGCATCAACGGGGAATTTACGGGTTGTTAACAGCAGCGGAAGTGATGCCGTTGTTTGTGCAGTAAGTCTGAGGGGGCGATCGCCGGTTGAGTATTGAAGTGCGATCGCCCCCGAGTCTGCTTAAGTCAGGCGATCAGGGAGGGAACCGCTTCTGTCAACTCTTGGAATACTGCACCGCGATCGAGCAAATCCTGTTTCACCTCCTCCGAAAGCCCCATCACCTTAGAAAAAATCGCCCCTTCTGCGATCGCGCCATTCAAATTCGCACCCCGCAACCGCACCCGCACCAACTTGGCATGATTCAACTTCGCATCCACCAACATCGCCCGAAACAAGTTCGCACCTGTGAAGTCCGTATAATGCAACGTCGCATAACTCAAGTCCACACCTCCCAAATCTGCATCTGTGAGGTCCGCACCACTGAAATCCGCCCCACTGAGATTCGCGCCAGTCAAATTTGCGCCGGTCAAATTTGCCCCACTCAGATTCGCACAATAGAGATTAGCCCCGATCAGGGTAGACCGGAAGAAATCACACCCAATCAGTTTAGCCCGAAATAGATTAGCACCAAACAAGCTCGTGCGAAAGAAACTGACACCACTCAACTCCGCATTACTCAGATCCGCCCGAAACAGGTCCGTATCGCGAAAATCTCGTTCTCCAGCAGCATATCGTTCTAGTAGTTCGTTAGCATCCATATTTTTAAGGGGGTTATTTTACGGCTTACTCTTCTATTTTCTCAGAATAAGGCGGTTATTTGGGAAAGTTTAATGTTTGGCTAACAGTTGGGGTGGTGATAGCTTATGGGTTGGGAGGGGGTTGGAGGGCGATCGCATCACAGTCCAGTAATCCATTAGTCAGAATGCTGGTACTCTGGCCCATCAAAAACTATCGCTTCATCATGTACATTCAAATAAGTCAATAATTTTTTGACATTTTCACAACTGCTGTTGGCTGACAAGTTGGTTTCCAAATAGAACCCTTCTACAAATTCCTCTGGATTCCTCTCACCCTTAATTCTGGATTAATGAAACGACTGATTTCTCTGACGATTAGCTTGCTTATTCTGGCGGTTATCTACTGGAAAATTGATTTTCCCCGGTTGGTCCAGGTGTTCCAAAATTGCGATCGCCTCTGGATGGTGGTGAGTTTGGGAATGGTGGTCCCCCTGGTTGCGATTACCAGTTGGCGTTTACAGCAGCTTGCACCAGCGAGTTCGGGTCTGGATTTTCCCGAGGCAAATCGGCTGATTCTGGCTTCTAGTGTGTTAAATATGGTATTACCCTCGAAAATGGGGGATATTGCTAAGGCTTATTTTATGCGCGATCGCGGGCATTTAAATGGGTCTTTGGCTCTATCTTTGGTGGTGTTTGAAAAAGCCTGTGACTTGCTCTCCCTGCTCTTATGGTGCGTTTTTGGCTTGCTCTTATATCCCGCGAAAGATGCTTTGTTTTGGGCGATGACAACGGGGGTTACCGGGGGATTAATCGTCGGGTTATTGTTGTTGAGTTCGCCTCGGTTTGCGCGGGGCTGTTTTGGACTAGCTTCCCGTTTTGCACCGAAAAAGGTTAAAATCAAGCTGGATAAATTGCGCTTTTCCTGGGGGGAAATGCACGATTACTTTTGGGGCGATCGCCGTCGGTTAGTGACGGTTACGCTTACTTCTATTTTCCTCTGGTTTTGCCACCTCTTACAAATTTGGTTTTTTATTCTCGCCCTCAATACCTGGACGCCATTTTTAACTAATCTAGCCCTCTCTCCTTTAGCTATTCTCGCCGGTTTAATGCCCTTAACCTTTGCCGGAGTCGGAACCCGAGATGCTGCCTTAATTCTGTTCTATCAGCCCTATTTTGGAGAAGCAACGGGTGCAGCATTGGGATTACTCTGTACCGCTCGTTATTTGCTCCCGGCAATTGCGGGATTACCGTTTTTAGAGCGATATTTATCCACCCTACGCACCCAAAATCGTTAGGAATCCTCTACAATTGATTTTCCCGAAAATCACTGCTGTTTAAGTATGAATTATTTACGCAAATTCCTAACTGCCCCTATTTCCAATCGATTCAGTCCCGTTGTTATCTTTTGGTTCAGTTTGAGCTTGACTTTTGCGGTGATTTATGGGGCAATGGTACTGCAAAAAGCTTTTAATGGTGAATATATAGTTCAGGATGATGCGAGGCAACACGTCTTTTGGATGCAGCGATTTGTAAACCCGGATTTATTTCCGGGGGATTACATTGCCGATTATTTTCAATCCGTGGCCCCAGCAGGATATACGGCGGTTTATCGCGGGATGGCGCTGCTAGGAATTGAACCCTTATTGTTAAGTAAGTTGCTGCCGATCGCCCTAGCTATTATCACTACAATTTACTGCTTTGGATTAACCTTGCAGTTGTTTCCGGTCCCATTGGCTGCTTTTATTAGTAGTGTCTTGCTAAATCAAAGTCTCTGGATGAAATTTGATGTGGTTTCCGCAACTCCTCGGGCTTTTTTATATCCGCTGTTTGTAGGATTTCTCTATTATTTATCGCGGAATCATTTAGTGGGCAGTTGTGTGGCGATCGCCCTCTTAGGACTCTGTTATCCCCAGTATGTATTCATCGCTTCTGCCATCTTAGCCCTGCGTCTAATTTCTTGGCAATCCGGGCGGATTTCTCTCTCTCATAATTGGCGGGATTATCTGTTTTCCGGAATCGGTTTAGCTGTAGCCTTTACGGTGATGTTGCCTTATGCGTTGAAAACTAATGAATATGGTCCGGTTTTAACGACTGCTGACGCCGTGACTTCCCCGGAATTATGGCCGGGAGGACGGAACCCATTTTACCATGAAAATCCCTTTTATTTTTGGTTAATTGGAGAGCGATCGGGAATTCTTCCCCCTTTATTACCCCCGTTGATTTGGGGGGGAATTTTCTTACCTTGGGTTTGTCGGTATCCTTCCCGGTTTCCGTTGATTTCTCAACTCTCTCAGGCATCACAGTTATTAAAAAATCTGATATTGGCAGCAGTTCTAATGTTTTTTGCGGCCCATTCTATATTATTTAAACTGCATCTACCCAGTCGGTATATTGACCATAGTTTTAGAATAGTTTTAGCCGTTACAACGGGGATTTTGATTGCCATTCTCATAGATTGGGCATTGGAGGTTTTAACGCCGTTTTCAGGGCAGGGAAAACAGGTTATTGCAGCAGGCATGATGGTATTTTTCACCGCTGCCTTAATTTTTTATCCTAACTATACGCCGAGTTTTCCTCGCACGAATTATCGTCCGGGACCTTTGCCCGATTTATATCAATTTTTCCAACAGCAACCCCAGGATAGTTTAATTGCATCTTTAAGCGGGGAAGCAAATAATTTACCGACCTTTTCCCATCGGTCTATTTTAGTCGGGCGAGAATATGCAATCCCCTATCATCAGGGATATTATCGCGAATTTAGTCAACGGATGCGGGATGTAATTCGCGCTCAATATAGTGGGGATAAAACAGTGGTGCAAAGGGTGATTGAACAGTATGACATCGACTTTTGGTTAATTGAGCAATCGGCGTTTGAACCGGGGTATTTTACCCGGAATCGGTGGTTGCAACAGTATCAACCGGAGGCGGAGGCGGCGATCGCCTCCTTGGAAACGGGAAATCTGCCCTTTGTTGCCGAGGCGATCGCCCGTTGTACGGTGTTTAACACGGGAGATTTGTGGGTGGTCCAATCTCAGTGTATGATCAAAGATTAAGAGTAAATTCTCTGCTCCATTCACAGGGGTTAATTCCCTTCCCTTTCGCCAAATTCACTCTCTTGTCTATGGCAATGCCCAATTTGCATCGATTTTTGACAGGTCCCTTGGAAAAATCTCCAAAATCTACCGTGATTTTTTGGCTGACTTTAACATTAGTCTTTGCTACATTTTATGGAAGTTTAGTATTACAGCACGCGTTTAGTATCGACTATGTAGTACAAGATGATGCACGGCAGCACGTTTTTTGGATGCAGCGTTTTATCGATCCGGAATTATTTCCCAATGATTGGATTGCGGATTATTTTCAATCCGTTGCACCAGCGGGATATACTGCCTTCTATTGGATAATTGCCAAGTTGGGCGTTTCACCGATGCTGCTGCATAAACTCCTACCTCCTATTTTAGGATTAATCACAACGGTTTTCTGTTTTGGCATCACAATGGAACTGTTGCCGGTGCCCGTTGCAGGATTTATCAGTGGGTTATTGGTCAATCATTATATCTGGATGCGGGATGATGTGGTTTCAGCAACTCCCGTGGCGTTTGTTTATCCCTTATTTACTGGATTTGTCTATTATTTGTTGCGGAACAACCTTGTTGGAACAGGGGTATTCGTTGCCCTTTTGGGGTTATTTTATCCGCAATGCTTGTTGGTTGCGATTGTAGTTTTAATTTTACAAGTTTTGCGTCTGACTGATTGGCGTCCTCATCGGAAGCAACCAGGAAAGCTGTATCAATTTTATGGCAGTTTATTCGGAATTGCAGCAATCGTTATTATCGCGTATATGTTGAAGTCCGATGATTATGGTCCGGTGATTACTGCTGCTGAAGCTAAAACTTTGCCAGAGTTTTTAAAGCGGGGTAAAAGTGAGTTTTTCAGCGAGGATTGGGGCCATTACTGGTTTACGGGTCAACGGAGTGGGATGATGCCTCGATTTGGCATAATTTCCCCGCTGATTTTAGGAGGAATTTTACCCCTTCTACTCCGTTTTCGTGGGGCTTTTCCTTTGGCGGGGCAGATCAAACAGGCAGGGATTTTGCTGGAGATCATGCTGGCATCGTTAGGAATGTTTTTCCTATCTCATTTGATGTTATTTGAATTACATTTACCCAGTCGCTACACGGAACATACCTTTCGGATTGTCAGTGCGATCGCGGCGGGAATCACCGTCACCCTGGTGATGGATGCACTTCTAATTTTGGGGGAAAATATAAATCAAAAAACTATCACTCGGGTTGGGTGTTATGTGATTTTAGCTGCCCTTATTTTAGAACCTTTAGGGTTAAAAAGATTTCCTCGCACTGATTATCAATATGGGTATTTTCCGGCCTTATATGAATTTTTTGCCCAACAGCCCAAAGATATTCAAATTGCCTCAGTTACCGATGAAGTAAATAATATTCCTTCGTTTAGTCAGCGGTCAATTTTGATTGGGAATGAAGGGTATGTCGTCCCTTATCATGAAGGGTATTATGCGGAAATCCAGGAACGGAGTCTCGATTTAATTCATGCCCATTACAGCCCCGAATTAACCGAAGTTAAGCAGTTTATCACCGACTATGATATTGATTTTTGGTTGATTGAGGAGGGTTCGTTTACCGCCTCCTATGTGAAAACCGATCGCTGGATGATGCAATATCAACCGGCAGCGAATCAGGCGATCGCCCAAATGGAGAAGGGAATGACCCCGGTTTTAGCCCAGGTTGGCGATCGCTGCACCGTATTCCACTTCAATAAACTTGCCGTCTTAGATTCTGCCTGTATTCTCACTTTCAATTCATCGGATCTATGATCTCATCCCGATTTTTTCGCATTATCTCTAACTCCTCGCGACAAGGGCAGATTTTCTGGCTGATTGGAACCCTCGCTGTGGCGGTAATTTATGCGATTTTCGCCTTGAAAATTGCTTTATCTCACCCTTATATCATCCAAGATGACGCAAGGCAGCACGTCTTTTGGATGCAGCGGTTTTTAGATGCCGATTTGTTCCCTGATGATGTGATGGCAGACTATTTTGAATCCGTGGCCCCGGCTGGATATACAACCTTATATCTGATTGGGGCAAAACTGGGAATCAACCCGTTTTTATTCAATAAAATCCTGCCCTTAATTCTGGTTTTTGTCGCTACTTTCTATTGCTTTCAAGTGGTGATAGAGCTTTTTCCAGTCCCCTTTGCCGGGTTTATCTGCGGATTGCTGTTGAATCAAAACTTTTGGTTACAAGATGATATTCCCTCCGCCACCCCTGTTGCTTTTGCCTATCCCTTATTTTTAGCCTTTTTGTATTACTTCTTGCGAGAAAATCTTATTTTAACGGGAGTAACTATTGCCCTCTTAGGACTATTTTATCCCCAGTGTGTTTTCCTAGCGTCGGGTCTTTTATTGTTCCACTGTTTATCCTGGAATCAGGGCCGGATATCTCTATCTCCTCACCGGAAAAACTATTTATTGTCCGGAATTGGTTTAAGTGTAGCCTTTGCGGTGATGTTACCTTATGCGTTAAAATCTTCTGAATATGGTCCCGTTTTAACCGCTGCCCAAGCCCAAATTTTATGGCCCAGCTTTTTTATTGATAATCCTTGGGAATATTGGTTGTGTTGGCGGCGAACCGGGATTTTTCCAAGTGAATGGTGCGAACTTTCGTTTAGTTTGCCTCAAATTTGGTTAGGGCTTTTATTGCCGGTTTTATTGAGATTTTTTACTCGGTTTTCCCTAGCTGAAAAAATTAGCCCTCGCCTGATTATTTTGCCGGAATTATTGTTTGTTTCATTTGCTATGTTTTTGGCGGCTCATGCCCTGTTATTTCAACTGCATCTTCCCAGTCGATATACGGAACATAGTCTGAGACTGGTGATGCCGATCGCCGGGGCGATTTCGTTGACCTTAATTTTAGAATGGCTGGTTCAAAAACTACAGACGACTCGGGCCAAAACCTACAAATTTATGTGGGGAATAACCGCTACTACCTTGTTGACCATTTTGCTAATCTATCCAATTCTGTTAAGAAAATTTCCCGACGTCGATTACAAAATTGGCAAATTTTCACCCCTCTATGAATTTTTATCCACTCAACCGAAAGATACATTAATTGCTGGCATTGCTGAAGAAACCGATAATCTACCAGCTTTCACCAATCGGTCTATTTTGGTCAGTCCCAGCTATGTGATTGGATATCATCAGACTTATTATCAAGAACTCAATCAACGGGCAATAGAAATTTTGACCGCTCAATATAGTGAAAAATTGGATGCAGTCCAGCAAGTGATTCAAAAGTATGGAATTGATTTATGGATTGTAGAACGGTCCGCCTTTACCCCAGAGTATTTAGAAAAAAGTGCCTGGTTACGCCGCTTTCAATTGACTGAAACTCAACCGCTTTTTAAGGCTGCCCAACAAGCGGAGGCAGCACTACGACAGGGAACAGTTCCGGCATTAGTGGGAGCGATCGCCCCTTGTACTCAGTTTGAGGCGGGCGATTTTGTCGTACTCCAGGCGGAGTGTCTGACAAAGCGCCCCCGGTAGCGATCCCCCAAATTTGAGGCGATCGCTCCCTTATTTTTTACCTTTCCCCGAGGGGAACTGATCGATCTGCGCGGAACCATAAAAGACGATTTCCTGGTTTTGCAGTCGGATCCGATCTACCCGCAATTGGCTTCCCTCTAAAGCAAATTTATCTAAGTCCAGCAAGTCATTGACATGATTAATCAACTGCTTACCTAGATCAACCGCCTTCTCGTCTCCCCCATAACTCACTTCGATAAATTGGATTTTTCTGCGTTCTTCCACCTCAACACTGGCGGTCATATCCAGGGCGATCGTTGTGTCAGAGTTGCCGAGACTCACTTGGGACAGAATTTGAATTCTTTTATCCGGCGTGAGGTTGACCTGAGTTTGGTGAAAATTCAGGGACTCACCTTGATACTGTAATCTTTGAAGTTTTTCGACTACAAACGGTGTATTAAAGGAAGTGTTTAAGTCAGCTTCGGTTAAAACCACTCTCATGCTGGCGCTGGTGGGTCGTCGTAACTGGACTTGACCGGCAAAAATCGCGCCAATATCAATGGCAACGGCTTGCAGGTACAATTCCATGTTCTCGATCCGCAGGCCATTATACATCAGCATTCCTTTGCCAATGAAGTCAAAGCCATCGACGCTGCCCTGCAACAGCTTGGTTACGGGTTCTGCTCGGACATTGGCTTCAACTTTTTCAGATTTCTTGAACAACGCAGCGATCGCGGCACCCGCTACTTTACTAACGAGAGCATCACCACTTTGATTTTGAAACGGTTTACTGCCAAACAATGAGGATACCATTTTTTTGCAGGTTTGTTTACTGCTCCATTATAACGGTTCATTACAAAATGTAAACTTTTGTGATGGTTATGGAGGCTATAAGAGAAACCAGGGGAGAGAGCCCGGAAGAGGGAGAAAAAGAGGGGACTGCCCGAGGTTGATTTTCAGGTTATCAATCCCTTAAACCTATACCCCGTAATTCTTTCAAGGGTTCAAGTTTGGGGAGAACCCTGCCCTTCCCTTCGGAAAAATAGGGTGGGGTCTCTACCCAGATGGGAGGGGATTGAACTCAAAAAATCTACCTTTTTACGGAGAAATACCAGCGAAAATCCATTCCCTAGTTCATCCTTGGGGCCTTCTCCGGTCTCCTAAAGGCGTCCCTTCCACACAAGCGCCTTCCAGTCTTGCCCCTAGCCATTGCGTTTGCTCCATCGTGGCACAGAATAAGTTAGAGCCGGTTAAATTGGCCCCGCAGAAAATGGCCCCATTGAGATTGGCTTCTTCTAAGTCAGCGGAGGATAAGTCAGCACCAGAAAGGTTGGCGGAGGTCAGTTCGGCCCCTTGCAGAAAAGCCCGATTCAGGAGGGTCCCGCGCAAATCCGCTCCGCGCAAGTCTATTCCGCTTAAATCCAATTGGCTACAAACGGATCCAGCTAAAAAAGCTCCCGCCAAGCTGGCATCACGCAGATTGGCATCAACTAAAATGGCCCCAGTGAGGTCGGCATTGCGACAATCAGCCCCAGATAAAATGGCCCCCGTGAGGTCGGCACCGCGTAAGTTGGCGCGCAATTGCGCCCCGCGTAGGTCGGCCCCTGAGAGATTGGCTCCCCTTAAATTGG
This sequence comes from Laspinema sp. D2d, assembly GCF_025370755.1. Taxonomy (GTDB): domain Bacteria; phylum Cyanobacteriota; class Cyanobacteriia; order Cyanobacteriales; family Laspinemataceae; genus Laspinema. Next base: position 226 of record NZ_JAMXFC010000003.1, on the reverse strand, counting down.
CTCCTTGCAAGTCCGCCAGGGCCAGATGAGCGCCGCTTAAGTCGGCACCGGAAAGGTCGGCATTTCGCAAATCTTTAATTTTTCCTTGTCGAATCGCTTGTAAATCCATGAGTGTTGGGGGAGATGGGGGAGATGGGGGAGATGGGGGAGAGATGGGGGAGATGGGGGAGATGGGGGAGATGGGGGAGATGGGGGAGATGGGGGAGATGGGGGAGATGGGGGAGAT
>NZ_JAMXFC010000069.1 GCF_025370755.1 Laspinema sp. D2d | reverse complement strand
TCATTTTTGTCCTACACTCTTTTAACAGTGGCTCCCCTCCTGGTGGGTCAAATTTCGCTTAGTCTAAACTCCAGTTATATTGGCTGACCCCATTTGAACTTTATTGATTTTGATTATGACCGGAATTTTTCCCGACCTGGAATTTCCTAATCTTTTCTTTAGATTTATACTCATGGGGCGAATGCAGATTTTTAAAAATTTTTTAATTATAAGATCCATTGCCGTCAATGGATAGTCCTCTGAAGATTATTTTACCTCACCGGCAACTCATGGAAAAATTAGATATTCTTATCGGGGGATCAGAAACATTGGAGAGAAACCCAGCGGGGGAGCATTAACAGCGATAAGCCAGAAAAAAACTTGATCCGCACAAATGGTCCCCAGCCCGGTCGAGAAAAAGCGCGATCGTCGTCCTGATTGGCACCCAACAATCGAGCCTTCTCGGCGGCTTCAGTCCGACTTTTCTAACCGAAAGAGCCACACCATTAGGGCGACTACCCCGAGTTGGAGCGCAAAATTAGGCAGTGCCGCGCCCACTTCACGACCGGCCATTAGTTGCGCCAGAAACACAAAAGCGCCAATGCCACCGGAGGCCCCACAAACCACATAAACAAATTTACGGAGTCCTTTATAGGGCGCAGCCGCCTCAGCCCTTAACCGAGCATATTTTTCCGGGGGGAGGGATTGTTTACCCCGGGGTTTAGGGTTGCCAGAACGAGGGCGGGTGGCATCAGAACTAGGGGAGGACCCAGGAGGGGAATTGGGAGTTGGATCAGTCATAAGACTCACAAAAACAGAAGGTTGAGGTTCGCCTTTCCATTATCCGAAACAATGGGGAACTCGGCATCCCAGGGGGCAAGAGTAGGTTTTTTACTTCCGGTCCCCTCCCCTGATTCTTGGTCCGGGTTAGGGTGGGGTCCACGCGCGATCACGCTTGCGCGTAGAATGGGTGGGTAAAGGGTCCAAAGGATCCACGCGCAAGCGCGATCACGCTTGCGCCTAGAAAGAATTTGGCACCCGGCTCCTTACAGGCGCGATCGCCTCCTTATGAGTGTGTGAGGTAGCGATCGCCCAAGAAGAACCCCACCCTAACCCGGACCAAGAATCAGGGGAGGGGACCGGAGAATCACGAGGGTCTATAAACACCCATTGATCCGTTAAAACTCATCCCTGTAGAGAATTTGTGCCTGGGGGTTATCGGGGAGGGTAGATGACTCGGTAAGATGGAATCGATCCCCCGGCGTTTTTCACAGCGTACCTCTGCGACAAATAGCGGGTTCAACCGCCTGATTTGTCGGAGTGGGATGATCATGAGCGATCGCCCGGGCGGTGTCTGACCAGCATTTATATTGAGGACATGGATATCGCAACAGAGAATGCTGCAACAATTGCTATCGTGTTTGTCGCCCTAGGAATCTTGGGGTGGGGATATTATCGCGCTAGGGATTTCGGAAAACTCGGCATCTTAGCCTGGTTACAGTCTGCGGTACTGATGTTCCCTTGGCTGTTGTTCTTTGGCTTATTCTCCGCCGGAATCTACCTGAACTTAGTGGGAATTCTGCTGCTGGTTCTCGCCTCTGCGGGGTTGTACATCTATTTGGGCAAACAACTACGGGCAGCGGGTCAGGATGAGGTCCTGCGAGAACGGGCCGCCAAACGTTTGCAGTCCGATCAGACTGCTGTGGGGGCCAACCCAGAGAACCCAAAGATTCCCGGTGTTGAAGACCAACTTAAGACGATCGCCCCGGAGTTTGTCAGAATTCCTGAAGAAGACCTCAAAAAGATCCAGGGGATTTTTGGCATTGATACCTTCTTTGCCACAGAAACGATTTCCTATCAAGAAGGGGCAATTTTTAAAGGGAATCTGCGAGGGGATCCGGATGAGGCTTATCACCGCCTCGCCCAGACCCTGCAAGAACGCATGGGCGATCGCTATCGGCTATTTTTAGTCCCCAATCCTGACGAAAAACCCGTGGCGATCGTCTTACCCAGCACCTCCGACCCCAAACCCACCACCCGAGGACAAAAAATCCTGGCTGTGGTCTTATTGATCGCTACGATTATCACCAGCTTAGAAACTGCTGGATTATTCCTAGGATTCGACTTCTTTACCAATCCCCAACGCCTTGGGGAAGTGCTCCCCCTAACCTTGGGAATCTGGGCAGTCTTGCTTTCTCATGAAATGGCCCATCGGATTATCGCCCAGAAAAATAACGTCCGCTTAAGCTGGCCCTTTTTCATTCCCACTTGGCAAATCGGGTCTTTTGGGGCAATTAATCGCTTTGAAACTCTTTTGCCAAACCGAACGGTATTGTTTGATGTGGCCTTTGCTGGACCTGCTGCTGGTGGATTAGTCTCTCTCGCCATGTTAATTGTGGGCTTACTCCTGTCCCATGAGGGCAGCTTATTCCAAATTCCGGCAGAGTTTTTCCAAGGGTCTGTGTTAGTCGGGACTTTAGCAAAAGTTGTCCTAGGTCCGGCATTGAATCAACCCTTGGTTCCCGTCCATCCGATGATGGTGATTGGCTGGCTAGGATTAGTAATTACCGCCATTAATCTTCTGCCTGCGGGTCAACTAGATGGGGGCCGGATCGTCCAGTCAGTCTACGGACGGACCATTGCCGGACGGGCGACGATCGCCACGGCCATTGTCCTTGCGATCGCTGCCTTCTTCAATCCCTTGGCCTTATATTGGGCGATCGTGATTCTCTTCCTACAACGGGGTTTAGAACGCCCCAGTTTGAACGAAATTAAAGAACCCGATGATGCCCGGGCAGCCTTGGCTTTGTTAGCCTTATTTTTGACGATCGCCACCTTACTCCCTCTGAGTACCTCCTTGGCCGGTCGTTTAGGAATTGGCGGATAATAATAGAAAGAGAAAGCCAGGGCAGAGGACCGCAGAACAAGACTGAGGTCCTCGATACAGTAGAAGTTAGAAACCGGGTTTCTTGAAAAAATCTTTACGTCATAAGCAACAAGTTTGGGCGAGAAACCCGGTTTCTTGTTCTCTTTTTTAAAAAAACATCTGATCGCGTTCCCGCTTTCCTTTTTTTGTTTTACCCCCCTTTAACATCATGAGTGCTCGACCCCAGATATTACTTGTTTTTGATACGACTTCTCTCTTAGCTGGTGAAACCAAGGTTTGGAAAGATTACAAACGGGTGGGGAGTTGTTTTGTCCCCAAAGTTGTCTTTGACGCCATGCAGGATTTCGCCGATCGCGCAGCGGAACCAGGACAGGAGAAGGCAGCAAAAGAATTTATGGCATTTTGGCCCAAAAGTGGCTGGCAGCAAACCACCGCTACCGCTACCCATCGCAAGTTAACACCACCGGAAGGGGCCGCCCTGAGTTTCAGTGCCCGGTTAAGTTTAGAAATGGCCGAGGCTGCCTATGGTGTGGCCCTAGAACGAGAAGATGCGATCGTCGTCTTTGTCTGCAATGGACAACCCCTACTCAAACGCATCGCCGCCTTACGGCAAGATAATCTCTGTGGGATTACCTCCGCGATGTTGTTACAGTGGGCGCGGGCGAAGAAAGAACCGGAGGTGGTAACTCAGCAGGTGGAGAGATGGCAACAAAGCGATGACTCCTCGGGAATGAGTACCGCATCCAAAGCGCGATCGCCCTCCAAAGACAACAAAAAAGCTGCAACCTCCCGCAAACCCGCCGCCCAGCGTCCCCCTGCCAAGCGAACTCAACCGATCCCCATCCAGGAAGAAATCATTGATGATTCGGCTTATGCACTCCAAAATCGCCGACGCGGGTTTTACGTTAAACCCAAAAAAACCAATATTTTTGCTCAGTTAAGTACCGGACTTGCCGCCTTAGTCATGGCGGCATTCATGATCACAGTCCTGGGCTTTACCTGGAAAATGGTCTTCCCCGAAAGCTTTAACCCCTTGTGGCAAAAGCACATCCAGCCCCAGTTAAAAAAATTACCCCCCATCCCTGGACTGTCCTAATCAACCTCTGGCAAAATACCGGATTGACCCCCCAAATCCCCTTAAAAACGCCCATTGGCTTTTTAGAATTTTGCCAGATGTTTAATATCAGGTTGGCGCGATCGCCCACATGAACCTACCCCCCCCAACCCTCATCCTTTGCAGGGAAGGGGGAGAAGATCAATCAGGAATTTTTGAGTTTAATCCACCGGACTTGATATAATCCAAAAAACAAAGCTGAAACCGAAAATTTATTCAGGTTCATAGTAAAAAATTCAGTCGTTCTCTGATGTTTTGAGTAACGACTGAAGTCATTCATCCTCCTATCCTTTTACCGCAATCCCTTTGTAAAAATACCCCACTGTCTTAGGAATCTTAGGGGCATAAAAGCGATCAAGTTCCAGAATTTGAAACTGATTTTCTATTAAACTTTGAATCGGACGATTCAAATGGCATCCATCCCCCACAATTTTTTGCAGAGGCGTGAGAAAGTTCTGCCAATATTGAATCTTCCGTTCCTCACTCAATCCATGTTCCAAAAAAAAGAATTTTCCATTCGATTTGAGAACCCGGTGAATTTCTGCTAAAGCCCGTTCCACTTGGGTAATACTACACAAAGTCCAAGTGCTAACCACACTATCAAAACTTTCATCGGGAAACGGTAAATTCTCGCCACTGATTACCCTAACTTCTACATCGATATTCGAGGAATCAATCCGGTTTTGGGCCCATTGATTCATCCCAGAATTCGGATCAACGGTGGTAAGCTTGTCAACGGTTTTTGGATAATGAGGCAAATTCAATCCAGTCCCAAACCCAATTTCTAAAACATTGCCAGATACCTCAGATAAAACCGCTTCTCTATACTGGGAAATACGCGGATCGGACATTGTAATATCCATCAAGTTGGGTAAAATAACCTGAGAATAAAATTTCATGCTTAATTTTAAAAGGATTGAGATTTTCTTATTTGATTATAACCAATTAAATTCAACCTTAAATTTAACCTCTATCCCTTAGTAAAAAGGTTAGCTGAGGGTGGAAAATTATTAACCTTTGGCTAAAGATAATGCTTTGATTAGCTCTTCGAGACGAATAGGTTTGGTGATGTAGTCATCCATTCCAGCCGCGAGACAAATTTCCCGATCGCCTTGCATGGCATTGGCAGTCATGGCGATAATTCTTGGCTTATTTAAGTGTAAGCGATCGGCATATTTTTTACAAATTTGACGAGTTGCTTCTAACCCATCCATTTCGGGCATTTGCACATCCATGAGGATAACATCGTAAGAGAGCCGATGCAACGCTTCTAAGACTTCAATTCCATTGTTGGCGACATCCGCCCGATATCCCATGCGATCCAAGATTCGTAAGGCAACTTTTTGGTTGACGATATTATCTTCGGCTAATAAAATCCTTAAAGGCATCTGCTTCGCCATGTCCTCATTAATCAGTGACTTTTTAGAACTGAGGATAGACTCATATTTAACGGGACTGGTTGAGAGGGTTTCTTCAAAAACTTTAATTAAGGTATTATAGAGTTGAGACTGTTTAATTGGCTTATTTATAAACGCTGCAAATTCAACAAAAATTCCATTCAATTCTAAAGATTCAGGTTTACCCATTGAGGTAAACATCACTAAGGGGAGGGATTGCCATTGGGGCTGGCTTTGAATCCTATTAGCGAGGGTTAACCCATCCATTTCAGGCATTTGCATATCCAAAATGGCAAGGTCAAAATGATTACTGACTTCTAAAAGGGCTAAGGCTTCGGAACCGGATGCAGCGGAGTGAGGAAACATTCCCCAGTTTTGAGTTTGTTTGAGCAAAATTTGTCGATTGGTGGCGTTATCATCGACGATTAGAAGTTTTTTACCCTTGAGTAAGGGCCGATCGCTTTGATGATAGTCGGGGGAATTAATCGCCCTGGGGTTGGAGTGAGCAATTAGGGTAAAGTAAAAGCTAGAACCCACCCCTTCTTGACTTTCAATCCACATTCGACCCCCCATTAATTCGCTCAAGCGCTTGCAAATTGCTAGTCCTAGTCCAGTCCCACCAAACTGGCGAGTCGTGGAGGCATCGACTTGAGAAAAGGGCAGAAAGAGGCGATCGCGACGATGGGGGGGAATCCCAATTCCCGTATCTCGAATAGAAAATTGTAACTCATAAGCAACCGGGGTAGATTCATCCTCGGATAGTGGCTGTAAACCCGAGAAAGTTTCGCAATTTGCCATGACTAAAGGAGTCACATCTTCAGACTGAGAGTCGGGAGAGGGGAATGGAGTGGCACTCACTGAGATGACGATTTCGCCAGTTTGGGTAAATTTGACCGAGTTGCCAATTAAGTTGACTAAAATTTGCCGCAACCGAGTGACATCGGAGATAATTTGTTTGGGTGTGGTCAGTTCAATTTGATATAATAATTCCAGCCCTTTTTCCGCCGCTTTAGGAGCAAACAAATCTAAAGCTTCTTCGATGCAAGTTTGTAGATTAAAGGGATGATTTTCTAGTTCAAGTTTCCCAGACTCAATTTTAGAGAAGTCGAGAATATCATTAATAATCGTCAGTAAGGCATCGCCACTGGTGCGAATGGTATCAATATAATCCCGCTGTTCCTCGGTTAAATTCATATCCAGTAATAACCCCGTCATGCCAATGACAGCATTCATAGGAGTGCGGATTTCGTGACTCATGGTGGCGAGGAATTCGCTTTTGGCCCGGTTGGCGACTTCAGCGGATTCTCGGGCTTGTTTTAAGGCTTCATTTTGTTCAGCCAGTTGCGATCGCGCTGCGCGTTCACGAACCAGTAATTCCGATTGTGCTAAAGCGATCCCGAGTTGAACGGCAACTGCTTCGAGTAACTCAATTTCCTGGGGTTCCCAATGGCGGAAGCGATCGCATTGATGAAAGCCAATGGTCCCATTCGGTTCGCCTTGATAGGAGGTGCGAACGGCTAACATTGACTTGATTTGAACTTGTTGACATAGGGGAAGTGCCTCCCGTAGTAAGGGGTCGGTATTCACATCATCCGAGGCGACAGCGCGATCGCGAGCAAATACCTTGAGAATGTAGGGATTCCCTTCCACCGGAATTTTAATCCCCATCATCGATGGATACCCCGGTTCTACATATTCGGCTACCGTATCTACGGTACTCCCTTCCGGAGTATAAGAGAGAATCACACAACGATTCAGATGAAAACCGCGCCCCATTAAATCCGTAGCGGTTTGTAAAATTTGGTGGGAATCTAAACTTTGGCGAATTTCACGGGTAATTTGCCCCAGTAACAACGTGCGATGGTATTCCGCTTGGAAGGCATTCTGAGCCATATCCCGTTCGATTTCCCCGCCGATCCATTGTGCCATCAAGGTCACCAGTTGGCGATCGCTGTCTTTAAAAGCCGTATCTCGGGGGCTGTGGCTAACAAAGCTGAGGGTTCCGAACACTTCCGAGGCCACAAAAATCGGTGTGCCAATATAGGCATGGAGTTTACGGACTTGATAGGCGGGATGGGTTCGCCATCCCTCAGATTGAGCGGCGGAGTTGATACAGAGTGTAGCTTGTTCAAACAGGGTATAGGCGTCATAAGTTTGACTTAAATTGAGCGCATCTCCGGGAAAGAGTTTAAACAAACTGCTAGGAGGATAGCAAGCAGCGACGATCTCGATGCGATCGCCCTCCAGCCGACCTAACATCCCTATTTCCAACTTAAATTGCTGAGAACCCATTGCTAACATCCGCTCCAGACGCTCTTGCAGGCTCAACTCCACCGCTGCTTGCACTTCAATGAGCGATCGCAATGCCGCCTCAGTTTCGCGCTGTTGCGCTTCGACATTCTTGCGATCGCTGATGTCGCTGGCAATCCCCAAAAATCCGGTAATTTCCCCTCGGCGATCGCGCAGGGCTGAGATAGACAACAAGATCGGAAACCGACTGCCATCTTTGCGGATATACGACCATTCGTATTCGTCCGGTTTCCCCCGCTGGATTTTGGCCGTAAATACATCAAATCCAGGCGCTATCTCTACCCCCAGTTCTTCAGACAGTTCCTGCGCCCTCTGGACCACTTCCATCGGGTCATGGAGAATTGCCGGAGTCATTTTCGCGACCATTTCCTCGGCAGTATAACCCAGCCAACGTTCAGCAGTGGCATTAAATGTATAAATCATCCCATCAATGCCTGTGGAGATGATCGAGTAGTTGGCACTATCTAAAATAGCTTGTTGCAGGGTGATGGTTTCTTCCAGACTATCCTCCCCGGACTGGGGTTGAGTCGGTTCCAGAAAACTTCTGGGGGAAGGGTTTACCACCTCGGGGAGAGGGGCGGATTGCGGGCGATCGCCTCCTGGATCTGGATTATTATTCTCTTGAACCAGGACGATGGTTTGACCCGTGAGGGGATCGGTAATCTGACGGAGGACAAGTGCCTGGGGTCCTACTACAGTTTTCTCCGGTAATACCTTCCCCGGCATGAGTCGGTTAACCATGCCGCTGTGAGGGAGAATCCCCGGACTCACCCCCTCTACCAACAGGGCCAAACGTCCTTGGTCAATCTCCATCCCAGAACAGAGGCAGGGAATCTCCACCGCTTCTCCCTGGGGATAAAATGTCCAGTGTTCGATCGCCGTTTCCCCAGACTTAAACCGTTTGCAATAGCCCTTTAATCGGGGGCGGGTTGCCCCTAAAATCTCCCGGAAATCTCGCTGTCTGAGTTCTTCCAAAGTCGCTGCACCCCAGAGTTGCAAAGCAGCAGGATTCGCCCACCACAGTTGCAACTGTTCGAGATCGAAAATCCAAATGGGCGATCGCAAGAGGGATAAGCAAGCGGGCAGTTTAAATGGGGTCACGACAGTTTTGTTGATTTCATACCTAGTTTATCAATTCCGTGGCTGATCTAGCTCGGAATTCCCTTGCGCAATGAACCCTCTGGTAGAGAGTGAAATCTCGACAAAAACCGCAGGGTATCTTTATTTTAGGACTGATATATCACCTGTTCTAAACCCATTATCGAGGGGGGAGAGATTGAGTGCAACTTCCCAGGCGCTCAACCTGAGATTCTAACTGCAACAACAAGGGGGTAATCTCTTCAAACATCTGGTCCCGCACTTGGTTCTCAAGTTCGGTGGAAATGGCCCCGATCGCCCGAGCCCCCATATTCAAGCTGGCTCCTTTAATTCGGTGCGCTTTTAACTCAACGGTACTCCAATCCTGGCGATCGTAGGCGGAACGAATCACTTCAATATCCCCCCACAGGCTGTCTACAAAGGCTCTTAACAGGCGCTCTTGTAATTCCAGTTTACCTCGGGAAATCTCCTGCAGCCGGTTCCAATCCAGGGGGGAATCTTCAAGCATTCCCTGGGGTAACTCTCTAGGGGATAAGGACCCAGAGGGTTCCAAGGTAGAATGGCTCACACCGGGAGAGAGAGTCGCTTCCCGGTGTGAGGGTTCGGTCAAATGGGGTTCCGATCGCTGAAGGGGGATAATCTGCGGAATCCAGCGATCCAGTGCTGCCTGTAATTGTTCGAGGAGGACGGGTTTACTAATGTAATCATCCATTCCTGCCTCCAGACACTTTTGGCGATCGCTATTGAGGGCATGAGCAGTCAGGGCGATGACGATGGTATGACGGCGGGTTCCTTCCCGCTGCCGGAGTTCTCGGGTCACTTCATAGCCATCTTTCTGGGGCATCTGACAATCCATAAACACGAGATCATAATCTTCACCGGCAAGGCGATCGAGGGCTTCAAGACCATTATTCACACAATCGGCATGATAGCCCAAGGTGTTGAGTTGAAACACGATCACTTGTTGATTGATTTCGTGATCTTCGGCGATTAAGATTTTTAGGGGGGACAAAGGCGCAGGAGCCAGGGAGAAAGCTTCTCCCTGAGACCCTCGGGGGCGATCGCTCAAAGCCACCTTGGGGGCTAACACTTGTTGCAAGCTTTCCACAAACTGAGACCCCCGCAAAGGTTTGATAATATAAGCACTGATCCAATGGGGGGCTAAGGCTTCGGCGATCGCCCGTTGATTAAACTGCGCCAAGGCGATCGTCCGGGTTGTCGCCAAATTTGGCTCCTTCTTCAGGGCTTGTAACAGGGTGGAGCGATCGCCCTCCAATAAGTTCACACTTGCCAACAGCGCATGGTAAGGGGTTCCTTCTGCTGCCGCCTTCCGCAAGGCACTCAGGGCGCTTTGGCGGTCCGTCACTTGATCCACTGTGATTCCCCAGCGATCGGCGAAATGCTGCACCGACTGACGATGCATCTCACTCTCATCGGCAACTAGGAGTTTTAGAGACTGCATCTCCAGGGTTGTACCCTGGTAATTTTCCCGTTCTGTGAGAGTTTGCTGTACGGGCAAGGTAACAGTAAACCAAAAGGTAGAACCCTGATTCAACTCACTCTCAACCCCTATTTGGCCCTGCATCAATTCCACCAATTGTTTAGAGATAGCCAGTCCTAACCCCGTACCGCCATACTGGCGAGTAGAGGAACTATCCACTTGAGAAAAGGATTGAAACAACTTGGTTTGATCCTGGGGTAAAATCCCAATTCCCGTATCGGTAACGGCAAATCGCAAGGTGACGGGATTGCGCTGGGCTGGGGGGAGGGAATCGGTTTCCGAGGTGGAATCTTCAGAGACGGCACAAACGGCGATGGAGACTTCTCCCACTTCAGTAAATTTAATCGCATTATTGACTAAATTCAGCAAAATTTGCCGCAACCGCGCTGGATCTCCAAACAGATGGCGAGGAACGTTGCGATCGATGCAAATGCCCAAATCAAGTCCCTTCTCCTGAGCGGGAGCAACCATCAAATCCACGACGGATTCTATACATTCATCTAACTCGAAATCAATCGGGTTGAGATTCATTTCTCGCGCTTCTAATTTAGAAAAATCGAGAATATCATTAATGACGGTTAACAGATGTTCGGCACTGGAAAAAATTGTTTGCGCATAGTGTTTTTGTTGGGGGTTTAATTCCGTTGCCAGGAGCAATCCCGTCATCCCCAGTACCCCATTCATGGGGGTGCGAATTTCATGACTCATACTAGCCAAAAACTCACTTTTGGCCCGATTAGCAGCAACTGCCGCCTGTTTCATTTGGGCTAAAATAATGTTCTGTTTTGCCAGCTTTTGGGAGATGCGGGTTTGCTCTGCCAGCAGTTGGGCTTGAGAGAGGGCAATGCTGACTTGATTGGCAAGTTGTTGTAAGAGTTCAGTTTCAAACTGTGTCCATTGGCGCGGGGTGGAACATTGATGGGCAATGAGTAATCCCCACAATCTTTCCCGTAGGGGATCTTCAGGGGCATCCCGTTGGAGTAAGGGAACTACGAGGTTGGCTTTGACCCCAATTCTTCTAAGCAAGTCCCGATAGCAAGCGTGAATCTCTGCGGACTCGACATCGGCGATCGCGTTGACTCGCCCCTGTTTGTATTGTTCTAAATAGCTTTTGGGAAAGCAGGTATCAGTAATCTGATTTCCTAATAGCGGCTGACAGGTTTCAACGACGGCTTCTTTGACCACAATTCCGGTTCCATCGGCCATCAGTTGAAAGACGATCGCCCGATCGGCGTGGAGAACTTGTCGGACTTCTTCAACGGTGGTTTGGAGAATTTCGCCAATATCTAGGGATTGACGAATTTTGATGGTCAATTCTGCAAAGAGTTGAGCACGTTGATTCTGCTTGATAATTTCCTCCTGGGCTTCTACCCAATCGGTAATGTCTTCAGAAATTCCCATGAGATATTTAGGGGTGTTAGTTTCATCGATAATCGGGACTTTACGGGTATGAAGTAATCTCATCCCTTGATGTGGAGTTTGAATGGTTTCTAAGGGAATATCTGCCATTTGTTGGGTTAAGAGAGCTTGGCGATCGCTTTGGGTGAAAAAATCAGCTTCTTCTGGATGAAAGAGGTCATAGTCGGTTTTGCCTAATACTTGATCTTGGGAATAGCCAAATTGTTGTTCACTGGCTTTATTCCATCGAATAAATTGCAAGGTTTTGGCATCTTTGATAAATAAGCCGAGGGGCATATTTTCAATGACTGAGTTAAGAAAGGTTTTGGTTTGTGCTAATTCGGCTTGAACATCTGGACGGGGGGTGATCTCGAACGGTGCTCGGTTAGAGGAATATCGGCGATCGCGAATCTCCTGGGATGTGCGGGTTTGTCGAGGTTCGCTGCTTCCGGCTTTGAGCACTATGGAACGAGGGATAATGCTAACTAAGATCCCGTTGGCGATCGCCGTCGCAATTGCCAGGGAGTCCCGCATAAGTCCCAAAAATGGGGGGGCGATTCCAGCCCAATTTAAGAGATTCAGGAGGATGAGGCTCACCCCTGGGGCTACAGCGAGGATCCATAGAACCGGGGTCGCGATCGCTCTTCCCCTGATTTGATGCTCAACTCTCAAGATGTCCCATTTCATGACTTCACCATTAATAACCGCAATTGCGATCCCCGCAGCGATCGCCATCACCAACAGGGACAGCATTATCCTAACCTCCTCAGCAAACGGCACGTTCCTCATCCCTAGGAGGGGTCCGGTTAAATACATCCCAATCAACCCAGCTAAGGCGATCGCCGCACCTTTAGTCAACTCCCCTTGGTGCGATCGCGGTTCTGTCTTCATTAGCCCATCCAGAGCGATCAGCAAATAAGATATCGCGATCGCTATTCCCATTGACAGCCCCACTATGTGAGGATCGTAGCTGCCGGTTAACATAGTCTCGCTAGAGCGATAGATTCCCATTCCCTGGAGCATACGAATCACGTTGATATTGAGTACATTTCACAGATCACAGCCAGCGAACTTTGTTCGAGCCTTCCTGTCCTTCTCTCTAACCTTTTCCTCAACTTTTGATCCCAGCCGAGTGCGGATTTTCACTCCTCACCCCGAAAGGCGCAATGCTATTTCTTCCCTGCCAGCCTTTTAATCTATCATTAGGAAGATGACACTCATGGTTTATTTCTTACCAATAGTTTAGATGGGGACTAACTTTGTCCACAATTTTAACCCGTCCCTCTACAGTTTGAAGCTTAATTAAATCTTAAATTTTCTTGAGTCGCCTCACTTTCGTGATTATAATAAAGTATCTAAAAATTCCTAAAATTTCCCTATCAAAAGGTAATTTAGGTTACAGTTTTTTAAAAAACTTGACCTTAGTTATTCAGCCGGAGAGCGCGTTATACAGATGCCCTCCGATTCGTGAACAATAGTTTTCTAACCTGTACTGATTCCGGGCGATTAAAATTACTTTAAGGCGATCGGGCTGAAAAATCACACCTCACGTTAATACCTGATACTCATCAGTTTAAAAAAGCCAATTGACTCAGGTTTCCGACGTCCTCATCGGGTTGGAAATCGGATTAACCCCTGAATTCAGTCATTTGGCTAACCCTACTATAGGTCCGATTTAAACCCTGAAACCTACCCAGTTATTAACCCAGTATCCTGGGGTAGTTAACCCCTATTTTGGGCTGGGATACCCTCTCAGCACAAGGTAACGACCCGATTTTAGACAACCCAGCAAATCCCTGGGCGATCGCCCTTTATTTTTCTTTGGTTTTCCTATAGTCTGCCCGCCGCATCCTCAATTGAATATCTTCGAGCAACTTGCGATTCACCGCCAATAAATCAGCCACCAAACCGAGGATAATCAACTGTACCCCGATCAGAATTAAAATAGCCGCTAAAATCAAGCTGGGAATTCGAGTGCGGTCCGTTCCCATTAAAAAGAAACCTAACCAGCGCATCCCCAAAGCCACCCCTAAACTTAACGGAAAACTTCCTAAAATTAGGAAGAACCGTAGGGGTTTATAGGTCATAAAAATTCTAAAAATCGTTAAAATAGAGCGATGAATATAGCTGGGAATACTTTTGACTAAGCGAGAAGGTCGTAGCTCTCCATTCGTGCGGATGGGAACCGAAGTAATTGCCATCCCTTTCTGGCCCGCTTGAATAATTGTTTCTAGGGTATAGGTATATTGATTAAAAACATTTAACTGCATCGCCGCATCCCGACTAAAGGCCCGAAAACCGCTAGGTGCATCGGGGATTCTCGTATTACTAGCCAGACGTACTACCCAACTTCCGAGCCGTTGTAAGAATTTTTTAGTCGGGGAAAAATGTTCAATTTCTTGAATCGGTCGCGCCCCGATGACAATCTCCGCATTTCCTAATAAAATAGGGTGAATCAAAGCCGGGATATCTTCAGCACAATATTGATTATCGGCATCCGTATTGACAATAATATCAGCCCCGGCTTTTAGAGACGCTTCTAATCCCGCCATAAAAGCTTTAGCTAGACCTTGATTATTGCCAAGGCAAACGATATGATCTACGCCACAAGCTTTAGCCACTTCCACCGTGCGATCGCGGCTGCCATCATCAATCACCAACCACTCAATTTCATCAATTCCCGGTAACTGACGCGGCAGTTCACTAAGGGTAAGTCCCAGAGTCTGTTCTTCGTTATAACAGGGAATTTGAATAATCAGTTTTGTCATAGCACCGTTGAAAGTTTGGCGCTTAAATTTTAGCGCTTAGATGGCGCGATCGGGGAGATGGGGAGGATGGGGGAGATGGGGAGGATGGGGGAGATGGGGAGGATGGGGGAGATGGGGAGGATGGGGGA
>NZ_JAMXFC010000068.1 GCF_025370755.1 Laspinema sp. D2d | reverse complement strand
AATCAACCCAGAGAGGTTACTCTATCAAAGCCTGGAATCCCCCCAAAAACTGGGTTTCTCCAGAACGAATCGCACTAACAGCAAAATAGGACACGAGGTAAAGTTTTGTTACGAAATTGTTCTATCTGCACCGGCGCAGGACGGATAACTGTTGGAGGTGACAGTTATTGTGAGGCGATCGCAACCAACACCCCAAGACCGAACTTAATTTTTGCTTTCACGGCCCTAGATTCCACTGTGAATCCTGGAATATCTTGCAGTTCTGTTTCGCTCAAACTGTACTGTTCGCAAACCAAACTCAAACGAGTTCCGGTACTTTTAACAGCGTTGACAGAGTGAGTCAAATCTCCTTGAAAATAGATCAGCAAGTTGGCTTGCGGCTTAATCTGTCCGACTTGCTGTTTGTTGCGCCGCAGTATCAACTCTCCCCCTTGCAAGTTCGGCGGTACTTGCACGTATAAAACGCTGACGGCTGCGGGAGGTTCAACTGTTTTGCAGTACGATCGCAAAGATCGATCGATATGCGGATCGACGCGGGAACCTTCACCCAGCAACAAAGGGTTAAGGTAAAAAGCATTGCATTCAGGCTGTAATGCTTGGTCTAGATAGGGTTTGAACAAGGGGAACCGCCGTTCTACTTCGGAAATTTCCGAACGTTGAAACACCACGGAAAACCCTTTTGTTCCAATGAAATCGCGATTGAGGTTGTTGATTGCTAGATAAGGGGAGGCTAGAATTGCTCCTCGCAAGTCGTTGAGGTAGTCGATCGAGAAAGCGTTAGGATGTTGGCTATAGTATTTCAAGGCACTCAAAAATCATCAAAGTTTAAGGAAACAGCAGATAGAAATGCAGCAATCGCTCAGACTTGGGATTGCTTCGTTTCTCGCGGAGGACATAATAATCTTGATTTAAGTCCGCGTACTTAAGTCAAAGGTTTTTCTGAACTGCGGGCGATCGCCCGGAAGTGTCGCAATCGAGGAGCAACTGCCAAATATTACTATACAGGCGATCAACCGTTAGTGCGCTCGACCGATGGCAAAACTCAGACCAACAAATCCTTTAACCCGCTATAAGTAAGGGGGAGGTGCACCTCGGCGCACCCTATTAGGTGAGCGCCCCCGAAATTTTCACCTCGAAAAAGCCCGGTCGAATTCCAACGCTGAATTATCCCCACCGGCGGGATGGATAACTGCCAGTTCCAACACTTTGGGAAAAGTTTGAGGCGATAAGCCTACGGCATGGCTCCGCTTACCGCCCGGTGACCCGGTTGCTTCCCCTCGTCCCCAGCGTTGGTGAGTCGGATAACTGCCGGTCCCGATACTTTGGGAATGAGTTGGAGGCGATCGCCCGGTGGTCCGGTTCCGTTGGCTACCTCTGCACCGGCGCTCAATCCTCAAACTGTTAGCGCTGACAGTTATTGCGGAAGGCGATCGCAACCAACACCCCAAGTCCGACCGGAGCGACTTAGCCGGTCCCCAGTTGAAACCCTTGCAAATAGGGAGTTTTTGCCTCGGATTGGCCTAGCCGGTCCCGTTGGATTTGGCTGGATTCTGAGGAAGCTGCACCCGGAAAGCTAGGATTGGAGTTGATGAATTTCGGGGGCTGTTGTTGGGGGCGATAAGTCCGGGGGGCATAGCTTCGCTTACTGCAACTAGGCAAAAAAATCAGGGAATCAGTTGGATGCGATCGCAACACACAACCGGAAAGCATTTGTCTAGTTCATTATCGCCGAGAAACTTTGGCTTACATCATCAGCTATCCGGGATAAGTGGAGTCCATTTATCCGGCTTCTGTACCGGCTTGAAAAGTAGAGAAATTGGACTCCATTGGTGTACCCGAGTTTAATGCGATTCGATAAAATTTTGAGTAGCTTCTCGAACCGAAATACGTTTATCTTTATACTTGACTTTACCACAATCAAGATAGCATTCAGCCGCTTCTATTAAGTCGGGGCAATTTTCCGGGTTGTCAATATCTTCCCGGATTTTTTTCTGCTGATTTTTTAGTTTAGCGATATATTTGTTGTAGGGGTTATCTAGGGGGAGTCGTAGTCGGCCTTGTTGGGGTTCGCCTTTGAGTCGCTCGTTTAAATCGAAATTCAACCGTAAATTATCTCCCCCCGCACTTTCTAGGATTTGGCAGCAAATATCTTCCGAGTTTTTTGCAGCAGGGTTCATGAAAATATTAGGTAAATTCTTAATCCAGTCTAGCGCTCCCCAGTCTTTGATTTCTTCATATTGATAGGGATGAGTTGTATTGCCCGTTCCAATGGATAAAACCGCAATATTCTCCAACTTTAACCCATTCTTCTTTTGGGTTAACAAGGCATGAGCAATGGCAACTAATGATGGGTTGTTACAGGCCACTCCCCCATCAATATGAGGTAGGCTTTGGTCGCCATTGTAAGGAAGCTCATAAGGCGGGAAGAATGTAGGGGCCGACGCTGATGCCGTGCAAATTTTCCAGAGTTCGATGTTGTCGTACCATGTTTTAAAATTGCCAGAAGACCCCTGATCCGAAGCCGCATAATTATTATAAAACCAGGTAGTATTCCTAGAATAAACGTCATAAGCAGGAATTAAAATATGGGGTTTAACTATCTCGCTAATTTTAGGCGTTCTGCCCAATGTCCGATGAATCAATTGTTTTTGCAAAACTTTAGTTAACCCTTGCTCTCCCCGTTCATGAGGATATAATACGTTACTTCCAAACGCTTGACTAACTACCCGCCATTTTCGTTGATTACGAATTGAGTCTAAGAAAATGTCTTTTCCATATTTGAGGTAAATATCAATCATTTCTTGGGCCTCCATCTGACAAGCAATACCCGCTGTCAAAATTGAGCCAGTGGATGTCCCAGCAACTAAATCAAAATACTCATGCAGTTTTTTCCCCTTCTTCTCTCTGATGATAGTTTCTACCTCCTTCAAAAGTCTGGCGGACAAAACTCCCCGAATGCCGCCCCCATCTAAGCTCAGAATTTTGAATGTCATGTTCCTTCTTCCTCTAAATTTTGGGTTTGATTAGCCTTAGATTGGTCAGCAAGATAATGAAAATGGATTTCGTTGCCTCAATTTTTATCTTCCCTTTACTCGGCCCTGAAAGCTTGCTTAAGTTGATATTTAGGCTAAAATCTAACAACTATCATTATTACAACACGCTGATGTTTGCGTTCGTGTTTGAGTAGTGTATAACTTGATAAAAATCTAGCTCAATTTACAAAAAATTGACGGGCTTTTAACAAGCGTCTTTTTGTCAAGGCGAGAAATGGCGTATTTTTATATACTACAACAAGTAGTGCTACGACAGATTGCTTGTACCCTTGAGCCGATTGCCCTTACCGGAGACAACCTGCAACCGGCCTAGAGGACTCTGGGGGAAAATAACTGTCAGAAGCGACCGTTATCGGCCCGAGGCGATCACAATCGGGTAATCCAGGACCTGGTGATTTTGATTAGATTGGCGGAGGCGATCGCTAGTCGAAACCCTTGCAATTAGGGAGTTTTCCTCTCAAATTGCCAGGGTTTCGGTCCCCTCGGATTGCACCGCCTTCTGATGAAGCTGCACAAGCGATCGCCCGGACTAAACTCAACGATCGCTAAACCCAGGGACCCACTAACTGCTATGTTTTGAGCGATCGCATCTTAAAACTACAATTTTCCTGGATGGTATCCGGTTTTTCTTTGAAGACTTTAAATTCAGAAATTTATAACATTGAATTTTGCATTTAATCTATTCCTTAAGATAGAGACGAATTGTCAAACTTAGTGAATATAAAGAAAAAGCGTGGCTACAAAAACACAGTTTTTTGACTTGGGAATCAGGGGATTTGCCACGTATATCACATTTAAGTGATGGAAATAAAACACAAAATAGTTTGAATTTAAACTTAAAACAATGACCAAAAAATTCATCTCGCGTCAGACTGGCTTACCCCTGCAACCCGCAAAAAGCCCTTTTTCTCCCCGTCCTTTTGCTCCGGCTGTGCAAGCAAAAGCCCAAGACAATTCCACTGCTGCTCCTTCCGTTGAGCATTCGCCCCAAAATAGTAATCTACTTTCTCGCCTGACCCACTCCGAACCAGTATCTGAATCGCAACAAATCGGCTCAGAAGTTGGCATCGAAGGTCCAAAAAATCAGCATAAAATTCAACGTAAACATCAAGATAATCTCACTCAATTGTCAGCGTTTCCACCCACCCCCCCATCTGCTTCACATTTTCCCATTCAAGCCAAGCTAACGGTCGGTGCAGCGGGGGATAAATACGAGCAGGAAGCTGACCATGTAGCGCGGCAAGTGGTGAATCGCATCCAAGCACCGCAGGTTAATCTCCAAAGCAGTGAGTCCAATCCCATTCAGCGGAAAATCTCCACTGAAAAGACTGCTGAACCGATACAAGCCAAAGGAGACGAACCCGCCAATCAAACGGGATTACCTGATAATCTCAAAGCCGAAATCGAAAATCTATCGGGATATTCCCTTGATGATGTCAGGGTTCATTACAACTCGCCTAAGCCTGCCCAATTACAGGCATTAGCTTATACCCAAGGGACCGAGATTCATGTAGCGCCTGGACAAGAGAAGCATTTACCCCATGAAGCATGGCACGTTGTCCAGCAGAAGCAAGGAAGGGTAAAACCCACGATGCAGATGAAGGGGGTCGAGATTAATGATGATAAGGGGTTGGAGAGGGAAGCGGACGAAATAGGAAGAAAGACAAGGGAAACCAACTCACCAGTGACAAACGCTCATAGTAGCCGACCATTTCGGTCATGTGGCAAAACAATACAAAGAACAATAAAAGACGCAATAGATTATTACAATAAAACCACAGGTGAATCAGCTAAAACTGAATTGGAAGTAGACAAATCGAAGCTCACCCCCGGTCAAAAAGGACATTACACTAGGCAAAAAAATCGACCCCCTACGGTAGGAGTTCCCCTAAAGAAAACAAGGAAAGTTGGAAGCAGCAATGGAATTGGCAAATATAGGCTGAAAGATCCCCAGCAAATGCGAGTTCGATTTGGTAGTACAAAAGCTCGATTTGCCCGCAGTTTGAGAAAAGAAAGAAAACAGCCAGGAAAGCAATCTGGGTACAATTATGCCACGGCGAAAGTAGTGGTTACCCACACAGGAGGAGCAACGGAAACAGTGTATGTTACAAGATCGAGTGCAGACGGCACTAGACATTCGGAGGGAGCAGTATTGGAAGCGCTCAAGGCATTAAGTAAAACATACAAAATAGAGACCGAATGGATTTATACTGAAAGGGAAGCTTGTGGAAAAGACAATGCTAACTGTAGAGGAAGCAAACTGTGTCAAGGACCCTTAATCCCGGGGGACTTACCCATATACTACAGTATAGACTGGCCCGACTCAGCCGAACATGGAGACAAAGCGAAGGAGTATCGTAAGCAAGGAACCAATGCAATAAAGAGGTTAGATACCCAGGTCGGCAAGAAGACAGATATTCACCAATACCCGCTGAAAAAGTTGGGGAATGTCGAAGTACAGTCTGAGGACCAAGGAGCAGAAACCAGCGATGATGAAAGTGAAGATGAGAAAGATGTGTTTCAAGGATATGACGGTGCAAAATCAGACTATATGGAACTTTTAGCCTAATGGTTAGAACGTCCGCTATGTTTGTTTGATGTATTAATCAAATGTAATGCATTAAGCCTGCTCTTGTAGAGGGAAGAAACGTGACAAATCAACCTTTCTTTGAAATCCACCTTGAACCCATTGCCACCAGTTCCGGATATAAATTTCAATCGGGAAGCCGGGAAACCAAATCCTGCCAGTTATTTTAAACAGGGCCGTTTAATGCAATAGCCGATCTCCAACCATGCCAAAACTCCCCCAGTGTGCAACCTGCCGATACAACGCCCATCACTATGCGCTAGTCTGTGCGCCGCATCCATCGGGTCCAACCGAGGAAACCTGCAAAGACTATGACCCAGACATCATTAATACATATACCCTTTCAGGATTTCCTCGGACTAGGCGAACCCGTTGACATTGAGGCCACTATCAACAACCCCTATCATGATGAACCCGAGGAAAACTGGTCACCGGAGGGCTGGGAGTTTGTCGAGGGGCAACTGCGGCGGGTGGAATAGCCGATCGCTTTTCCACATTGGGATAGAGGCATCAAAAACCGAAGGGGCTTAGATTAGGAGCAACAAGAGGAGTAGCAAAATGCCAAGAGAAGTGACGGATGCCAAGGGGATTACCTGGAGTTGTATTCAGGCTTACGCGGGTCTTTCAGATGAGCCGGAAAACCGGGAGGCAGCTCAAGTCAAAGGAGAGACTGATTTGTATTGGGTGGTCTGCACTCCGGATGGTGGGGCCAAGTCGGTACGGATTCAGCTAGAGGGTGAGTGGGAAAAATCCTATTCTGATGAGGATTTGCTGGAGGCGCTCCAAGTCGAGCAACAGTCAGCTTGAATCCGTTACGCCGGGGTCTAAATCGCTCCTTACCAGACTGGGTAAGACTTTGCCTGGGTGAACACAAGTCCAGTCAAATCGGGTTTTCCTATAAAAATAGCGACTTGTGTTCACCCTGTTTTAATGGAAAAACTGGGTCTTTGCTGGTGCAGTCTTCGACAGATGCCACAGAACACCAGCTATACCGCAGGCACTCGCTCTGGTGCTGATTTCTTCTGCGGGTTACCCGCTTAACTGACAACGGGTAGCCCTGCTAGAGCCATTGCCACTTCCTCGGCACTATATTCAGTATCGACGAGTTTTTGAGCTTGATAGTCCATGTACGCCTGCATATCAAAATGTCCATGACCGCAGAGGTTAAACAAAATCACCCGACTCTCACCGGACTCTTTGCATTTTAACGCCTCATCTATCGCGGCTTTGACGGCATGGTTAGCCTCCGGAGCCGGAAGAATGCCCTCACTTTGAGCAAAGCTCAATCCAGCAGCGAAACAGCCTAACTGATATTCACAACGAGGTTGTGCGAGTCCCAGGTTGACCACATGACTCACCAAAGGAGCCATCCCATGATACCGTAAGCCCCCGGCATGGATGCCTTCCGGGACAAAGGTACTGCCTAAAGTATGCATCTTGACCAAGGGTGTCAAGTGAGCCGTATCGCCAAAATCGTAAGCATACTTGCCCCGGGTTAGAGTCGGACAGGCAGCGGGTTCTACGGCGATGATTTCCACCTCGCGCTCACCGCGTAGCTTTGCACCTAAAAAGGGAAACGCGATTCCCGCAAAGTTGCTGCCTCCTCCGGTACAGCCAATCACAATATCCGGATAATCCCCGGCCATTTCTAGCTGGGCCAATGCTTCTTGTCCAATGATGGTCTGATGGAGCAACACATGGTTAAGGACACTCCCCAGCGCATATTTGCTCGACTCATCTTGGGCGGCCACTTCTACCGCTTCACTAATTGCCATGCCTAGGCTGCCTGTGCTGTTGGGAGTGGTTGCCAGAATCGAACGTCCTGCCTGGGTTTCCTCACTCGGACTTGCCACGACTCTAGCGCCATAGGCTTCCATCAACGCTCGTCGGTAGGGTTTCTGGTTGTAGCTGACTTTGACCATGTAAACTAGCACTTCCAGCCCAAATAATGCCCCAGCAAAAGCAAGTGAGGACCCCCACTGTCCCGCTCCCGTTTCGGTCGTCAGCCGCTTCACCCCCGCCTGTTTGTTGTAATACGCCTGAGCAACCGCTGTATTCGGTTTGTGGCTTCCGGCTGGACTCACCCCTTCATATTTGTAGTAAATATGAGCTGGGGTATCCAGGGCTTTTTCCAGTCGGTGTGCTCGATAAAGCGGCGTGGGTCGCCATTGACGGTAGATCGAGTAAACCTCTGGCGGAATCTCTATCCACCGCTCCTGGCTCATTTCCTGCTCAATCAGGCTCATGGGAAACAAGGGCGCTAGGTCATCGGGCGTAATCGGTTTTCCTGTACCCGGATGGAGAACTAGGGGTAGAGGGCTAGGTAAATCGGCCTGGATGTTGTACCAAGCCGTGGGCATCTGGTCTTCTGACAAGAGATATTTGATTGTATCCACGTTGTTAACCGAGAAAGTCGTGTTCGTTTGTTTTAATGGTTCTATTTTCGTTGATTTTGAAGGTGGGTTGCTCCTTCGTTCCAGGCGATCGCTCAATCCGTCGCTCAGGCAGCCGACTCAATCACTGCTAGGATGGCCTCGCTCGACTCGCAACACTAGCCTAAGAAAGTGTAAACCCTTTCAGTTTGGCGCGATTCTTGCCAAGTCGATTTTCCTTAATTTAATCGCGATCGCAAAAAGCACAACTCAACATTAACCTTGCAAACTGTAAACCCTTTCAGTTTGGTGTGAGGGGTCCAGGAGCGATTCTCTTCAAGGAGACCCTTCGCAGTCGCCTGGTTCCCCGCTTCAGCGCTCCACCTGGTAAAACAACTCGCCCCGTTTCTCCCAACGGATCAGCGCCGGGTCCCGACTACGACTCCACTTCTTAAAATCCTCGACCCCTTGCAGCAGTGCCTCGTCAACTTCCTGGGCTGTCACCTTCAATCGTTCGGCTAGTTCTGCCGTGGTCAGCGCTTTCGGCTTAATCGGTTCGCTCATCACCGGCATGGAGCTACGTCTGCTGCCACCTCCACGCCCTGCACTCAAGACCGCCTCGACCACCGCCATCCGTTGCTTTAACTGGACCAGTTCGGACTTGAGTGCGTCGAGTTCGGGATTCTGCTGTCTGCCATCAAAAAACTCGCGCAGAATTTGCACTAGCGCTGCACTCTCGCCTAGGTTTTCCTCGTCCATGTACTGCCTAAGCCGGTTGTGGTATTCCACCGGCAAATAGCCCACAATCCGTTTCGTTGGCGGTGTCATGCTTCGTCCGTGCTGTAGTTGTGCCTTGCTCTTCCATGATAGCCGGTGATTTGCCCTCGAATTGCGTGCCATTTACAACCCATTTAAGGCATGACCCTGAATTCGTTGGAATGGTCTAATTGACTGGTTTGCGCCGGTCAGACTTGTGGAAATAGGGATTTACCTGAGTGTGGTGGTTACCCTCACCGCTGCAAGGTGGATGAAGGCCAGATGCAAAGTCCTGAGCTAGACCCGTCGGCCTTTGTTGTCTGGATAACAGCCGCTGTTGCCTGGGTGACATCCTTCATCCTTGCTCGTGGGGTATTAATATTGGTGACTGGGTTACGGACTCGGGACTAGAGTTTTTCTTCAGGGCTGACGGAATCGAGATCACGCCCTTATGGACTAAATCAAATAAATTTAGGAAAAGAAACATGGAAAATATAGCGTTTCTTAAGCAACTGAGATTCGGTTTTGGAGGCAAAATCGCCCAAATGATGCGGAATGTAGGCCGTATTCAAAAGACCCTCAAGCGTCCGATTCAATTCCAGCTAGAAGAAGCAATCCGCCAATGGGGTGAACCTTTCCGCGCCTACCTGGTACTTGAGGAAAACCCTAAGAGCGCGATCGCCTCTTTTGAAGACGCCTATGCTGGGGAATACGCAGACCCTCAAGACTTTGAACGGCACTACCCCGGGGGCCTTCCGGGATGTTGCTTTATTAAGTCACCTCACGGGGTGTATGCTTTCCGTAATTTTTTTTAATGGGAAGTAAACGAATGATGCACGCCAAGTTAGTTTATTGGAGGCCGATATTTCGCTAAAATCTCTCCTGCTATGCGACGATTTGAATATCCCCAGTCGTTCGGGAGAGCGGCTCCATGAATTTATTAGTAGAATCCGCTGAACATCCGCACCCGTTGGCTTTACTTGAGCCGTTGCCGCTCACCCGCCATCCCGCTGCGGTCTATCTGAGTCAACTTGCGCAAAGTAGCAGGCGCACGATGGGTCATAACTTGAACTGGTGCGCCCGGGTTTTGAGTGCCGGTCAATGCGATCGCCTAACGTTGGACTGGTCTAAGTTACGCTACGAACATACCGCAGCACTCCGGGCAATTTTGCTCGAAACTCACCCGCCGTCCACCGCTAATTTGAAGTTGACTGCGCTCAAGCAAGTGCTCAAAGCAGCACGGAAGTTGCGGTTGATAGATGCTGATAATTATGAGGATGCGGTCTCGGTTGACCGGATTCGTGGTGACGCTCCGTTACGGGGTCGGTTGTTGCAGCCCGAGGAGATTCAAGTCCTGGTGAAAGTTTGCATTGAATCAGAAACGGCCATCGGGACTCGGGATGCTGCCGCAGTCGCCTGTTTGTCTGCTGGACTGCGACGCGCAGAAGTGGTAGCCCTGGACTATCGGGATTGCGATTGGGAAACGCGCGGACTTCTTGTCCGACAAGGTAAAGGCAAAAAGTACCGTCAAACCTACCTGCGGCCCGGTAGCCTAGAGTTGCTGGAAAACTGGGTGAGTTTGCGCGGACGTAGAGCCGGACCCCTGTTTTACCACTGTCAATGGTGGGGCGAAATTGTCCCCGAGCGGATTACCAGTGAGGCGATCGCATTGCGGCTGCAAGAATGGGGCAAGGTGGCTGGGTTGGAACCGTTCTCGGCCCATGATTTTCGGCGCACGTTTATCTCGAACCTGCTCGATAAAGGGGTGGACCTTGCCACAGTCCAACAGCTTGCGGGTCACTCGAATATTGGGACTACCGTCCGTTATGACCGCAGAGGCGAGGAGACTAAGCGGGCGGCGGTGCAGAAGCTGGAGTTTTAAAAGCTCGTTGCAGTTGAGTAGCCGTTGAGTTTTTTCGGTTGCTTCCCAACGGAGGCGACTGGCTCGAATCAAGGCAATAGCCACACCGAACCCAACCCGAAAAACTTCGGTGATTCTAAACTCAACTGGGCAATTTTCGTTATCATACTAGCAAAGAAAAAACAGCCTGAACAATGAGCGATAAAGCCCAACTCAAACCGACTGCATCTGAAGTAGAAATTGCCGATCCAACTAAAGGACCAACCGAATTAGAATCTGCTGAAACAACTCCACCGCCAGCATTAGAATTTGCTGAAACAACTCCACCGCCAGCATTAGAATCTGCTGAAACAACTCCACCATCAACCGAATTAGAAACTGCTGAAACAACTGAACCGGAACCCGAACATAATGGTGCATTTTTTCAAGCCGTCGGCATCCTCCCCGGTGAGGTTAGCTTTGAGGATGATAGTATTATGGCAAAAGTGACGGTGGGGGGTAAGGAATATCGACTCTTGTTTAAGCCGAGGTTAATGTCGGCGATGGTTGCCTTAAAACTAGAAATAAAACAGTCGGGAAGTACAACGCAACGGCTCATTGTTTATCCCAAGGTGATGCACTTCCCGAAGCAGGAGCAACCCCATCAGCTTGCTTTTCAGTTGGTCGGGTTTGAGAAAGATTCAGCCTCGTCCGCCATCTCCATGCAGCTAGAAGATTTTGAGTTTAAGCTCTCTGGGTTGTGGCAGTTCATCCCAGTTTGTCGGGTTCCGGTCATCTCGATATTCCGCAATTTTGACGAAAGCATCCACCAGAATTTAAAGAAATTAGACCCCGCAGTTGCGGCTAAAAAAAAGGTCAATTTCATGAAAGCGACCCATGTGCCGTTGATATGGAAAGACGCGCCCTTTAAGCCATTCCGTTTCAACCCTAAACTCGAAAAAGAGGAGCAAGGTCGTCCCCTGTTTCTACAACTCAAAGCGAAGTTTATCCCGGCAAAAGACGGGTTTGAGTTTGTGGCATTACTCGCGCCACCCTTAGAAAAAGCACCCAAATTTTTCAAGGCATCTAACGACGATAAAGCCACCGTCCAAAAGGAGAAAAGAAAGAACGCCACCCCCGTATCGGCAAAGGCCACCCCCGTATCGGCAAAGGCCACACCCTCTAAGTCAAAGGCCACCCCCTCGAAGGCTAAGTCCAAGCAGGCAAAACCTCCCCAACCGAAGCCCAAACCACGCTCGGTTAAAGCAGAACAAGAAGCAGAACAAGAATCGGGGGAGTAAGGTGATGTGCCGGTGGAAGCCGTGAACTTGGGCTGCTACAGATTCGAGGTGAGGGCATCCGATTCACTCGGGTTCTGGTGCTTCCACTTCGGGATAAAGTTCGTGGTATTTCTGCCAGTTTTCCCGATAAAACTTGCGCCCTTCTTCGGTGATGCCCAGATGCACTTTCAAGTCTTTGTGGAACTCCCGGACTAGCCCATTTCTGCCGTAACGCATCTTGTCGTCCCAAGCCCGCAGCCGCAGCCAACAATGCTGCCAACTGTGGCCGCCATAGTCTCCTGAGCGCTCCCCGTCTGGCCTCAACCCCTCATCCCCAGCTTGCCATGCGGCTACGAGTGCCTTCCACTGATAATCCCGGAGCGTCCTTGCGGGCAACTTTTTCGCCGACTGGATACCCAATCCAACCCGGACCACGGCACGTCCCAACCGAGTCAGCTTACATTTGAACCAGTCTTTCACTGGATAGCAGTAGTCAATTTCAATCAGCTTGCTCTTGGCGAGTGCCTTGAATGTGCTGCCTGTTCCTGGGTCAACCACATCCGCCGCTTTTAGTTTCTGCCTGAGTTGGGATGAGTTTCCGAATAGCTCTAGATACTCAATCCACCGCCACTCATCAGCAGGACGAGGCCGCTCTCCACGATTCCAAGCACCATGCTCGGACTCCTCCCGGTCCTGGTCAATCTCGAAAATCTGCTGGAGATAAACCCGCTGCCGCTCGTTCAACTCATCCCAGATTTTTTCGTGCTTCGAGCGCGGTTTGGTTGGCTCTGGCTCGGGGACTGGCTGGGGCTCGGGTTCGGTCTGCTGCTTGATGGTGTCGGTAAGCGGAGCTATGCCGCAGGCAATCGCCCTCGCCAATTCCTCCAAGAACTCGCTCAACTTAGCGGCCCAATCTTCCCCAGTCGTACCGATTGCCTCGAACGCCAGGGGTGCGAACTCCTCAATCAGTTGTGCTCGCCCAGTTTTACCCGAGAGCAATCCCTCGCGAGATTCCAGCATCGATGGTGGCGTTTCCTGTTGCGATCGGTTAGGAGATTCCAGCATCGGTGGCGGTTCTTGGGGATTCCCCCCAGCTTCGATAAACTCACGGTAGCGATCGCACAGTTGCATCACCTGAGATTCCACTGGCACCGGCACCCTCATCAACTTGGTTTGGTAGGGCGCTTTCTTGCCCCGCCCTCCTTTCGGTTTCATGGCTTGACTGGCTAACTCTGGCTCTATTCTAAAACTTGTTGACAGGTTTTATGAGACTGATTGGCTGGATTGAGCTATTCCCTCGTTGCGGTGGCCCTCATCAATGCAGCGACCCATAGCCATGCGCCCGCCCGCCTGGAATACCCTAGAGCCGCACCAGGCAGAGCAATATTTGCTATAAACCGGGGTATAGTCGGATCTGTATATACGGAGCTACATAAGGAAACGGCAAAGCTGTTTATGAGTGGCAATAGTCAGGCGGTACACTTGCCCTCTTGTTATCGCTTTTCTGGGGATGAAGTCGTAATTAAACGATTGGGCAATGCAGTGGTCTTGCTGCCCAAGGAAAACCCCTCGCAGGTGATGTTTGATGCCATTGAGGAATTCTACGGTGCTGCAAATCGAGCGCGCTCAATCCCGAACAATGGAACGAGAGCCAATGGCATAAAAATTTTACTGGATACCGATATCTGTATCTATACGATTAACCGCAGAAATCCCAAACCCCTGGAACGGTTGCGCTCATACGAGATCGGTGAAGTGGGCTAATTATATAAACCTAGTGCTCCCGAGGCTATGTTAATTGCTCAGAATCCGGACTTTCCAACCCTAACCAAAAGCGTAAAACTTTTTCAATTTCTGACAACTGCTCTGGGTTTAATTCACCTAATTTTTTTAGGAGCTTTACATGAGGAATAGTAATCAAGTTTTGCGTATCGAAAACTCCGGGCTTGAGAAACCTGGTTTTAATCTCTACTTCAAAACGTGAACCCCTAGGGCTGGTGGTGTGAGGAATCAATGTTATTAATGCTCTATCCTGCATCAAAGCCGGAATACTCACTACAAGACAGGGCCTCACCTTGGCAGTGTAACCTAAATCGACAAGCCAAACTTCTCCCCGGTTAGGACTACTCATAATCTGTTTCTTGCTCGTCTAATGCTAAAAATAGTTCTTCTGCATTGAGGACTAAATCCTCATCTGTTAAGGGAGGAACGTCAAAATTGACAACCCGTTTCAGTATTTCAACAGCGAGTGCCTGTTGTTCGGTCTCCGGCAAATCATCAAAGTTTTTGAGAAGTTCTTGAGCTAAGGTATTCATTATGATTGCTGTCAGCTTCGCTATCCAAAATCAGGTTTTAAGGTCAATTCTAATTGTATCCCAAGTCAACCGGAGCAACCGGATTTCTCAAATCTCCGCTCCCCCGGTTTCAATGGCTGATATCAGATATAGTTGATTGGCGGGAAAGCCTTTTAACTGGCAGATGGCGGGGTTCCTCGGTGTTTAAGGCAAGTGCTATTTCCCTGGTCAGTTTTTGGTAAAAAAAAAGCGATTCTTCTGCTTAAGACGCTTCACGAGTGGGGGTCTGTTTCCTAGGGACGGAAAATATGCAGGCTGCCTTATAGGAGCGGAGAGGGTGGGGTTCGAGGTTACGGCGTTTCCGGGTTTTGAGGTGGCGGCGCAGTTCAGCCGAGGTGCCGGGTGGCTCTGTGTTTTTTGCAATGGCACTGGTGTCCCCAGCCCATTTTTGTCAGTAGTCCATTGTAGTAAAATGAAAAAATGATTTCCTGGTGGCTTTATGTCAAATTCTGAATTATTGGCGCAACTGCAACAGTTATCTCGGGCTGAGAAGTTCCAAATTATCCAGTTTTTAACGGCTGAGTTGGCGAAAAAAGAAGGAATTAGTGTCGGTAATGAAGTCGCCGAAATTATGCATTCATTGCATACATCTAATGGGGCAGCCGAACAACTCATGCAGTTTTTAGAAACGGAACAGAAGCACCCGCAAAATGTCTAATCCGAAGCGATATCAGTCATTTCGGGGCTATTTTCTAATCAATCGGTATCAGTCTATGCAGATTAATTATCCGGTGGCATAATGCTCGGAATCGTTTGGTTTCTGTGTTTTCGATAGATTTTAAAATCACTATCTAGGGTGATAATTTGGCTATCTTCATACATTTCACTCATTCTCACTAAACAGGCATCGGCTAATGACATAGGGACTGAAACATACCGTTGCATGAGGCTCTCTATCGCTTCTATTTCTTGGGTTAAGGTAAAGGGTATAACCAGATGTCCTTGTTTGATTAATTTTAAAATAGTTGCTTGGCCTTGATGAATTCTTCGGGCCAGAAAACAGGCTTCCGTGATTACGGCTTCATTGGTGAGGACGGGGGCGGTAATTTTTGAAAATTGGTTAACAGCCCAAGAATGAAAGTTATCTTTTGGCAATATAAAAGCGATTAAAACTCCAGTGGCTACAATAATTTGGGGACTCATTATTGACCTAATTCTTCTAAATATTGAGGATTGTGGGACAGATCCTCTAAGTCACTATCGAGACAGCCAATAAATTCCTTAGCTGCTTCGGCGAATGAAACTTCAGGGGGTTCTATTGTTTTGGGTGCTTTTTGGTGGTGGCTAGATTGATATTCTAAGAATTCTATGAATTCAAGTACCTTTTGCCATTGGTCAGGGGGCAATTGTTGAATTTTTTGGATGGCTATTTCTAGGGTAAGCATGGTTAGTTGGCTTAATGGTCTATGACTATTATAGGGGGGATAGCCGATCTCCTCTTATCGTTCCAAATGGTGCAAACACTGAAGGATCGTTCTCGCTAAATCCGGGTGGCTTTCCAGGAATTATGGCTAATATGTATCATTACTCTCTTTCACCCCTTCAAAGGGATTGCACAATGTTAACTCAGGCACTCGCTTGAAATCATTCACATTTCTAGTCATCACACAAGCAGAGCAGTGCAATGCAGTTGCAGCAATCAAGGCATCGGGAAGTTTGAGGCGGTGATGTCGCCGTAATTGAATGGTGCGCTCTTCGATTTGGGGCAATAGGGGCACTCGTTCAAACTGCATCAACAAATCTGCAATTACCGCTTCTTCTTCGTTGGATAACTCTGGGAAACTCAGCAACTCAATTCGCACAATAGGGGAAATAATCACCTCATGGTGGCTGAGAAATGCTTACTCGAAAAGCGGCAATACTGCTGACTCTTCAGCCAGGTAGTAAATAAAGATGTTGGTGTCGTAGAGATACTTCATCGGTCCCACTCCTGACGTACTGTGTCGAGATGGGCCAGCATCTTGTCCCGCTTGTCTTTTAGTAATCCCTTTGCTCTGGCAACTTGGGCATAATCGCGTTGCCACATCAACACCACTGAAGCCGGGACATCCACTGTAATAAAATCTTCATTCTGCTCGATTAAATACTGCTTTGGAATTTTGATAAGGGGCATTGTTTTTTTCCTTGAAGGCTTACTGTGAATTGTACCTTTTTAAGATTCTAATTCTGCAACCACTGAAGAATCCTTGTCACTAAATCGAGGTCAGTTGCTAGGAATTGCGGTAGTCGGCAATCAGTCAGGAGTTGTTTAAGTATGACGGCAATGGGGGGATGGCTAAACCGGGTGAGTTGATTGAGGACTGCCGGATCAAAGCCTTGAGGGGGTGAGTCGGTGGGTTCTTCGTAGAGGATGAGGGCGATTCTAGTGAAGACACGCTTCGCGATATTTCCCCGGCTTGGACCCTCACCCACCACCCCTCAAAGTTGCCCCAGTTCAACCGAGTCTCCCGCAAGGCTCTCGTCAATTCTCCCCGGTCATTTTTCCACAACTCCCTGCTCCTGACTCAACCCCTCCATCGTTTCAATGTTGATATTATTTAATTACTGGTGCGATTCGTTCACGCGAAAAGCGGAGGGTAATGCCCGAAGTGTGCGCGTGGTAATGGTCTCGGCAGACGCCGTGT
>NZ_JAMXFC010000067.1 GCF_025370755.1 Laspinema sp. D2d | reverse complement strand
CATTTTTGTCCTACACTCTTTTAACAGTGGCTCCCCTCCTGGTGGGTCAAATTTCGCTTAGTCTAAACTCCAGTAAAGAAAACGAATATCCCATCACTAAGCGGCTGCGTTGAAATGCCTCCATTGTATGAGGGTTAAATAGAGCATCTTTGACAAAAATTATCAAGGCTCGGGTGACCCCCAGGCCAATCACTAATATTGCTAAAAGTTGACATAGACTGGTTAAAATGATATTTCCCGATATAACTAAAGTTGTAATCCCAGCTTCAATTCCGTGCAAATTCATCGTTGTTTGTTAATAAATTTTGCTGATTATTTACCCGGGCTCGATGTTCATCGGGAGAGGGATTTTCAGGGCCTAACTCATCAGGAGAGAGGACCGGCTAAGTCTATTTTAATACATCACGTGAAGTCGTCTCCGGTTGATCGCCAGGAAATCCGACAGGCGATCGCCCAAGGAAAAACCCCAAAAGGCAGGTTAATACACGTTTTGGGCGATGAATGAGGAAAAACTTCTGGTAGCCATCCGGGTTGTCCTCCCGTGACTGTAGCGACGACTGAGGATTTCATCGCCAAAATATATCCGGGGATAGTGGTAGAGCGCTCACAGACGGGGCTAAACTGGCTCTGAATCGCTAAAATACCTAATTTTGTACCCAATCATACTCATCGTAGCACCTGTAGAAATTTTATCAAAGAGTTAGAAAAATTTTGGAGGCCCAATCATGTTAGATCAACACATATTAGAACAGGGGAGTCAAGGGGAGGAGGTCAAAGAAATCCAAGAAGTTTTATTAAAGATGGGATACAATTTAGGTGAGGCGGGAGTTGATGGAAAGTTTGGTCCTCAAACGGAAGCGGCGGTTAAAATTTTTCAAGGGGATATTAATTTGCAATATCCTGAAGTCACGGTTATTATCGATGGAAAAGTCGATAGCCAAACTTGGTTTTTCTTAAAAAAAAACTGCTCCTAAATATGAAATTTATGCATACTAATTTTCTCTAA
Source organism: Laspinema sp. D2d (assembly GCF_025370755.1). Taxonomy (GTDB): domain Bacteria; phylum Cyanobacteriota; class Cyanobacteriia; order Cyanobacteriales; family Laspinemataceae; genus Laspinema. The sequence continues at coordinate 16,086 of NZ_JAMXFC010000067.1, read as the reverse complement.
AAATCTGTGGAGTAGGCATTTCTCAGCGAAAAAACAGAAGGAAAGAAGTAAAGAATCTGAACTCTGAGGAGATACCCAGACCGGAGGCGATCGCCTCGGGTCAGACTCACTCTGTCTGCTCTTATCACCTCAGCATTGAATATGAAAGAGTCTCGCAATTAGGTGAGCGTTTGGCTCACTTAAAAAAATTTCCAGGTTTGATGAAGTTTAGTTAAGAAACTTAAAATTATTTGTTTTTTCTTGCCTAAACCAACACAAAGAGCTAATTTGTCGTGAATATAGAGGTAGAACGGGAAGCAATGATGTTTGGGAATCACAATCAACCCGCCATGAAATTTAAACGTTTATATCGAATGCTTGCTTTTACCGTGTTCCTCCTGAGTATCGTGGTTGGATGTGTCAGGAATGCCCGGGACCCCGGAACGCTGGAAGTTTGGGCGCACGCTGGTCAAGATTCAGAACGAATCACCCTGCAAGAACAAGTCAATCGGTTTAATGCTGCTCATGATGAGGTCACCGTTAGTCTCACGTTTCTACCGGAAGGGTCTTATAATGCCCAAGTCCAAGCGGCAGCAATCTCACGGGATTTGCCCGATGTGCTTGAATTTGATGGGCCATTTATCTATAATTATGTCTGGCAGCAAAACCTCAGACCCATTGATGACTTGATTTCTTCAGATCTTTGTCTGGATTTGCTCCCGTCAATTCTCACCCAGGGAACCTATAACGATCGCCTCTATTCCGTCGGTACTTTTGATTCGGGACTGGGAATTTATGGACGACGCACTATGCTAGAATCTGCCGGAATTCGCATCCCGCAAGGGAACGCTGACGCTTGGACCGCAAAGGAATTTAATCGCGCATTAGCCATTTTAGCCGAAAATGACCCGGACGGACAAGTGCTAGACCTAAAAGTGAACTATTCCGGAGAGTGGTTTACTTATGCCTTTATGCCGCTATTATATTCCGCTGGCGGTGCAACCATTGATCGCACAAATTACCAAACTGCTTCCGGGGTCATGGATAGTCCTGAATCCGTGGCAGCAATGGAACAGGTGCAGTCTTGGATGAAAAATGGCTACGTTGATCCCAATGTGGATGACGCCGCCTTTACCACGGGACGGGTGGCGCTTTCTTGGGTGGGACATTGGGTCTATCCCAGTTATGCAGAGGCTTTTGGGGATGATTTAGTGGTGTTGCCTCTGCCGAATTTAGGCAATGGATCGAAAACCGCCCAGGGTTCATGGAATTGGGGAATTACAGAAAGAAGTCAAAACCCCAAAGCGGCAATGGCATTTTTAGAGTTTTTATTACAGCCAGATGAAGTGCTGGCGATGTCCAATGCGAATGGGGCCGTCCCCGCTACCCAAAGTGCGATCGCTCAATCTCCCTTATACCGGGAAGGCGGTCCGTTGCGTCTATTTTCTTCGCAATTGTTGAATAACAAGACCATTCCCCGCCCCCAAACTCCCGGTTATCCGGTGATTACTTCAGCCTTTCAAGAAGCCTTTAATAACATTCGCAATGGTCTGGAAGTGCAACAAGCCTTAGAACGCGCTGCCACAGAAATTGACCTAGACATTCGGGATAACGAAGGGTATCCTAACCTGAGTTAATACCTCTAAAAATGTCCCCCCGTTTCCAGAAATTTCTGGTAACAGTAACCTGGAATTGACAAGAATATAGGGAGTATCAAGATGAATTTTAATCTAAACTTATGGCAAATAAAACAACTATAACTACTCAAAATGATACAGGCAGCGCCCTAGGGATGGCCGCCCCCGCCTTGATTGGATTATTCCTATTTGTGGCCTTGCCTTTTACCTTAGCGGCCATTTTGTCTTTTACGAATTTAAGACTGGGTTCGCCGTTACCTACCCGGTTTATTGGGTTAGAACAATATGCTCGAATTTTTAGTGAACCCTCATTTCGTCGCGCCTTACTGAATAATGCCATTTTTGCCCTAGTAGTCGTGCCATTGCAAACGGCGATCGCCCTCGGATTAGCCCTTTTACTCAACCGTCCCCTGCGCGGTATGGCGATCTTTCGCACCCTGTTTTTCATGCCGGTGGTTTTTCCAATGGCATTGGTTTCCGTGATCTGGATTTTGATTTATGCCCCCGGTGCCAATGGCATGATGAATTCTTTTCTGGATTTTATCACTTTTGGATTGTGGGAACCGCGAGATTTTCTGCGTGACCCCTATCTAGCACTTCCGGCCATTATGCTGCTTTCTATGTGGCAGGGGGTAGGATTTCAAATGGTGATTCTGTTAGCCGGTTTACAGTCAATTCCCAGTGATTTATACGAAGCTGCCGCTATTGATGGCAGTAATAAATGGAACCAGTTTCTACACGTCACCTTACCCCAACTGCGAAATACCTTAATTTTCGTCATGTTGGTGACTTCGATTCTGTCATTTCGCCTGTACGACCAAATCGAAATCATGACCAATGGAGGACCGCTAGATGCTACCACCACGGTGATGTATGAAGCGGTAACCGCTGCATATCAACAGCAAAAGATGGCAAAAGGGGCGGCCATGACGGTGGTGTTTTTCCTAGTCGTCTTGATGATTACTCTCATCCAACGAACCTTGATTAAAGAAGAACGGGCGATCGATTAAATTCTCCAATTTAGCAACAAGAGGAATAATAATTTCTCTCTCTATTCCCGATAAACGTATTTTTTCACCTTCTTAATCGATGTTACGGAATCTAAATTCATGAAACAAGTTCAGGAAATTTCCCAGGAAGCATCAACCGGAAAAAGTCGCGTTTCGGCGATGACTCATGAGCAATTAATGACCCACCGCAAAAACCAGCAGCGGATTAGTATGATTGTCAGCTATGTAGTCTTGACAATTTTGGCGTTGCTGTTTATTGCACCCATTTTATTTATGATTGTCGGCAGTTTCAAGCCGGATAATCTAGTGTTGGTCGAGGCAGGTTCCTTAAAAGCATTTGTCCCGGATAATCCCTCTTTGCAGAACTATCAAGATGTATTTAAACGAGTTAATTTTACCCGATTTTTCTGGAACTCGATTTTTATTACCGGGGCGATCGTCCTGTTGGGACTTCTGGTTAATTCAATGGCAGCTTATGCCTTTTCCCGGTTGCAGTGGCGGGGACGGGATATGATTTTCCTTGTGATTATTGCCTTAATGATTATCCCCTTTGAAGCCATTGCCGTTCCTCTGTTTTTTCAAATGACCTGGCTGGGATTACGCAATACTTACACCGCCCAAATAATTCCGTTTATTGCAAATGCCTTTTCCATCTATTTATTTTACACCTTTTTTATCGTCTTGCCAAAGGAATTAGAAGAAGCAGCCAGAGTAGATGGGGCGGGTCCTATTCGGACTTTTTTTGAAATTATCGTTCCGGTTTCTAAACCTGTTTTTGCATCGGTAGCAATTCTGACTTTTTTAACCCAATGGGGGTCATTTTTGTGGCCGACGATGATCGCTGTTGGGGAAAGAGTTCGACCCTTGCCGGTGGCGATCGCCCAATTTCAAACCTTACCTCCGATTCAATGGGGGGATATTATGGCCTTTGGAGTCATGATGGTTGCACCGATGTTAGTGATTTTCTTAATCTTCCAAAAATGGTTTGTTCAAGGGGTTGCTTCTTCGGGTATTAAGGGTTAGAACTCCGCTTTTTCGTAATTTCTGTCTAAAAATATCCAAAAATTAAAACAATGGCAAGAGTAGAATTCGACCACATTTACAAAGTTTATGCAAATGGCTTTACGGCCATGAAAGACCTGTGTTTGACCATTGAAGATGGCGAATTTATGGTTTTTGTTGGACCTTCCGGCTGTGGCAAATCCACCGCCCTGCGGATGTTAGCGGGATTGGAAGAGATTAGTGCGGGTAAATTAATCATCGGTCAGGATGTGGTGAATAATAAAAGCCCCCAAGACCGGAATATTGCAATGGTCTTTCAAAATTATGCCCTATATCCGCACATGACTGTGCGGCAAAATATGGAATTTCCCCTGCGAATGATGAAAGTTTCTAAAGGGGAACGACAACAGCGAGTCATGGAGGCGGCTGAAAAATTGGGATTGACCCATTTGCTGGATAATAAACCCAAACAAATGTCTGGAGGACAACGGCAACGGGTGGCAATGGGACGAGCAATTGTGCGTGACCCGGCAGTATTTTTAATGGATGAACCCCTGTCGAATTTGGATGCAAAAATGCGAGTACAAATTCGCACAGAAATTGCAGATTTGCAGCGCAAAATGGGAACAACAACGGTATATGTGACCCATGATCAAGTTGAGGCAATGACAATGGGCGATCGCGTGGCGGTGATGCGCTTGGGGGAACTCCAACAAGTTGCACCGCCTCAAGAGTTATACGATCGCCCTACCAATGTATTTGTCGCTGGATTTATGGGTTCTCCGGCGATGAATATCTTTCATAGTGAGTTACGCAAAACCGAAAACGGCCAATTTGTAATTACCTACGGAGCCCAATACCTGGCGATCGCCCCGGAAACCTGCGATCGCTACCGGGAAATTGAACATTATATCAACAAACCCATTTTTGCCGGATTGCGTCCCGAAGCCTTTTTAATAGCCGATCGCAATACTCAAGAGAGTCATAAAATTGAAGTGGAAGTCACTACCCTTGAATCCCTGGGTCATGAAACCATTATCTATTTCAATTCTCCCCTAGCCAAAATTGAAATTCAAGATAAAGATGACCTAGCCAAAGTGCTAGAAAAACCCACAGGAGAGAGTCAATCCATTGCAGTTGCCCGAGTCGGTTCTGCCCAAAAACTGCACCATGCCGACTGCCTCTCCCTGGCCGTTGATACCCGCCAACTCTACCTCTTTGATCGCCACGGCAACGCTATCTTATAACGATTTCTACGAAAGGACAAGGCAGTGCCTTGTCCTTTCTAATTCTTCCCCTATTTAAACCCAGTCAACATTCCATAAACGGCCCAAATTGCCATCGCCCGCAGATAATGAGATGCCCGAAACGTTCCCACTGCCGTAATCGCTTCTGGAGTGCGGAATTGCAAACCATTTTCATACACTTGTTGAATCACCGTTTCTGTTAACTTAAATCCTTCCTCCTTCATCCCCATTTGCACCAGAAATGCCGCCAATCCAAAATTAATTCCAGTCCAGACTTCTAACGGATGCGTCGCATTGGGATTCACCGGCGAACCATCGATTAATACGCCATTGGCCGCCCCAAATTGCCCCTTATGAAACTTTAGAAAACAGGAGTCATAGACTGTTTTTAAGGCCGATTCTGCACAGTTGATTGGCACAATATCGGCTAACCCTAATAACCGCGCATAGAATTGACCACAAAGCTGATCCGCCATCACAACTTCAGAACCGCTTTCGCTGTCGAGGCGATAATAAGTGCCATTCCAGAGTTTTTCTTGATACAGAGTTCCTGCTTGTTCCAACCAATCTTGATAGGTACTCAGGGTTTCTTGAATCGTTGCGGGTTCGAGCAATTGCGATCGCTTCTGTTCATAAATCGTATCGGTGAACACGCCGGAATGGGGAGGATTGTTTAAAATTATCTCACCGACGGCGATCGCTGCTTGTAATGCCGCCATCCACAAACCGCCACAATAGGCACTGATCCCACGCATCGGCCAATCATCGAACGTCTGATCCGGTGCACCGCCATTTTCGGGAATCCCATCCCCATCGGTATCGAAGGTTTTTAAATAGGCGATCGCCTGCACCATTGAGGGCCAACAATCCCATAAAAACTCATAATCATCCCCCCCTGTTAACAGAAAATCCCGATACACCAGCAAGGCAAAATCACAGGGTAAATCCTTCCACAAATTACAATCCTGATAACTGGTATAATTTGTTTTCACCCAAGGATGTTCATTCGGTGCACCCAAATCGTGAGGCGTGGCATCGGTCACTTTCCGAACTGCTGCCGCTTGATTATACCCGATAATCCGAGGTGTATCATCCCCCGTGGGAATTGCCCGCGCAAACCCTCGCATTACCGATTTTTCCAATTCCGGCCACAACATCAACAGGGCAAAAGACCCATATAATCGCACATCTAAGCTTTCATACCAGCGATAATCGATACATTCAAGCACCGCAAATTTACCCCGAGGTTCCTCCGCATCTTGGGCGGTCCACAATGTTCCTCCATCGGTGAGAATATACAACTCATTAAACAAGGCCATTTTTACCGAGTCAGACAAATCGTCCCGGTCTAATATCGCTTGTTGCCAGGTGATGATATTCTCACGCCACATATCCGAATGCTTGAGTGCAGTGCGAATCATGGACCAGGAATTTTTGCCATGACGCCCGAAAAAGTCGGTGTAGCGCCGGTATTCCCACACTCCGGCAGCGAATTCAGTCACGGGAAAATCCCAAGCGAGTATAAAGGGTATTTTTCGGGTTTTTCCCGGACGAAGGGTGAAGCGAACCGCCAATGCTACCCCAATTCGTTCTCCCTTAGCTGCCGGGGTTTCATCGGTACAATCCAATAAAGAACCATCCCGAGAAAACTGTTCCCAGACTTCTTTACCGCTGCCGGTGGGATTCCATCGGGTGTTCTTGAAGGTATCGAGAAAGGGATTGGTAGCAGTGGCGATCGCCAGTTCTCCCTCCCCTTCCTGGGGAACCTCTCCCAAGTGACCCCCGGCCATTATACACCCAATCCGATGAAAATCTTCAATATAGCGGTTAGAATTGCCCTGACTTTGCCCCCATTTCGATTGGTATTCATAGACGGGTGATCCATCGTCTCTCACTTTGACCGTAGGAGATTTGATAGCATTGGTAAACCAACCCACCACATTTTCCCAAGTCAGCAGAATACTCAAAGTAATCGGTTCATCGGTGGGATTGTAGGCAGTCCATTCAAAAATTGCCAGGGGATAGCTACATTCTTGGTATTTTCCCGGCCAAATTGGAGAAAATTGCTCACAAGTGAGTTGCGCTTTCAAGACATTTTGATAGACAAACCAACTCCGAGGATACAAAGCGTGATATGTTCCCGTCAGATTCTCCTCAGTGGAGGCGGGATACCATTGCCAGGAATTCAAGCTGCCATCGGAAGGGGGTTCGGTACAAAGTGCGTAAGCGTGACGCTGACCTTGGGTTTCTTCAAAAATGCTAAACTGACAGGCGGGAAGAGATTGGAACGTATGTTCGCCGCCGTCGAGATGCCAGAGATTGAAGTCACCGCGAGGCGATCGGCCTATACAACCGGCCCCAAACCCCCCGAGGGGCATTCCATGCCAGGGACCATCATCGAGATTACTGCCATAGCGAACCGTATAGGGTTTGTCCCAATCCAAACCAAGGGGACGCTGCCAAGTCTGGGAAGGAATTTGAGGGGGAGTGGATGGAGTCGTCATAGTTCTGCTTGAATCAACACTCTCGATTAAAGCAGAACTCTGACGATTACCGCCGGGGCCACCGCCCCTTACCCATCGCTTTCTAACTTTTGAATGGCGCGGTTGAGATGTTGGAGATAGGGTTTGACCACTTCGCGATTTTGCTGTTGCAGTTTGACAATTTGGCTTTGCAGTTCATCAAGCTGGGTTTGAATGGCGGTGTCATCGGGGGCCACTGGACTGGTTAAGGCTTGGAACTGGGTTTGAATGTCGGCTAAACTTTGAGCGAGGGTGAGTAATTCTATTTTGAGGGTAGACAATTCAGGGGAAGGAACTGAAGGAGGAGATGCTAACTCTTGGCGAAGGGTTTGGACTTCGCTATTGAGGGTTTCTTGGAGTTCGGTGAAGCGGGTTTCAGTAACATCTCGCAGACGCATGACGCCGCGACGGACGATCGCAAATTCGTGCTGGATTTCTTCATGATTGGGGTTACTGGAATTGGCCCGATCGCCTTGTTGTTGCAAAGTAGCGATCGCCTCGGAAAGACGCATCAAGGTATTTTCCACGTCCTGAATCCGTTCCGATCGCGGCAACGTTTGTAAACTACTGTGAACCGCAATGACTACTTGATGCATCTCGGCGATCGCCCCTTGGTGTTCAGTCCGCACTTGCTCCCCAAACCGACTGCGATTCAATTGATTCAGCCACAATGCCAAAGTAATTGGAGTCGCGGCAAATAAAACCTGTCCAGACAATCCCGCCACAACGGATCCCACAGCCGAACCAATCAGGGATGCCGACTCAGCGAGTTCGAGGCGATCGCGCTCTCGAATTCGAGACAGGAAGCTTGGAAAAGCCCGGTGGCGGTTAATGTGCTGCATGGCTTTAGGAACAACAGTTTTAAAATGTTTTCTGCCACTGATTGTAAGCGATTTCTAGGAAATTGAGTGGGGATGCCCCCTCTTTGCTGCGGCCAAATTGCCCGTTTCTCCTCAATCCCTCAATCAATAGATACAAAAAAACTGACAAGTCTTGTTGTCAGTTTTTATGAAGTTTATCCCGGAAAATATCCAGTCAACTCAACAGAATAATTTGGGGGTTTCCCCCATTACCTTACTGTCTTACACAATTAACCATCCGGACCGTTGCTGCGGCTGCATAATTTCGCAACGTCGGAGAGTTGGGGAAAAACTGAGTCCCTGATTCATTGAGTGGAGAAGCAACCTGACAATAACTCGACATATCCGAAATCAGAGAAGCAGCCCAGTGATTTTGGGTATCTGAGAAATTAGTAGGGGTGCGGGTCGCCGTGAGATTAGTACCCCGACCGCGCAGCGTATTACCATATTCAGCAGCGCGACGTAACACCGCCATCATTTCAGCGCGAGTCACGGTTTGAGCCGGACGGAAACTTTGATCTTGATACCCACTAATAATATTATTGTCTCGGGCCCATTGAATTTTAGGGGCGCTCCATCGCGACGCCTCCACATCAAAATAGGGTCGAGAGGAAGCCGTAGTAGGAATATTGATATTGGCACCGGGAACGTTTTTCAACGATTCGATAACCATTGAGACCAACTGTTCGCGAGTCAGGGCCACTTGGGGGCGGAACGTATTATCTTCTCGGAAACCGGACACGAAACCCAGGGCCACCGCTTGCTCGATTTCCTGCGCATAGATATCCGATCGCGTATCTGCAAAGGAGACATTCACCGGAGGGGGAGTCGTCACCACCGGCGGCGGAGAAGTCGTGCCCGATGAGCCAATGGGTTTAGCCAGGGCCGTTAAAGATTGGGTATTGGCGAGATAGACGTGACCCAAAGTCTGACCGTTATAGGTGCGTTTGGCGAACTGCCATCCGGGATTGAGGACAATTTTATTAAATCCATTGGCGATGCCGTTCGTGCGTCCAATTTCCATTTCCCGACGTTCAAACGTATTGACCCCAAGCAGCACCAGGTTTCCATTGCGCTGTACGATCCTCAAGGTGTACTGAAGGCCGATATCTTCACCGCCTACTCGGATAGAATAGCCATTGCTATCCGTACTGCGACCACAAATCCCCGTAAAGTCAAAATTGACTAACAGGGGATCGACGCGAACGGGGTTGCTGCCACTTTCGCTCCAACATTCACGAGAATTGGAGACTTGCTCGATGATTAGCAGTGGGGGAGCCACGCCTCCGCTAAACGACTGGGCAACCGCAATAAAGCGGCTTTGATCGACGCTTTGTTGTCCGAACACCGAGGCGATCGCTTGAGTGCCAAGGGTCAAAGCCGAGAGAGTTGCCGTAGCGATCGCAGCCGTTTTGAGTAGAAGTGAAGTCTTCATAGTGCGCTTGTTTAACCGTCGGGTGATTGGTAAATGCCGCTGGGCATAGTTGTATTGTGAAGCAAGAAAGGCGGATCAAAAAAGAGGGGATGTTGTGGTTCGTTAACTGTCCCCTGGGCGATCGACACTCTTGTCCGAGTCTAGTTTTGAAATGAACTTCGCCCCGGGGATCTATATCCTCTCCTACCGAACTAATGCCCACTGTCCACACAAGCCAAGGAGCGTTTCTACCCCGGTAGCCAGGGAGCCGTTATGCCCTGCCTTGTTACAGTACCCGAAGTGTCCCCTGGGGCAATTGGTTCCCTCCACCCCTGAAAATTCTCCCCTAGAGGACCGAATCACCGGATCCACTTCAATCCCCCAGGGTTCAGAAGAACCCCTTTTGGTTCGCGATCGGGTCCGGGGTATTTATCCCGTGAAAGCAATCTATGATACGGTCGAATGCCAGACTTCCTGTTATGCTAGAACAGACCGGGACTCGCTTTTACCCGTTTTTTGTTCTAACCCAAACCGGGAAAGCCCCAAGTTCTGTCTAAAGTTAGATGAAGATTCATCAAAAATTGAATGATACTGAGTAAAATGACAAGTAGCAATATCCTCTCCCTGAATTAGCTACCTTAGAGCTAAGTCCCGGCCTTAACCGGGTGTAGGGAGTCAGCAAAAACGGACTGGAGGTCTGGAGTAACGACATCAAGCTAGGTCGCCTGTAAAGGGTTGATTTCCAGCCCTAGGGGCTTCTTCTCGATGCCAGAACCCAGACCTAAACGCGATCGCCCTGGATTTACCTCAAAATACGGGACGCCTAGAAGCCAGAGTTCTTTAGAACCGGGAACAAAGGCGATGCTATTCCATTTATTCCTCGTCAAAATGCAGTTATAATCAAGAAAGCCGGAAGAATAATCTATCTGCGCGTCGAAACAATCAAATCCAGTGAAACTCCTGCTTTAACTGGTCTGCTGTATCATTGCAGCAGAGGATTGAACAAGCACTCGTTGAATGGGTGAGCGTATCAAACTGACATCAGTGATAGATTCTGAAAGCTGATTTCCCTATCAAAAAGTCAGCTCAAGTGCAATACCTTTCGTACAAGTTATTGTTTTGAGCCTGTAGAGGTACTTTGACAATGCCTTTTAAGTTAGTCTTAAAGAATCTCAGAGTCTTCAGACGATCCCCTGAGAGTGTCAACTAAACTTTTACAAAACTTACTCTGTGAACGACTTGCTTCCATCATCTTCTTCCAGAATGCCTGTGACTGAAAAGAGAAGAAATCGGGATTTACCTCAAATTAATGAAAGAATCCGATTTCCTCAAATTCGAGCCATTGACACAGACGGCAGCCAGCTTGGGATTCTAACGCCTCAAGAGGCGATGCGAATCGCTGAAGAAAAAGACCTCGACTTGGTTTTAGTCAGCGATAAAGCCGATCCCCCAGTTTGCCGGATCATGGACTACGGCAAATATAAGTTTGAGCAAGAGAAAAAAGCGCGGGAAGCTAAGAAAAAACAGCATACCGCTGAAGTCAAAGAAGTAAAGATGCGCTACAAGATTGAAGAGCACGATTATAACGTGCGTCTCAATCAAGCCCAGCGCTTTCTGAAAGTGGGAGATAAGGTAAAAGCGACGATTACATTCCGAGGGCGGGAAATTCAACATACGGACCTGGCTGAGGAATTACTCAAGCGCATGGCAACGGACCTCGAAGAAGTCGCTGAAGTGCAGCAAGCCCCTAAAAAAGAAGGGCGTAGCATGATGATGTTGCTCTCTCCCAAAAAGTAGGGAAAAAAATAGTCCAACCCATCGTGAGGGCGCAGGTACTGAAGTTAAAGTACACAGCGCCCTCATGATTTGCCTGGAGAGAGCGGGAACAAGGGTGAGAGCCTCTCGGGGCAGGGGAGTGGATGAGCCGCCGGACTGAAAGAGAGAAGGCAGTACAGGCGATCGCCCACAAGACCCCAGGGACTAGCCAGAGCAGGAACAGACCCAAGCAAGCGAAGATTTCCCCCCCAAAATATTGTGCCGAGAAAAATCAGCGGGGGAAATTGGGTGATCGGGGGTGACGACCCCCATAAAGCGATAAAATAACCATCAGCCCTGGCTGTTACGATTTGAACCCTCAAATCAAACGCTCTTAAACCCTGGAAAGGGAATGAGTTTGCTGTTCCCCGTCAAGCTTTAACTGGGACTAACGAAAACTGAGGTATCCTCATCTGCGCCGATCACCCCGATCGGCGCAAGACTTGTTTTACGCCCTCAACCTGACGCTGAGTCTCGCAAAACGCATCCTTCCTAGCCCTGCTCAACCTGCACCAAAACCCTATTACCGTCCTTCAGGCATCACCAAGCTAGAGCAATTGAAAAATACTAGAGATTATGGTAATCAGAAGGAAGAAAAACTCAACTGAATCGTTCTAGCGATTGAGTGCGCGAGGTAACAGTACAGGAGCTAGGCATAAGCGAATGAACCCGTGGAAGCCAAAGCAAGCCCCGGGAGTCACCGATTAACGAGAACCCGTTGGCGACAAGGGTAGAGAATAATGAGCGATCAACTGGGCTTTTCATGCCAGAACAACCAGGGTATGGCATTCTAAATACCAGAAGAATAGTAGATGAAGGGAACCGGCATTCAGGGAAACTCTACAACACGGGAAATCAACGCTGCATGGAACTAAAAGAACAGCGGTTTGCCGCTAAGGGTAGGTTAGCAACCGCATTGCTACAGTGGTTAAATCTCCGTCCCGAGGAAGGAGAGCGCACCTGGTTGATGTTTGCATTCTATACCGTTACCTCAATTGGGATGTTGTGGTTAGAAGCAAGTACAGTGGGTCTGTTCTTAAACGAATATGGGGCGGAATCCTTGCCCTGGATTTATGTCGCCGGGGCCGGTTTAGGGTCCTTCCTGGGAGTCATGTACTCCTGGATGCAAAGGTTCCTACCCCTACGCCAAGTGATCGTCTCAGTGGCGATTTTGATGGCGATCCCCTTGCTCTTTTTTCGGGTCGCCTTAAATATTGCGATCGCCGCTGCCGTCACGATTTTCCTGATGCGCCTGTGGTTGGAAGCGATCTTTGCCCTGAATGACCTCAACACCTCCATTGCCGCCAACCAACTCTTTAACATCCGCGAAATTAAACGCACCTATCCCCTCATCAGTAGCGGTATTTTACTCGCCGATGTGATTAGTGGTTTTTCCCTCCCCGCACTGCTGAGAGTCGTCGGACTTAATAACGTGCTTGTTGCCTCCTGTGTGATGATGCTGTTAGGGGCATTTTTGCTATTTTACCTAAGTCGCACCTACAAACAAGCCTTTCCCGATGCTCCCCGGACTAGCGCCCTAGAAAATGAACCGGATTTCACCAATCGCCGACTGGGTGGACCTCTAAAAGGCTATGTGATTCCCTTATTTGGATTTTTTATTCTCGCGGAAGCCTTACATTTGGTCGTTGACTTCCTATTTTTAAGTGAATTGGAACAGCAAAACCCCGCTGGACAAGATTTGGCGATCGGGATTGCTAGTTTCCTCGGCGTCTTTAATGGCATCCTCGGACTCTTTGAACTGGTCATGCAGTGGTTTGCGTCCAGTCGGATTGTGGAACGATTTGGAGTCTTTGCCGCCGCGACCCTCTTACCGGCAGCCGTTGTTTTACTTAGCGCCTTTTCCCTGACCCCCATCCTGCCCTTCTTTTGGGGGCTAGTTTCCCTAAAATTTATAGAAGAACTCCTCAAATACACCTTAATCGAAGGCACCGGCCCTGTCTTTTTCCAGCCCCTGCCCGATAGCATTCGCAGTAACATCCAATCGATGGTGAATGGGATTGCTGAACCCCTAGCTGTGGGGGTAACCGGCGTGGCAATTTTAGCCGCGATTTGGGTGTGCAGGATGATCTTTCCCGCCGCTAGTCCCGAACAGATTCTGGGGTATCAAGGCTCTGTGTTCTTGGTATCCGTAGTTTTGATGGGGTTAGGCTGGTTTTTTATCGTCTGGATCCTGCGATCGCGCTATCTCGGCTTATTAGTTTCCAGTGCCGAACGGGGACGCCTCGGCGTGTCCGATGTAGATATGCGGGCATTAAAACGTACCGTTGTGGAAACCTTGGAACAGAAAGGCAGCGAAGAGGATAAACGCTCTTGTATCGAATTGCTTACCCAAATTGATCCAGAGCACGTTGGCGAAGCACTTGCGCCCCTCCTGCCCAATCTTTCTCCCAGTTTACAGCGACAAAGTTTGGAGGTGATGCTCAACCATCCGAGTCCCACTTACACCGCCCATCTACGAACCTTGCTCGACCAATCGGTTACCCCAGAAGTGTTAGCTTTGGCGTTGCGCTATATCTGGCTAACGGAACCGGAACTGGATATCGAACAATTGCGCTCCTATCTGCGCCCGGATGTAGACCCGGTGGTTCGAGGGACTGCCGCCTCCTCGATCATGCGCCGAGGCAACCGCGAACAAAAAGCTGAAGCGACTAACGCCCTGCGCCATATGTTGACCCATAAACAGGAACGGGAACGGGTGATGGGCTGTCGCGCCCTAGGCGAAGCGGATTATTTGCAAGGGTTACGATTGTTTATCCCAAATCTGCTCCAGGATGAGTCTTTGCGAGTCCGTTGCGCCCTGTTGGAGGTGATAGCATCGACCCATTTAGAAGAGTATTATCCATCGCTATTGCGGGGACTTTACTATAAATCCACTCGGGAATCAGCAATGCGGGCTTTGGTGCGCTTGGAGAATGAAATTCTCGATCGCCTCGTGGCCCTGGCTGAAGATATTCATAAGCCCGATTTAGTCCGGATGCACGCTTGGACGGCGATCGGTCAGATTGGTACCCTCGAATCCCTGAATGTGTTGGTGAATCATTTGGTCATTAGTTGGGGAACAACCCGACGCAACATCCTGCGCATTCTTTTAAAAATCCCCAAGGAAGGGGGAATTGAAGGGGTTTTAGACCGCATTGGTCGTAGTGGGGTAGAAATGTTAATCGACCAAGAATTGATGTTGATGGGTCAGATTTATCAGGCCCTCATCGGACTCAATCCCGAAGAAATCGTCGGACGAGAAGCGAATCTCCTGCGCCGCGCTTTGCGTGATGTTATTTCCGATTCGGTAGACCGCTTGTTTTTGCTGATGAAGTTTCTCTATCCCCTCGGGTCGATTCAAGCAGCAGCTTTTAATTTACAGTCCGGTGTCCGAACGAATATGGCGCGGGGTTTGGAAATTTTGGATAATACTCTGGATATTCCGAGTAAGCGGATTTTGCTGAGTATTCTCGATCGCCGTGCCGATGAGGAAAAACTCCAGAGTCTGGCGGAACTGATTGCTATCGAAACTCTCTCCCCTAGCGATCGCCTCCGGCGATTGGTGGACTTACGCCACTTTATCTCAGAGTGGCCCTTGGCTTGTTGTTTTCACCTAGCGCGGGCTTCTCGCTGGAGTCTGACGGGGGAACAAACCCTCGCTTGTTTGAACCATCCGAAAAGTTTTGTGCGTGAAGCTGTGTTAGCCTACCTGAAAGTGGCCTCTCCTCGCGCCCTCGTTGAACTGTTGCCCCGGATGAAAAACGATCGCGATCGTCTCGTTGCCTCTCAAGTCAAGGAAATGATGGCGGAATTAGGCATTGCGGATTTACCAAAGCAAGCCTCATCCACTAGCGGAGGCCCCCAGGGTTTTCCCAATTATCCGGGCATTCCCGGGTTGGAAGCGACCTAAAGTACGGTAAAAGTAAAAAGATAAAAGGAAAATTTTTGTTTTTGCCTTTTTACTCCTGATTACTTTTTAGGCTTTATTTTTTACGGTTTACTGTCGTAATGCTCACCAGTGTTGACCGATTATTATTTGTCAGGGCCGTTCCGATTTTTAAGGAACTTCGGGATGACTTTCTTGTGCGTCTGGCTTCCGTGATGGATGAGCTATCTTTCCCGGCAAAGCATACTATCTTCACAGAAGGTCAGGAGGGGCGATCGCTCTATATCGTCGTTTCTGGTAAGGTCCGCGTTCACATTGGCAATCGAGACCTCGCTAAACTAGAACAGGGGACCTGTTTTGGCGAAATGTCTTTGTTCGATGCTGAACCCCGTTCAGCCTCTGTCACAACTTTGGAATCCTGCGAATGTCTAGTATTGACTCAGCAGCAACTCTACGATGCCATTGATGAAACCCCCGGAATTGCCATCAATATCATCCGCTTGCTCTCTCGTCGGATCCGCGAACTGAATCGGGTTAATGCTCAAACGGCGGCACAATCACAGCCCTCGGGAAGCGACTTACGCAGTGCGGGAACGAATGTGCCAGGATAGCAGGGTCCAGAGATAAGGCAGAACCCACTTACAGGTATATGTTTTTATCACCTAGGGTATAATAGGGAAGGGAGGGACCCCAGGTATCCCCGGATGATGAAAG
>NZ_JAMXFC010000066.1 GCF_025370755.1 Laspinema sp. D2d | reverse complement strand
CCTCCCCATCCTCCCCATCCTCCCCATCCTCCCCATCCTCCCCATCCTCCCCATCCTCCCCATCCTCCCCATCTCCCGTATCTCTCTACGATCGCAACTGTTTCAACAGAGATTTAACCTCCTCGGGAGTCAAATCTCGCCATTGTCCTGGTTGTAACCCTGCTAGGGAGAGGTTGCCGATGCGCGATCGCACGAGGCGGAGGGTGGGAAAACCGACAGAAGCAGTCATCCGTCGAACTTGGCGGTTTTTTCCTTCCGTGAGGGTGATTTCTAACCAGGCGGTAGGGACGGTTTTGCGAAAGCGTACCGGGGGATCGCGGGGGGGGAGTTCGGGTTCGGTGGGTAAGAGTTGCACCGTTGCGGGTCGGGTGCGATAATCCTGAATCTGGACGCCGTTGCGGAGGCAGTGGAGGGCCTGTTCATCAGGGATGCGTTCCACCTGTACCCAATAGGTCCGGGGATGGGCATATTTTGGGGAGGAGAGGCGATGTTGGATCGCCCCATGATTGGTTAATAGCAACAGTCCCTCACTGTCTAAATCTAGGCGACCAACGGCATAAATATCAGGGATGTTAATGTAATCTTTTAAGGTGGGGCGTTGAATCCCTGTGTTCTGGCCGTCGCGATCGCTAAATTGGCACAGGACATTATAGGGTTTATGAAACAAAATATAATGGTAAGACACAGTTTAAGTCAGGGATAAAAAATAGAGACTTCGGTAAAAATGTGAGATTTTTGGTTGGATAGTCACGAGTTGGACACGGCATTGCCGTGTCCTCAACTCGATGGATAGGAAAATCTTAGGCGTTGGAATTCCCGATCCAACTGCTTTCTAACCAGTCTAAAATCAAGGGATTTACTACCTCGGGACGTTCATCATGGGGACAATGGCCGGTATTGGGAATCGACTTGAAGGTAATCGACCGTTCCGGGTGAGACTGCTGGAAAATCCGACTTCCTGCGATCGGTGTCCAAGGGTCATCTTCTCCCCACAACACCAATAACGGATGGGTAACATTGGGTAAAATCTCTGAGGGAGGTGTTCCTGCCGGGGCGGTCAAAATTGAGGCAAACACTTTTTGCGCCCCCTGATCACAGGAGGGTTCGTAAAGCAAATCGACCAACTCATCGGTAATTGCTTCCCGGTTGCGATAGACTTGGCGCAAGGTATTGCGAATTCGGTGTTTCTGGCGAATTCGGTTAAACAGGAACGTTCCCACTGTGGGGGAACTCACTAATTTGCTAAATGTACCCATCACGAACCGTAAGGGTGGATTAAGTTCTTCAGGGCGATGATTTAACCCGCCCGCACAATTAATTAAAACACCCCCGGCTGACTTTTCCGGGTGATTTGCTACCAGCATCAGACTTAGCAATGCACCAATGGAATTGCCTATAAATACTGTCGGTTCCTGGATATGTTCCGTCCAAAAATCCGTAATCAGTTCTTCCCACAGTTCCAGAGTGTAATTCAGGGGGGCTTTATCTGACCCACCAAACCCCAGCAAATCCAGGGCAAACACGCGATATCCCCCTTCTGCCAGGGGGGGAATGTTCTTGCGCCAATGGCCGATGGAGGCCCCGAATCCATGAATCAGGACGAGGGGACGACCGACCCCTTGGACGGCATACTGTATTTTATGGCCGTTCCAAATCCAGGTTTCCTTGGCGATCGCAGTCGGTAGTCTAAGCTGTTGTGTGGTCACGGTCTTTATTATTAAGTTTAGTAAACTCCCTTTATCATAATCTAGGACATCCAGACTTGGAAGGGCCAGAAATCCCAGGACCCGAAACCGGGTTTCTGATCCAGATTGTGGTCATGTCGCAGAGATTGGGAAAAGAAACCTGGTTTCTGATCCCTACCCTAGAACCCGAAATGATTAAATTCCCCTACTTAGGGCGAAGTTATCGGGAATTTACTTGGTCTCTGTAAGGTGTGGCCTGGAAGGGATATATCCTTTTTTATTGGGTCATCAATGTTAAAATTGATAGAGTAGTGAGTTGAAAGTAATGGGAGAATGGGTACAGCGTTGCAGTCTCAGAGAAATCGGAGTTATGCCATTATTGGCACCGGGGCGATTGGCGGATTTTATGGTGCGAAACTCCAGCAGGCGGGGTTTGAGGTGCATTTTTTGCTCCATCGCGATTATCAGTTCGTGCGCGATCGCGGATTAAGGGTAGATTCGGCTTGGGGGGACTTTACCCTCGACTCCCTGAATGTTTATAACGATGTCCACCAAATGCCGCCTTGTGATGGGGTCATTGTTGCCTTAAAAACCACCCAAAATTTTTTACTGCCCACGCTGTTACCGCCGGTTTTAAAAGAATCGGGGGCGGTATTAATGTTACAAAATGGCCTAGGAAATGAAGAGGCGATCGCCCCGATGGTTGGGAATGCTCATATTTTGGGGGGATTATGCTTTATTTGCTCTAATAAAGTCGCAGCAGGTCATATTCATCACCTCGATTATGGCGCAATTACCCTGGGGGAATATGCACCGGATTATCAACCCTTGGGAATCACTGCTATCCTGCGAGACATTGCTGGGGATTTGGAAACGGCTGGAATTCCTATCCAGTTTGCTGAAGATTTACTCCTCGCCCGGTGGAAAAAATTGGTGTGGAATATTCCTTATAATGGATTATCCGTGGTTCTGAATGCCCGAACCGATGAGATTATGAAACATGAATATACCCGACTTTTATCTGAGCAGTTAATGCGTGAAGTTGTCGCAATTGCTGCTGCTTATGGGCGGGAAATTCCTGAAAGCTTTATTCAAAAAATGCTGGATCATACGGCCAAAATGAAGCCTTATATTACCAGTATGAAATTGGATTATGACTACCAGCGAGACCTAGAAATAGAATCGATCGTGGGTAATCCTCTGCAAGCGGCGATCGCCAAACAAGTCCCTGTCCCCAAAATTGCCATGCTTTACGCCCAATTAAACTTTATCAACACTCGAATTAAAGCCCAAACCCCTCTCCCCACTTCTCAATAACGCCTTCAATTGTTGTAGCATCTTCCCGCTAAATCACCCCCAACCACCCGGCACAATTATGGATGAACGCTTAATCAAACCCGGACTCCCTCAACCCCCCACCTTTGCGCACCTCAGCGATGAACGATTGTATCGCAAACAGCGCTTGGCAGCCGCATTTCGTCTGTTTGCTCACTTTGGATTTGATGAAGGAGTGGCGGGTCATATTACCGTTCGAGATCCGGAATTTAATGACCGATTTTGGGTGAATCCCTTCGGAATGTATTTCGGTCATATTCGCGTCTCGGACCTGGTATTAGTCAACCATCAAGGGGAAATTGTAGAAGGCGATCGCCCGATTAATGCCGCTGGATTTGCCATTCATTCCCAAATCCATCAAGCCCGTCCCGATGTCATCGCGGCAGTACACGCTCATTCCCTCTATGGCAAAACCTGGTCCACCCTGGGACGACTCCTTGACCCTCTCACTCAAGATGCTTGTGCGTTTTATGGGGATCATGCCTTATTTGATGACTATACCGGCGTGGTGTTAGACGTGAGTGAGGGTGAACGATTAGCGCGGACCTTGGGAAATGCGAAGGCGATTGTCTTGCGTAATCATGGATTACTCACCGTGGGGCATTCTGTGGATGAAGCCAGTTGGTGGTTTATTACGATGGATCGGTCCTGTCAAAGTCAACTGATGACAGAGGCAGCGGGAAAACCCATCCCTATTGCGCCGGAAATTGCTCAATTGACTTATACTCAGGTGGGAAGTCATTATATGGGCTGGTTTAGCTTTCAGTCGCTTTATGAGATGATTGTTCGCCAGCAGCCGGATTTATTGGAATAACCGGGGCGATCGCCTAGAAAAAAGCTGACTCACTTTCCCTTATACCTCCGCTTGCTGCTAACTGGAGGCACTCGTATAAAACCGGAGGGCAAACCGCCAAAAGGCCATCGAAGCCAAGAAGAGGGCGATCGCCAACAGGGCAGCCCCAGCAATCCAACTCCATTCGACCCGTCCCAAAACCGACTCGGCAGGTACAGTGGTGAGAAAGGCGACGGGGACAATAAAAGTGAAGAAAAAGCGATAGGCAGCGGGATAGGCTACCATTGGAAATCGCCCCGCTTCCAGTAATGCTCGGAGGACTTGAGTCACATTATAGATTTTAACAAACCAAATACTCATCGCACCTAGCATAAACCAGAGACTATAGAGGCTGATGGACCCCAAAAGAAGGGGAATGAAACTGACAAGATAGTTAACGAGGGGTAAATTCAGGCGGCTACCGGCATAAAAAATCAGGAGTAAGCCTAAAATAATATCGGGTAGCCCCCACAGAGAAATCGTCCGTCCAGATAGCCAAAATTGAGAACTGACGGGTTTAAGTAGCACAAAATCTAGGGTACCTTCCTGGACGTGTCTGACAATCGTATTCAGATTAGGGGCGAGGAAAGTAGAGGAAAAGCCTTGGAGAATGGTAAACACTCCCAACACTACGAGGGCCTCTTCCCATTGCCATCCCGCGAAATTGTAATTCGTGCCGTAGAATAGGGACAGGGTAAACCAACTCCCTGCGAGGTTTCCGAGGCTGCTGAAGGAGGCGATCGCAAAATTGACCCGATATTCGAGTTCAGCAGCGATCGCCGTTTTCCAAAATAGCAGGAGTACCGACCCATATAGTAAGAATACCGACAAATATCGTTTCATTTTTCTTTGGGATTTTTAGAAGATCATAAATTGGCAAGGGCCTAAATTAGTCCGTTTTTTATTAGCGTAGCGCAACGATCGCCCCTTGAGGAACTCTCAAACTCCCCAGGGACCTCGATTCGGCCCCAGCGGTGCATCTTCCGAAGCTGTAGGTCATTGCAAGGAGTCATTTTCTAATACCCATCTCCAAAAGTTACCTTAAAAGCCGTGCTCCGCCTAGAGTAACTGGCAATGATTGGAGATATAGAATCAATTTACCAGAGCCACTAACAAATGAACGACTTTAGCGAATTATTACGAGATAAAAAAGATTTAATTTTAGAGCAATGGATTATCTTGGTTCGCCATGAGCAAGCAATGGGGACCACAGGTGAAATCCCTTACCAAGCAATTCTGGATACCCTCCCTAAAATCATTGAGGCGATCGCTTTTATCCTCGATCCCTTACAAAAAAATGATCAACGCACTCTATTACAGACCGCTTTAGATCATGGATTTATAAATCTCCAACCCGACTACAAAGCTCAAGAAATTGTCCGGGAATATGGGTTAGCCCGAGAGACCATTGTCGATGTGATTGAGGACGAACTCGAACAAAGCAATCCGAAAGAAGTGATTCGGGTCCTGCGCCTAATTGATCAGGCAATGGATGAAGTCATTAGACTCTGCTTCGCTAGTTATACTGAAGAACAATTGCAAGAATTACAGATTTTATATGCCCAGCTCAAGCTCACCAATCAAGAACTGGCGCGATTAGTCCGGGCAAGTCAAGAAAATCTAGCCTACCTTGCCCATGAATTGAAAACCCCCCTCACTTCGATTATTGGCTATTCTGATCTCTTTTTACGGGAACAGCGAAAACATTTAGCAGAATGGGAGAAGGAGGTTCCTCATTTAGAGCATATTGAAAAAGTGCTGCGCAACGGACGACAGTTACTCAAATTAATTAACGATGCCTTGGAAATTTCGCGCTATGAATCGGGGAAACTGCCCCTGCATCTGATGGAAACCAATGTGAGAAATGTCATTAATTTAACCGTAGAAATGGTTGAGTATATGGCCCATGCTAAAAATATCACCATTGAAGTAGATTGTGATCAATCTTTTAATCTAATCGTGAGTGACCCTTTACGGTTACAGCAAGTGCTGACCAATTTAGTCACCAATGCAGTTCGTTATACCGACAAGGGAACCGTCCTCATTTGTTGCAAAGTGGTCTCAGAAGAAAACTGGTCAATCACTGTAACTGATACCGGGGTTGGAATTGAAGAAAAAGACCAATCTCAAATTTTTGAACCCTATTTTCGAGTATCCGGTCGCGATAACACCTTTTTGCCGAATAGTACGGGATTGGGACTGGCGATCGTGTCTCGGTTGGTTAAATTGTTGCAAGGCAATATTCAAGTGTTTTCAGAAGTCAATGTCGGTTCTACCTTTACAGTGACGTTGCCCCTCCAAATTCAGGCATAATCAACGCGCCGAGCAAGTTTTGAGAAACTCAGAACCTGTTTCCCTCTCCGTTTTGCCTAGGACTTCAAACCGTACGCTCTCCCTTGACTCTCAGTTCCTCTAATCAGAGCGTTTTTGGATTGACACCTAGGTGTTTTTATGATATAGTTAACAACTATTTTTTAAGACTTGAATAGCCAGTTAAATCCATCAGAATAGACTTCTTACTTTCATTTCCTAGAAAACCCTCAACCCTCCTAATTGATTAGAGAACGGCTTGAGAGAATTTGGCGAGGGGTCTAAGGATAGGGCGTTGCTAAACTTCCGCAAAATAGCGGATGTCTATGGGGGAACTTTTAGTATAAAATAAGAAATAAATCAATCAATCAGGTAACTGAACCCAAACGGGTCAACTTTAGGGGTTAACCACCCTTGTCTCACGGAATAAAAGTGACAGCAGTATAGAGAATTCTCTATTTATTAGGCTTATCAGGGCTACAACTCTGTCATGAATTGGTGATTGTAAATTGAAACGGTCTACAGAATAATTTAGTCCCTTACGGTAGATTGGGAGACTCAAATGATTACTCAACTATTCAGCAAATTTCAAAATAAGCTCTTGGTTTTACTATTCCTGAGTACATTAATTCCCGTCGCGATCGTCGGCGGGTATAGTACCCTCTCCTACCGGAAGGTTTTAACCGAGTTACTCTATAATCAAATGGCCCGTCAAGGGATCGATAGTGAATCAAAGATTAGTTCTTTTCTCAAAAATGTTAAGGCTGATGTCTTATATCTTAGCCAAACCCCTCCTATTCAAGGTATAGTGAGATCCAGAGCCAATAAAGGAATCGACCCTCAAGATAAGTCCTCCTATCAAGAATGGAAATCTCGATTAGAAATCATTTTTTATTCTTTCCTGGACTCTAAACCCTATTATTATCAACTCCGCTATTTGGATGAAAAGGGCAATGAGCTAGTGCGCATGGACTTCAAAGAGGGAAAAATTAAGACTCTCACCGATTCTGAACTTCAAAATAAGGCAAATCATGACTATTTCATTGAAACGATGAAATTAAGTCCCGGAGAAATTTTTGTTTCTCAGGTTGATTTGAATCGGGAACAGGGAGAAATAGAAGTTCCTTATATCCCCGTGATTCGCTACAGCACGCCCATTTATAGTGCAGCGGGAGAAAAAAAAGGAATTATTATTGCCAATGTATTTGCCGATTCGTTTTTGAAAATGGTGGACGAACAAACGGGAGAACAGTCCACTGATGCTTTTATCATCAATCAAGAGGGCTACTACATCTATCACCGAGATGAAAGCAAAGAATGGGGATTTGACTTAAAAAAAACGGAGACGGTGGCTCAGGATTATCCTGAAAGTATCAGTCAAAAATTATTATCATTTCAACCCGGGTTTATGTCTGAAGGAAGCGACTGGGTGATTAGCTACAATCCAATTTTTCCCAATAGTCAAAATCAGAAAAATGGGTTTGTGCTGGTTTATGCTGCACCCAAAGAGTTGGTGTTTGCCCCGATTAATAACTTAAGCACCGTTGCCATTCTAATTACTGGGGTTGCCTTGGTGATTGTTTTACAAGTCGGGAGCCTGATTTTAAAGAATTTGCTGGGTTCGATTCGAGAGATTACTGGAGTGGTTTCTTCTTTTTCGATAGAACTGTTGGCAACCATTGAACAACAAGAACGAATGACGGTGCAGCAGTCGGCATCAGTACAAGAAACAACCGTAGCCATTGATCGGATTAATGCGGCTTCCGCCGATTCAGCGCGACAAGCCCAAAATGCGGCTCTGGGTGGGAAACACGCCTTAATTCGAGTAGAAGAAGGAAGCAAAGCGGTTTCCCAAACTTTTGAAGAAATGGAAACTTTGAAAGAAAAAGTAGAAGCGATCGCCTCCCGGAGTTTCAGCTTAAATGAGCAGACGAATAAAATTAGCACCATCTCTAATTTAGTCAGCAATTTAGCCACCGAAACCAATATGTTGGCGCTGAATGCAGCAGTGGAAGCGGTTCGCGCCGGAGATCAAGGGAAAGGGTTCGGCGTGGTTGCCTCGGAAATTAGAAAACTAGCCGATCGCAGTAAACAATCTACCCAGAATATTTCTACTTTAGTGCAAGATATTGAACGGGCGGTTAATTCAATGGCCCTAGCGGCTCATGAGGGCCAAACTAATGTAGAAACTGGGGTGAAAATCGCTCAAAATACCGCCGAAGTGTTTACGGATATTGCCGGGGGGATGGAACAGATTGTGGAACATACCCAGCAAATTGCGTTCACCGCACAACAACAATCCCTGGCGATCGAACAGGTGATGACTGCCATGAATGATCTCACCCATGAAGCAGCGGAAACCGCAACGAGTATGACTCACGTCAAAACCGGGATTCAAAAACTCAACGAAACCGCCTTAAATCTGAAATCTATGATTTGAGTTCAAATCAAGCCCCCATCCCGGAATATTGGCGCAACCCGCGACGCCACAACCAGCGATTAATGATCCAAAAGATTGCCACCCAACCGCACATAATGGCAAGACTGGGGAGAACATTCACAGGTAATCCCACCAATAGCGCCGCTGGAAAGTGAATCATATAGGGAAACGGTGTCCATAAAACCACTTGGCGCACTGATTCCGGGAACACCTCTAAAGGAGCAACCATGCCGGAGAAAAACAGATAAAATAGAAACCAAAATTGCTCGATCGCATTCACCCGTTCTATCCAAAAACACAACAGGGCAAAGGTATATTGAATCATAAAGCGCAGAACAAATCCCAAGAGAACGACCCCAATCCACAGCACAAATCGTCCTAAATTGGGCACCCAAAACGCATCGGGATATAAAGCAAAAAAGACTAAAATTAAGATCCCAATAAAGGGGACCCGAGCAGTGCGTTCCGCCAAATGAGCCGCCACATGATGCCACACCGGGTCCAAGGGTTGTAATAACCGCATAGAGAGTTTTCCTTCTACAACTTCTTTTTCAAACTCCCAAACCACCCAAACGACATTGATTTGCCGGACAATAAAAGCCACCAAAAAATACCGAGCAAACTCCACCGGGTTTAAAGCAAAACCCCCATTTTCCGAAGCTTGCAACCAGAGTCCCATTAAAATAAACGGCAAAGTACCGGAGAGCGCCCATAGGACAATTTCGGCCCGGTATTCCAGCATATAAGCATAATGAACAGAAAATAAAGTGGGAGCAATTCTGAAAAAACGTCTCATGAATTTTAGGGGTTAACAGATTAGGGTAGGGGTCGAAAGAACGGGTTTAGAAACCGGATTTTTTAACACAATTTTGGGGATTTGTATCAATTGGGGTGAGAAATCGGGCGTCTGGTCCTTACGGAATAATTTAGGCGATCGCCCCAGCCGTAAAGACTCGTCCGATCACTTCTTCAATCGGGGGTTCAGTTACTGTCAAATCTAATATTTCAAAATCGATTAAAATCTGACCCACCGTAGCTGTTAGGGTATCCCGACGCACCAGTAATCGCACCGACTGACCCGCAATTTCTTCCACCTCTCCATATTTCGAGAGTTGTTGCCGCAATTTCTCCGGGTCAGCAACCGCCTGAGTTAACTCTAACTGCACCTCACGATAGGGCGCAAATCGCTCAACTAACCCATCCAAACTACCATCATAAATCAGTTGACCGGCATAAATTAAAATCACGCGATCGCACAGCGCCGTAATATCCGCCATATAGTGACTCGTTAACAAAATTGTCGCCCCGGTGCGTTGATTATAGTCGCGTAAAAACTCCCGCACTGATGCTTGTCCATTCACATCTAATCCCAGAGTCGGTTCATCCAAAAATAGAACATCAGGATTGTGTAACAATGCCGCCATTAATTCCGCTTTCATCCGTTCCCCGAGGGACAGTTTTCGCACAGGTTGATTGAGCTTTCCTTGGAGGGAAAGCATTTCCGTTAATTGCCCAATACGTTTGCGACATTCTTGTTCTGGAATCCCATACACCACCCCATTAATTCGCAACGAATCTAAGGCAGGTAAATCCCAGAGTAACTGTTGTTTTTGTCCCATGACTAAGGTGATTTTTTGCAGAAATGCTTCTTGGCGTTGAAAAGGAATATGACCGGCTACTTCCACCCGCCCACTAGACGGATGAATTAGCCCGGTTAGCATTTTTAAAGTGGTGGTTTTTCCCGCCCCATTGGGTCCTAAAAATCCCACAACTTCCCCCGGTTGAATTTGAAATGAAACATCCTTCACCGCTTCAATATTTCGATAGGTTCGGTGAAAAAAGTGGTTCAGAGTTCCTTTTAGTCCGGGTTGTTTGATGGCAACGGGATAAACTTTATTGAGATGTTCGGCAACAATGATTGACATAATAATTATTTTTACTAAAACCGCAACTCATCCAGTACAACTTTCATCGAACCCCGCCTAGGGGAACTCCACAAAATAAAATCTTCTATCAGAGATCCCCCCAACCCCCCTTAATAAGGGGGGCTTGAATAATTCGGCATTACTTCTGCATTAGAAGTTTTTTTATGGAAATCCCTAGGTAGACAGGATTTGAGTCCCCCCACACTTTCGGGGATAGATTTATTTTAGCTCAGGGAAGCAAATCTTTTAAATCAACAACCCGAACTACGGGACGCGGATGGATAAAAATTAAACCATTATGGCGATAAACGAGAATCAATTGGACAATCAGCCGCTCAAGAATTTCGATAATTCGCCCTAAACAATGACGACTTTTAAAATGTTCTAGCGGGGAGGGAGTCCGCTGAATCAACCATTCAGTAAGGCGATATTTCCAGGACCGAGTTCCCCATTTAGAAATTTGCAAAATTGTCCCGGGAATGAAGTCCCCTTGATTAGCCCAAAATGCGTAACGTTCCCCGAGAGTAAAGTAATGAAATACGGAAGGATGGGAACTAGATTTGACTAATTTTTGGGAAACTCCTAATGGATTAAAGGTGACGACGGACCGAATGCGATCGCAGTATTTAACCCCTAATTGTTGGGCGATTTTTCCTCCGAGACTTTCGCCTATCACATCCGGGCGATCGCCCTGTTGGCATTTTTCCTTAATCCAATCGACTGCACCTTGGGTTTCCGCTGCTTTCGATTGCCAATTGAGGTGAGCAATAAACACCTCTGGAGTATCTTGAAGGACGCCATCCAAGGGATACCAAGACCCATATCCCCGAATCACTAATACCGGCGGTGCATTTCCCACTAAAGGAACTCGCCCTTCCGCATAAAATCCGGTAATTTTATCATCAAAAACCCTTTCAACTTGATAGTTTCCTCGGACCCTTTGTCCCTCGGTATGCCGAACATAAATTGAGGGTTCGTCTTTTTTTAAAATTAAGGTCAGTTGGGGTTTACTAAACTGTTCATAAATCACATCTAGGGGATGGCGAGGGGGTGGGGAAGGGATAAAATCCGGGAAGTTAACTGAACCCGTAGATTGTTGACCCAGTTGAGCGAGTTTTGATTGAGATTTTTTGCGTTTAAATAGCACGAATTGATTCCCCTTGCACACCGATTAGGGTCATTACCCGTTTATGTTTATAGAGCATAACCTAAGACGGAACCCCGTTGTGATAGGGAGGGGTTCTAGGTTTAGGGAAAAATTTCCCCCGCTTTCACTGTGAGAATTTGGGCAGAATTGATCCAATCATGCTCAAATCCGCCTAAATGAGTCGTTGCAATCACCGTTTGAAATCGGTCTTGAATCGCTTCCAAGAGTTGATTTTGCCGCTTGGGGTCTAACTCGGCGAGAACGTCATCAAGGAGTAAAACGGGCGGTTCTCCGACTATTTCTTCAATCAGTTTCAGTTCCGCCAATTTTAAAGCTAAAACTAGGGTGCGTTGTTGTCCTTGGGAGGCGAATTGTTTCACCGGGAGTTCGTTGAGGGTGAACTCAATGTCATCCCGGTGAGGACCGACCAAAGTTGTCCCTTGAAATGATTCGGCGATCGCCCGGGATTGAAGTTTTTCTAAAAATGCCTGCATTGCCTTCTGGGGAGAATCTCGCAACGATTGATCTTGCATTCCTTCCACATTTGGGGCATAATGAATACATAAAGATTCCACTCGCCCACTAATCGCCGCGTGCCAAGTTTCGGCAATAGGAACCAATCGGTCTAACGCCCGCGATCGCCGTTGCATGACCCGCACTCCAATGGTTGCCAATTGGGCATCCCATAGCCCCAATTGTGCCTGATGTTCCGGACCTAGATAGGATTTTTCTCCCCGAGTCTCTGCACTTCTGATTCCTTTCAATAATGCATTTCTTTGTTTTAAAACTTTATTATATTGTTGTAAAATATGAGCATAAATGGGTTCAAGTTGGACCAATAATCCATCTAACCAATTGCGCCTAATTTCGGGGCCGGACCGGACTAATTCTAAATCTAAACTAGAAAATTGAACAACATTTAATAACCCCAAAAAATCCACATTTTTACGACACGATTCTTCATCTACAGATATCGTTCGCCGTCCACTGCGTCGCAGGACGACTCCTAATTTAACTGACCGATATTCTCGCGATATAATGCCGGTAATTTGTCCCTGGGGTTCGCCCTCTCGAACTAAATCGCGATCGCGAGAGACCCGAGAACTTTTTAAGGTCGAAAGTAACCCCAATGCTTCCAAAACATTGGTTTTACCCTGGGCATTATCCCCCACTAAAATGGTCTTCGGGGCATTCAACTCAAGTTCCTGTTCTTGATAATTCCTAAACTGTCTCAAATGGAGATGATTGATAAACATAATTAAATCTAAATTATTCAAATAAAATCAAATGTTAATTTCAATAAAAACTACTCCTATTTGTAACCCTCACTCAACTTGCTATACAGACTCCGATTTTCAAAGATTTATAAAAAATAGCCCTGTCAAGGGAGTAAATTTAATGACGAAAAATCGTTATTTCTCGTATTCTAGTAGGGGCGCAATGCTTGCGCCCCTACTAGACACCTTACAGACAAAGCCAGCTAAAGAGAAAACCAACTTTAATCAACCAGATTTGTATTACCTAGATTGTTTATTATAGAAACAATAAGAGGGGAGAAAACCCCCTAGTCATGCCCCATCCAGTTGCTAAAAGTCAGTTTTATGTATTTAGTCCGCCCAGGCAGGCTTGGTGCGTATAGCCCCAGGTTTTCCTTACGGAACGCTACGCGAACAGCTTGCGGGTTTTCTAAATCTATCTCCAAAAACCCTATCTTATTTCCTCCTTAACCACTGGCTTTTTACCTCGATAAAACAACCGAAAAAATACCTTTTCCATCTCGACCCAAATAAACAACAAGGAACTAAATCCTAAGCAAACTGCTAACTCAGTTGGGCTTAACCAATGGGTTCCAAAAAAGGCGCGTAATGGGGCGACATAAATTAACAAAAGCTGGAGAATCGTGGTAATAATTACCGCCCCAAAGACAAACGGATTCGATAACGGATTTAACTGAATGGTTAACTGAGTATTGGACCGAACTGCGATCGCATGACCCATCTGAGCAATACACAAAGTCGTAAACACCATCGTCTTCCAACGGTCCGGAGATAGTCCCTCGCCCTGAACTTCGTGAGTGTAGGAATAAGCCCACATCATTAAGGCAATGGAAATAATGGCAAACACAATCCCAATTCGCACCATATACAACCCCAAACCCCGGGCAAAAATATTTTCCCGAGGACTAAAGGGGGGACGATTCATCACATCCGGTTCGGGGGGTTCTACCGCCAAGGCTAAAGCGGGAAATCCATCGGTAACCAGATTCATCCAGAGAATTTGTAAAGGTGTGAGGGGAACCCCGGGTAATCCCAACAGAGGTGCAGCGGCGATCGTCAGTAGTTCTCCAATATTAGACCCGAGAATATATTTAATAAACCGGCGAATATTCGTATAAACTACCCGCCCTTCTTCCGTTGCGGCCACAATGGTGGCAAAATTATCATCCAGCAAGACCATATCGCTGGCTTCTTTACTCACATCGGTTCCGGTAATTCCCATCGCAATGCCGATATCTGCTTGTTTGAGGGCCGGTGCATCGTTTACCCCATCCCCGGTCATCGCGACAAATTTACCCCGTTTTTGCAACGCTTGGACGATTCTGAGCTTATGTTCCGGAGAGACCCGGGCATATACACTAACGTGATCAACTTGGCGTTCTAACTCCTCCTGGGGCATTTCTTCCAACTCTTGACCGATGAGAACATGATCTCCCGCTTGAGCAATTCCCAAATCCTGGGCGATGGCGATCGCCGTGAGTTGATGATCCCCCGTAATCATAATCGGACGAATCCCGGCCCTGCGACATTTCACCACCGCCTCACGCACTTCGGGTCGGGGTGCATCTAACATTCCCACCATTCCCAACCAGACTAAATTCTGTTCCGTCTGGTCTTCCGAACCCTCGGGCGGTTCTTCCGTTAACGGTTTATAAGCAAATCCGAGAACGCGCAACCCCCTTGCGGCTAAATCATTATTCCGGTCTAAAACCTGCTGCCGTTGGGCCTCAGAAAAGGGTTGAATCTGCTTGCCGATGAGAATTTGGGTACAACAGTCTAAGGTTAACTCAGGAGACCCCTTGGTAAACATCACAAAAGGCGTTGACTCCTGAGTGATGACCGCTGATTCGGGATTGGCAACTTGACAGATGACACTCATCCGTTTGCGTTCCGAGGAGAAGGGGAACTCCCGGATGCGAGGCAGTTGGGGAGAGAGGCGATCGCCCGTGAATTCCAACTTACCGGCCAAAACCAGTAACGCCCCTTCCGTCGGGTCTCCCACAATCCCCCAGTCATTATTCTCGTATTGCAACACCGCATCATTGCACTGCACACAACTCAGCAGCAGGGTTTCCAGTTCGGGATAGTCCCCTAACTCACCCACCCCAATTTTTGTCTCATTTGTCCCTAAAAAATCCCCGGTGGGTTGATAGCCTTCTCCCGTCACCGTCAAGCTATGACTCGGAGTTTCCACCCCTTGGACTACCATTTTATTTTGAGTTAACGTGCCGGTTTTATCCGAGCAAATGGTGGTGACACTTCCCAAAGTTTCCACCGCCGGGAGTTTGCGAATTAAGGCGTGACGCTTAACCATGCGTTGGGTCCCCAGGGCCAGAGTCACGGTAATCACTGCGGGTAAACCCTCGGGGACGATCGCCACCGCCATACTCAGGGAAATTTCCAACAGATGATTAAACGCTGACATTCCCTCAACCAGGGTCCCACCGATCACCACGATCGCCACGAGAATTAAGGACCCAGTGACCAACACATTCCCAAGTTGCGTCATCCGTTGTTGCAGGGGAGTATCTTCACTTTCCACCCCCTGAATCAAGGTGGCAATCTTGCCCAATTCCGTGTGCATTCCCGTTCCAATCACGATCGCCTTGGCCCGTCCCTTGACCACTTCCGTGCCACAAAAGACCATATTCAGGCGATCGCCGAGGGATGTATTCTCCGGCAACCCCAGCAGCGCATCCTTTTCCACCGCCTGGGCCTCCCCAGTCAAAGCAGACTCCCGGACTTGCAGATTCGCTTCTTCCAAGAGTCGGGCATCGGCGGCGACTTGTACCCCCGCTTCCAAAAACATCAAATCTCCCGGGACCACATCCGTTGCGGCGATTTCCAGCAGTTTGCCCTCCCGCAGAACTCGGACCAGAGGAGAAGCCAAACTTTTCAACGCCGCGAGGGCTTTTTCTGCCCTACTTTCCTGAAGATAGCCCAATACCCCATTCAGAATCACGATCAGCATAATCGCTACCGCATCCTTGGGAAACTCTCGCTGCTGAATCGCCAAAAATCCTGAAATCAAGGCAACCCCGATCAGCATCAATAACATAATGTTTTTGAACTGATCTAGTAAAATAATCCACGGACTGCGACCCGCAGTTTCTTGCAGTTCATTAGGGCCGTATTTCTGCAACCGTTCCAATACCTCCCCAGCGCTTAAACCCGTCGCAGGATCAACCTGGAGTTTTTCCAGGGTGGTATCGATGTCGAATGTATGCCAAGGGACCGGCGGATGTTGCCCAGAAGAATTTACAGACATGAGTGTAATCAAGGTGATGAGCGGGGGAGAGTGGCAGCGCAGGACCCGGAGAAGCAGAACAGTTGGTTCAACTGGCCCATCTCCTGACCCCTAACCCCGCAAAGATTCTACTCGGAATTGGACTGTTTTTGAGTGGTGTGGGATATTGGAGTGCATGAGGCGGTCTTATCCGTTGAGGGTCCCTTCAGCAGCCAGTCTGGCTTTCATCTGTTGAAGATAGTCCCATCCCCGTTGGACGGCCACCGGACGAGCAATCCGTTCCGATATCCAATCTGCCACGGTGCGACTATTCCACAATCCGCCATGAGGAGCAGGGCCCTGGAGTGCTTCCCATAATTGGGTTTCCTGTTGAGGAGACAGCAACCGTTCGGCACCGGGATTTTCATGACGGCGATCGCCAAGTCCGGCGCTGCCTTCCTTATTATAACGGTGAGCCACCTGCCGGATCCAATCTCGACAGTACCCGGTCACCTCTGCCACCTGTTCCGTGGAGAGACCTTTTGCCAACAGCCAAATGATTTGATAATGGGTCCGTTCCACCGGGTCTTTAGATTTGCGATAGCGACTTTCCAGTTCTGCTACGCTCAGATGAGGTTGAATGGTGATGCGTCTGGGCATAGAGCATCAGAATGAGACAGCATATCATCACTATACGCTCGGATTCAGAACCCTGTCTAATTTCCCCATTTTCTGGAAATTCCTGGGGGGGAAGGACCCTTAAACTGGCATTCTGGGGTCTTCTGCCGGGGATTTACCTAAAATTAAGTAGATTAACTGCACCTCCGGTCCCCTCCTCTTGCCAAGGGGAGGGTTAGGGTCTTACAGGTATATGTTTTTATCACCTAGGGTATAATAGGGAAGGGAGGGACCCCAGGTATCCCCGGATGAT
>NZ_JAMXFC010000065.1 GCF_025370755.1 Laspinema sp. D2d | reverse complement strand
C
Organism: Laspinema sp. D2d; assembly: GCF_025370755.1. Taxonomy (GTDB): domain Bacteria; phylum Cyanobacteriota; class Cyanobacteriia; order Cyanobacteriales; family Laspinemataceae; genus Laspinema. Next base: position 18,862 of record NZ_JAMXFC010000065.1, on the reverse strand, counting down.
CATCCTCCCCATCCTCCCCATCCTCCCCATCCTCCCCATCCTCCCCATCCTCCCCATCTCCCCCATCCTCCCCATCCTCCCCATCCCCAGAAACCGCCCGGGCAGCCTAAAATAACAATAAGTCAGGATTTACGCATAATCTCCAGTCGAACTGCTGGACTGCGTAAGTCCGAATCATGAGTGAAGGCTGACTCATTGAGACAGTCTGTGATAATAACGGAGTTTAATTGGGGTTTGTAATGTCAGTATTGGCAGCGATCGCGGTTCTGGCGATGCTTATTTTCGTCCACGAACTGGGACACTTCATGGCAGCCCGATTACAGGGCATTCACGTTAATCGTTTCTCCATTGGATTTGGGCCAATTTTATGGAAATACCAAGGCCCAGAAACCGAATATGCCATACGCGGGATTCCTTTGGGGGGCTATGTCGGCTTTCCCGATGATGATCCCGAGAGCGAAATTCCGCCGGATGACCCGAATTTGCTCCGCAATCGCCCAATTTTGGATCGGGCGATCGTGATTAGTGCTGGGGTCATCGCGAACCTGATTTTTGCCTATCTGCTGTTAGTCGGACAGGTGGCAACGGTGGGGGTGCAAGACTTCGACTATCAACCGGGGGTAAAAATCGCCCAAGTGATGTCCGAGGAGACTGCCGCTCATCGAGCGGGAATTCAGGCCGAAGATATTATATTGCAAGCCGGTGGAGAGGAATTAGATGCTTCTGCACAAGCGGTTCGCTCTCTGATGGAGATTATCCAAACCCATCCTGAGCAAGTTCTGGAGCTCCAAGTGCAGCGGCAGGATGAAACCTTTACAGTGCCGATTTCCCCGGAACGCGATGAAACCGGGAAAGGGATTATTGGCGTGCAATTGGCTCCTCACGGGAGCCTGATTCGTCGGCGTGCCGAGAGTATCCCCGCAGCGTTTGGGGATGCTTCCCTGGAGTTTCAACGGATTACAGTGTTGACGGTGCAAGGATTGGGACAGTTAATTAGCAATTTCCGAGAAACGGCGGAGCAAGTGTCGGGTCCGGTAAAAATCGTGGAATTCGGAGCGAATATTGCTAAGTCTAATCCCGGAAATCTGTTCCAATTTGCGGCGTTAATTAGCATTAACCTAGCGATTATTAACATTTTGCCACTTCCGGCCCTCGATGGTGGTCAGTTGGGATTTTTGTTAATTGAAGGATTGCGCGGTAAACCATTGCCGACTCATATCCAAGATGGGGTGATGCAAACCGGGTTAGTGTTGCTGTTGGGTTTGGGTATTTTCCTGATTGTTCGGGATACGGCCAATTTGGGTTGGGTCCAACAGTTATTTCAATAAAGGTAATGGAGGATGAACGGCAATGATGACGTCATCCTTCATTTGTTCGGCAATTTTTTACCATGAATATTACTCGGAAGTGGGCGGCGACGAAGCAACGGGCGATCGAGATTTTAATTCGTCTGAAGCGATTGTATCCGGAGGCAGACTGTACGCTGAATTATGAGACGCCGGTACAATTATTGGTAGCGACAATTTTATCGGCACAATGTACAGATGAGCGGGTAAATCAGGTAACTCCGGAGTTGTTTCGACGGTTTCCGGATGCACAGGCGATCGCCCATGCGGATATTGAGGAGTTGGAACAATTAATTCGGTCCACAGGGTTTTATCGGAATAAGGCGAAAAATATTCAAGGCGCTTGTCGGGCGATCGTGGAAAAGCACAATCATCAAGTACCAAAACGGATGGAATTGCTCGTGGATTTGCCGGGAGTTGCTCGAAAAACGGCTAATGTTGTCCTGGCAAATGCCTACGGGATTAACCAAGGGGTGACAGTAGATACCCATGTGAAACGGTTATCCAATCGGTTAGGATTGACGGAAAATACGGACCCGGTAAAGATAGAACGGGATTTAATTCGCCTACTTCCCCAGGAAGATTGGGAAAATTGGTCGATTCGGTTGATTTATCATGGAAGAGCAGTTTGTAACGCCAAAAAACCCGCTTGCGATCGCTGTGAGTTAGCTGATTTATGTCCAGCAGCGGATCTGACTCTACTTCCTAATGTATTGGGATAGTTGTTTCTAGCACTCACTCTTATGAATTCGCGGGAATAATGTAGAAAAAGAAGAACGACTGAAGTCATTACCACCAACAAATAAACTTTTCTCTTGTTGGTAGTAACGACTTCAGTTGTTCTTCTTTAGGGGTCCTAATCATGGCTTGAATGGCTTGACGCTAATTAATTGAAAATCTTATCAAACTTAATCGTTATTTAACGATAAAACATGGTAATTGGGGTCATAAATTGTTCCGTCTGGCATGATTGCGGCGGTTAAATCAGCTCCCCTCAAATCAGCTCCCCTCAAATCAGCATTTGTTAAATTGGCCCCCCGTAAATTGGCTTCACAAAGCTTTGATTCCGATAAATTGGCTCCTTGCAAATCTGCGCCTTGCAAATCTGCTCCGGATAAATTACTGCGAATCAAATTAGCCCTTTTTAAATTGGCTCCTGTAAAGACAACCCCTTTGAGGATGGCATTAGCAAAATTTGAGTTGTAGTTGGGTTTATCAGACTTGTCGGATGGATGAAATGGACTTTTAGGAAGAGCTGAAGTAAAATTTCCTTCAAGTTGAGTTTTGGCAGTTTTCATAAACTTAATCTTTATTAATTTAATTGAAGTGGGTCTTCAACAGTCTCTCCAATGGGATTGAGCAGCGTCAGCACCCTGAGCCCAGCGTGGTTTTCGCCGTCGGGTGGAACAAGGGGGGGGTGAATCTTGCGGAATTTTGGGGTGAAGGGTCCCGCTCGATTCAAGAAGCAGAGATTTGAACGGGCGATCGAGAACGGGGTTCACTCCAGTGGGAACGAATCGTCTGGTGATGAGAAGTCCCACACGGCCCAACTGAATCCCATCCCGGGGAAGGCTCTCGGCTTGGTTCAAGGGGATCCAGAGCAGAGGCATCGGGTAAGTGCTGTTCTGGCTGAGGGTAAGGGACTTTGACAACCCGCAACAGCCGCTCCGTTACGGTATGCTCTGGGAAAGAGTAGCTGGGTTCAGGATATGGAACCGGGACCATTCGGCGGAGTTTCCATCTGGCCCCTACAAAGGTTGCCGAGGGTTCACCGGGACGGATTTCCGTAGGAGGAGCAAGAAATTTGTCAGAAATTTGAAAATTATATAAATTCATCTTGCAACTCTCCCCCGATTAGAGTTACAGTGGATATGGGTACATTAGAATAGTGGTTTTGCGGTTTGGGGCACGTTTGTGTCCCAACCTTTTCTTTTGTAGGGGGGCTAGGGGTCAAGGTTAGAGGATCCATAGATTTAACCCAGAAGATTGTAGAGGTTTTGCTTTAATCGTAGGTTTCCATTGGCAAGGTCCCCGGAAAGGACTTGATCTCTGGGATTGTATTTCCCCGGCTATTGGGAAAATTTTGGGCCTACAGTTACGATCAAGTGGACATTAGAACGTCCTGAACAGGGTTTTGAATAGTGGTTGGGACCTTGCCTGGTCCTGAACAGGGTTTTGAATAGTGGTTGGGACCTTGCCTGGTCCTAAACAGGGTTCTGAATAGTGGGTTGGACCTTGCCTGGTCCTAAACAGGGTTCTGAATAGTGGGTTGGACCTTGCCTGGTCCTAAACAGGGTCTGGAATAGTGGTTTTGACCTTGCCTTTTCTGGAATCGGGTTGTGAATAGTGGTTTTGACCTTGCCTGGTCCTGAATCGGGTCTGGAATAGTGGTTTTGACGGTGCCTGGTCCTGAATCGGGTCTGGAATAGTGGTTTTGACCTCATTAGGTCCTGCCGGAATTAGCCAATTTGATTGATTGTGGATACTCCTTGACTCTCCGACCCGGTGTTGATTCAGGGAAGAAAGTTTTAAAGTGGGTATCGAGGCTGCGGAGCCTCGGTACCCATTGCCCTCAACCGTTGCTTATCCTTAGTATTGTCTATGGATGTTTGCGATCGCGTTTGCAAACTGTTCAAGTTCTGTATAACTTTGAAAAATTTTGTTTGACTTTGAAAAAATGTTCTAATTTTTCCCAAAATCAGGGAAGTGGGACCCCGGTGGAGGACCTATGGTTTAGGCTTCATACTTAATAGAGATGACGCGGTTGAGGAGGGTGCAGAACTCACTCAGAAATGCCACCTCTGCGGGGTCCCACGATCGCCCTTGGGAATGATAGACCGTGAGGACCCCTTGCCATTGAGCCCCGGGGGGAAAGGGGACCAATAGGGCCGCTTTAATATTCAACGCCGTAAAATAGCCGATCGCCTCTTCATTGACTGCGGTTTGCAGATCCGCAAAAGCAACGGGTTCTCCCGATTGCAACCGCTGGTAACACCCTGTTTGTTGTAAGGCAGATTTCGCCCCTGACATTGCTTCACTTGCCACGGAGTCCATGAGACAAGTTCCCTGGCGATCGCATAGGGCTACCCGATCCACCCCTAACAAACCTCGTAACTGCCCAAGCGAACCCGAGAGAATTTCCTCGTGGGGTAAACCCTGAGTCAGACTAGCTGCCAGATAGCGAAATAGTCGCTCCCTCAGACTTACCTGATCCAATACCTGAGAAACTTGCGTTACTTGTTGTAGAGATTGAGACGCCTGTAATAAACGACTCACCCGCTGACGCAATACCGCCCAATGGAGGGGTTTCGTCACATAATCGGTGGCCCCCGCTTCAAAGGCGCGATCGACGGAATCGGCATCATCCAGGACAGTAATCATTAGAACCGGAGTATGTTCCCCTCCAGGCAGACTGCGTAACTGATGGCAGCAGGTGAACCCATCCATGACGGGCATCACTGCATCCAGCAGGACCATATCCGGTTGCAGTCGTTTAAATTCTGCCAAACATTGCTCACCATTTTTAGCATCCGCTACGGTATATCCTTCTTCTTCCATTGCCAGACGCAGGAGCGATCGCATGGAGCGATCGTCATCGGCAAGCAAAATTAGCGGGGAATTATCTTCACCAGTAGGAGTCATGAATTATTCTGTTTCCGTTCGAGTTCCAAGGCTTTGATCACGTTCTCATACTCCTTTTCCACCTGGTTGAGGAGCGTCTGTGCGTTAACAGTAGTGCCAGCCCGACCTAAATTCTCTAACTCTTTAAACAGATTCGCAAGGGTGAGAGCACCGAGATTGGCACTACTCGATCGCATGGAATGTGCAGCTTGACGCAACCCTTCCGGATTACCTTGCGCCACTGCCTCTCGTATTTCTTGGAGCCTTTCCGGTGCATCTTCAAGATAATTGCCGATAATCAGAGACAACATGGCGGCGGCTTTGGGACCTGCCATATCCCGTAAAGAATCCAGAATCTGGCGATCGAGGACCGCTTCACCTTCTTGATTTTGGGGGGGTAGAGGGTTAGACGCAAACAAATGGTCACTGACAAAGGTAGACTGCATCGGATCTGCCGAGTTAATTTGGGCTGCACCGGATTGAATTTGTTCCAAAGCGGTGGCTAAAGCCTTGATGCGAAAGGGTTTGGTAATATAACCATCCATCCCGGCGGCAAAGCATTTTTGGCGATCGCCCTCCATTGCATAAGCGGTAATAGCAATAATTTTCGGCCCCGGTTCTGGGCGGTTTTGCCATTCCTCCCGAATCCGCTTGGTTGCGGTCAATCCGTCCATTTGCGGCATCTCAATATCCATTAACACCACATCATAAGGTTGACGGCGCAAGGCTTCCAAGGCTTCAATGCCATTTTGCACTAAATCAGCTCGATACCCAATCTTTTCCAAGGTCCGCATTGCCACTTCTTGGTTCACAGGATTGTCTTCTGCTAAGAGAATTCGTAAGGGAAGCTTTGCTGGGGAGGATTCCGAGACAATAGCACGAGGGCGAACCGGATTCAAAGTCTCAGATCTTTCTAAAGGGGGGCTTTTTTCAATCTGAGCGTAAGGACAAGCGAGGGTCACAATCGTAAAGTAAAACGTAGAACCGGGAAACTGAGAGTCTGCGGAAAAAGGTTGCAACGGCCAATTTTCCGGCGGATTTCCGGCACAATTTCCCATACTTTCCACCCACATTTGACCCCCCATTGATTCACATAAGCGTTTGCTGATGGCTAAACCCAATCCGGTACCGCCATAGCGTCGAGAGGTAGACAGATCGACTTGGGAAAACGATTCAAACAGGCGGTGCATTCCTTCGGGGGGAATGCCGATGCCTGTATCTTGTACTTGGAATTGAATTCGATAGCGGCAAGATTGCTGATTGTCCGTTGCAATGACATCCTCGGGGATAGGCGAGGCACTCACGGAAATGATCGCCTCCCCGACTTCGGTGAATTTGACCGCATTCCCCAGGAGATTGACCAAAATTTGCTGGAGTCGGGTGCGATCGCCCATAATCTGAGAGGGCGTCTCCGGGGTAATTTGGGTAACTAGACGGATTCCTCGGGCTGTGGCTTGGGGCGCAAGGACGCTCACGGCTCTCGCGATGCAATCGGGCAAGGAAAAGGGTCGTTCATCGAACTCCAATTTACCGGACTCAATTTTAGAGAGGTCCAGGATATCGTTAATAATCCGTAATAAACTCTCGCTGCTGTTGCGAATCGTTTCAGTCCACTGTCTTTGTTGTTGAGTTTGGGCAGTATCCAGAAGGAGGTCCGTCATGCCGATCACTCCATTAATGGGAGTACGGATTTCATGACTCATCATTGCCAAAAATTCACTTTTGGCTTGATTAGCGACTTCTGCTAACTGTTTGGCGCGATCAAGGGCAAGATTTTGTTCGGCGAGTTGTTGACGTTGTTGAGTTTCCCGTTCCAGTAACTCCGCTTGCGCTAAAGCAATCCCGACTTGATCCGCCACGGCTTCCAGGAGTTCGATTTCATCTTCCCGCCACTGTCGCAATCCTTGGCATTGTTGCAAGGCGATCCCCCCATTGGGTTCTCCCTGATAAGAAGTCCGAATCGCCATGAGCGATCGCACGCCGAGTTGCTTAAATACCGGACAAATCGCGAAACCCAGCGCGTTATCCTCCACATCATCCAGGGCGATCGCCCGGTCCTGAGTGATAACGCGATCGGCTAAGAGATTGTCCCGAATCGGAATTTCTAAATTCAGTAAAGAACTCGCCCCAGGAGTCAAATACTCCGTCACACAGTACAATTGCGCCTCGGGTAAGACTTGATAGCGAAAGAGCAAACACCGATCCACCTCCAATGCTCGTCCCAGTTGGGTTGCGGTGGTTTGTAAAATTTGGTGCGTGTCCAAACTCTGGCGAATTTTCTGGGTAATTTGTCTCAGGAGTAGACTGCGATGAAATGCTTGGGCGAGGGCGGTTGCTGCCTGTTGGCGTTCCAATTCCCCCCCAATCCACTGCGCCATCAATTTGAGTAATTCTTGTTCTACCGCACTAAAGGGACGGCGACGGGGATGGGGACTTGAAAAGCTCAGGGGACCATAAACTTGACCCGCCACCGTGACGGAGGTCCCGAAATAAGCCGGGGTCGGGTCCGTGGAAGAAGGGCGATCGGATTCTCCCCCTGTGCTGATAGCAGACTGAATCCCACGAAACACAGGGGTTAGATCTAATGCCTCACTCCCGGGGCGATCGCCAGTAAAAATAGCCCTGGGAACAAGGGTACAAATCGGGGGATGGGCGGCAATGACTTCCAGGCGATCGCCTACCCACTGCCCTAAACATCCCATTTCCAGCTCAAACCACTCGCATCCCAGTTCTAATAATCGCTGCAAACGTTGGTCAAAATTCAGGGTGGGATCCGCGCTGACTTCATATAAAGCCCGGATACTCGCTTCACTAAAGCGCAATTCTCGTTCCGCTTGCTTACGCCCAGTGAGGTCAAATCCGGCAAAAACTGCCGCTTTACCCCCGAGATATTTCTGTGCCACGACTAAATAATGCCAGGGAAGTCCATCCACTTCCCATTCCATTTCCACAGAGGTTTCCGATTGGCTACTCTGGAAAAATTCCTCAACAAAATCTCGAATTTCCGTTTCCGGTTCCAGAAACCCAATGGTTTTTCCGATAAAGGTTTCCGGTTGAATATTGAAGGAACGCGCTAGGTAACGGTTAATCCCGAGATAGGTCAAATTAGAATCAATCCAGGCAATGCTACCGGGTACCGAGTCTAAGACAGCACGCAGTTGATCTCGCGCTTGTCGCAGTTCTTCCTCCACCTGGTTGCGTTCCGTGATATCCCGAACTGTCACTACCCGAACGAGGCGGTTTTGATAGTCAATCATTTTCGGGTGCAATTCAGCCGGAAAAGTTGAGCCATCTTTCCGGAGTGCCACAACGAGATAGGGGCGATCGCTTTGATTTTGAATGTTCTCAGCCACAATTTCCCGATACTCTGGGGTGACTAACACCACACCCGGGGTTCCAATGAGTTCTTCTTTTTCATACCGCAGCATCTGCGCCAGAACCCGGTTCACATCAATAATGACCCCGCGATCGTGCAAGAGAATTCCTTCGCAAGTGGCAGCAGCCAAACACCGATATCGTTCTGCACTTTGTTGGATTTCTTCCATTTGTTGCTTCGAGGGGATGTCCTGAACTAGGCACAGGTTCACGACATCACCCTCAATATCAATCGGGTTCGTTTCGATTTCTACAGTTTGCTTGGACCCTCCAACCCAGGGACTGCCCTCCGCAACTGCTTCCTCAGCGATCGCCCCTGGGAGATCCCCAAGAGAATGAAGTTCTTCCAGTTTAAGTTGCTTTAAAGCCTCAATCTCATACCCATAAAACTGCGAGGCTGCGATATTCGCATCCAGAATCATCCCGGTTTCGGGGTCAGTAATCAATTGCACTGCGGAATTTTCCTGAAATATCCGACAATAGAGAATTTCCTTCCCGGTGACTCGGGAGTGCAATTGATCCGCTGCAACCGGCGCAGTTTTCTCCGGCAACGAGGCGATCGGCGATGAGTCCTTTTCTCCAACGCAGTGCATCTTTTTGGACCACAAATAACCGGCGATCGCACCCACAATCAACCCACAGAAAATCCCTATCAACTGCATATCCTGCTGTTATGATTTCTTTCTCTCATCATAAAGCGGTAAGGGGATTGGGGGAAGATGGGGAGGATGGGGAGATGGGGGAGATGGGGGAGATGGGGGAGATGGGGGAGATGGGGAGGATGGGGAGGATGGGGAGGATGGAGGAGATGGGGAGGATGGGGGAGATGGGGGAGATTGTTCGTAGCAACGACTGAAGTTGTTATTTTAGTGTCATGGCTTCAGCTATGACATTTACCATGAGCGGATTAAGTGCCTGTTTGGGGACCGGATCTTAAGCTTTCAAAGGGGCGTTATGAAAGCGATCACTTTCATAACGCGGAAACCACTGAAGTCAAAACATTGAACTTCTTCCCCATCCTCCCCATCCTCCCCATCTCCCCCATCGCCCCCATCCTCCCCCTCTCCCCCATCCTCCCCATCTCCCCCATCCCCCCCATCTCCCCCATCTACCCTACCTCCCCCATCCTCCCCATCCTCCCCAAGGGGACCAACTTCTTGTATAATAGGGGTTTAACCCCCCTTGCAGGGATGGAATTTGTCAAAACTCAAGGGAAAGTCCTGTTTCTGAGACTTCTTTAAATTCCCCGAGTCTGGGTTTGAAATTCCAGGTGATTTACCTCACTCCACAGTGAGTCAGCGATCGCCTCGGGGTCCAGAAGTCATCACCCCTTGCTACTGTCAGGGATCATCAGGGTGATAGTCAGAAGATCTCCCGACATCGGCAACCGCGATCGCTGCACTGGAAACCTCATGCCACCACTATTATAAATAGCTGATATTGCTTCTGCTTTTTCAAGCCGATTGCAGTTGGATTCAGCAATCCCTTATGAATAGAGCTTCATCCTCAACAGGAGTAAGCTCCTACTCTTTGCCACTGTTAACCCCACCACAATTTATCCCCACTGTGAGTAGCATCCTTTGGGTTCCAAAATTACCAAATAATTGATTAAATAAACTGGATTATCCCCATGAGAAAACGCTCACTGAACACTTCCGAAACCGGAAAAATCAAGGCAAAAGCTGCGTTTGAAAGAAGTGGCTGGACGCAGCAAGATTTGGCTTCTGAAGTGGGATTAGAAACTCGTCAATCTATTTGGAAATTTTTGACGGGACGTCCTATTGAACGGCCAATTTTTATAGAAATTTGCTGCAAATTAGACTTAGATTGGCAGGATATCGCCGAGTTCCCCGATGAGGTCCCCGCAGAGGTTCCCAATACAGCGGATGATCCGGGATTAGATCCGCCTATTGAAGATATCACTACCTTAGTCACTCAAGTGCGATCGCGCATGAGAGAACCCATTCGCGCTCAATGTGGAACGCTGCGTCTTTTAGACAACTCCCAACCTGTTGCTCTGAATGATATCTACATCCAGGTTAATATTCTGGAACAACTGAGTCGGCAACGATGGCTAGAAGTCTCCGATCTCCAATTTCAGCCCAGGCAAACTCGTCAGTCCCAGGGACAGGTAGGCCGCAACATTTCTCCATCACAACAAGAGTCCAAAATTCCTGCTATCCAAGCGGTTTCTACCTATTCAAAATTATTAATATTGGGTAAGCCTGGAGCCGGTAAAACTACATTTTTACAATCTCTTGCCCTCGGCTGTATTCAAGAACAAGCGGAGGAAAAAAATACCCCTAAAACAGGCATTGAAGGGATTCCTATTTTTATTAGAATTAGGGATTGGAAAACCGAAAGCCAACAGAGTGGGAATCGCAGTTTACTCCATTACATTACTAAAATTTTCCACAACTTTGGCCTATCAGCGGCTAAGGCTGAAACCTTGCTGCAAGGGGGTCACGCCTTGGTTTTGTTAGATGGATTAGATGAAGTCCCCGACAGCGACAACCGAGAAATTTCCTACGAAATCAACCAATTTTGCGAAACCTATTATCAAAACCGGGTGGCAATCACCTGTCGCCTGGGGGGAGGGGAGTACCACTTTACTGGCTTTACGGAAGTAGAACTGGCTGATTTTGATGGCTCACAAATTGAGGCATTTGCTGAAAAATGGTTTATCGCAGCCCGTGGCGATCGCGAAACGGGTTTACTGCTCTCCCAACGCTTTTTAGAAAAGCTCAATCTACCGGAAAATCAACCGATTAGGGATCTAGTAGTTACCCCAATTCTGTTAACGCTAACGGCGAGTATTTTTCAGACTAAAGAAGATTTCCCCAACAAACGCTCTAAACTTTATGAAGCCGGATTAGATATTCTCCTGGTGCGCTGGGATGAAGCCCGAGGCATTCAACGGGATGAAGTCTATCGAAATTTATCCTTGCCTAGAAAAATAGAACTGTTGAGTCAAATTGCAGCCACTACTTTTGCTCAAAGTAATTACTTTTTTGAAAAGCGGGAAATTGAGCATTATATTGGGGACTATTTGGCAACGTTACCCCAAAGCAATACGGCACCCGAAACCTTACGATCGCAAAGTGCTACGGTCCTAGATGCGATCGAAGCTCAACATGGTTTATTAGTCGAACGAGCGCGAGGAATTTATTCCTTTTCCCATTTAACATTCCAAGAATATTTTACCGCGCGTCAGATTGCGGCAACACCGGATCCGAGTGCGTTGGAGGAGGAGTTACAAGGGTTAGCGAGTCATGTTTGTGAACCCCGATGGCGAGAAGTGGTGTTACTCACCTCGGAATTGTTAAGAAATGCTGACCCTCTGCTGCAAGCAATGAAGCAGCAAATTGATGTCATGTTGGTTGCCGATGGCAAGTTACAACAATTTTTAGCCTGTACCAGTGCTAAATGCCGACTGCTGGAAGGATTGTACAAACCCGCAGCAATCCGAGCATTTTACTTTACCCTATTTCGCGATCGCAGCCTGGGTTTAGCCCTTGCCTTGGACCCCAGTTTAGCCCGGGATTTGGCTCCTGAGTTAGCATTGGATTTAGAATTGGCACGAGCTTTAGAATTGGTTCAAAATCTGACCCGCAATCCCAACGTGAAACAAATCCTCTCCCTGGGGTTTGCCTTGGACCTTGACCGCAGTTTAACCCATGAGCCCGAATTGCGCGAAGGATTCCAAGAACTGAAGGACCAACTGCCGGATCCTGGGGAGGGTCGCGATCGCCTCATTGCCTGGTGGGGCGATCGGGCCCCTGTCTGGGCTGAACAATTTCGTGCCTTGCTCATCAAGCATCGTCAAATCGGTCATAATTGGCAGTTTACCCCCCGACAACTGGCTCTACTGGACCAATATTATCAGGCCAATCAACTCCTCGTGGATTGCCTGCATGGCGAGTCCCATTGCTCCTCCGTCGTGCGATCGCATTTAGAGGCGACCCTGATCTTACCCGTTGGAGAAATCGAAACCTCTGAGATCGCCTCCAACTCCAACTCCGACTACTTTATTCAAATCAGTGACGGTTCTATTCCCTTCGCTGAAATGATGCCTTAAGGGGAGGGATTAGCTTTAAATCGGTCAAGGTTCATGCGCCGAAGGCCGATTTATCAGCTAGAATGAAAGATGCTGTCTTTTTTAAGGGATGAAAATCATTACATGGCTAAGAAATCCATGATCGAGCGGGAAAAGAAACGCAAAGCGCTCGTTGACAAGTACATCGATAAGCGGTTTGAGTTAAAAGCGCAATTTGCCGCAGCGACGGATCCAGAAGAAAAATTGCAAATTCACCGCCAAATTCAACAACTGCCCCGCAATAGCGCCCCTAACCGGGTGCGTAACCGTTGTTGGCTGACGGGACGTCCCAGAGGGTTTTATCGCGATTTCGGACTCTCTCGGAACGTGATTCGGGAAATGGCCCACGAGGGACTCCTTCCTGGGGTCGTTAAGTCAAGCTGGTAGTCCAAAGCTAGATAGAGCGTGGATTTTGGATTTTAGATCAGACATTTTAAAATCTAAAATCTAAAATCTAAAATCCCGACGCTCCCTAAGATTATTGTCCACAACAGCGATCAATCCCCAGACTATCTAACAGTAAGTCACTGACGGCATTGGCGATCGCAAATTCCCCATAAAAACTTTTAGAAAAATCAAACGCCTGCATTTCCGTGACGATCGCTATCACCAGAGAGCCTAAGTCATTCTCGCCTTCAAGTCGCTGACGGACAAAAATTTGAGTCGCTCGTTCCGCAATTTGGTGGTTGACTGCTTCGGGAATAAACTCGCGATCGAGCCACTGATGTAAAGCAGCCTGCAACCATTTCCCCTCCTGTTGAGGATTACTCATGGGGGGCAACGTAATCGGTTTAATCGGTTCGCTCATGGGCATTCAAATTTACATTACTATTATCTCGATCTTATAGTACATTCGCCCTCAAACCCACTTCAAACGGGGATCAAGGATGAACCCTCAAGAATGATTCCGCTAGTGGAGTGTCCCAAATTTAGTCCGGATACTGAACTAGAAGAACGACTAAAGTCGTGACACTGAACTAGAGAAATCCCCCTAAGTCAGAGTAGGCCGTAAGTTTCATGATATTTTTAAATTTTGAGCCGGTTTGAGGGCAGCACTTTCTTCCCTTTTTAAGCCGTTCCTCCCTGGTGCGTGGTCTGCAATTTCTCAATTTTTAACCGGCTAAGTTCATGGAATTGGACATTCCGTCAATCATCCAAGGTTACGCCCAAGGCTATTTTTTAATGGCGAATGTGGGCGATGAGAGCGTCGGGTGGTACTCCAGTCGCAAGCGAGCGCTGATTCCCTTAGACGATCGCTTCCGCTATCCTTCATCCTTAAATCGTGCCCTGAATCAAGAACGGTTCACTGTGGCGATCGACCGAGATTTTAAGGGGGTAGTAGAGGGGTGTTCCGATCGCCTGACGACTTGGATTTCTCCTGAATTAAAAGAAATTTACTGGGAACTTTACTCCCAGGGTTGGGCCCATAGTTTTGAAACCTGGCAAGGAGATACCCTCGCTGGGGGGATTCTGGGAATTGCGATCGGGGGCGCTTTTATTGGCGAGTCGATGTTTTATCGGATTCCAGAAGGGTCAAAGGTGGCAATGGTGAAGCTTGTAGAACGACTGCGCGATCGCCAGTTTGTTTTATTTGATGCCCAAATGAGTAACCCCCATTTAGACCGATTTGGAGCCTATACCATTAGCGATCGGGAATATCAAGCCTTACTCCAAAAAGCCCTACACCGCTCCTGTTCTTTACTCTAACCCCCACCCATTCCGGACTTTACCTCACCTTGCGCTCAGTCACTAAAGTCACGCTGGTCCATTCTCCCTTTTGATTGTAACTGCCCATTAACCGCTGCCGCAGAGTGGGTTCAATTAACCAACCCGCCTCTAAAAAGAACATCTGCCCCACTTCCACCCGATGCGGAAAAGTCAGGGAAGCCCCATCCGGCAGCATTAATACCCGAACCGGATGAGCGCCCCCCTCGAACTCCAGCATCGCCCCCTCAATACGCCCTGTAGAACAGATTTCTTGAGGGCTATGATTGCCACCAGCCACCGTGATCCGTTGCTCTAAACCGTCGGTCCCACTTTTTTGCACTTCCAGAGTCGTGGTGAAAGTCTCCGAGTTTCGCAAATCTGGATAAAGCGTCTGCGCTTCCCCTTCCCACCGCCCCAACAATTGCTCTAAAGTCAAGGGCGGATTTTCTGTCGCCCCTGTACCCACCCGTTTTTCTCGAATCAGGGTAAACCGTTCCGCCTCACCCCCCACTGCAAATTGATGTACCGCCCGTAAGCGACGGTTATCCCAGATGAACCCGAACTCGATCAGCAAAGTGGACAAGGGGGACAGTTGCATCGACGCCTGGGAAAACGCCCCGGAATCAAAAAATAAAATATGCCGCCCCAAGGATTGGAACTCTTGGACTGATTCCTTAACGGGTGGGTCCGTGTCCCGATTTCCCCCGGGGGCAAAAAATTTGAGCGTAAAGCGCACCTGTCGATTTTCGTCTAATCCCTCCAAGGAAAGTCTCGTGGGAGTTTCTTCGAGTAGGGTCCCAGTGGGTGAGAGTCGCGTGAACGACCCCTCCCAGTCTCCTAGATTTTGCAGCAAATTTTCCCATTGTGTTCCCATCTTTTCCTCGGACCTCCATTTTTGAAATTTAGATACAATCTTGAGTTTCCATCCCCTTTATACCAGAGTCGGCGATCGCTTCAATCGCGGTTAAAACTCCGGTTTCTTTACCCAATCCCTGGCAAGTCGCACTAAATTTGGGCTAGAAACTGGGCTTATTCTCGTCTTTATTTAATACCGACGCCGACCCGCTGGGAGATGGATTTTGACCCTCTTGATAGGCGATCGAGGTGATGATATGATCAAAAACTTGACCGATAAAAAAAGAGAGTCCACTCAGCATTGCTCCGGTCCGGTATTGTCTTGATTGGCAGACTTTTGGCCTTAAAGATAACGGAATTAAGACCTGAGAAATCGGTAGAATCGTCTACAGTGATGCCAAAGTGGTGAAGTCGTCGAGCGATTAATAGGTGAGATTTCCATGACCATGACAAATCGAGTCGGGAACGCAAGGGGGCCGCGCAGGGTAAGGCTCCCCTTTTCTATGTCGAAGCAGGCGGTTCGTCCAGGGATGTCGCCTACTATGGATCTAGCGCCACTCACCGCAT
This sequence comes from Laspinema sp. D2d, assembly GCF_025370755.1. Classification (GTDB taxonomy): domain Bacteria; phylum Cyanobacteriota; class Cyanobacteriia; order Cyanobacteriales; family Laspinemataceae; genus Laspinema. The sequence goes on along the minus strand of NZ_JAMXFC010000065.1, from coordinate 3,295 downwards.
TGTGCGCGAGGATCGCTGGACAAAGTACCCTGATGCTGCTGACGCTTTTGCTGTCTGTGGGTGCAGCAAGCGCACAACGTCCAACCCCCCCTCCCCCACCCAGACCCCTAGTCCCTGTGGCACCCACTCCGGCATCCTCTACCCCGGAAGCGGCCAAGCCGTCCCCCGCTGCGGCCCCCACCCCACCGGCGGAAACTACTCCAGCAGCCTCGGCAAAAAATGAGCCAGAAAATGAGCCGGAGAAGGCCCCCGAATCGGAAGCAGCCCAGCAAGAGGTGTTACAACAAAATTCCGACCTCGATCCAGCCATTCAACAGCAAATTCAAACGGAAGTAGACCGGGCTTTTATGCGGACGGTGAGTCCCTTAGCTGCTGCGATCGCCGGATTAGTGGTTCTTCCTGTCGCTGCAACCTTGGCCGGAATTTGGCTGCTCAAAAAAAGCGTCGCCAATCAAGTTACAAGTGAGGTGAGAGAACAACTTGGGCAGCCGGTTCCCTCCCAACTGCCTGCCTCACAAAAAGGGGGGAGCTTGGTCAAAAGTGAGAAAGGCGGAATGCCTCTAGCTCTCGCTGAAGAACCGAAGAGCACTGCTCAATTAAACGAGTTGATTTCAATGGCTTTAGCGACTCAAAACTTAATTGCTGAAGCTCGAACAACCTTGGAAGAGTCGATGAAAATGCAAACCCGGATGGAGGAACCCTTCCAGGAAATTTTTGGCATTTATGTCACCCAAGGGAACGAGCTATTTCGGGAAGGGAGATATGAAAATGCTGTAGAGATGTATGACAAGGCAACGGAAATTAATCCCGATTGTTATGAAGCATTTTTAGGTCAGGGAGTCGCCTATACTCGATTGCAACGCTATGACGAGGCGATCGCAGCGTATAACAAAGCCATTCGCACCAGTTCCGACAAAGCCGATGCCTGGTACGGAAAAGCCCGCTGCTATGCCTTAAAAAGTGATACCGATATGGCAGTTGATAATCTCCGGCAGGCCATTTCTCTCAATTCCGACATTCGAGAAATGGCTCAACATGAGTCAGACTTTAACTCCGTTCGCGAGACAGAATCCTTTGATAATTTGATGCGGTCTTAAATTCAGTGGCAAAACCCGTCGGGGGTTAAAAACCCCGGCGGACCCTGCTGCAAAATTTCAGAGATCACCAGGGACCTGTTGAAAATAACAATCTGCATCGTTTCATAGCTCCCACCCGAATAAATGAGTATGATAAACATCATAATCCCTCAAGCCAAGGGAGCTTACCCCCATGTTCACTCAGTCCTTGACCACTAAACTTTGCACCGGATCCGGTGTAGCCCTCCTCGCCCTGGGTTTAGCCAGTTGCGGCGCACAAACCAGCAACAGTGCCGTTGCCACCCCGCGCTACTTCTGCGGACAAGACGCCGAAGGCAACTACACCACCTACGCCGAAACCCCCCGAGGAAACAAAGCCATCATCCGCTGGAAATCCGAATATTTCACCGCATCCGGCTGGACTCCCCAAGCCCGTTGCCAAGAAGTTTCCCCCAAATTTCAACAAGCTGCCGATAATAACCAACTCAATTACATCACTAACGATACTCAGAATAATTTACCCGTCGTTTGTGCAGCCATTAACGATAACGAACGATGCGGTTTAATGTTATTTACCCTGCGATCGGAAGATAACCCCCAAACCATCCGAGAAATGTTAATCGACATGGGTAAAGGCAGCGCCATGAATCCCATTCCGCAAAGTGGCAGTTTTAAAGTCCATATTCCCCTGAGCGAAATTCTCCAAAATGCTCCCCTTGAATAACCTTCAAATCCGGGAGAATTAAAACCTTTCCACATTCTCCCTCCCCGGCTACCCGTCAACCACTACCGGAGGAAAAGATGATTAAAAAACCCTCAGAACTGCTCCTCATGGGTGCGCTACTCTTACTCACCCCCACCCTGCATAGCTGCCAAATCCCCACCCGGATTTCCCAAGCACAAATTAACCCCAACTTATCCCCGGAAGAGTTGCAACAACTCGCCCGCGCCATTACCGTCAAAGTCATGGGCAGTGAGTCCGCAGGTTCCGGCACCATCATCAGGAAAGTCGGATCAACCTATACCGTCGTCACCAATCAGCACGTCTTGCGGGCAGTTCAAGCCGGGAATAGCCAACCCTCAGACCCCAACCTTGTCCCAAATATCCGCATCCAAACCCCAGACGGCTTAGATTATCCCGCCACCCTCGTTAACCGTGACAACATCGACTTTCAGGATAACGATTTAGGCTTGCTAGAATTTAACGCCGATCGCATTTATGATGTCGGAACCTTCACGAACCCCGATGTGAGATTAAAAGCCGGAGAAAAAGTCTGGGCCGCCGGTTTTATCGCCGAATCCCCCACCCCCACCAGCATCGTCACGGAAGGGCAAATCTCTCTCATCCCAGACCAAGCCTTAGAACAAGGATATCAACTGGGATACAGCAATCCCATCCAAAACGGCATGAGCGGAGGCCCAATTCTCAACCGCCAAGGGGATATCATCGGCTTCAATGGCCGACAGGGGAATCCCCTCTTCGGCGACCCCTTTATCTATGCCAACGGCACGCGCCCCACCGACGACCAACGGCAGAAAATGGTCAGTTTAAGTTGGGGGTTGCCCGTGTCCGTGTTGGCACAAGCAGCCCCAGAAGTGATGAAAGAAGCCGAACCCTACCTGACAGGATTGGCGAAACAAGTTTATGACAATGCCAAAGCCGTAACCGTTCGCATAGAGGCGCGGGATAAAAAATATCCATCATTAGATCCAGTCCCTGGATCTGGGGTCATCATTGCCAAACAGAAAAACACTTATTATGTTGTAACCGCCCGCCATGTGGTGCAAAATCCAGACCAAAATTATCAACTCATCACCCCAGATGGCCGCCGCTACCGGATTGACTATAGCAAAATCAAACAACAGGACGGTCAAGACGTGGCGCTGGTGAAGTTTAGCAGCAATGAAATCTATCCCGTAGCCACTCTTGCAGATTATCGAGTTGAAGAAGATGAGTACCCTTGGGTGTTTACTGCCGGGTGGCCCAAGGGAGAATTTCTGAGAAATCCTCGATTTGAGTTTACTCCAGGCAGGTTATCTAGTTCAGAACGAAGCTCGCTTATGGCTCAAAACATTGAATCTCTCACCGACGGTTATGGGATGGCTTATACCAATAGAACCCAAGGAGGGATGAGTGGGGGGCTTACAGGTATATGTTTTTATCACCTAGGGTATAATAGGGAAGGGAGGGACCCCAGGTATCCCCGGATGATGAAAGA
>NZ_JAMXFC010000064.1 GCF_025370755.1 Laspinema sp. D2d | reverse complement strand
TTCTCATTTTTGTCCTACACTCTTTTAACAGTGGCTCCCCTCCTGGTGGGTCAAATTTCGCTTAGTCTAAACTCCAGGGACGAGATCGGCACCGACTTTCTGAGGCAGATATTTTAAGGTGGAGGTTTTGCCGGTGCGTCGTCCTCCGTAGAGGAGTAATATCGGGGGTTGGGGGGACAGACTCAAGTTTTCGATTTGCCGAAACAAATCCTGACGCCCTTTGAAGCGAGATTTGGCATCGTCAGGGTCGAGGGCAGAACCGGCGATATAGGGTTGGAGAATTTCCCCGGATTTTTCCGCAGCTTCCGTGAGGGTGCGGCAGGCGGTTTGGAGGATTTGTAACCAGCGTTGAGTGATGCTGCCAAAACTGGTGGCGAGGAAGGGATTGCGGTTAAATGCCAAGCGGTTTTGGATTTCACCCAGGGCGGCGATCGGTTTTTGCAGGAGTTCAATCCGGCGATAGGCGGTGGTGGCGCTTTGGGTTGCTCGCACGGTTTGGCTGATTTCTAGGAAATTTGGCAGGATTTCCCCGAGTTGTTTGGGGGGAGGGGAGGGTATCCAGTTGAGTTCGTCAGAAATAGCGACAATATCGGTGATAGTTTGACAGCGATCGAGGGTGGTTAAGGCAATTCCCACGATAGCATTGGCGGCGAGTTGCTGTTGATTGGTGGAGGTAATCAGATAATCAATGGTTTGACGGGCGGCAGCAGGATTTTCTGGGTAGGATTCGATAATTAAGGTGTCGAGAAAGGGCAGGGGGAGGTAAATTAATTCATCAAACCGTGGGGGTAAATAGGGGAGGGTTTTGGATGGCGATCGTTGTCGAGAAAATAGGAAGAGGGCAAGGGACCCGAACAATTCTGGGATCCAAAAGTAAACGCGCAACACTCCGATAATCGATGCTACACCCAATGCTACACCCAATGCTATACCAAATCCTACACTCGATGCTATACCAACTCCTATACCAAATGCCACACCAAATGCTACACCCGATGCTACACCCGATGCTACGCCCGATACTACACCAAATGCCAGACGCAATACTACATTCAATTCTACACGCAATACTATACTAAATGCTATACTAAATGCTACAAACGACCCTACATCGAGCGTTACACACGACGCTACACACCCTCGTATATTTGACGCTACACCTAATGCTACACTTAATGCTACACCTAGTATTACACCTGATGCTACACTGAATGCCATAGAAGATACTACAGCCGATGTTACACCACATATTACAAACAATAACGCACTGAATAGCGGCGAAGAAAATAAAGATTGGCGCAGGGCCTCAGCTTCAGGGGTAAATCGGGAAATGACTTGAAAGAGGAATACAATAATCGCGAGGATGATGAGTACCCCGTAAAACCATTGCTCTCTCTTTTGAGAATTGGACCGCGCCAGCAGTAACCCAATCGTCCACCCCAGCAAAATTAAGCTACTGCGTAACCCATTAAACGGTTCCCCGCTTGCCATCGAATAAATGGGTGCGACGAGTAACACGGTTAGAAACGGTACCGTCAAACTCAACCACCAGACTTGATAGGCATAACGACGGAGGGGGGGGTTTTGAGCAAATTCCTGTTGTTTAGAAAAGGGATTATCCGTGGGTGAGAGTTCTGGATAGATATCAGCCAACCACCGTTGAAAGGTAAACGGTTTAAAATAGGCCCAGTAGAGAAGGCGGGTGCATTCGCTCAGATAAATCCAGAATTGAGAGAGGGAACTGGGTTGAGACATAATCAGGTCAGGTTAGAAATGAGTGGGTTGATTGGAATGGAGTATTACTTAGCCTGACACCATTGTTCGATCGCACTCCCCCAGGTACTACATAATACTCTTTTGATTTGTTGAGAAAAATCCACCCAACTAATTTGACCGGATAAGGCCAAAATGAACACAACAATCACAATCAGGCCGATGCCAATTCCAATCACTTCATTGACTCCGGCTCCTATGGTTTTGGTCACCCCGAATAGACTTTTAGGCAAATCCCAAATCACCCAGCGAAACCCGCGCCAGATGCGCCGTCCATCCAGTCGCCATCCGGGGACGCGCTTTGCCTGTTGGTCAAACTGCTGTTTCGCCCATTTAAGATCGCGATCGCCTTTTCTGGCTTCCCACAACCAAAACGCTGCCAGTTGCAATAAATAAGGATGTCTCCCACCCCATTGAATCGCAATTTGTTGTTTTTCCGGACTTAATGCTGGTTGCAAACTCGGGTCAGTTGTTTGGGGTAACCGCACTAAATCCATTGCTTCCATTTCTGTGATTCCTCTCAAGGGTAAAGGATGACCCAGATTAAAAAAGGAAGAGGTCAAGCGATGTTGACGACTGTAGATATCGAGGTTTTTATAAGAGGCGATAATCACCATTAAGGCATTGGCATCTAAAAGCGAGCGCAGGTTATCAAAAAACCCATCATTAAATTCTTGGGGATACTTAAACAGTGCCTCGATCTTATCCAAGCAGAGGATAGGCAAAACTTGGGTATCTTTCCATGCAAACATCGCCTCTGCAAAAGATTGATGATTAAAGGATGACCGAGAAAGAGGGTCGGTTAAACTGGGGTTCGTTTTCACTGAGGGACGTCTGAGAAACTCCCGCGCCACTGCCTGATAAAAATCCGAGCGGGTTTGACAAGATGCAGCTTCCAAGGACAGATAAATCGCCACATACTGTTGTTGAGGATTGGCCCCAGGAGCCTGGAGGCGCTGTTCATAAGTTTGGCAAAAATGATACAGCAAGGAAGATTTGCCAATCCGACGCTTTCCCACCACATTAATGCTCGTGGGTTGAGCACCGCTGGCAGAGGAGGTTAGACGATCCAATTGCTCGCGCCGTCCCACAAAATACCGAGGGTCGGTAATCATGGATCCGGCAACAAAGGGGCATGGGGTGGATGATGGGCTGTTCATCAATCAGCAGAAGGTTGGAGAATAGGGGATGGAGGGATTGTAGCGTTCTTTTCCATCCTAACCCTGCAATCTCTACCGGGGTCAAGAGCGAGGTGGAGTTTTCCTGACGGTTGAGTGCAGTGGCGGTGGCGAAAGGTTTGAGGCGCAGACCGATCGCAAGCTAAACTAATCTAAAATAATCCCCTCTCTCCATTCATCATCATGTCCCGTCGCCATTTTTTCCGACTCTTTCTCGCTGCGACTCTCGCCTTCCTCGCCTGGTTCAACTGGGTCCCTGCCGCTTACTCTATGGGGGGTAAACTGCCTGCGATCGGCGAACCGGCACCCGAATTTACCCTCCCCACGAATACCGGCAATGGCAATATTTCCCTGTCTGACTATCGGGGACAGTGGGTGGTGTTGTATTTCTATCCGAAAGACTTTACCTCCGGTTGCACCTTAGAAGCGCGGCGCTTTCAACAGGATTTACCTAAATATATGGACAGAAATGCTCAAATCCTCGGGGTGAGTGCAGATTCGGTGGACTCTCATGCGGAATTCTGCGATTCGGAAGGGTTGCGATTTCCCCTGTTAGCCGATACTGATGGTGCTGTGAGCAAAGCTTATGGGTCCTGGATTCCTCCGATGTCTATGCGTCATAGTTTTATGATTGACCCGGAAGGCATTTTGCGCGAAACCTTTCTCGGGGTCCGTCCCGCAACTCACAGCGTGGAGGTGTTAGCGCGCTTAGATGAGTTCCAGAAGCGGGGTTGATGAGGTTGTTTACATCATAAATCAGGTGATTTGTCAAGCCTTAGACTAAGTTTTGTCTGAGTTTTCTGGCGGTGCGTTAGTCTAGGGAGAGGTTTATCGATAAAGATGATATGGATTGGCAACCGGAACGGATTCCTAAACCGACTCCTGAAATTCTGGAGTTTGCAGACCCTGAAGTGTTACCGCCTTTGGAATTAGTGCCGGTAACGGAGATCTCCCTAGATTTAGAAGTTCCGCAGGATGCGAATTTGCCGATCGCCCTTGCGGATCTCTCTGTACCCAGTTCGGATGCTACCGAAGCACAAATCCCGCTGATCGAGCAAATTAAGCGGGAACTGGAGGATGTGGGAGATGAGGACCTGAAACCGGCGCGGATTCAAATCGGGTTACTGTTTGTGGGAGTTTCGGCGTTGTTGCTGATGTCGCTGTTGCTTTATATCACGGCAATGCATCCGGGACTGACGGTGAAGCAGCAGATGCTTAGATATTGGTCTGAATATGTGGGGTTTGTGGGGTTGGGGGTGGCGGGATTGATGATGTTGGGACGGGAAGCAATGCGATCGCCGCCGATATCTGAAGAGGGCGATCGCTAAATCTACCGTTACTCAAACCCCAATTCCCGTTTGAGCATATTCAGGGAGTCTACCCCAATATAATTCTCCGTCTTAAATACCCGAGGGGCGCGAATCATTTCCTCTCGCGCCGCATGGATGGCCCCTCGGACCTTATTATAACTGGGTTGATCACAGATAATGGTATGAGCAGTCCGGACTACGGCATTCACTTTGTAGGCGTCATCGGGTTGACTGGTCATTACTAGGACATCTTCTCCACGCAAACTATGAATAATCACTTCTGCAACCCGCATAATTCCTAAACTCAAACAAACAATCCCAAAATAACTATTTTTGGGTAACGTTTTGACTAATTCCATCTCTTCCATATAGTCATAAGTATCGATGGGAATCACCCGAACTGCTTTCGGACCCGCGACTTCTTCTGCTTTATTGAAAAAATAGCGACTCGTGACTACAGTTCCTGTTGGAGTCTGTTCTAGTGCCTTGGAGAGGTCTTCTAAGGGAACCAACTGCACCGGAATTTTGAGTTCTTGTTCGATTTCAAAGGCCATTAATTGCCCTGCACCGATATCATGAGTCGGTGCAGTGACTAATACCCGAGCACTGCATCGCAAGCGCCAATCAATTTCTGTTAAAAATAGCTCCCGCGCCTGATTGAGAGAACATCCCTGTTGCAGCAATTCATCTAAACTTCGTTTTACCGTTTTATAGGCATCAGGATATTTTTGAAACAGGGGAGACGTCATGCGGACCACACGTTCTTGATTTTCATCGCGAACGTAAATGCCTGAACCCGCTTGGGAGTCTACGAGTCCGAGTTCTTCGAGTTGACGGTAAACTTTAGAGATCGTGTTGCGGTGCAGACCCGTTTGAATCGCCAAAGCGCGGGTACTCGGCAGTTTTTCCCCGGGGGGAATTTGTCGAGAGGCGATCGCAAAGCGGATTTGATTAAACAATTGAGTGGATGCCGGGATTTCGCTTTCGGTCTTGATATGAAACTGAAGCATTCTAGGGACTCCAATGCACTCGGATTAAACGGTTAGAGATATTCTGCTGCTGACGGGGATTTGGGAGACGTCGCACCGTTTCAACGACGGCCAGCGTGCTCTCTCTTCTTTTGTATCTAGGAAGAAGCCTGTTTGTCGAGTGGGGGATCGCCAACCATACCAGTCACCCCTTAAGGGGATACTTATTATGATGAGACGGCTCAAATCCCGCTTGTGGAAGAGGATTGGACTTAAGCCGGTGGTCGTTTGTTCCATGCTTAAGTTGCCTCTGGGTTGAGTAGATTAACAAGACAGCCCGGTGCAATTTTAGGGTTCAAATGGGAAAGATAAATCGGTGTTCTCAACCACTGAGTTCTATTTAAGTCTAGCATTTTAAGCGGTGCATCTCATTGAGGGTTTTTTAAAGGGAAGTAGCTGCTATGCTTGACCCATCTGGGAAAAAATAGCGATAGAATCATGAGTTGTAACAACGGGTCAGGGCTTGCGGTCCAAGGAGATCCCGTGCGCCCAGGCTCAAAAGAGGCACCTTAGCTAATCGATAAAGTAGTGAAGAGTAAAAGGGGGACTTAGGCATGAAAGTCAACTCGTTTAAGTACAAGATAGGAGTTAATGGAAAAAGCAGGTTGTAAGGCAAACCAGTCAAAAAGAATATGACAGATTTAGAGATAAAAAGCGCTCAGGTCAAAGTGCCGAATGCAGATTTACTGATTTCTGCGTATCTGGCGCAACCCGTGGGAGTTGGTCCATTTCCCGGAATTATCGTGTTTCAGGAAATTTTTGGGGTCAACGAACATATCCGATCGGTGACCGAGAAAATCGCCAAAATGGGATATGTGGCGATCGCCCCGGCATTATACCAACGCACCGCACCCGAGTTTGAGCTGGGGTACTCCGAACAAGAATTAACCCTAGGACGGCACTATAAAGAGCAAACCCAGGTTTCAGAACTCCTCAGCGATACCCAAGCAACTCTGGATTACTTGAAAACCCTCCCTTCAGTAAACACAACGGCAATGGGTTGTATCGGGTTTTGCTTTGGGGGCCATGTAGCCTATCTGGCGGCGACCCTTCCAGAAATTAAGGCGACTGCCTCCTGTTATGGGGCGGGAATTGTCAACTGGACCCCGGGAGGGGGGGAACCTAGCTTGAGTATCACCCCCAAAATTACCGGGACGATCGCCCTGTTGTTTGGCACAGAAGACCCGTTAATCCCCAACGAACAAGTTAACGAAATCGAGGCGGAACTCCAAAAACACGGCATTCGTCACCGGGTGATTCGATACCCCGGGGCAACCCACGGGTTTTTATGCGATCACAGATCCAGCTACAATCCCGAAGCTGCCCTTGATGCTTGGACTCAGATCCAGCAACTGTTCGAGGAAACCTTCCAATCCCTGTGAAGGGCTGGGAAATTGTCCTGGGTTATCATAAGCTGGCCTATGAAACGACGCAGGAGGCGACTGGGCGATCGGTTGGGTTAACCCTCAGCGATCGCAACGCGTGAAAATTTTGGCACGATTGGCATGATCAGTATCCAATGGGGCAGGTCGTACATCCGCCAACTTTAATGAAACTGTAATTAAGAGGAAAAAATCATGGTTGATGGTGTTTTACCGGGTCTGGCGCTTGCACCCCCTGAAACCGAGTATTTTAATGCAGAACTCTATTTGTTAGCCAATCCCGACTTGATCGGACTCAATCCCGAGCAATTGCAGACTCACTTTACAGAACGAGGGGTAGCAGAGGGACGGCGCATTCTCATCCCCTTCGATCCCAACTTTTATCGAATTGCTAACCCAGATTTAGCCGGGTTAAATAATCGCGACCTGTTCGATCACTTTATTAATGTAGGTCTCGACCAGGGACGGAAATTTTCTCCAATTTTCGATTTGGATTTTTATCGTAAAAATCTCGAACAGCTCGATCCAGAGATTATTACCCAGCTCACTCCCGTTGCTCAACAACCCGTTTCTCCGTTCATTCTTCTGGACCCCAATCGTCCTCAACCCCCCTCCCTGAATGAAAACCTGTTCAATCTCTTTCTGGAAACTCAGCTAGAAGTTGAGACTGATTTAGATATCGAGGGTCTTCCGGTTCCCGAGGAAGAGCTTAGGAATGTCAGCTTTTCTCCATTTTTTGATCCGATTTTATATCTGAATCAAAATCCAGCCTTATCCGAAGCGTTTGGTCCCAATAATCGCCAAAAGGCGATCGCTCATTTTGCCCTCTACGGTATTAGGGAAGACCGACGATCTTCTTTAATTTTTGACCCCATTTTTTATCGAGAAAATAATCCAGGTCTCCAAGCCGCCGGATTAACAACCAGCGAACAATTACTCATCCACTATCAACTCAACGGGCTTCAAGAAGGACGTCGCCCTTCTTTAAACTTCAATCCTTCCTACTATTTAGCCAATAACCTAGATCTCCAGGCTAGAGGATTGAGCCTACCTCAACTGGTGGAGCAATATCTCCTGGAAGGACTCGAAGAGGGACGGCGATCGTCTGAGTATTTTGATCCGATCGCCATTAATTCATTGTTAATTCCCCAAGCCCCTCCTTCCGCCGATCCGCCCGCCACTGATGATGCTCCCCCGCCCGTTTCCTCCGTGACTTTACTTGAGGAGAATTTTGTCAAGTGGAACGTTCCTGTCGGCGGAGTCCTCAGTTACAGTTTCGTAGAAACCGCCAGCGCACTGAGTTATTCCGGTCCTGAAAGCGGGGTGGGAGAAGTCAATGAAGCGATTAAAAATAATGTTCGCCAAATTATGCAGGAGTATGATGAAGTCCTGCCTTTTAGTTTGGTAGAAGTTCCAGATCGCCCCTCCAATAATGGTCAGATCCGGATCTTATTTGCCAATGATCCGGTTTACGCTTATAGCAATGCACCTGGACTGGAAACGGGGGGAGATATCGTCCTGAGTCGGAATTATGAAATCGATCCGCAGTTCTCGTTTTCTCAGAGCCGAGGTAATTTTGGCTATCAACGATTGGTTCATGAAATTGGTCATGCCCTAGGGTTGAGGCAGCCTAATAATTATACGGGGTTTGGTTTTGCCGAACGGCCCACATTCCCCGCTCAGGGTCCAAGCTTATCCTTTGTCCAGGATAACAATAGCAACACCGCGATGAGTTTCAATACGGCCGGGGTGGGAGTCAGTACCCCCATGCCTTATGATATGCGGGCGCTCCAGTTCCTCTATGGATTTAGTGAGGGGAATAGCGGAAATGATTTATATCAGTTTGATGGCAATAATTTTATTGGCGTCAAGCAAACGATTTGGGATGCTGGAGGAATTGATACCTTTGATTTTTCCGCGTTACCAGCGATCGGGAGCTACTTTTTTGATATGAACGAAGGGGGGAGCAGTACCAACCAGAGTGCACTGAATGCCTCTACTTACCTGGCGATTAATGATGCAACCCAGTTCCCTTACAGTGCCAGCAGTTATGGGACCTATCTTGCCTATGGAACCACCCTAGAAAATCTTCAGGGAAGTCCTGTTAATGATGTGATTTTGGGGAACACTTCCGCTAATGGAATCAATGGCGGGGGTGGAGATGACATTCTCATTGGAGGTTTGGGTCCCGATACCTTGGCAGGGGGTCCCGGTCGCGATCGGTTTGTTTACGCACCGGGAGATGGTACCGATATGATTATGGATTTTAATGTGGCAGAGGATTTGATTGCGTTAGCGGCTCCTCTGTCCTTTGAGGGACTCTCTGTTGAAGCTGCTGGTGCTGATACACTCCTCCGCGTCATAGGAACTGGTGAAGTATTAGCTCTATTGATAGGAGTGAATGCCAATACCCTGAGTCCCGCTAATTTTGGCCCCTATGGTTAATGTAGTTTTCTAGGACTTGAGGCGATGGATCGGTTCACCAGTCAGGGACTAAGCGAGTCTGCTGGAGGAAGAGGATCTAGATCCATCCCTGAAGGGTTCTGTCGGTGTTTTGTTAGGAAGGCGCAATTGCTAGAGCATGGGGATAGATTTAGATCCGTAGGATAAGAAATGGGGTTTGTGGAGTTTTCTTTTCTACTGATTGCTCCCGATTTTATCAAGACCCTCGTTTGCTCTTCCCCAGACTGTAGCAATGCCCTCCGTGACTGTGGGAATTTTTGGCGCAGGCCGTCAAAGTTGCTAAACTGCAAGATTGTTCGTCAGAATTGAGTCAAGGGAGGACAATTAGGGTGTGCTCTCGGGGATCAGGTGTTAAAGCGAGCGGACAATCCGTTGGAAGGCGATCGCTTTAACGCCAATTTTGATCGTTGCAGCCGAAGGCCCAGTTTTTCTAGGAATGCGCCGATTCCATCACTCTAGTTGGCACCGCGATCGGCGACGCCGTGCCAGCGATTTCAACTTCATCTTAATTTTGTTTTTTGTTTTAATCACGATGAATTCTAACTCATCCCGTTCTCAAAAGGCCCAACCCTCTTTTTCTGCTGAGGATTTTGCTAAAGCCCTCGAACAACAAGATTATGACTTTCGTAAAGGTCAGAAAGTCCGTGGTAAAGCCTTTGAATATGTTTCTGATGGGGCCTATATTGATATTGGGGGTAAGTCGGCAGCCTTTCTCCCCCTCGCGGAAGCTTCTGTAAAGCCAGTTACCAATCTGGCAGAAATTGTACCGATCGACGAAGAACGGGACTTTTTAATCGTCAGTGAACCGAATGACGAAGGTCAAGTCAAGGTGTCAATTCGCCAGATGGAATTGAGGAAAGTCTGGGAGCATTTAGCTCAGGTGCAAGAGAGTAATGAATCGCTACCCGTCCGGGTCATTGGCGTGAATAAAGGGGGTGTCACGGTTAATGTGGAAGGATTGCGCGGTTTTATTCCGCGATCGCACCTTAGTGAGCGGGGGAATTTAGAGCAGCTCATCGGGCAGAATCTGAGTGCTACGATTTTGGAGGCCGATCGCGATCGGAATAAGTTGGTGCTATCTCAACGCCTACAAGCTCGCGCCAAGCGCATGAGTCAACTCCTAGTCGGTCAACTGGTTGAAGGGGAAGTCGTGGGACTCAAGCCATTTGGGGTTTTTGTAGACCTCAATGGAGTGACGGGGTTGCTCCATATCAATCAGATCAGTCAAAAATACGTGGCGGCTCTCCATACCGTGTTTCAAGTGGGACAACCGATTAAAGTGGTGATTGCCGAGCTTGATGAGTGGAAAGGGCGGATTTCTCTGACTACAAAGGTGTTAGAGAATTATCCCGGGGAGATTCTGGAAAAAATGGATGAGGTGATGGCGACGGCGGAGGAACGGCGATCGCAAGGGAGTCAAACCGAGACTGCCTCACCGTCGCCCTAGAACTTTTCTAACAGAGAGGAAATAGGGGGAATTTTTCGCGGATGATTCCGGGGTGAGTGGGCGATCAATCTCCGTATTTTCTCTCATATCTTCAGTGACAGTTTACGGAAATAGGGGCAGGGAACGGCTCGACGGTCAAAATTCTGCCCACTTTCCCTTTCTCTCAGGGCGATCAGCCCCCCGGACTCCTCAATCACATCCCGGTACACCAGCACTCGTCACGGCTTTCAAAGGGTCAACCTCATCATTTTTTTCTCACGAACCTTGTGGAAGACCCGGGCTAAAACCCTTCTCCAAACCTGCTTCATTCATCAGTTTAGAGGGATCTCCTCCCCAGGGTTACGGCAGCTCACTGATTAAAAGTCGTTAGCCGTAGATCCCTAGTTTTTTATTTACTGAAAAAATAATTAGTTTTAGTTTAAACCGTAATTTTACGGAGTGAATCTTAAAATTTTAAAGACTTTTTAAAGCTGTGATCTCGATCGTGGAACTTCAGTGGTTTTAGTGTATTAATAGAATAAGCACGGACAGCAGGGTAAAGTTTAATCAAAGATATGCATCGCCCTTAGGCATCTTAAGAAATCTAGGATCCAGCCTAAATCATAATAAACAATATTTATGGTCTATAGCGAGTCTAAATCATTAGAACCTAGAGATAGCGAGCTTTCTAACTCGCACTACTAGACCAAAAGGCATGGATCCATCTTTAAGGTGATTCAGGGTCACTATAGTTAAAATAAGTGAGGGTAACAATGAACATCCAATCATATTCTCTAACAGCAGCAGCCACCACGCTTATAGGTATTTTCTCCGCTATTCCAGCTCAAGCTTTTACATTCGGCACTGGTGGTATCTCATTCAATCGAAATACGACAGTTGAATTTAATTTCAATCAAAGTGATGGACTTTACCGCTCGGAGCTTAAAATCTTAGAAGTTCTTGATGGCGGCGAGTTATTCGTCGTTAAAGATCTATTCAAAGAAGTACAAGCTCATAATGGAGGCAATGAGAAGACTGGTAATAACGTAGGGACTTGTGGGATTACAGTTCTAGTATGCGAAGGGAGTTTTACCTTTGAGGCCAGTAAACAATACACCCTAGGTCTTTTCAGCTACCATAGAACAACTAATAGTGAGCAGAGTAAGGTCTACTCCACCAGTTTCTTGAACCAAGGCCAAGCTCAGCAGGCTCTATTTGGCTCCTGGGGTAGTATTGGATCTGACACGACCTTCTTTAAGAATGCCGCAAATTATCAAGCCAGCAACCCGTTTGGTGATTGGGTAAAAATTGGTTTTGATGATACCGGCAATAACAATGATCAGGACTTTCAAGATTTTACGATTTCAGCTCGCGCCGTCTCGGTTCCAGAACCTACAGCATTAGTTGGGTTGGGAATTATGGCAGGAACAATGGCTATCTCGCGTCGTCGCAAATCCAATCAAGAGATTCTGTGAACTTATAAACCCCATAGGCCCCTCTAAGAATAAATCTAGAAGCCTCAATCTCATTGTGCTAATGGGTAAGTCTTGGAGAGGTCTAATCAGAAGTTAGAGCGATCGACTGGGTTCACAAATTGCCTTAAGGTGTAGAAGCTAAATCATTCTGTAATCTCGCGCTTTTGTCACTCTAGGTTGAGGAAAAACTGTAACTTTTACATATCGCTCTGTTGTCAAAGCCGGTTGAAAGCCTGATCCCTCGTTGCCTGAAACGAGGCTAAATCGTTAACGCTCTTTTGTCACCGTAGGTGGCGGAAAAGTGAAAATCACCCACTTCGGGAGTGGAGGGAATAGCCTCCGAAAATCGATTCATGAAAGAAATTAATCGGTTAAAACCCATTTTGAGTAAGCGAATAGGAAAAACTTTCAACCCAGGTTGGAAGAGATTTAACCCACATTCCGCAGGTTTAATTGCTGACTTTTTATTTTTTAAAAACCCTTGCCCATAAAGGGTTTCAGCGATTTTATAAAAAATCTAGGGAAACTATGGTCCTCACTGTAACCGGAGTTTTCCGGCTTATTGAGAATATTCTCAATAAAAACCGCACTTTTTGAGCGCTTGCTCCGCTGGAGAGAGTTATAGAACCCCTTCTACAGAAAATAGCTGTAAATCTTAGGGGGAAAGGTTTGTAGCTATTTAAAAGAAATGGTTGCTTCAGCCAAAAAACTTGCGGAGACATTCCAGCTAAGTATTTTTACTTATGCGGAATGTGGGATTTAAGCTAATAAACGGTTAAATAATTAAGCGAAGATTATTAAGTAAGTTTTTTCATTTGTGGTTTTGATCCCCATGAATGAGGATCTTTAGCCCATAAAATCCATACTGAATTGGGGCGAACATGACTCAGAGGAGTCTTATACGGAATCCGCTGGGTAAAAGTCTATAACAAATGCTCAATAGGTCAACCCCTGAAAATTCGTCAAAGCTCTAATTTCGGTTTGTATATTTTCTGGGAGAAACCGGCAGCGTTCAATTAAGAATTTTTCCAGCTTGTTTAAGGTTTCAAAATAAGTATTAATTAAGGGCTTGTCTATCAAATTCTCTAACCGCTCTGCTGGTTGTAACTCCGGAGAATAGGGCGGAAGATTTTCACATTTTATCCGCCCAGGTAGAACAACTTTATTACTTTTGGCTTATCTTATGCCTGATTTTTTCTGATATTATGACGACCGGATTTGGTATAAGACTAAAGATTTAAGATCAGGAGTACCAGTATATAAGTTAAGAAAATTGGATGCCATTTAGCTTAACGTTTAGCCCCATTTACAACCAGACCTATTACTATAGCTCCAGATATTTGTAAAGCATCTAAAGCTTTCGAGACTTGATATCGGTCTGTTTTTCCCAGCCGCACTACTAGGACTAGCCCATCTGTCTGAGCCGCAAGGAGATTGCCATCTGCAAGTCCCACAAGGGGTGGTGTGTCATAAATCACCAAATCAAAAAAGTCTTGAAACTGCTCCATAAGAGACTGCATTTTTTTGGAAGAGAGCAGCTTAATTGGATCGTAAGGAATTGGGCCGGATGTTAACACAAATAAGTTATCATCCAAAGGCGCTCGTTGGATAGCATCATTCAGGCTAATATCTGTAGAGATTGCATCACTGAGTCCTCGTAAATTCGGTAAATCCATTTTTGTATGAATTTTTGGAGAACGCAGATCTCCATCAACAAGCAATACCCGTTGACCAATCGCAGAAGCGGTCTTCGCCAGTTCAACAGCGACGGTAGACTTTCCATCTCCTGGTTCAGCCGCACCGATCACTAACGAATGAACTGATCTTTCATAACTCAACAAACGAATATTCGTATAAAGAGAACGGAAAGATTCTAAGACGGGAGAAGAACTGTACTGGCCCTCGGTATGAGCACCTCTAACCAAAAGATGGCTGGAGATTTGACTGCCACCTGATCCTGTGGGAATGGGAGAGAGTTTCTTAGTCTTTCTTGCTTTTCTATTGAGTTCTTTGGCCAAGGGAATCACAGCCAGTATAGGCCGCTTAGTTGCAAACTTAACCTCATCAGGTGTATGAAAAACGACTATCAGGACCTCTACTAAAAATCCTGAGCCTATTCCTAACAGCATACTTAAAACCGCGACAATCGCTAAATCTTTTCTAGTTTGTGGTGGGTTAGCGGGGATTGGATTACCATTTTGATCGCGAGGGAGGCTAGGAGGATCGATAAGTTGCCACGGGACTTCTTGCTGGGCTGCGTCTAACTTCAGAGCTTCAAGCTTGGATAAAAATTCCTTGAACGTTTCAGTAGACACATCTAACTGTCTCTGTAAATCGGTGTATTGGCGAACCAAAAAAGGAAATTCTTCTAAAGTTTGATTGAGAGTAGCTTCAGCTCTCCCAAGAGCTTGCTTGCTTTGATTTAGCACCTCCACTTCTGCCGCAATTTGTCTGAGAACTTTTTCTGACTCTTGACTCAATAACATCCGGAAATTTTCTTGCTTGTCTCGCATCGACTGCATGGGTAGGCTATTATCAAGAAGTCGGCTTGATTCTTTGGCAATTTCACTTTCTAAAGCCTGTAACTCTATAAATAGCTGCTGGTATCCGGGGACATTAGCCAGGATTGCCTGATAATTACCAGATGAAAATAGATTCTGTAAGGATATATATTTTTCCCTACTGTTATCGATTTGAATTTGAAGTAGCCGCTTCTCTTCTGCGATTTTTGCTGCGTGTTCAGACAATAATCGTCCTTGAACATCTGGATTAATTAACTGGTATCTTTGCTGAAATTCTTGGATTTCCTCTTGTAAAGTGTTGACTTTATTTTGGATCAAAGGAAGCTGCTCTTCAATAAAGACAACTCCTTGCTTTATCCCTATCATGCGTTCTTGTAAGCTGTAATCAAGGTAATATTTTGAAGCAATATTTAATACATAATCTATTTCTTTGGGGTTATCGCTGATGTAGCTTACTTCTAAAATTTTAGTACCGAATTCTCGACTAGAAATTTCATAGGTTAATCGTCTAATTTTTAAGTTTTTACTTAAATCAGAAGGATTTGTTTCAGGATATTGTACCTGTACATCCTCAAGAATAGCGCTAAGTATTTTAGGGCTTTTGAGAACTCTGATTAACGTTTCATAATCAACTAAACCATTTTCAATTCTTATTTTATTAATATCAGCTCCTTCGCTTTGAGATTGAATAAATTGACGAGCTAGTACGCCTTCGGCTGAAACAGGTTCTATTAATAGCCGAAATGACCCTTCATAACTGGGAATAAACTGCTTTGACTTGCGAATCGTCAATCCTCCCATAAGAGCAGTTAATGAGAGCGCCACTCCAATCATCACTAAAGACCTCCGCCGTAAAACCCCTAACAACCAACTTAGGTTAAATAGTTCTTCCTCATTTTTTTCAGCCAGTTTATTGGATTGATTAATCACCTCTTGAGATGGAGGTACTTGATAACTGTGGAAAAACGGCGGTTCATTAGATTTAGGATTCATATTTTTTACGTGGCCTTCTCTTAAACTTCTAAAACAATACTTAACTTATCTAGCAAGTCTAAATCATTATGACATAAAGATTAGAGCGAAAAATACTCACCCTCCAAGGTTTTCGGGCTTAGAACCATTGTAAAATTCATTTAGGGGCGCTTTAATCATTAAAATTAAAATTTAATTGTCACATAGCCTAGATTTGAATTCCTTTCCCAAAAATACAAGATTCCTTCGTGATTCTCTAAATAAAATTGAAATAGGTTAAAAAAGCTTTGTTCATAGCCTATGAAGTACCCTAGTATTTCGCAGAGATAAACTGGCTAAAATTTCCAAATTCACTCATCCAGAAAATTCAAAAATTCAAAAATCCTAAATAATGAATTAAGGGCAGGCACTGGAGATAATAAGGTATTGATGTTTCTGAGGGCTTCATTCAACTTAGACTGATCTACGACAATAATATCGTTATCCTGAAGAAGCGGATTGGTTTGTTCATTGATTCTTTGAGAAAAATCTATAGGGATCCTCCGTTGTGTGACCGTGCCATCGTCATTGAGACGAAGTAGTTCTACCTGATCTTTTCTTGAAGAGGGTGTAAATCCTCCGACAGCCAGCAATGCCTGATTCAAAGAAGTATTGGTGTTAACTTCGATTTTCTCATAACCAAATCTTCCGACTTCTCCTACGACATAAACTTCTATGGTCTGACGGGAAAAAACTGCAGATGTTAATTCAGCTACTTCTGACGGATTTACATCGCTGGCTGTAGGCACAAAAACCACATCTCCATCTTGTAAAACCATATCTTGAGTGAAATCACCCGCTTGTAACATTTGCCAGAGGTTAACAGGTATAATTTGTTCAGCGCCCGAAATGGTCATACGACGAACCTGGATCTTACGGATATCGGCCTGGATCTTTATTCCCCCAGCTTGTTGAAGCAATCTGGTTACAGTGGGGAGTCCCCCTACACGAAGATCAACCCCGGTTACTCCTCCGAGTAAAACATAGACTCCGGGAGTTGTAACTTCACCAACTACCATAACTTGGCGAGATTCTTCTGGATTCTGAATAAAAGGAGAAGAAGCTAACTGGCGCACTTGGTTTAAGCTGACGCTAGGAACTGTCGGTACATAAATCGTATCTCCATCCCGCAGAATTAGATTCTGAGTTTTATTACCTCGCTCTAAGAAGTCCCAGAGATTTACTGTAATCACTCTATCGTTACCAAGATTTTCAACTCGACGGACTTGGATATTCTCTAAGTTAGCCGACAGTCTGAGGCCCTGAGCTTCCTCAATGGCTTCTACGAGAGTCGGATATTTAAACCCAAGCGCTGCTCCTCCAGGCTCCAATAATTCAAAGGTGTAGTTTCCCGGAGAGGTAACTTCTCCAAGAATCGAGATTTGTACAGGACGTGGTGCAACAAGGCTCAGGTTAACCACAGGCCGCCTGAACACGCTGGCATATTTCGCCGAAATAGCTGCCGTAGCCTCTTCTAGAGTTAGCCCTTCAACCAGAGTAGGACTAATTAGGAGCAGATTAACTGTTCCATCGAGTAAAACTGTAGTTTCTCCACTATAATCTGGAGCATCAAATATGTCGATTCTGAGGCGGTCCCCAGAGCCTAACCTATAAGGGCTTGGTCGTTGTTCATTGCCAGCGTCTAGTGCTAGTATAGAAAAAACTGGAGCCGTCCCGGGCGGTTGGGCTAGAGATGGCACCATAGAGGTCTGGGCTATGACAGATAAAAGTGTCAAAGACCCAACAGTTACGGTAATGACTTGACAAAGAGATTTCATCTAAGCTCTGGCCACTATTTTTTTTCTTGTTTTAAACTTAACATAGGATCGATTCGTTTGTCTCTTGTCTGCGCAAAGACATTAGAGAAAGAATGTTTCAGTTCAGAGAGCATTACGCAATTAATTGGGATCCCAGTAAATGTCAATACATGGATCATGCTTGGGAAAGGATTGAACCCAAATCTCACGCCCCCAGTGAGTATTCCCGGCTTGAGTAAAATAGTGGTCACAATCTGCTAACTCTGACTTCGGTAGCTTTATAATTTAAGGTTAAATTATAATGATGACTGGGGATACTTTATCCTGTCCACAGATGTTTCCTAAATGATTACAGTTGATTCAGACTTTATAGAAGAACTACTGGATGGTTGGGGGGGGGAGCTTTCAAACAGTCCTAACTAAGCTCTGGCCTATGTAAATAGGGGGGAGTGAGAAACTTCTTACCCCCTATAACCATCAGATTCTTTGATAGAATCACATGATTTAAATGTTCAGCCGCCCAAATAAAATGGCTTAATCCGGAACTTGATAGCTTCGTAACTTAAATCATTACGAGGATAATAGTAAGAGAGAACCCATAATTTTTAGTGTTTTTATGCTCTAATTCTTCATCAATAACTTTATATTATAGGCTTGAAAAGCAACCAATAATCAACTAACATTTTCGAGTATTTTCTTTGAAAAGTATCACAAAATTCAACGAGAGGTGTAGTTTTTATGCGTAACTTAATTAAAGATTTAGTATCTAATCCTTTAATTCTCCCTTTATTATTTGGCATTTTTGTAGTTTACATAGCTGTAGCTTTTGAATATGCTACACAAGGCAAACACCCTGAAAAACTAGAAAAAATAGTAACTGTATTAATATTTTTTATAATGCCTGGAATTCAAATATCTCCCTTTAACTTGATTCACCCAGAAGACTTAGGTGCTCATGAAATTGGTGTTCAAGCTATTATGATTCGCGTCGTACCTTACGCTTGTATTATGTTAATTTTAAAAACTCGATACAGCGATTTTTTACAAAATATGTTACTGATTTTTCTAGATCCTTTTTTGGCGGTATTTTTAGCCCTAGGAGTCTTGTCTATATTTTGGTCAGAAACTCCCAATATAACGATGCGGGCGAGTCTTACTTTTTTAGGGCTGTCGGCAGTCGCTGCTCACATAGCAAAGCGATATAGTTGGAATGAAATTTGCCAGTTTCTACGATTAAGTACAGCATTTATTTGTATTTTAAGCTTCTTTTATGCCATAGCAATGCCGGGAGTCGGAGTTGATGGCAAGGGATGGAAAGGAGTGTTAAGGCATGGAAATCCTTTAGGTTCTTTAATGTCTTTTACTACAATAATTTGGGCATTATATGCTATAGAAAATCCTAAGTTAAGAAATTTATCATTAGCAATATCTTTTATTTCCTTAATCGTGATGCTTCAAACAAATTCAGCTAGTGCCAAGGTAGTTTTGATTGTATTACTAGGCTTAGTTGCAAGTTTAAGATACTTAAGACAGTTAAACTTTAAAATAGCCTTTACTGCTTTATCAATATTTTTAGTTTTTAGTATAATTATTGGAATTTTTGTTATTGAAAATGCAGAAACAATTATTGTTGATGTCCTTGATAAAGATATGACTTTAAATGGTAGGATTCCTTTATGGACCAATTTGATATATGCAGTTGCAAAACAACCTTTATTTGGCTATGGATATAAAGGTTTTTGGCAAAGCTGGCGTGGACCAGAAAACCCAGCTGCTCCTTATGCAACTAGCGATTTTGGTTGGGTCGCTCACCACGGGCATAATGGCTTTATCGATGTTATGATTGATTTTGGGTGGGTTGGTTTCTTATGTTTTTTTATTTCTTTTGTCAGAAACCTTGCCCTGGGAGTTATGTATATGATTCGTTATAAAAATTCAGAGGCTTTAATTCCTCTGGTTATTTTAACTTACATACTTATGTCGAATCTTGCCCAAAGCGATTTAATTGTGAGTAGAGGGATTTGGTTTTATTATATTACATTAAATATAAGAATTAGCATTGATATAACGGGAAAAAAAATTAGTGGTTATAGAAATTTTAATTGAAATTACATAAAAGTAGAGAATAGCCAGGAGAAACACCGGCAAGGCTAACGGGTAACAAAAATATCTTGTAATATTTTATGGTAGCCTTTTGTGATGAGCAAAATAAAAGGGGAAATAACAAAAACAGTAGAATAATATATAGAGCGCGCCTCTAAATCATCAAAAAAACTCTTGAAAGCATGAACCTACAGGCTGGAGAAGAAATTTATGAGTTGGCCCTACACATAATATTGAGGAGGGCTATAGACATCTCGAATAGTGGTGGACGAGCCTAACCCTATCCAGGGTTAAAGTTTTATTTATAAATTCCAAATTGGGGAGATACAAAAAAACTCCCCTTAACGGTGGGAGAACAACCGTTACTATAGAAAAGGGAGTGGCAGTTAGAAGAGATCTACTCAGGTAAGTTCTCAGCCCTTAACCTTTGAGCAGTTTCTCTATTTTACTGGAGTTTAGACTAAGCGAAATTTGACCCACCAGGAGGGGAGCCACTGTTAAAAGAGTGTAGGACAAAAATGA
>NZ_JAMXFC010000063.1 GCF_025370755.1 Laspinema sp. D2d | reverse complement strand
CCCAGACCCCTTACCTCTACATCCGCTCACTTTACCCCTCAATACTTGTTAGGGGTTAAAAACATATATCTGTAAGTTGCTCCCCCTGGACTCCGACCCCACCACCCCCTAAACCGAAACCTCACTTATCGCTCATCTCTAACCCTGCATCTCACTGGCTCAGTCAACCCTATCCCAGGAGCTTCTACTCATGCCATTTTCTCACAAAACCCTCAATCTAGCCCTATTCACCTTCATCCTTCTCATCAGCATCCCGACCCTCGGGGAAAGTCAGCGCAACCTATCCAATCTTTCCGTGACCGCTCAAACCGTAGAAGAACTCAAACAAGAAGCGGAACGATTGTTGAATTTAGGAATTGAACAGTATCAGCGCAGTCAAATTCGGGATGCATTACAATCCTGGGAACAAGCGCTGGAAATTTATCAACAAATCGGGGATAAAGCGGGGGAAGGCAAAACCCTCGTCAGTCTAGGAACTGTTTACGGTTCTCTGGGAGAGTACGCGCAGGCCGAGCAATACTACCACCAATCCTTAGCAATTTATAGACAACTCGGGAACAAAGCGGGAGAAAGCAACGCCCTCCTCGGTCTAGGAAATATTTACAATTTTCTGGGAGACTACGCCCAAGCAGATCAATACTTCCGGCAATCCTTAGAAATATTTCGACAACTGGCAGACAAAACGGGGGAAGGCAGAACCCTCATGAACCTCGGAAATGTTTACGGTGCTCTGGGAGAGTACGCGCAGGCCGAGCAATACTTCCGACAATCTTTAGAAATATCTCGGCAACTTGCAGACAAAGTGGGAGAAGGTAGAACTCTCATAGGTCTCGGAAATGTTTACAGTTTGCTGGGAGAGTACGTCCAAGCTGAGCAATACTTCCAGCAATCTTTAACGATTTATCGGCAACTCGGAGATAAAGCAGGGGAAGGCAACATCCTCAACAACCTCGGAATTGTTTATGGTGCGCTGGAAGAGTACGTCCAAGCTGAGCAATACTTCCGGCAATCCTTAGACATTAAACGGCAAATCGGAGACAAAGCGGGGGAAGCTAGAACCCTCAACAACCTCGGATTTGTTTACCATTCTCTAGGAGAATACACCCAAGCGGAGCAATACTACCGCCAATGCATTGAAGTCCGGGAACAATTACGTCCAGGTTTAACCGATTCACAAAAAATCTCCCTGTTTGAACAACAGGCTAAAACTTATGAATTCCTGCAAACCGTTCTGATTGCTCAAAATAAACTAGATGCTGCTCTGGAAATTTCCGAACGGGGGCGGGCTCGCGCTTTTGTGGAATTACTCACCGATCGCCTTTCGGATAATCGAGAAACCCCAGTCACCGTGACCCCCCCCAATCTGCAAGAAATTCAACAAATTGCCGCAGCACAACAGGCTACAATTGTGCAATATTCCTACATTCGTGAAGGATTCACCTTTAATACCCGTGAGATATTGCGCGAATCCGAACTGTATATCTGGGTGATTAAACCAACCGGAGAAATAACGTTCCGGCGCACGGACCTCAAACGTCTTTCGGAAGAGCAAGACAGTTCCTTAGCCAAAGTGATTGCGGATGCCCGGTGTTTTGATAACTTTGCCTGTCGGAATAACATTACGGTTTCCCAAAATCGGGAAGGAACTACAGAAGTTCGCAGTGAAGGGTCGGCATTTAATCAACAGGCGGCTCAGGAGGAAGCTCGTCCGGTTTCTCAAAGGGAGAATCGGGAGTTGAAGCAACTATATGAACTGTTAATTGAACCGATCGCCGATTTACTGCCAACCCATCCGAGCGAACGGGTGATTTTCGTCCCTCACAATTCCCTATTTTTAGTCCCGTTCCCTGCGTTACAAGATGCTCAGGGTCAGTATTTAATTGAAAAGCATACGATTCTTACCGCCCCTTCGATTCAAGTTTTGGGGTTAACTCGGGACCAGAAACAAGCTCAGACGGCAGTGAATCCAGATATTTTAGTGGTCGGCAATCCCACCATGCCGGTGGTGGAAGCTGGACAACTCAGTGCCTTACCTGGTGCAGAACAGGAGGCGCGGGAGATTGGGCAATTGCTGAATGTTACTCCCCTGATTGGTTCAATGGCAACCAAGGCGACGGTATTACAGAAAATGCAGTCTTCGCGGATTATACATCTGGCGACGCATGGTAGTTTTGACCCGAATATTCCTTTAGATAGTTGGTTGGCGCTGACGCCTTCGGGTTCGGATAATGGATTGCTGACGGCAGAAGAAATTTTCGGGTTGAATCTGAATGCGGAGTTGGTTGTGCTATCCGCTTGTGATACAGGACGGGGGAAAATTACTGGGGATGGGGTGATTGGTTTATCGCGGTCCTTTATTTCGGCGGGAGTACCGAGTGTGCTCGTGTCGTTGTGGAAGGTGGATGATAATTCTACAGCGCTATTGATGAGGGAGTTTTATCAGCAGTGGGAGGAGAATGGAGATAAGGCACAGGCGTTGCGGCAGGCGATGTTAACCACGATGCAGCAGTATCCGAATCCGGTAGATTGGGCGGCGTTTACTTTGATGGGAGAGGCGGAGTGAGAGCGGCGTTTTAACCACTGATTTGACTGCTTTTTACTTAGGGGATGGGTTCGGGGAGAATTATTGGGGGGGAGGTTTATTGCCGATGTATTGAGGGGTAAGAGAGGGTATTTTACGGCAGTTTCTGGGTTGCTGATTCCAAGAAGTTTTGGAAAGAAATCGCGTTTCTACGTCAACTGGGTGGCGAATCATCAAAGATTGAGTAAAGAAACCCGGTTTCTAGCCTACTCTGTCCCAATATGCTAGGGTTGTGGCACGATTATTGAGGGGGTTTCTCGATATGATAGGTGTTCCTTTATACTTTAAAAAATCTCTCTGTATGCAAATGGTCAAGACTGCCGTTCGTCTTTTCGCATTGTCATTAGTTTTGGGAGTTATGACTCCAGTATTTTACCGAAATCAAGGTTTAGATTCTATGGCGATCGCCCAAACGGTAGAAGCCCGAAAACAGGAGGCCGATCGCCTGATGCAGTTAGGACTTGATGCTTATGGGCGGGGTCAATTTTTAGAGGTGTTACCGTTATGGGAAGAAGCCCTGAAAATTTATCGGGAAATTGGCAATCAAGGTGAGGAAATGAAAACCTTGAACGGACTGGGAACGATTTATTTGAATTTGGAAGATTACTCTAAAGCGGAGCAATCTTATCAGCAAGCTTTACAAATTGCTCGGAATACGGGGGATCAGGGGGGGGAAGCAAATGCTTTGGTTAGTTTGGGAAATGTTTACGGGAATCTGGGGGATTACACGCGATCGCTAGATTCTTTGGAGCAATCTTTACAAATTGCTCGGAATACGGGGAATCAAGTGGGAGCAGGTTTTGTGTTGAGTAATCTGGGATGGGTCTACCAAAAAATGGCAGATTATCCCAAGGCGCAACAATCCTATGAGGAAGCTTTACAAATTGCTCGGGATACGGGTAATCCGGTGAGAGAAGGTATAATACTTAATAATTTAGGAGACATTTATATCAGTCTAGGAGACTACTTACAAGCTGAGGGTTCATTTCAAAAAGCTTTACTTCTTTTTCGACAAGTTGGGAAAAAGGCAGAAGAGGGAATTACGCTTAAGAATTTGGGAAAGGTTTACCAAAATTTAGGAGAGTATGTTAAGGCGGAGGAACATTATAGTGCAGCCTTAAATATTGCTCGTCAACTGGGCAATCAGGTTGAGGAAGGGAATACCCTGCGTAATCTGGGAACTATTGCTATTTTACAAGGAAATTACCCACAAGCTGAGGTTTATTATACTGAATCTTTGGGAATTTCTCAAAAAATAGGGGATAAATTGGGGGAAGGGGATACGTTAATTGGACTAGGAAATGTTTATCTGAGGTTAGGAGACTATCCCCAAGCTGAGGAATATTATCAGGCATCTTTAATGATTGCTCGGGACATCGATAATAAGTTAGGAGAGGGGGATGTATTGATTGGACTGGGAAATGTTTATTTGACTTTAGGAGACTATTCCCAAGCGGAACAATACTATGAGCAATCTTTACAACTTAAACGAGAACTAGGCGATCGCCCCGGGCAAGCCAATTCTCTCTTGGGATTGGGGGTGTTATCCGGAGATCAGGGGGATTACCCAAAAGCGCGGGAATACTTTGAGGAATCCTTAATCATTAAGCAGAGTTTAGGAGATCAAGTCGGAGAAGCCAATTCTTTGCACAATCTGGGGGTAGTTGTTCTCGCTGGGGGGGACTATCCCAATGCGGAGCAATTTTTGCAAAAGGCTTTAGGAATTTATCAAAAAATTGGGGACAAGGTAGGAGAAGCCAGTGTTTTGCATAACCTAGGTCTGATTGATCAGATTCAGGGGGATTATAATCAAGCTGAAGAATTCTTATTCGCGGCGATCGCCCTCTACGAACAGTTGCGTCCAGGCTTAACCGATCAACAAAAAATTTCCCTATTTGATCAGCAAGGGGTAACTTATGAAATGTTACAAAATGTTTTAGTAGCTCAAAATAAAATAGAGCCTGCTTTGGAAGTTTCTGAACGGGGACGAGCCCGAGCCTTTGTTGAATTGTTAGGTCAACGATTTGCAGACACTCCCGAATCTATTCTAACTGTTGCTCCTCCCAATCTTACTCAAATCCAGAAAATTGCTGGGGAACAAAATGCTACCCTTGTTCAATATTCACAAATTCGGGGTAGTTTTACGGTAGGTGATACAAGACGTTGGGAAGAAGCTAAACTCTATATTTGGGTTATTGAACCGAGTGGAAAAATTAGCTTTCGCGGAACGAACCTGGAACCTTTGTGGGCTGAAGAAAAAGTAGGGTTGACTCAGGTTATTGCTACGGCTCGATGTTTTGGGAACTTAACTTGTCGTCGGAATATTACAGTCTCTCAAAGTCGAGGTGGAAGTCCAGAAGTCATTGACGATCGCGCGTTAGGAGCAAATCAGCGGACATCACCATCACCCAGTTCCGGCAGTGGGAAAGTCAACCCCCAATTCCAGAAACTCCATAAAATTTTAATTGAACCGATCGCCGATTTACTCCCTTCTAACCCCACTGAACGGGTTATTTTTGTTCCACACGATTCGTTATTTTTAGTCCCTTTTTCTGCTTTACAAGATGCCTCGGGACAATATTTAATAGAAAAACATACAATTCTGACGACTCCTTCAATTCAAGTGCTGGAGTTCACTCGGGACCGATTATCTCAGGTGAAAATGGGCGATTTTAGTGGAGGAAACCCTGAAGTCTTAATTGTGGGGAATCCCATCATGCCGGTTCTCGAATCGGGACAACTCTCTTCATTACCCGGTTCGGAACAGGAAGCGCAGGATATTGGAAAATTATGGAATGTCAGCCCTGTGATTGGTGAGGCAGCCACAAAATCAACAGTGATCCAACAAATGCTGTCTTCACAAATTATTCACCTGGCAACTCATGGTAGTTTTAACCCCAATGTTCCCCTAGAGAGTTGGTTGGCATTAACTCCATCAGGAACTGATAATGGACTGTTAACCGCTGGGGAAATCTTTGAGTTGAATTTGAATGCTGAGTTAGTCGTCTTGTCTGCTTGCGATACGGGACGGGGGAAAATTACGGGGGATGGAGTTGTGGGGTTGTCTCGTTCATTTATTTCCGCAGGAGTCCCCAGTATTTTAGTTTCTTTATGGGAAGTTCCAGATTATTCAACTTCGGTTTTAATGCAGGAGTTTTATAAAGTTTTTCAGGAGAGTGGGGATAAGGCTCAGGCATTACGTCAGGCGATGTTAACCACGATGCAACAGTATCCAAATCCGGTAGAATGGGCGGCATTTACATTAATGGGGGAAGCGGAGTGAGATGGGATTTTTAACCTCTAATTTCACTTAAGGGTAAGAGTTGGCGGGTTATTTTTCCAACTCTTACCCCGGTTACAATTCTGGCTTTTGGAAGGGTTTAAAATTGACAAGGGCCACTTCTGCCATTAGGACAGACGGTGAGGTTATCGGTGGTAATTCCGACAACTGTTGCACCTGTGATATCAGCATTGGTTAACTTGGCTGCGGATAAATTCGCTCCGGTTAAGTCTGCACCCATTAATTTGGCTCCGCGTAAGTCAGCATTTCTTAAGTTAACCCGTTGCAGATTGGCTCGTTGGAGATTGGCATCAATTAAACTGGAATTGTTTAAATTAAATTCAGTCAAATTTAACCCGGCAAGCTGTCGGTTTCGTCGGGGCCAATTGACGAGTTTCCAGTTGAGTAAATCTTCGGAGTCAATTCGGGTGGTATTAATATCAATTTGTGTGTTCATTAAATTTGCACCCCGGAGATTGGCTCCGCTTAAGTTGGCTCGAACTAAATTCGCTCCGCTTAAATTGGCAAATTCGAGGTTAGCATTGGTGAGGTTGGCCCAGTCTAAACTGGCATCGCTCAAGTTGGCATATTTGAGGTTAGCCGATTGCAGACTTGCACCATTGAGGTTGGTCTGTTGGAGGTTGGCGTTGATTAAACTAATTTCAGCTAAGTCGGCGTTATTTAAGGTTGAACCACTAAAGTTACTGTCATCTAATTGGGCTCCGGCTAAATTGATTTGACTTAAGTTTTTGTGGGTGGCTGTGGTTAAATATCCTTTGCGTAAGGCAAATTTTAATAAGGGGTCAGAGACGCGGGGATGAAAGAGTAATAAAAATGGGGTTAAAGAAAGCAGGACAAAGACAACGCTTATGGCGTTTTTCATGTTTTGTCCGAGGGCAGTATTTCGAGTGAATTGGGAGTTGTAAGTGGCTGAGAGTAAGCGGCTATTTTCTTGGTTGGCGACTTCGAGTTGCCATTGGGTTTGGGAGAGTTGGGTTTGCAGCAATACCCGCTCCTCGTTAGCTTGTTCCAGTTGAGTTTGGAGTTGATTGCGCTCATCGAGTAACCACGTGGTTCGGGATTCGCTGATGCGGCGTTCTTGCCGTTCTTCGCCGAGTTCGGTTTGGATTAGGGAGAGTTTGGTTTCAAGT
This sequence comes from Laspinema sp. D2d, assembly GCF_025370755.1. Lineage (GTDB taxonomy): Bacteria > Cyanobacteriota > Cyanobacteriia > Cyanobacteriales > Laspinemataceae > Laspinema. The sequence goes on along the minus strand of NZ_JAMXFC010000063.1, from coordinate 13,491 downwards.
TCTGAGGATTTGGCGGCGTTGGTTTGGAGTTGGGTTTGGAGTTGATTGCGCTCGTCATGGGAGACCCGGCCTCCATTGTTTTTGTAGTGATGGAGTTCGGATTGAGTATCGGTGAGTTGGCTTTGTAATTGCCAATAGGCGGTAGCAGCTTGTTGGAGTTGGTTTTGCAATTCTAGGACCGTTTCTCCCTCGCTGGAACGGGATTGAGCGGTTTGTTTTAATGTTTTTTCGACTTCTTCAAGCTGACGCTGGACTTGAGTAGCCCGGGCTTTATGCTGTTTGCTGTCGGACAGGGCTTTGGTGAGTTCGCTTTGGATGCGATCGCGCTCTTTTTCTTCTTGTTCTAAACGGTCTTGCAAGCGCCAATAGGCTTTAGCCGCTTCGTGAATTTGCGACTTATATTGAGCGCATTCCTGGGTAAATTCTTCCAGTTTAATCTGGCTAGTTTCGAGTTGAGTTTTGAGGGCTTGGTTCGATTTTTTGGCGTCTTCTAGCTGGGACTGGGCCTGTTCTCGGTCTTTTTTAGCGGCTTCTAGTTCAGCGTGTGTGGTTTCTAGTTTGCTATGCAGTTGCCAATAGGCTTCCTCGGTTTGCTCAAAGAGGGATTGGAGCTGATCTCGTTCCTGATTGGAGAGTTCTAGCTGAGTTTTGAGTTGGGATAACTGCATTTGTCCCTGAGTGACTTGCTCAGGGTTACTGGGTTTAGACTGAGACTGCGATCGCCAATGGTTGCGCGCCCAGCTCAGTTGTGCTCGTTCCTTCCGCAAAAAACTATCCGGGATTCGTCCCAAGGTCAAGGGGTATGGCGTCAAATCCCAACCACAGGTCGAGCAATTTCTGACCTCGCCCTCAACGTATGTTCCTTGACAAACTGGACACTGTGCCACTGCTCTCTCCCGCATCGAAATCAGGACTATGATATTGAAGGAGGGGGACTGCATTTCCTCCTCTGACAGATTATCTCCTAACATCCGACTTTTGCGATCGCCTCTTTGGGATTTTAGAGGGAAACCCTCCCCAGAAGGACTTAGATCTAGGCCGCCCTGGGACCCAATTTTTAAACCGAATCGAACCCCTACTCATGGGGATCGTGGATTTCGGGGGTTTTTTAGCGGAGGGCGATCGCTGGGTGTCAGTGGCCCTCCGGAATACCCCCGAGGATTTAATTTACTTTTTTCCCGCTCTCACCCCAATCCTTCCAACTTCTCAGCAGGCAGAACCCAAGAATAGAGGGGGGATCATGTTTGCCTTCCTTTAAGAATTTTGAGCCACTGTAGCGGCAATTTTATGTTCAGAAGTAGGTTCTCCAGGACTGCGGATGGCACGGAACATTCCAAAGCGGCAAAGTCCTGCGCCAAAGGCGAGACGCATTAACAGAATGGTAGGAACTTCTCGCACGGATTTAATAAATCCAGATACTCCAAATTGCATCCATCCTTGAGGTCGAATAATGCCTTGCCAAATAGTATCAATCCAGGAGGGTAGGGTTTGTTCCGTCCAGTCATCCGTAGTAACGGTTCCTTCTACTAATCCGGTGGATTCTAGTTGTTCAGAAAAGCCTTCTATGCTAGAAAAAGCAGGATGCGACCATTGTTCGAGGAGTTGGTGCATCACGGGGCGTTCCCAGAAATTAAGAGGCGTTTGGCGATCGTCCCGTTGATTCCAGTCAGCAACGACTAGGATACCTCCGGGTTTGAGGACCCGCAATAATTCTTGAGCAAATTGGGCTTTATCTGGCATATGTGGTCCGGCTTCAATGGACCAAACTACATCAAAACTGCGATCGGGAAAGGATAAAGCGAGGGCATCATCCAGGGCGAATTTAGCATCTAAATCCGGGGGCGTCAGTTCTTGTGCCCGCTTGACTTGTCCCGGACTAATGGTGATACCTGTAACCGAAAATCCATAGTCTTTTGCCAGGAGGCGACTGCTACCGCCAATCCCACAACCCACATCTAAAACCGTCGTTCCTGGGGGTAATTGATCCAATCCACCCCAACGCACCATCTCATGTACAAAGTCTTCTTTCGCTTGGAGAAAATCTTTGGATTCGGGAGGAGAACCATAATGTCCCAAATGAATATGTTCTCCCCAGTAATATTCTAAAATTCCGTCTTCAGTCCATTGGTCATAAGAATTAGCCACGGAATCGGAAGATTGATATTTGCGGGCGCTGCTTACATACAGAATAATGCTGACAATAAGTAGGGAGAGAATTAGTCCAAAAATTAAACTCATAAGCTGATTGACAAGGGTGAACTAGAAAACAAAGGATTGCCCGCAGATGATGATAAAACCGGGTTAATCATCAAACCCGGTTATTTAGGCTTAATGATAGCCCAATCCAGATAGAGATTGAGGAGGCCATTCCTGCCGTTAAAGGGCTGGGGATAGACTGGAGGGAACGGGGAAAGGAGGCAGAACAAATGCGGTGGATTCCCGAATGATATCTGGACGTTCTTTGTAGGGGACTTTCCCCTCAGAAGCTGCCGCATATTGTTGACAAAATTTAGCCAAATCCGGTGCGGATTGCGTTGGAGATAGTCCACTCAAAACAAAGGTAATTTTATCCGCAGCGGTGAGGGTGACATTGCAAGCATCACTGCAAGCTGCCATACAGCGCACTGGCTGAAGTTGGATGGCTGATTCCAGGTTTTTGGCTTGCAATTCGCCTTGCAATTGCTGAATTAAATATTCTCCGCCCGATAGCCCGTTTTGAGTGGGTTCTTTCCGGGAAAATCGGCAGAGGGAACAGACAAATAGGGTAGCTTGGGTCATGGACTCTCTATCAAAGTTGAATGGATGGGAAACCCGTAAGGGAGGGTGAGAATGGGCCGATCGCAGGCTTTAAGGCTCTTGGGTTCAAGGCGCGATCGCTGGGTGAATTATGCTCTGAATTCGGCGGACTGATTGAGACAAAATAGGAAGAAACATTAGGCTGGGGTTGACTTAAAATCAGACCAATCTTGAGCCTTTATTCGGTTACTAACCTTATCCCGTTGAAATCGAGCATTTTCCCTATCCTACCACAACTCAACTGCAACAGTGCTTGATTTTTAATTTTTTCACCTATAAATAGCTCGATCACTGAATAAAAAACAAGGTTTTATGGAATAGACCTCTTGCAAAAAAAGGATTGATCCCCCCAACCCCCCTTAAGAAGGGGGGCTTAAGAAATTTATGCAGGAGGTCTAATAAATTCTGTCTCCAAATTGCAAAAAAATGAAGAAATTAGATGGGTTACAATCAATTAAAATTGTCCAATTAATTACCCCTTAAAACCCCTGTTTTTTAAGTTTTTTGGCTATGTTTGTATTTTAAATCTATTAAAATAGAAGGAAAAAATACTTTTGTAGCGTTATCAATATCCCCTCACTTTAATATCCTAATGCTGCACCGGCTGGACGACGGGGGTCATTGGCTCCCCAGAGGGTGTCTCCCTCTACGGCAATGGATGAGGCTGCACCCCAGTTTGTTGATAAGGACTCGATGTGATATCCCATTGCGGAGAGCCGTTCTACGGTGTCGGGAGAGAGTGCCAAAGGTTCGGTTCTTACTCGGTTAGGTAATCCTTGGTAGTGAAAGCGGGGGTGACTGACGGCTTGTGCTACGGTCATGTTACGATCGCTAATATGGGTGATGACTTGTAAAACGGTGGTGGGAATGGTGGAACCCCCGGGGCTGCCGGTAACGAGGAACAATTGACCATTACGGGTGACAATGGTTGGAGTCATGGAAGAAAGAGGACGTTTTCCGGGTTCGATGCGATTAACGGTTCCTTGAACTAACCCAAATTGATTGGGAACGCCCGGTTTAGCTGTAAAATCGTCCATTTCATTATTTAGGAAAAACCCCGTCCCTGGCGCAATTTCCATTGCGCCAAACAAGGAATTAATCGTATAAGTCACCGAGACGGCATTACCGAAGCGATCAACGATGGAGTAGTGAGTGGTATCGGTTCCGGTGGCTTCAGGAGTTTGATGAAAAAGCGGTTCTGGGGGAATGGCTTGATTTTTGGGAATTTTGGCGCGAAGTTGCGCGGCATAGTCGGGAGAAAGCAGCCGATCGCTGGGATTATCTACAAAAGCTGGGTCCCCTAAATAAGTATTGCGATCGGCAAAGGCAAACAACATTGCCGATAACATCCAATGCAGGCGGTTGGCTTCACTACGGTTGAGTTCGGCAACGGAATATCCCTCTAGCACATTCAGCATTTGACAGAGGGTGGTTCCGCCTCCTGGGGGTGGTGCAGAAATTACGCGATCGCCTCGATAAGAACATTCCACGGGGGCGGATTCAGTCACGCTATAGGTGCTAAAATCTTCTAAGGTGAGAATTCCCCCATTCTGTTCACTGGCGTTAACGATTTTTTCAGCAATGGGTCCTGTATAAAAAGCGTCCGGTCCTTGGTCCGCAATCAGTTGTAAACTGTTAGCTAAATCTGTTTGAACAAGGCGATCGCCCACTTGGTAGGGAGTTTTCCCATCTTTTAAGAAAATAGCGGCAACTTCTGGCTGGTGTTGGAATTCTTCCACACTGCGATTGAGAATATTAATGTCACCGGGTTGTAAAATAAATCCATCCCGTGCTAAGGCGATCGCACCAGCCATCACCTGAGTGCGATCAAGCGTACCATAGCGAGTTAAGGCGCGATCGAGTCCCCTCACCGTACCGGGAACCGCAACCGCCAAATATCCTCGCTCACTCAATCTCTCCACCACTTCCCCGGTTTCATCCAGATACATATCAGGGGTCGCCGCCAGGGGTGCTGTTTCCCGAAAATCCAGAAACACCTCCTCCCCATTCGCCTGACGCAGGAGCATAAATCCACCCCCACCCAGATTGCCACAACAAGGATGGGTCACCGCTAAAGCATACCCCACCGCTACTGCTGCATCCACCGCATTTCCCCCCGCTTTCAGGATTTCTAACCCCACTTGAGAGGATTCCCGAGAGGCGGTAACCACCATGCCATTTTTTCCCGCGACTCCTTCGGTAACTGGAAGATTGGGGAGGGGACTCTGGGGGGAAACTTGCGCCTCCACAAACCGCAACCCGTGAGACAGAGGTGGAAAAGGAGGCTCTAGGGTTTTAAACATCCCCATCTCGACTAAAATCGATAACGGAATGGCTATCGTTGATGCCAGCATCCAGCGCAACAGTCCAGTTTTAAGGGGTGGGGGAACCCGACGCATAACTTTTCGACCTGTTTCAACAATGAATCTCTCCAGTTTAAATCATTATCCAGTTTTGTCAGCCTGGACTAGAAACTGTGGGAATTCGTTCATTTCTGGCTTGTGGTTTTTTCCTATACATCTAAAGAGTGATTCTGAAATCCCTCTTTAGATAGATAGCCGTTTCAAGCCTTTGACCGAAAATTGACATAACAAATGTTACATCAACTGAAGAAATATGGGGTCTTCCTCAAGAATCACCGCCGGGGCTAACAAAACGTTGCCCCTTAAGCAACCCCAAGTGGGACATCTGATTCGGGAACTGCGACAGTTGGCTGGATTAACCCAGGAACAGTTTGCCTTGAAATTGGGGGTGGCTTATGCGACAATCAATCGCTGGGAAAATGCTCGCGTTCAGCCATCTTCTTTAGCCTTGCAGCAGATTCGAGCAGTGATTGACGAACTGGGGGATTCCCCGTCACCAAAGCTACGAGAGGGGAGTCGGGACCTTTTGTTGAGCTATTTAGGAATACAGGATTAGAGCTTCGTACCCAAGGAAAGCAAAGGAATGGAAGTGGAGGATAATTTGGCAGTCGGTGGCGAGATGGGTCGGCGGATTGGAAGGATAGACTGGACGACAACTCCCCTTGGTGCGATGGAAAGTTGGCCGGGGAGTTTGCGGAATGCGGTCCATTTAAGCTTGACTTCTCCCGTGGCGATCGCCATTTTGTGGGGACCCGACTGGGTACAATTTTACAATGATGCGTACCATCAGCTACTCCAAGAAACTCCCCAGTTGCGATTATTGGGTCAGCCAGTGCGGGACTGTTGGACGAACTATTTTCCGGCAATGGCAAAAGCAGTCGCTTCAGTATTTGCCACCGGACAAGCTTATCAGCTAGAAAATCAATATTTTGAGTGCGATCGCTGCAATTGTGCCGAAACAGTGACCATTACCCTCTCCTGTAGTCCGATTTTCGATGAACAAGGGAAAGTCGCCGGGATTTTTAATATTGTTACTCCCACTCCCGAGACGCCGAGACCCCTCTACCCGGAGGCGGACCCCTCCTGGGGGGTGACTTCATCCTTTCCGGTTCCCCAAGGCTGCCCAGAGGCCGAACAACCGGGGAGAAGTTCTCCGTTTGAGGAATCCCTGCAATCGTCAAACCAACGGGTGTCTGATGTCCTAGAAAGCATCCCTGATGGATTTATTGCTTTTGATGGCAATTGGCGGTTTACTTACATCAATTCCGAAGCCGGAAGGCTGTTGCAGCGATCGCCGGATCAGTTATTAGGCCAAAGTATCTGGGAGGAACAGAGTACCGCAGGGAGTACCCTGGATTGGCTGAATACTACAACGTTACAGCGATCGCAGACCGAAAAAATTCCGGTGATTGAGGAATATTTTTTATCTCAATCCAATCAGTGGATAGAAATCTCAACGTTTCCCCTGAATGAGGGAATTGGGGTTTATCTTCGAGATATCAGCGATCGCAAGCGGACCCAACAGCGCCAATCCGCTCAATATGCGATCGCCCAGGTGTTAGCCGAAGCAGCCACTTGGGTTGATGCCGTTCCGGCCATTTTACAAGCCTTGTGCGAAAGTTTAGGCTGGCAAGTGGGGACGATTTGGACACTCCATCCCGAGGATAATCGTCTGCACTCCTTACTCACTTGGCATTCCCCCGGTTTAGAGATCCAGGAGTTTTTGGCCCTCACCGCACAAATTAGCTTTGCGCCTGGGGTGGGTTTACCCGGACGAATTTGGGAGAACCGTCAACCGGCTTGGATATCCGACTTAGAAACCGATGGGAACTTGCCAAGAGCCACCGCCGCCCTTAACGCCGGACTACAGACAGCCTGCGGATTTCCGATTTTGTTAGGAGATAAACTCTTAGCCGAAATTGAATGCTTTAGCGATCGCATCCAAGCACCAGACCCTGACTTACTGGACTTGATGGCAGCCCTTGGCTCTCAAATTGCCCAATTTATCGAACGCAAACGCACGGAAGATGCCTTGCGAGAGAGTCAAGAATTATTTTCTCACTTCATGAGCCATAGCCCTTTTGCCGCCTTTATCAAAGATGCTGCGGGACGGAAAATTTATGTTAATGCGGCATTAGAGCGATTGTTGCAGCGTCCGAGTGCGGAAATTATCGGAAAAACTGACTTTGACTTATTTCCAGTTGAAGTTGCAACCCAGTGGCAAATCAACGATCGCCAAGTCCTAGAGGAAGATGCACCCATTCAATTTTTAGAAACCATTGAACCCCAAGAAGGGGAACCCTGTTATTATATGTCCTACAAATTTCCCTTCCGGGATAGAACTGGACAACGGTTTCTCGCCGGGGTTGCCCTTGATATTAGCGATCGCATTCGAGCAGAAGCCGCGTTGCAAGAAAATGAACGGCGGTTATCCCTCGCACTCAGTGCGGCGAATGCCGGAATCTGGGAATGGGACCTGATGAACGCTCACTGCTTTTGGTCCGATGAAAATTATCGCTTGTTAGGATATGAACCGGGGGATTGTGAATCCACCTATCAAAACTGGTTGGCAGCGATTCATCCGGACGATCGCCCCACCGTTGAGGCATTGGTACAAACGACCTTAAATAGCCCGAGTAATTTCAACTTAGAATATCGAGTCTTACTCCCCAACGGGTCTCTACGCTGGTTGAGCAATATTGGCGAGACCCTTTTAGATGAGAACGGTCAAATTAAGGGCATGAGCGGTATCCAAATCGATATTACCGATCGCAAGCAAACCGAGGAAGCCTTAAGAACCAGTGTTCAACGACTCAGCCTTGCTTTAGAAGCGGCGAAAATGGGAGATTGCAGTTGGGAAGTTGCCAGCGATCAGGCAACATTTTCTCAACGCGCAGCAGAAATTTTTGGAATTGTCCCTCAGCCTAATCGCACTTGGACCGAGATAATGCAGGAGATGGTACATGAAGAAGACCGCGAAAAGGTGTATCTGGCGATTGAGCGAGCGATTCGCGATCGCTTGGACTATGACATTGAATATCGCATCCGCCGTCCCGACGGGAGTCAACGGTGGGTAGCGGTGAAAGGACTTGCTCAATATGACACCAACGGACAAGTTCTGGGAATCTTAGGGGTGATGCAAGACATTAGCGATCGCAAGCAAGAGGAAGTAGAAAAGCAAGAACTGCTCGATCGCGTCAGCATGAAGCGAAAACTCCTGAATGCCATATTGGAACAATTACCCGCTGGGGTGGTTGTCGCAGAAGCGCCCTCGGGAAAAATTCTCTTGTTTAACGACCAAATTAAACAAATTGCCCAAATTCCCGACTTAATGCCTGTCGAGGACCTGAATCAACCCAGCCTATATGAAGCATTTTATCCTGATGGGCGGGCTTATCAACATCAAGACTGGCCGTTATACCGTTCCGTGTATAGAGGGGAAGTCATCAAAAACGAAGAAATACATTTTAGTCGAGGAGATGGCACAAGGGGGATTATTTTGGTCAATTCCGCCCCAGTATATGATGAAAATGGCACGATCAGAGCGGGAGTTGTGACCTTTTCTGATATTACCGATCGCTATTTTGCCGAGGAAGCCATCCGTCAAACTGAAGGAGTATATCGGGCGATCGGGGAAAGCCTAAATTATGGAATCTGGATTTGCGATCGCCAGGGACATCACCTGTATGCCAGTGATTCGTTTTTGCGTCTGGTAGGGATGACCCTAGAAGAATGGAAGGGGTTGGGTTGGGTACAGGTATTAGAACCCGAGGCAGCCAAACAGACTCTCACCGACTGGACTGCGGGAGCCACAACTGGGGATTTGTGGGATCGGGAACAACTCGTGCGTGGGGCTGATGGCAACTGGCATCCGATTCTCGTTCGGGGTGTACCTGTGAGAAATCAAGCCGGAGAAATTATCTGTTGGGCGGGGATTAATTTAGATATTAGCCGTCTCAAACAGGTTGAGGGGGAATTGCGGGAATCAGAGTATCGTTTCCGGCTGTTGGCGGATAAGGTTCCGATCCAGATTTGGATGCAGGATGAGCAAGCCTGCTGTCACTTTGTGAATGAGCGGTATCGTGAGTTTACCGGGTTGTGTCAATCGGATATCACCCAAGATTGGACCGAGAGTTTGCATCCGGATGATTGGGCGGATTATATTAGAGAGTATAGCTTGGCGATCGCAAATCGGAGTGAGCATCGAGCCATTGTGAGAATGCGTCGTTATGATGGGGTGTATCGGTGGATGGAAGTGCTAGGGTTACCCCGGTTTGAAGGCACTCGCTTTGTCGGGTATGTTGGATGTAATACCGATATCACCGAGCGTAAACAGGCTGAGGAAGAACGAGAACAACTGTTGGCGCGGGAACGGGCGGCTAGAGAGGAATCGGAAGCAGCTAACCGCATCAAGGATGAATTTTTGGCCGTCCTCTCTCACGAATTGCGATCGCCCCTGAATCCGATTTTGGGCTGGTCGAGACTCTTAAGAACGCGCCAATTTGACGATACCTCCCGCGATCGCGCCTTGGAAACCATTGAGCGCAATGCTCGTTTGCTCTCTAAACTGATTGAGGATTTATTAGATGTATCTCGCATCCTCCAGGGGAAAATTGCCCTCCATGTCGGTTCCGTTGAGTTAGTTTCCACCCTAGAATCGGCCTTGGAAACCGTTCAGTTAGCCGCCAGTTCCAAAGAAATCCAGATTGCTACCCATTTTGAATCCAATATCGGTCCAGTGTCTGGCGATCGCGATCGGATTCAGCAGATTATGTGGAACTTGTTATCTAATGCCGTTAAATTTACACCGACTGGGGGACAAGTGGATGTTTACCTCCAGCGGACAGGCGGTTTTGCTGAAATTCGGGTAACAGATACCGGAAAAGGGATTGATCGAGAGTTTTTGCCTTATGTCTTTGACTTGTTCCGCCAGCAGGATGGGAAAACTACGCGACAATTTGGGGGTCTGGGATTGGGACTGGCGATCGTGCGCTATCTCACTGAATTACATGGAGGAACCGTTGCCGTAACCAGTCCGGGAGAAGGACAAGGTGCGACATTTACCATCTGTTTACCCCTCACTCAGGACCGGGGAACGCCCGGGGTGAGTCTGGAATCTGAGTCGGTTGTGGAAATAGAAGCCTCACCTTTGACGGGAGTTCAAATTCTGTTGGTAGACGATGAAGCGGATATGAGAGAATTAGCCACAACAATTTTAGCCGAAGCCGGGGCAGAGGTCAAAGTTGCCGCCTCCGCAGTCGAGGCGGTTAATTATCTCGATCGCCATAACTTTGATATTCTCGTCAGTGACTTGGGAATGCCCGATATTGATGGGTATATGCTCATCCGTCAAGTGAGAAACCGGCCCTCGGAACAGGGGGGTGCAATTCCGGCGATCGCCTTAACAGCTTACGCAGGAGAGTCCAATCAGCAAAAAGCACTTCATGCCGGATTTCAACTGCACCTGTCCAAGCCCATAGAACCTGAAGTCCTCGTCAAGGCAATCCAACAGTTAATCCCTAGCTGATTTTGCTTCCTTGACAGGAAAAACTGGGGAAAACAGGGTTGAGTTTGTTATTAGTCATTGGTCATTGGTCATTTGTGCTGGATCATTTGTGCTGGGTCCTTGGTCCTGGAATGGGAGAATTCTCTCTCCTCTTCAACAAGGGCCTAAACAGCCGTAGGGTCGGGCCTTTGGAATCCCAACCCTGAATAAATCTGGGGAGGGGTTTGTTCTGCCGCCACATCATCCTAATCTGTCCAGAGGTGGATACTCGGAGCAATTGCTCACCTAAATACGATCGATTCTTAATATTTTGCTCCTATCCGAACTTAGGTTTTTGCAGCGGTTACAAATCCCTAAAAACCTTGTATAGCAAGTCTTTCAGCCGAAAAAATCTCCGTGGATACTTCTCCCCTCTGGGGTAGTCAAGTCGCATCAATTCTCTCAATGTTATCGCAAGTCTAACGTTCAGACCCCTAGGAGGATGGAACTTTAGACAGATTAGCGGCGTCTTGGGCGCGTTCTGATTGACCCAAAGAGTGAAATCGCTACCCAATTGCGCAGATTGTTATAAAAATTTAACCTTTTTTGAAGAAAAATGGAATATACTTCTATAGAAACATTAGTATGATTAGCTATTCCCCTGACCCTTCAGGCTACGGTGCAATCCACCCAGTTTGCCGAAAGGATTTTTAAGGGAGAACTCCTCGGAACCCGCGATTGCCTCTCTCAGGCTGGGATCGTCCCTTGATTTCCTGCCTTTGCCATCGCGCTCACCCCGTTACAGGGGTGGAGGTGCTATCAATGGGGCGATCGCCCAGAGGTCCATCGCAACCGACCCTCCCAAGACCCACAGGGATACCCGCCGAGGAAACCCTCTGAATATCATAAAAAAATTTAGGATATAAACAATGATAGACCTGTATTCCTCTGATGAAACCGCTCATCCTCACTCTCTCTCCCTGAAACGATTAGACCGAGCGATTTCTCTGTCACAAGGTCAATTTTGCTTAATTTTGGCTTGCTGTAATTCCGTTTCCCTGCGATCGCAACTCGTCAAGCAATTGCCGGTGAATTTGTCTGCGGATATTTACCAATTATCTTTGCAGCCCTCGGTCAAAACCCTTTACACGACCGTGCAACAATCCCTACAAAATAGACAACCGAATGCTTTAATGATTTTGGGATTAGAATCCGTTATTTCTATTGAACAATTACTCACCGCAACTAACTTTGTCCGGGATGATTTTCGCAAAGATTTTGCCTTTCCCGTTATTTTATGGGTGAATGATGAAATCATGCAAAAATTAGTTCGGTTAGCCCCCGACTTCAAAAATTGGGCCGCCTCTACCATTCGGTTTCAAATCATGAATGAACCCGTGGCAACCCCGGATTTAGCCTACCAATTAATCTAAAAAATCTCCCGAGAGTTCCTGTGGCCCCAAAGCGCGAAACTTCACCCAGGAATAGGCAAAACGGTGGCAAAACGCGGTAACGTAAGCGATGTTAATCCAGTCCGGCGTTACTGTCATGTTAGAAATTCAAACGTTAATTGATGAAATTCAGGAAGAAGCAAAACGGGCTGAATTTCCCCTAGATGAACCCATTTATCAAAAAGCCGGTGCAGAACCGACTCAACCGATTCTCTATGCCGGGAATTTGCAAAGTCAGTTATGTGTTTTTGGCCGAGATTTGGGTAAAGATGAAGTCGCAACGGGTCAACCGTTATATGGTGCAGCAGGTTCCCTCGTTCGCAAAGGACTTTATCGGACTCTTTTTAACACCGAGGCCAGGGATAAAACAGAACTAGAAAAGGTGCTGGATCAGGTTTTATTGACCAATACCGTACCCTACAAACCCCCAGGAAATAAAGCTTATAGTACAGCAGTTAAACAGCGCTTTCGCCCCTACATTGAGCGTCTCCTCGTCTGCCACTGGCAAGGCGATCGCATCATCACCCTCGGAAATGATGCCTTTGATTGGTTTAGCCCATACGCCCCAAAAGGGACCCTAAAAGAATTTTTTCAACGTGGCGATCGCTACAGTTCTAGCCAACCCATTACCTTGCAGGCTAAAGATTCTCAAGGTAATCTCCATCAGCGCAGCATCACCTTACTCCCCCTACCTCATCCTTCCCCCCTCAACCAGAGATACTACGCCCAATTTCCCCAACTGCTCCAACAACGGCTGAATGGCATTTTTCAGTAAATTTATTGAGGAGTTATCGGTGATTTTTCCTGATTTTTGGACGAATCACCGAGGATTCGGCTGTTATAAACTTTTACAAAGTCCCTAAAAAGTTTTCCCGAATTGAAGTTGGGTGGTTTCACGGAAGCATTCCGGAGCAACTTTATCATATCTTTATAGATGAGATTAAAGAATTTATGAAAAATTTAAACAGCAATTCACGGAGATATAGTAATGGCAACCTTAAGCTACGGTTTCAACCCCTCCTTCCTCCCCTTGACCGATCGCGATCAAAAAGCCCTTAACTCCATGTTTGAAGGCATCGAAGGCGACCCCCTCGCCGAACTTGAAACCGTCTTAAACGAATCCTTTGGTGCTAGACCTCAAAAAAGCACTAGAGTCCGTCAATCCTCTCCCCTCCATAGCTCTGCGCTTAGGTGAACCCTATAAACCAGTGCCTGCACAGGCTGAATATTACGCTCATCTGATGTACCCCCATCTCCCTTACATAAAGTAGGGCTTTTACGCTTCCGGTCCCCTCCCCTTGGCAAGGGGAGGGCTAGGGTCTTACAGGTATATGTTTTTATCACCTAGGGTATAATAGGGAAGGGAGGGACCCCAGGTATCCCCGGATGATGAAAG
>NZ_JAMXFC010000082.1 GCF_025370755.1 Laspinema sp. D2d | reverse complement strand
ACTTACGGTTCGCTCATTTTTGACCCTACTCCCTGAGATGGGAAACCATAACAGAAGGCTCACTGGAAGTGGAAGGGGGTGGCCCCTCATCGTTGGCTAAGTTCGTATAAATCTTTAGGGGAATATTTAGACGAATTAAAATTTGTTGGTGAACGGGAGAAAATTTGGTAAGATAGCGATTGCCTCCAAGAGCTATTGGAACCGAAACCAAAGTAATTTCTTTAAAGGCTGCCAACAAGAGTTCGGCACTAGGTCTGGCCGTTTTCCGTTTGGGGTTTCCCGGGTAAATTCCTGAAATTTTTTCATCATATGAACTCAAACTTCGGCGCATTTCAAATTCTAAAAGTGTTAAGAGGCGTAATCCAATGGACAACAATCGGATGAGCCCGATAATATGGTCTTCTCTTTGTAAATACATCGGAGTCAAAGATAAAGGGAATCCTTTCATTCTGCTGAACCCTTTCTCAACTAAATATTCATCCCGATAAATTAGGACGCCATCAGTCACCGACAACTGCTCCGATGGTGAATTAGTAGCATAAACTCTCCAAGAACAACTGTTGAGTTTTTGGGTTAAAGCCTCGGACAATACCTGGACATTTAAAGTGAATAACTCTTCTTTAATGATTTGAGCCGGTTGACCTTTGTACGCCCTCCGCTGAGAGATTTTCCTCTCGGTCGCATACTCAACGTTCAACAATCCCTCTACCTGATATTTTTCGATTATTCTTTCAACTTCGTTCTGGTAAGAACTTAAACCAATCAACCGTTTTTTACCTTTCCTGGGTTGATTTAATTGCGCCAGTTCTAGTTGAGCTTTTTGGACTCGCTCTTTTAACGATTTTTGGGCAGCCTCAGCCATCTTGATTGACCTGACTACTAGATGTCGTTCTTTCCAGTTGATTTTGTTTCCTTCAAACTCCGCCATCTGCTCGACTTCTATTTCAAAGGCTTCCGCTATTTTAGTCGGCTCACCCGAATCTAAATCTCTATAAACCTCGGTTAATTCTTGAGCGGTCTGTTCTCGCTCCATTAAATAACTGGTGAGAACGGATTCAGGAATTTGAGTGGCACTTAAGGGAACTAGATAATAATCCCCCTGTTCATGAATAAACCGGCGTGTTTGTATTGCCCCCATCTTACTGTCGCCCACATATAATAGTCCAGTTTTTTTTAGGGTTTCTCTGACTCGGGTAATGGCCGGACAATATAAAGGGTCGTCGGCTTTATTTCCTGCTACTATGTCCGTGGCTACTGGCATTCCCAAGGGGTCTAGGGTGGCCAGCATCACTTTAATTTGAGCTAAATCGGGTCGATGATCTTTACTGTACCCGTATTGAAATAATCCTTGTTCATTCACGCCACAGTATGTTGATGCAGTGGTAGGATCTAGGCGAACCCTCTCGGCTTTTAAGTCATATACTTGTATGAGGTTACCCCCCAGTTCTTGCTCAAACTTTTCCCAATGCCAGGAGTCACTTAGGTATCGCAATACGGCTTGTAATCGGTCATCACTGAAATCTAAGGCTCTGATATCAGTCCCGATAGAAATACTTAACGTCTCTAACCGATTTTCTGCCCAAGACTGAACATGGCTTAATCGATGGTCAGCCTGTGATAAAATGTAACTCAACCATACTACAGCTACCCATCCCAGACTTATTCCTTGCCAGTTCCCATGAGTAATGAAGTGTTTGTCTAGGAGCTTTTGGATTCCCATCCGCTCCAACATTGCTAGTAATAGAGGTATGTCATCTACTCTTTCGGCGTTGAGTTCTTCGTTGTTGTTCATCCGAAGGTACTACTTATACTACAAAGGGGTGAGCTACAATACTTAGGCCCCTGATGAGTCCTGATGTTAAGATAATCCGTAAGTTTACACTATAAAGTGGGTTAACTCCATCTTTCATTTTTAATACAAGTCTTTCTCCCTTTAACTCCGGTGCCATTTTGAATGAACGCTCTGTTGTTTTCTAGTCATAAGGAGAGGATTGAATTGCCATCTTTTTTACTTTTTTTAAAATGAGCGAACCGTAAG
>NZ_JAMXFC010000062.1 GCF_025370755.1 Laspinema sp. D2d | reverse complement strand
CAAGGTCGCTTGATTGGTTTGGCTCACTTTACGGTGGGGTATATCCTAACTTATGCGGCGTTCTTGATTGCTTCGACTGCAAGTAAGTTCGGTTAATCTGCAACTGGTAATTAGTTGAAAAAACCCCCTGCTGTTATGGCGGGGGGTTTTTTTTGAGATTTTTTGATAGGGGTTGCGATCGCCCGAATCTGGGGACCCAAAAGTTTTGGAATATTATCGCGTGTTTCTGTTGCAAAAATTTAGATCAGAAACCGGGTTTCTGATTGGGCAATTGGGCAATGCTATGATTAACAAATATAAACAAAATCACAATAAATGACCCGATTTATCTACGACCAATTTACCAAACAATACATCCAGGAACTATTAAAGCAATTAGGGCAAACTGAAACCAGCAAAACTATGGCTTCAGAACGGCGAGAAATTGATATATTTTTCACGCCCAACCCCGAAAACATCGCCGATACCAGTCACCTCGGCTTACTGGGAAGGTTGGCAACAACTCCATCGGTGTTTGAACCCTTTAGCAATCCGGTTAAACCTAGAGAAATTTGTAGTTGTCTGGTAAAACTCTTAGATATCAAGGCAGAATTTGAACGTCAATCTGTCCGGGAAAAAAGACGGATTACTTCCGCCGAATCACCCCGGTTGTGGATAATGACTCCCACCGCATCCGCTGCCGTCCTAGGAGATTTTGGCGCAACCTTAGACTTAGAAAACTGGATGAGCGGCGTCTACTTTCTCCCCAAGGGACTGCAAAGCGCCATTATCGTCCTCCACCAACTACCGCCGACGCCAGAAACTCTGTGGTTGCGGATTTTAGGAACCGGCAAAGTCCAAAAACAAGCCCTGCAAGAACTGTATCAACTCCCACCGGATAATCCCACGCGAGAAACCACGCTAGAATTACTGTACAACCTGCGTGAAATGCTAGAAGCTCGGCAAAATTTAGCCCCAGAAGAGAGGGAGTTAATTATGGAACTATCACCCCTGTATTTACAACGGTTACAAACTGTTAAAGAAGAAGGTATCCAGCAAGGAGTTCAGCAAGGCATCCAGCAAGGAGTCCAGCAAGGACAGCGCAGGCTGGTGGAAAGCCTGCTGCAAGTGAAATTTGGTACCGTGGATGCGGAATTAGCCTCTATTATCGAGGCGTTAATCGAAATTCCCCCATTGGAGCAAGCTCAGTTGATTTTGCAACTATCCCGCGAGGAGCTTTTAGCTCGATTTTCCCGTGACTTCTGAAGCTGGGGGAGGGACAAGAAACGGGGTTTCTAGCAAGATCGGGGTTCTCATCAAAGATTTAGTCAATAAACCCGGTTTCTAACTCTGGGGTAGGGGACAAGAAACCGAGTTTCCCAAAATGACCAATGACCTCCGAAAGTTATATCTGAAATCTTGATGAGCAAAAGCTGATGAACCCTAGACTTAGACCCGCCTCCTTTATGATTAGCCCACTTTACCTATTAATCAGTTTATTGTTACCCGGTTGTTTTGCCATTCCCTTGGGGAAATCGGGGGCTGAAGTGGGCGCGTCATCGCAGCTTGCCCTTGGGGCTAAACGCACCGCTGAAATAGATCGCCTCGTTGCAGACAGCCTCGGGGAGGAGGGACCCGGTGTCGCGGTGCTGATTCTTGATCAGGGGGCGATATGGCAAAAGGGCTATGGTTTCAGCGATGTGGTGGCGCAACGCCGGATTACCCCGGATACGGTGTTTGATTTGGCTTCGGTATCCAAGCAAATGACAGGAATGGGGATTTTAATCCTGATGGAGGCGGGAGAATTGGAACTAAAAAATCCAGTCATCGAGCATCTGCCGGATTTTGCCGATCCCAACCCTGATGATCCGATTTTAATTGCTGATTTGCTCTATCACACCTCGGGTTTAGCCGATTATACAGGGGAGGCTTGGCAGGGGACAGATGCGGCTTTTGCCCGGTTAACGGTTGAGGATCATTTGCAATGGTTGAATAGCCAGGAGATTGAAGGCGATCGCGGCGTTGAATTTGAGTATAACAATAGTGGTTATGCTCTGTTAGCCTTAATCATTGAGCGGGTTTCCGGGCAACCTTTTTGGGACTTTATGGCAGAGCAGATTTTTAGGCCCTTGGGGATGAATAATACCCTGGTGTTTGCGGATTTAGCACAACAGATCCCCAATCGGGCTGAGGGTTATGCGGTTTCCCCTGAAGGGACGTTTAGCCCCTCTGCGTCCCCTTCGGTGATTGCGGGGGATGGTAACATTTTTAGTTCTATTGCCGATTTAGCCCGTTATGATCAGGGGTTACGCAATGGCGCACTGGTGGACCCCGTAACCTTACAATTAGCCTTCACATCCGGTACTTTGGATAATGGCGAATCTTTGGGCTATGGTTTAGGATGGGCAGTAGCTCCCGACTATGTAGAACATAGTGGCAGTTGGTACGGCACCAGCACTTTTTATCGCCATTATACGGAAAAGCCGGTAACAATCATTGTGTTGTCTAATGATGAAAATTATCCGGCGGATGAGTTGGTGGATGATCTGGCGAAGTTGCTGGGATATTAAGGTGCAGTTCCTAATTCGATACATGGGATTTACAGGGATTTATGCGATCGCCAATGTTCGATGAAGATATCAGGAGGCAGAGCCTCAGATTTGGCATTCCCTGGCAGAGCCAGGGAACGAGGTTGATATACATTCCCAGGGCAGAGCCCGGGAATGAGATAGATTACTCGGGTTGACCTGTTTTCCGCAAGGTTTCTTGGGATACTTGTGTCCATTCAGTATGGAAGAATTCACCCCGGGGTTTATCGGTGCGTTCATAGGTATGTGCGCCGAAATAATCCCGTTGGGCTTGGGTGAGATTTTGGGGGAGCCGATCGCGGCGGTAGCTGTCGAAATAATCTAGGGATGCACTAAATGCCGGAACTGGAATCCCCATTTTATTTGACATGGCAATGACATCTCGCCACGCTTCTTGGCGGTCCAAAATGGTTTGTTTGAATTCTGGTGCTAGGAGCAAGTTCGGTAATTCGGGATTTTCATCAAAGGCTTGCTTAATTTTATCCAAGAAAGCCGCCCGAATAATACAGCCGCCTTTCCAAATCCGGGCAACTTCACCCAGATTTAAGTTATATCCAAACTGCTTTGAGGCTTTGCTCAATAAATCCATCCCTTGAGCGTAGGAGCAAATTTTAGAGCAGTATAAGGCATCGCGAACCTTATTGATAAATTCCTGAGTGTCTCCCTCAAACTTGATACTCGGTCCGGTTAATTGTTGAGCAGCAGCAATCCGTTCTTCTTTGATAGAAGACATAATCCGGGCATTCACCGCAGCGGCGATCGTGGGAATGGCAACGCCTAATTCTAAGGCATCGGCAGCAGTCCAGCGTCCGGTGCCTTTTTGTCCGGCGGAATCCATAATCATTTCCACCAGAGGCGCGTTGGTTTGTGGGTCGAGGTAGCGGAAAATCTCTGCGGTAATTTCAATCAAAAATGAGTCAAGTTCTGGGGTGGTATTCCACTCAGCAAATACTTGTTGTAACTGGCGATGATCCAGTCCGACGATGCTCTTGAGGAGGTCATAAGCTTCGGCGATGAGCTGCATATCGCCATACTCGATGCCATTATGCACCATTTTGACATAGTGGCCGGAACCGCCAGGGCCGATATAGGTGACGCAGGGACCATCATTGACCTGGGCGGCGATCGCAGTCAGGATGGGTTCTAAGTCTCGGTAGGCTTGTTCGGTCCCACCGGGCATCAAACTGGGCCCCTTGAGCGCCCCTTCTTCTCCACCGCTGACTCCCATGCCGACAAATCCGAGTCCCGTGGATTCCAAGTCTTTGGTCCGGCGTTCCGTGTCTTGATAGAGGGAATTTCCCCCATCAATAATCATGTCGCCCTCTTCTAATAAGGGCCTGAGTTGAGCGATCACTGCATCCACGGGACCCCCGGCTTTCACCATCACTAGGATGCGGCGGGGGCGTTCTAGGGATGTGACAAACTCTTCTAGGCTGTAGGTGGCTTTGACTTGTTTCGTGCCTCCTCTGGCTGCCATGAATTTATCCGTAACGCTGCTGGTGCGATTGTAGACGGCTACGGGAAAGCCCCGACTTTCGACATTAAGGGCCAGGTTTTCTCCCATGACGCCTAGACCAATCACACCAAATTTCTGCTTACTCATAACGTTTTGGGTCTCGTTGTGTTTCTGTCTCTTACCTTTTTTAGGGTAGCCCGTTCAGAGTAATTCTTCAGTTGAACCCTGTTGAGAACTTTATCTCCAGTTTTCCTGAGATTGCCTGAGTTAGTGGCACTCAAATGTTTGCCAACACTTTACTAGAGGCACTCTGGCATTTTTACCGCAACTGAAAATGGGAGGATTCGCTGTTGACAGATTCTTGACAAATGAATCCAATTTTAAGGGTGGCGTCTGAGCAAATCATGAGGAGTAGGGTAAGACTCCTGTAGCGACGGGCTGCGATCGCCTCGCGTGAAAATCCAATCAGCCCCCCCAATATCCTGACTTCCACTCCCAACCTAGCATGATCGTCTTTGGGGAAGATCCGATCGCCGTCTCTGGAACGGTAGAATGACCATTGTAGAGACGAACGGGTGAGTCGTTCATGTAGTAGACAGCAGGGGGAACCGGCATTATGCTTCCATACATTCTGGCCTTAGCCGTCGCGGTGGGTAGCTTCGCGATTTATATGGCCGCTTTCTTTTTTCCAGAAGTCCATCGCAAAGGCGATCTCGTTTGGAGTGGCGTTGGACTGTTTTATGCTTTAGTCTTATGGTTCTGTGCAGGCCGGATTTCCGGGGCGGTCCTGTTGGGACAAATGGCGAGTGTGGGGTTATTAGGGTGGTTTGGCTGGCAAGCCTTAACCCTGCGGCGACAAACGACCCCACTGGCTGAACAAACTCCCGTATCTGGCGAGCAAATCGATCGCCTTACCGGCGGGTTAACCGGGATGTTTAAACCCAAATCTGCGCCGAAAGCTCAAAAAGTATCTCAACCTGTCCCCCAAACGGCAGTTAAGGTCGCGGAACCAGCAGTTGCGCCCCCTCCCGTGGCGACGGTTCCCAAGGTCCCACCCGTCCCAGTGTCCCCGGAACCCGTGACTCCGGCAAAACCAGCGGCGAAGGTGACCACGGCCCAACCCAAAACCCCTCGATTTGCCGATCGCTTCTCTTTCTTGTTTAAAGGTAAAAACAAAGATAAAAACACCGATAAATCTAAAGTTAAACCCACTCCAGGGACCAAAATTCAACCCCAGCCCCCTGCTGAGGTGGCCTCAGTTCCCAGTCCTGAACCGACCCTGGTCCAGCCTCCGGTTCCCGTAGAACCCCCACTGGCTGAACCGACCCTCGTTCAACCTCCGGTTCCCGTGGAACCCCCGCTGCCGGAACCCGGTTTAATCCAAGCGGAACCGGATCTTATCCCGGTGAAAATGCCCGGGGAAGTGCCAACGGAGGATGCCACCGATGAACGACTAGAAATGCCTGCGGCAGCCGCAATGGAAGGCGCTACGGTGGAATCTCAGGTGTCGGAGAATGATGATTTTGGCTTTGAAGATGATGATTTAGAAGGTCCGGGAGTTACAACAGGGGTAGCCGCACCCCTCCCCAATCCCCCTCTGGATGAACCTGTTAAGCCCTCACTCAACAAAGTGGCGGCCAAATCAGCGACTCCAGTAGCTAAAAAAACCCAGGGACCCAGCTTATTGACCCAAATTCAAGAGGGTTTACGAGGATTGCTGAATTTCCGCAAGTCGCCTCCGGTGAAGCCTACACCGCCGATTTCTAAGCCGGTTGAGATGAAAACTGAGGTGGAACCCAAACCAGCGATCGCAGTAGACTCGATGACCTCAGACTCGATGACCATGCCAGTTGAGACGAAAACTGAGGTGGAACCCAAACCGGCGATCGCAGTAGACTCGATGACCTCAGACTCGATGACCATCGAATCATCCCCGGAAATTACTGACACCAAACCCCCCCAAGAAACGCCGACGGTTGTCATTACCACTGCCGATGTGATTGTGGAAGTTACGGTCCAGGAAGGGGAACCTGTAGAGGTCGTCACTTCCGCTACTCCCTCCGCAGAAAAAGCGGTAGAAGCAGTCATCACAACCGATGAGGTGATTGTAGCGGAACTCGTAATGGAGCCAACCTCACCCAATCCATCGGAAACTGAAGTACCAAACCTGGTTGAGGAGTCCGGATTGGAAATTTTACCAGAAGGGAGACTGACCCCTGAAGTTGTGGAAGACTCGGCATTGGTCATTCCCCTAGAGGAAGTGGTACTTGAGGTGATGGAGGTTTCTGAACCGCTGTTAGAAGTGACGGAGGCCGATCGGGATGACTTGGAGTTCTTAGAAATGGAGCGCGATCGCCTATTAAAGCGCCCCCAACGGCAAGATCCGGCTGTGGTGGAGGCTACCCCAGAATCTGGCGAGGCTCAGTCTCCCGTCACCCCACAGCCTGACATAGAAGCTAACTCGCAGAAGGAAGAGAATTCATAGCGCTCAGTTTAACTTGGGGAGTGTGAGCAAGATGCGCGCACTCCTTTTTATAAGCTATGGGGACCGCATGAGACTGGCAAGCGTTCTCGACTGGTTTGATGAGGAAGAAAGCGAATTCAGTTGTTCCTAGAAATTGAATAGAACGACTGAATTCGTTACTAGGAACTCAAGAAAGTCCTAAAAATAAAATCTTCTATAAGAGATCCCCCCAACCCCCCTTGTTAAGGGGGGCTTTAGCAATTCGGCCAACTTTTAATGCCAAGGGGGGCTTTAGCAATTCGGCCAACTTTTAATGCCGAAGTTTTTTTAGGGAAATCCCTAAAGAAAGAAACCCTATTGATTATTCGTGAATGCGACCGTCTGGCATGATGGCCCCGGTTAATTTAGTACCAATGAGTTTAACAAAAAGGCGGTCTTTGGTGCCGATTTTCGCGCCGCGTAGGTCTGCGCCGGTTAAATCGGCTCCACTTAAATCAGCTCCGATTAAATTAACATTTTGTAAGTTGGCATAAGTGAGATTGGCTTGCAATAAATTGGCGCGGAATAAGTTAGCGCCTTGCAAGTTGGCTCCCGATAAATTAATTTTGTGTAAAAAGCCATCACTGAGGTCAGCTTGACTGAGGTTAGCATGGCTTAAATTTCTGCCCGATAAGTCTTTTTCCCGCAGGTTTTGACCGCGTAAATCGGCTCCGGTTAGGTCGGGATTGTGCGGTTTGTGCGATCGCCATTGGCCCTGACCCTGAGCATGAGTATGAGCGCTCGTCCGATCGCTGGCAGGGGGAGGATTGGAGTAGGTGTAACCGGCACTGGATTTTTGGGGTTGATATCCTGATGAGGGCCGATCGCTAAAATGGGGTTTTCCCGGATTGGAGCGCAGGCGATCGCGGGCTTCATTAATTTGTTTTAATTTATCTTGGGCTTTGGAAACCAGGCGAGCATTATCTTTGGGAATGCGATCGGGATGCCAAATGAACGCCAAATCTTTATAAGCCTGGTTCACTTCCTCTAGTGATGCTCCAGGCTCTAACCCCAGTTCTCGATAGTATTTATCCAGCTCGTTCATTGGCGATCGCTCTACGCTCTTAATAGGAAGTGGCGTGATTGGCTCCGAACTTGGAAAAAAATGCTCCCTGGGTTCGGGGTTAACCGTTTCCAGGGTAACACTTCAAGGGAAGGTTTGCCCTGTGAGTCTCCCCCCTTGCTCGTCAAGACTGGGTTGCGGCGTTGCTGTTTTGAGGGGACGGGTTTCGCTCCGGTAGGAGGTGATGATAGACTAGCAAAGGTTTTCAGTTTCAGGAGCCCTGCATCCAGTCGAGATGTAGTTACCCTTTAAAACTGGAGACTCTTTCAGGTAAGTACATCCGCTTCCCCAGAGAA
This sequence comes from Laspinema sp. D2d, assembly GCF_025370755.1. Classification (GTDB taxonomy): domain Bacteria; phylum Cyanobacteriota; class Cyanobacteriia; order Cyanobacteriales; family Laspinemataceae; genus Laspinema. Next base: position 14,272 of record NZ_JAMXFC010000062.1, on the reverse strand, counting down.
TTTAAGGGGCGATCGGTTCTCTGAAATGAAACACGCATCTCAAATTGGGGTTAATCCCAATCCTTCCCCCTTCGAGGTTGATCGGAGCCACTTAAAAACTAACCCAAGTCCAATCAATTTGACAAATGAGACCCGTTTAATGGGTATTCAATCAACGTAAACCCCTAAAAATTACCGAGGATTTAGCTCTAATTTATTGCGGTACGAATTACCACCCCTAATATCAAATTCCCCAATCTGCTGCGGTTTTGTTAAAACTTACCCTGCAATTATTCCGGAATGATTCTCTCCTCTCACCCTCTTGATTTAGGTACAAAAGTCTATGTACGAACAGTCCCGTCAGTTTCCACAAATTCAATCGGCTTTTCCTGAGCGATCGGTCTTGTTATCCATTTCTCCGATAGCCAGCATTACCGTTATTCTGATTGGCTGTATGGTCATTCTAGGATGGATGTTGGATATCCCGACGCTCAAAAGTGTTGTCCCTGGATTGGTGACCATGAAAGCAAATACAGCGATTGGTTTTATCTTGGGAGGAACTTGCATTAACTTATGGCATCGTGGGTCCAGAGAGAGTCAGAGTAGGCGGGTTGCTTTAATTTGTGCGCTGTTGGTTTTGGCCCTAGGGTTGTTGACTTTAATTCAGTATGGGTTTGGCATCAATTTAGGGATTGATCAACTGTTTTTTAGAGAAGGGGTCAATGCTGTTGCTACGGCAAATCCTGGACGAATGGCCCCGAATACCGCGTTTAATTTCCTATTATTGGGTTCGTCTTTGGTGCTGATTTGTATTCCCAGACCCAATTTTTTGGCGGCGCAATGTTTGACGATTTTAGGGTTTTTAATTGCCTTCTTTGGGTTTTTGGGGTATTTGTATAGCAATGCTTTTTTTTATCGGTTAGATAAAGCATTTACCGCGATGGCATTGCATACGGCAGTAGGATTTATTGTGCTATGCTTTGCGATCCTGTTTGCCTGTCTTGATGTGGGAATTATGGCAGCCATCGCCAGTCCTTCGGCGGGCGGATTGATGGCAAGACGACTTTATCCCGCAGCGATTGTGATTCCTCCGATGTTATGTTGGATCATTTTAATCGGTTGGCGGGGAAAGTTATACACAGAGGAAATGGGAATTTCGCTCCTGGGGATATTAAATGTGATGGTTTTTTCGGGGTTGATTTGGTGGAATGCCTGGACTCTAGGGCGAATTGATCGCCAGCGACTGCAAGCAGAAAGCAGCCTGAAAGAGGCATTTGAATCCCTAGAATACAGGGCGAGGATGCAAAAAACGCTGTCTACGGAGTTGGCAACCGCATTTTCTCAAATTAGAACTACAATGAATGAATTGGAAGCTTCTGCAACCGCTACAGCAGACCAAGCCAAGGCAGCCGATGCCCAAGCGCATCGATCGCGATCGCTTTCATCTGGGGGAAAAGCAGCGGTGGACCGGACTCAAAGTGGGATGCATACCTTAGAAGAAAAGGTCGGAGAGATTGCTTCGGAGATTACTCAGACTCAACAGCAAGCGGCTCAAATTGGGGAGATTTCTCGGTTGGTCAGTCATTTAGCCACTCAGACCAATATTTTGGCCTTAAATGCGGCGATCGAAGCGAGTCGAGCCGGGGAACAGGGGAAGGGATTTGGGGTCGTTGCCAGCGAAATTCGGTCTTTAGCAGACCAAAGTAAAGTGCTTGCACAAAAGATTACTAACTTAATTAGTGATATCCAGACGGCAGTTGCCTCTACGGTGACGGTAACAGAAGAGGGTATCGAAACGGTACAAACAGGGGTGGCGATCGTTCAAGAAATGGCTGAAGCCTTTGACGGGGTTGCTCAAGCGATCGACAATATTTTTATTAATAATCAAAATATTGCGTTAACAGCACAACAGCAAGCAGCAGCGATCGCTCAGGTGGTTAATGTGATGAATGCGATCGACCTCAACCCTCATGAAACCCTCTCCAAACATCGGCATAGTTGAGGGGCCTGGAGGACTCCCGGACCCGCAGAAATCGTTCTCTACCGGGGACGGATACGGGCTAAAATCAATCAGTCTTGACCCAGGAGAATACTAACTCTCCCCTTTTGAGGATTGATTTTAATCAAAATAAAATCTTTTCACAATTGTCTAAATTCTATGCCTGGACAAGGATTTGGGTGAAGGATCGCAGAGAAAATCCTCAGAAAAATTTAGATGGATTTTTGAGTTGGGTTGACAGATCCTGGGAAAATCAATCATAATTAAGTGTTGATAAGCCTCTCAAGAATTCAGGCTAGGTCAAGGGTGGGAAATTAAACCCTTTTCTAGGCAATCCACGAAATGCAACTCTTAAATAGGATGAGGTAAATTATGGCAGTTAACTTATTGGATGCGGATTTTTATCGCGCTGTTAATCCAGACTTGCGCGGATTAAACAATCAGCAAGCCTTGGATCATTTAGTAAACTTTGGTTTAAATGAAGGACGGATATTTTCTCCGGCAGTGGATTTGGACTACTATCGGCGGAATAATCCCGGGTTAGCCGCTGCCGGGGTGACCAGCCGCAGGCAACTTTATGATCATCTTTCTAACTTTGGTGTTCGAGAAAATCGCCCCTTTTCATTAGTATTTAATCCGGCTTTTTATGGCACTGCTAATCCCGGGCTGGCATCGGCAGGAATTGTCGGGAGTGAAGCTCTCTTTAATCATTACCAAAACTTTGGAATTAACGAGGGTCGTCCTTCTGCGATCGCCTTTGAGCCGAACTTTTACCGAGGCGTCAACCCTGACTTACAACAAGCGGGATTAAACAACCGGCAGTTAGTTGAACACTTTCAATTTATTGGGGTGAATGAAGGACGGACTTCCTCTCCTAACTTTAATGTCCGCTTCTATCTAGCCGCTAATCCAGATTTACAGCAAGCATTTGGGTTCAACTTCCGGCAGGCATTTGAACATTATTTATCCAATGGAATACCAGAAGGACGGATTGCCACTCCCGGAGGAATCCCTCTGCAACCGTTACCGCTACCCATACCGATACCCATTGTCGTACCTGGGGTCACCCCAGAAACGGCTTTAAATGTTGGGGTACTCACGGGAGTTCAAACCTTTAATCAGTCAATTTCTAGTGGCGATACTAATAACTACTACCGCTTTAGTTTGACTGGACCAACCAACTTAAATGTGGTGCTTAATGGCCTGAATCAAGACGGCAACCTAGAACTATTTTTTGATAGTAATAATGATGGAAGGGTGAATACCACGGAACGAATTGGCGTTTCCACGCAACCCGGAACCCTGCAAGATTCCATTACGGGATTTTTCACAGCAGGTAACTATTTTGTGAATGTTTCCCCCGGGGTTGCGGGGGTAGAAACTCCCTACAATTTGAATTTGATCGCCACACCGATTACGGGAGATATTGGGGGGAATAGCCCAAATACAGCCACTAATGTGGGAGTTTTGTCCGGGACTCGCCGAATCGATGACTTTGTAGGGGATGCGGACCCTCAAGACTATTTCCGGTTTGTACTCAATGATGTGAGAAACGTGAATTTATTGCTCACGGGTCTCAATGATGATGCGGAGTTGAGGCTGTATCAAACCATTAATAATAATGGGGCGATCGCGCAAGGGAACTTGATTGAGGACTCTATTCAAAGTGGGACAACCCCGGAAGGGATCAGTCGCACATTAACCCCTGGGGATTACTTAGTGTTGGTCTCTCCTGGGTTCCAAGGGGTGAATACAAATTACAGTGTAACGCTGTCTGCATAGAACGCGACAGTCCGTCTATTTCATCTATAAAAAAAGCCTCTCAAAAGCATGAGAGGCTTTTTTTATAAGAGGGTTCATGTTTCAGCTTTAAGCCTTCTAGTGCCTCCGGATTTCACGTTGCTGGGCAAATCCCCTTGCAGAAAGATGTTTGTCCAATTTTTCAATATTTTTTTAATCCCGGTGATTATTTTAGCGGAGATTGGGGGTACTCTGAAATCAGAACCAATTTAGGGCGATCGCCCATTGATTTAAGGAGTTGCATTATAGCTCATTCACTGAACAAATGCAGCCACTCAGTCCGCTCAGTCTACTAAATTGAAGTTGTTTAAAGGGGTCTCTATTTGCCTAAGAATTCTCGATACCCACTTCAGAAAACCGGCTATTATCCCGAATTAAAGCGTCAACGGGGGGAGATTTGGGAGATAAAAAAGCTTTTTTGTGGCAACAAAGTATTTGATGAAATAGCCAATTCAGCAGGTTAATCATTCATTTAAAATCAACCCAAACAATGAGAATCTGATGCAGGTTTATCTCGATTAAATTTGAGATAGGGAGCGGATAACGAGGGATTCAATCGGGATGAAATAGGTTACCGGGGCCGCCAGATTTGCCAGCCCCCAAGCGGGGAAATTAACAAGCCGATCTCGGTTCTTCAGCCCGTTGACTCCAAACATTTCCGATTGAAAAATGAGCCGATAAGCGGCGGTCCGTATTTGGAGGGCAGATTGTGCGTTCAACATATCCCCTCTGATTGATTTGAATTTTGTTCTACAGTGTAGAGAAATTTGCCTCATGTTAGAAAGTAGTGAGTTATTTGACCCGAAGTCTGCCCTCCGCCAAAATAGCGAACCCTTCACAGGGATTGCTTCGGGTCCATTCAGTGAAGATTTCCCGGGGGCGATCGCCGCATTAGGAGTCCATCCCAGCCAACCCAATGGTTTACAGAACCCCGAGTCTATTCCCCAAGGGTTATCCCCTCGGGAATCTGCCCTTTGGGAAGACTTCGCCCGGTTTTTCCCCGAGTTCTCACGTCCCTCTCACCAGCCCCGAGATCCCCTAGAAACCCTCGGGTTGCAAATGCTTCAAGTGAGGATGGTACAGTCCCCTAATCTAACAGATGCCGACTCGCGGATAGATGAGGAACAGGTTCTCTCCGTCACCCGCGATCACCTCACGGATTGGAATGGCGGCGACTCTCACGCGACTCCTAGCTTAACCGGCACTCCTGAAAATCCCTTACCAACCTCGGGACCTCTCAACCCAGAATCCGGCCCAGGGGATACAATAGCTACCGCCCTTCCCATTGCGATCGCTGGATTAGAAAGCGGCGATCGCGCCTTGCAGTTTGAACCCAATCAAACAGTTGTCGGACAAGTGAGTACCAACCATCCCGAAGACTTCTATCGGTTCAGTCTGGAACACCCCGGGATTTTTACCGCTGAACTCACAAATTTGACCGGAGATGCAGACTTACGCCTCGTTCGAGATTTCAACGGCAATAGTATCATTGACCCCGTTGCCGATCGCAATGGCAATGGCATGATCGATCCCGAAGAAATCGAAATTATTGCATGGCAACCCCATCGCGGTACTAGCGATGAATCCATCCGCCAATTTTTAGATCCGGGCACTTATACCCTCCAGGCGATCGCCTTCAATCACAACACCACCAATTACAGCCTCACGACTCAATTTACCCCTAGTCCCACAGATCCCCAAGCCTTTGCCCTCCAACTCAATTTCGGACCCGGTACTGAAATCCTAACGGATGCTCATCGGCAGACTATCCGCAAAGCCGCCGATCGCATTGAACAAATGGTTACACAAAGTCCCTTTAATGTTCCCCATACTCTCATCGTCGATATCGAATCCGGGGATTTCGGCCCGGGATTCTTAGCATCCGCCGGACCCACTAGAGTGCGACGGCTCGATACTGCGCCAATTCCCGTTCACGGTGAAGTTGTCTTCAACACCAACCCGGAAAGTGATCTACTAGACCATCCGCGCTACCTTTATGATACAATGGTTCATGAACTCACTCACGTTGTGGGATTTGGGACTTTATGGGAAGACTACCAGGCGATCGCTGATTATAACCAGGGTTTATACGATGCCAATACCTTTGCGGGGCAGGTATATGGAGAAATGCTTGGCACATTCATTCCCACTCCTGTGGAACTCACGGTTAACGTGGGAGAAGGTTCAGACTTGGGTCACTGGCGCAAAAATCCCACCTTTGACAACGAAATTGGCGTAGAAGCGGGACATCCCAATGAGCAGCAAGTCACCAGTGCCTTAACCCTTGCCTCCTTACGAGATCTCGGTTGGACAGTCAACTATGGGGCTGTAGAAGAGTACATTTTACCACAATTTAGGAGCCCATTCGCTTAATCTGGACCGAATCATTCTCATGGGGAATGCCAGCCACTCTTTAGGGGTAGTTTTATTGACTGCCCCTAAAATTAAGAGTTGGATTTCCGAAATTCTGTCACTTCGGCCAAAGAAAAATATGATACAATTAGAAGCAAACAAAAAGTCAGCGATCGCCGGATTTAAACCCCAGAAAGCGATCGCCTCAAACCCGACGCCGGTTCCTTAATAGCCGAGAAAAATAGATTGTGTTAGACGCCGCCAGCTTATTTAACGAAAGCTATTACCTCAGCCACAATCCCGACGTGATGGCGGCAGTTGGCGCGGGGATTTTAACCAGTGGATTCCAACACTTTATCGAGGCGGGTCAATTTGAAAATCGTCAACCTAGCGCTTGGTTTGAACCGGATTTTTATTTAGCCTTATATCCCGATGTCAGGACGGCAGTCAGTAGAGGAGAAACCACAGCTTTTCAACATTTTATCGAGGCGGGCCAATTTGAAAATCGCGATCCACTGACAGAATTTTTCACGGATATTTATCTTGATCGCAACCCGGATATTGCCACAGCCGTGACAGCGGATTTACTTACCGCTTATGAACATTTTGTCAAGTCTGGACAAGCAGAGGGACGGTCCCCCGGACCCAACTTTGATACAGCATTTTATTTAACCCATCATCCGGATGTTGCTGCATTAGTGAGAACAGGACAAATCAGTGCCGTCGAACATTACCTCTTATTCGGCGCATCAGAGGGACGTCTTGCAACAGAAAATAACTCCCCCCTCGTCCTCAATGATACCCTGGAATTGGGGGTGCTGGAGACCCGAAACCTAACCGGCACAACTTCCCCAGCCACTTCGCCGCAACGTTATCGGTTTCGCGTAGATAACCCCACTCAAGTGAGTTTACTTCTGAGTAGACTGAGTGATGATATTCAGGTGACTCTGTATCAGGACTACAACAGCAACCATCTCCTCGACGTCACAGAGGCGATCGCAACTGATACCGAACCGGGAACCCGCGCCAAACTCTTGAACCGAGTCTTAAATCCGGGGGATTACTCCCTGGCGATCGCAGCCCAAAACGAACTAACCTCCTATCATCTGAGTCTGGCAACCCTTCCGTTGTCTAACTCCTACCCCAACTTCACGGAAAACCCCGAATTATACCCCCAAAACCTCGGTTTCCTCTCCTCCGACATCCTCCTGAGTAACATTGTAGAACCCAACAACTCCCCAGAAATCTACCAATTTACCCTCGATACAACCACCCCCGTTGAGATTGAACTCAATGGATTAACCGCTGATGTAGACTTATTTTTAATTCAGAATTCCCCGGAAACCGCCGAAATTTTCACTGAATCTACCACCCCAGGGAATCAACCCGAAACCATTACCCAGCCTGCCTTAGAACCCGGAAATTATTCCGTATGGGTGAACCCTGTAGAAGGAGAAACCCCCTATCACTTGAATCTGTCCCCGGATCACTCCACAGAGTTAGAGACTCGGACTTTGGACCTCCCACCCCCCATCTTTGACCCCAACTTTGGGTTTGGGTTAGTGGATGCTGCCGCCGCCGTAGCGCGGGTCCTCGGAGAACCGACCCCATTTCCCCAAGTTGCTAATCCCATCGTCAATAATTATGCCTTAGATGCAATCAATGTACCCACCGTTTGGGATCGGGGATATACCGGAGAGGGAGTGGTTGTCGCAGTTTTGGATACCGGAATCGATCTCACCCATCGGGACCTCCAAGGAAATCTCTGGGTGAATGTCGGTGAAATTGCCGGTAATGGGTTAGATAATGATAACAATGGGTTTATTAATGACGTTCAGGGCTATGATTTTGTAGATGGAGATGGGAATCCCTCCTTTTCTCACTCGACCGAACGTCATGGAACGCACCTCTCCGGGATTATTGGTGCCCAGAGAAATGGGATTGATGGTACTTTCAATGGGGGAGTTCCCTTTGATGTCACTGGAGTGGCATACAATGCGACATTAATGCCGCTGCGTGTTCTGGACGATCGCCAGTCCTTCGATGAATTTGAAATCGCCGTCGCTAACGGAATTCGCTATGCCGTAGAAAATGGTGCAAAGATCCTGAATTTGAGCCTAGGGAATTTGCCTGGAGAACCGCCTACCGAACGAATTGCCGAAGCCTTGCGCTTTGCGCGCGATCGCGGAGTCGTCGCCATCTTTGCCGCTGGAAATGAAGGACCCGCTAGGACCACTCAACCAGCAGATCCAGCCATTCGTGCCACCACAGGACTGGGAATTGCCGTAGGTGCAGTCGATCGCGATCGCCGAGTTGCTCCCTTTTCCAATCCTGCCGGGTCCGCCTTTGGTCCTTATCCTTTCCTGGTAGCACCCGGAGTCGGCATCCGGTCCACCACCCCCAATCAGAATTATTTTACCATAGACGGCACTTCTATGTCTGCTCCCTACGTTTCTGGGGTGGTTGCCTTGATGTTGCAAGCTAATCCCAATTTAACCCCTGCGGAAGTCGAACGCATTCTCATCGAAACAGCCAACCGTTCTAGCCTCTGGGTTTAACCCCGTGAAATCGCGATCGGAACCGTAAACCCCAGCGGTTCTAGCCTCTTCGTTATAACAAAGGGCAGGCGAGAGAAGGTTATATAGTCAAGGTTGCCAGAATTCGACACTTTCGACACTGATGTAACAACCTCCAAGCTTCATTTTACTAAAACTAACCCTTATTCATCCGGGGAGTTGAGTGACATCCCCCCACAAGAGGAAATTTTTAAACTCATCAGACTTGCGATTCAGCAGTAGTACCCTGAATTGTCGCTACTTTTGCAGCCTTAGAAAAATCGGTAAGAAATGATACTTTCGGTAGAGGTTGCGATCGCCACCCACACTCTAAGCTGGAAGTCATTGAGGAAAATTTAACTTTCTCAAAATAACAATCATAGAAGTATGCAACAGCCGCTTTTACCCCATGAAATTGAAGGCCAAAAGCGGCAACAATGCTACTGAAATTCAAAGGAGTTTTGTATGAAACAGATGATTAATTGGCTGAAAAATATTAGCCTTCGACAAATTTTAACCGGAATGATGGCAGGACTACTACTCTTCGTGGGGACTGCTTGCAGCAATACCCCGTCCGTCCTCGCCAAAACCTCGGACCAGGTGAGAGAAGAAATGCCCTCCAAGTACGTCAACTCCACCTATGAAGGGGGAATGAACGAGTATCCCGATACTGACCCCCGACAACAGGCGACTACCCGCGCTGAAGCCAAGGCAAAAGAACTAAAAGATAGCGCTGAACGCCGGATTAACGACGATTCCAGAACCTATCCCAATAAGGACCTGGGCGAGATCCTGGAAGAAGTCCCCGGACAAGTTTCTAAAATTGGCGATCGGGCTGAAAATGCCGCCAACGAACTCGGTAAACACGCCAAAGCCGGGGCCGAGTTAGCTCAGGAAACCGGGGAAACCGCCTTTGAAAAGACCCGAAACAGCCTGAACAAAGGTGCTAAAACCGCCGCCCGGGAAGCAGATAAACTCGGCAATAAAGCTCAAAACACCGCCGAAAACGCCACCGACGCCGTTAAATCTAAAGTCAAGCACGACCTAGATCGTTCCGGTAAAGCCCTAGAACGGACTGCCGATTCTATTGAATAGACTCTAACACTTCGGTTAGAGTAACTGGCAGTTTAGGCTAAAACAGCCTAACTCCCAATCCCCAGAGGCACTACTGTGCCTCTATTTTTTTTGTTTTTCGGGAGATGGGGGAGATGGGGGAGATGGGGAGGATGGGGGAGATGGGGAGGATGGGGGAGATGGGGAGGATGGGGGAGAATGTTGGTAGGACCGACTGAAGTCGTTTCCCCGTTACTTGGGGTCTGCCAAGTAACCCACCCACAACAGGAGACTCCAGTTCCTTCGGAAGCGCTTAAGCAGCTCATACAGCGTGTCATGGAGTCCGCCGTGACACAAGAGCAACGACGTCAGTCATTTCCTCCCCATCTCCCCCATCCTCCCCATCTCCCCAATCCTCCCCATCTCCCCCATCCTCCCCATCCTCCCCATCTCCCCGAAACCCCCTTCCTTGCCTGTTAAGGATAAATGACATTTATGATAAAATACGGTTTATGTACGACCGTGACCTAAGCGCACTAAATCTCGATGATGAGCTAGATAGCCCTCTGGATCATTTGGATGAGGCCCCCGCCGCCCCCAAGCCGGATCCGGAGAAAATGTTGCTATTGTTAGCGTCATCTGTTCCCGAACAGCGAATGATCGCGACGCGGGCATTCTGTGAAATCCAGGATGAACGCGCCATCCCCCACCTGATCCAACTGTTAAGCGACCCTTGCCCCCTTGTGCGGGTGAGTGCCGCGTACGCCCTGGGACGCAATACCAGTCCTGATGCCGTCGAACCCTTAATCGACCGGCTCAATTTGGATTGGAACGGCTACGTTAGAAAGGGTGTCGTTTGGGCATTGGGAAATTGTGCCGATCGCCGCGCCCTTGAACCCCTCCTGGAAGCCCTCAAAACCGACATTTCTGCCGTCCGCCTCTGGGCTGCCAGTTCCCTGGGTCAACTGGCTAATGTCGGCTATGATCTCGTTATTTCCGCTATTCCCCCCCTCATTTTTAGCCTACGCACCGACCCGATTGCCGCAGTCCGAAGTAACTGCGCCTGGGCGATCGGACAACTCTGCCGCGAACTCCCCTCGAACGTGGTGTATGCCGGGGCGATCGACTCCCTGATCGAAGTCCTAGAAGAAGATGAAGATATGGGCGTTCGCGAAGATGCCAAAGCCTCCTTATTACGAGTCGGAGACCCTCGCGGATTACAAATCATCGAGGAATTAGAACTCGATGGTTTATTGTAAAGTCAAAACCGCCCTCCCCATTCAACCCGAACGCTGATCCCACAAAGCCCGCCTCTGCGGGCTAAGAAACTTTCCTAATAAATCTAACATCAGTCATCCTCCCCATCTCCCCCATCTCCCCCATCCTCCCCATCTCCCCCATCCTCCCCATCTCCCCCATCTCCCCCATCCTCCCCATCTCCCCCATCCTCCCCATCTCCCCCATCCTCCCCATCTCCCCCATCCTCCCCATCTATAGTAAAAGGTAGGCATTGCCTACCTTTTCTGATTTTAAAGGTAGGTTAAACTCACGCAACCTGTATCTTTTAGTCTCACATCAAAACTAAATTTACCCCATGATTCCTTTTCTTGTATCTAAGCTCAACCCAATCACCCAAAAAGCCCGAGAAATCTTCCCCCCATTCCCGGGGCAAGTTGCAATTGCCAGTCTCACTATCACTGCCTTATTACTGGGTATGAGACAACTAGGAGGATTGCAACCCTTAGAACTGGCTTTGTTTGACGCCATGACCCGGACTCGTCCTGATCCGGGACCTGACCCCCGCTTACTCATCGTTGAAATTACAGAACAAGATATAGCAAACCAGGGAACATGGCCTTTTAGCGATCGCCTATTTGCCCAAGTCTTAGAAGAATTACAACGCCATCAACCCATTGCGATCGGCTTGGATATTGTCCGAGATATACCCAACGAACCGGGACATCAGGAACTGCTTGCCCAATTGCAACAACCCAATGTGATTGCTATTACCACTCTCGGTAATGAAGAGAAACAAAGAGTTTCTGCACCGGCTGGGATTTCCGCAGAACAAATCGGCTTCAATGACATTGCGATCGACCCCGATGGTAGAGTACGTCGCAATCTAATGTTTGCCTCCCAAAACGGTACAACTTTTCCTTCATTTTCCTTACAATTAGCCTTGGTTTATCTCAAAAGTAAAGACATAGAACCCATCCTCACTGAAACCCAAGAATATCAATTAGGAAATGCTATTTTCCCTAAATTAAAATCTAATGCCGGTGGGTATCAGGCTATTAATGCTAGAGGATATCAAACTCTGCTGAATTATCGCCATGAATCCGTTGCCCGAAAAATTAGTTTTACAGAGGCGATCGCCAGAGAGTTTGACCCGGAATGGGTGCAAAATAAAATTGTTTTAATTGGGGTGACAGCACCGACCCTAAAAGACTTATTTTATACCCCTTATAGTCGAGGAAGTGGTCAATTAAAAATGGCGGGAGTAGTGATTCATGGAGAAAAGAGCAGCCAGATTTTATCAGCGGTATTAGATGATAAACCGTTATTTTGGTTTATTCCAGAATGGGGAGAAGTTCTATGGATTATTTTTTGGGGAATTAGTGGTAGCCTAGTTGTTGAGAGATTTCGCAATTCCCTGATGATTACGGGAATTTTATTCATTGCATTAGGGCTAATTTTTGGCATTGGCTACAGCCTCTTTTTAACCGGCGGATGGATACCCCTAGCCGCCCCAGCTACCGCCTTTATTTTAACCAGTTTATTCGGCGTGATGTACCAGCGACAAATTGCTGGAAAACAGCAACAAATGGTCATGAACCTGCTGGGACAACAGACCTCCCCGGAGATAGCCACAGCCCTCTGGACCGAACGCGATCGGCTCATAGAATCAGGAATACTCCCCTGGCAAACCCTCAAAGCTACCATCCTATTTACCGACCTCAAAAACTTCAGTACCCTGGCCGAAACCAAGACGCCAGAAGAAGTAATGACCTGGTTAAATCCCTATCTCAGTGCCATGACTGATGAAGTATTAAACCATCACGGCATCGTTAATAAATTTACCGGCGATGGGATTATGGCAGCCTTCGGCGTACCCATTCCCAGCACGACCCCAGAACAGATTGCCAAAGATGCGGAAAATGCCGTCAATGCTGCCTTAGCCATGAGCAGAAAACTCCAAAAATTAAATCAAATTTGGCAACAACAAGGATTACCCAAGGTCCAGATGCGAATTGGCATTTTCACTGGAGTCATTACTGTGGGTAGCCTAGGGGGAAAACATCGCTTAGAATATGGCATCATTGGGGATAGCGTCAATACTGCCTCCCGCTTAGAAAGTTGTGAAAAACACCGCCACCCTGATGATTGTCGCATCTTAATTGTCCGAGAAACCTTAGTCCATATTTTAGATAAATTTAAAGTCGAATCCTGGGGAGCTTTACCCTTAAAAGGGAAATCCCAAACCATAGAAGTTTACCGCGTTATTGATTCCTTGTCCAAATAACATCAACAACCAAGTTCGTAATAACGACTTCAGTCGTTCTCTTGGTTCATTGTAAGTTACAATACCTCAATCCCAACCCACCTAATCTGATGAGGCCGAGAATTTTCACCCGCTAATGAGTCGGACCCCCTTAAACCCTCTGTAGAGGTATTATCCCGCGTCAATCAACCGCATTCAATCTGGTGCTTTATCATGCTGAAACGACTCTTGTTCCTAAATGCGATCGCCCTCTCCACCCTCTGCATTCTCAGCCTATCCCCTGTCCCAACAGCCCTCCGGACCCTCGCCCAAACCTTGCCCTCTCAAACCCCGGAAGTCATGCCCCCCCTAGATCCGGATGACAAACCCCCCACCCTTCCCGCAGGACCGCGAGACGAGTGCCTAACCGGGGAAAATTCCCCATCCCTCATTCCCCTACTGCCAGATTTAAACCAAAAAATCGGACTCACCGTTTCCCCCCATCCCTCCATCTTCGTCTATATCCCGCAAACCCGGGCAGAAACAGCCCTATTCGTCCTCATCGATGAACAGCGCGATCGCATTTATAGCCAACCCGTGGCATTAGCAGGGACCCCCGGCATCTTAAACATCACCGTCCCCGAAGATGCGAATATCCCCCCCTTAGAACCCAATCAAACTTATTCCTGGACCCTAGCCCTGCTTTGTCCCACCATAGCAGGGTTCCGAGAACCCAATATCTATGTCACCGGCAGAATCCAGCGGGTCGAAAATCCTGAATTAGCCCAGCAAGTGAGCCAAGCAATCCCCCAACAAGTTCCCTCACTTTCCGCCCAAGCCGGAATTTGGCACGACACCCTCCACACCCTCGCCCAACTGCGCCGGGAGAATCCCCAAGACACAACACTAATCGCATACTGGGAAAGCTTACTCACCGATGTCGGACTGGCGGATATCGCCCAAGCCCCCTTGCTCCCCCTCTTACAGGTATATGTTTTTATCACCTAGGGTATAATAGGGAAGGGAGGGACCCCAGGTATCCCCGGATGATGA
>NZ_JAMXFC010000061.1 GCF_025370755.1 Laspinema sp. D2d | reverse complement strand
TCCTCCCCATCCTCCCCATCCTCCCCATCCTCCCCATCCTCCCCATCCTCCCCATCTCCCCCATCCTCCCCATCTCTAACTACCCCAGCCGCTCATCACAAACTAGGGGCGCTATAGTCATTATTATCCTGGCCCGAGGCAATCCACAGGTAGAAAACGCCCCTGTGGGGGTACGGATTCGCTCACCTTGCTGTAGCGCTGTTGCGTTGTTTTGTGAAGGCAAACAATAGTTCTGGATCAAACATGGGGATAATAAGTTTAAACAATCGTCAGGGAATAGGGAGGAGCTTGAAGCGGTGGTATCTGCCAGCAAAACCAGAAATCGTGCTTTATTAACGGCAATTCCCGATGCTATCTTTTGGATCCATAAAGATGGGACTTGCCTAGATTATCAACCGCCTAAGAATTTTACCCTGTGGGCTGGTTGTACAAATCCAGGCCAGAGATTACAGCCGGAAGGGATAGACCATCTGAGCGATCGCACCTATATCGGTAAGAAGTGGTGGGAAATTTGGCCGTTAGAAGTGATTCAACAATGTAGGGAGTTCCTAGAACGGGCGATCGCCACAGGAAGCGAGCAACTCTTTCAAGTAGAATTAATCGGAAAGGATTGTCTATGTTCGGTTCCATTTCCCCCTCTAAATTCGGCCAATTATCATTCCTACTTCCCTTCAATTCATGAAATCAAAATTGTCCCGAGCAGTGACCATGAATTATTAGTTCTAGTGCGAGATCTAACTCAAGTTAAACAGACTGAAGCGGAACTCCGCCATGAACTGGAACGGAAAACCTTACAGTTACACCAAACTACCCTCGCCTTAGAGGCAGAAAAAGCCCATCGCCAACAAATTGAGGAAATCTTAGCTTTTACCCAATTTTCCCTCAATCGAGCTGGAGATTCAGTATTTTGGGTTAATTCTAATGCTCAATTCTTTTATGTGAATGAAGCGGCTTGTCTGTCTTTAGGCTATTCCCGAGAAGAATTGATTTTAATGACCATTCATGACATTAATTTAGATTTACCTAAAAATGTTTGGTCTGATTATTGGGATGAAATAAAACAGCATGGTTCTTTTACCATTGAATGCTTCCATAAAACGAAGGAAGGAAAAAGATTTCCGGTAGAAAGTACGGTTAATTATTTGGAATTTAATGGAAAAGAATATAACTGTATTTTAGCTCGGGATATTACCGATCGCAAGCAAGTCGAAGCCCAATTACTAGAAACCAAAACCGCAGCAGAAGCGGCTAATCGCGCCAAAAGCACTTTTTTGGCGAATATGAGCCATGAACTGAGAACCCCGCTGAATGCCATTATTGGCTATAGTGAGCTACTCCAAGAAGATGCCCGAGATATCGGGATTAACGATTCAGAATTTCTGGATGATCTGCGCTCGATTAATACGGCAGGAAAACATTTATTAGCTCTAATTGGAGATATTTTAGATTATTCTAAAATTGAAGCAGGAAAAATGCAACTGCTGTTAGAATCTTTTGATTTAGACCAGGCCATTACCCACATTTGCCACACGGCTCAACCCTTAGTCGAGAAAAATTCTAACCAATTGGTAGTCCAGTTGAGTGGGGAACTGGGGCCGATGTACGCTGACTTAACTAAGATGCGACAAATCCTCTTTAATTTACTGAGTAATGCGGCTAAATTCACCCGCCAGGGGAAGATTGAAATGGCCGTTACAAAACTCCTACGGAAGGCGATTCCTTTGGCGGTCACTCCAGAGGAAGAATCAAGTCCAAATGATTTATTTGTGGTGTTCCAAATCTGCGATACAGGCATTGGCATGAGTGCAGAACAGTTAAATCATTTGTTTCAAGCCTTTATGCAGGCGGATGCGTCCACAACCCGCGAATATGGGGGGACTGGTTTGGGTTTGGCAATTAGTCGATTGTTTGCTCAGATGATGGGAGGAGATATTTTAGTCGAGAGTAAATTGGGGGTAGGTTCAACTTTTACGGTTTATCTCCCGATGGAAGTCAAGTTGCCTCAATCTGATGAAAATGATTGGCACGAACCCCCTATTTCCCCAGGGGCGATCGGTCGGAAATTCTTGAGGGGGGATGAAGTGTTAGAACAATCTAAACCTTAAGCCCTCCATCGATCGCCAGTCTAAATCATTGTGACCTACAGTATAGCCAGCAAGATACTCCCCCTCCTGATACTCCCTGATAGCCTCTTGACCCCATGATTCTGGCGACTTCTATAGAAGGGATCGGCGGTGTTAGCGTCCTTCGGGAATGGGTAGAGGCTATGCTAGAGGTCTGAACCCAGGACGCTAAAGCAGGGGACTTGAGGACGATGCCTGCGATCGCAGACAATCTTCTCCCCAATTGCCTAAAATCGCAGTGGTAACAGCGATTAGGAACATAGAGATGACAGATACGGGATGGACAATGGGTAATTTCCTCTCCGAAGAAGAAAACGCTAAAAACCAAGAGTCATACGTGGATTACTGCTATGATCACCCGGGTAGTATGCCCGGAACTCTGATTATTGGACACCGTGCAGTCATGCCGACGATTGTGGCGATCGACTATTGCGAAAAAAAGGCCATTCGGCTACTCATGGCGACCCCGGAAGAATGCATTCCTTACTTAGACAGTGAGTCGGTGTCGTGGTTAGATGTCCAGGGGTTGGGGAGTGAAGATATTTTAAACCGAGTGGGTCAAGTCTTTAACTTGCATCCTCTGCTGTTAGAAGATATCGTCAATGTCCCCCAACGACCCAAAGTAGAAGACTACGAGGGTCATTTAGTGATTATTGCGCGGATGGTGATGCTCAAAGAACATCGCCATGATCCAGCGGAAGAAAGTTTTATTACGGAACAAGTTAGTTTTGTGTTGGGTAAATCCTACCTGCTGACGGTGCAGGAGGAGCCAGAACATGACAGTTTTGGTCCAGTGCGCGATCGCATTCGCAGTAATAAAGGCACGATTCGCAAACAAAAGGCCGATTATCTCGCCTATGCTCTTCTGGATGCCATTATCGATGGATTTTTTCCGGTTCTGGAAGCTTACGGGGAACGGATTGAGGATTTGGAGGATGAGGTGGTAGCAAACCCCACACCCCACACCCTACAAAAAATCTATAAAATCAAACGGGAGTTACTCACCTTACGGCGGGCAATCTGGCCCCAGCGAGATGCCATCAATACTCTGATTCGAGACGGCAGTCCCTTGATTTGTGAGGAAGTCCGGATTTATTTACGCGACTGTTACGATCATACGATGCAGGTGTTGGATATGGTAGAAACCTATCGGGAACTCGCGAGTGGGTTGATGGACGTTTACCTCTCTTCCATCAATAACCGGATGAATGAGGTGATGAAACTGTTAACGGTGATTTCATCTATTTTTATTCCCCTAACTTTTATTGCCGGGGTTTATGGAATGAACTTTAATCCCGAAGCCTCACGGTTGAATATGCCAGAACTTAACTGGTATTGGGGCTATCCGGCAGTTTGGGTCGTGATGATTGCGA
This sequence comes from Laspinema sp. D2d, assembly GCF_025370755.1. GTDB lineage: Bacteria > Cyanobacteriota > Cyanobacteriia > Cyanobacteriales > Laspinemataceae > Laspinema. Next base: position 20,011 of record NZ_JAMXFC010000061.1, on the reverse strand, counting down.
TCGCCGTCTTCATGATTTTACTCTTTTGGCGTCGCGGGTGGTTTAAGAATTTTTCCACCACCCAGCGTCCAAGATAACCGATGAAACCTGAAAGATAAAAGCTCTCGACTTCACTCGTTCTTAAGTTCATCCCCCTCACCCTCAATCCAGTCCAGACCTATCAAACTCTCCAAAATATGACCCTATCTCAGGAATTGTGGAAAGCCAATCAAGACTTAGCCCAAGAGTGCCTACAACATCCTTTTGTACAAGGCATTGGCAATGGTAGCTTACCGCGATATCAATTTGCTCATTATGTAGGACAAGATGCCTTTTTTCTGGAATCCTTCGCTCGCGCTTATAGCATTGCGGCGGCCAAAACTCCTGATTGGCAAGCTTTTGAAGTTTTTCATGCCCTAGCGAGTGGCGTATTAGAAGAACTGCGCTTACATCAAGGCTATGCGAAAACTTGGGGAATTGATTTTTTAGCGGTGAAACCGACTCCGGCAACTCGTCGTTACACTGATTTTTTACTCGCAACCGCTTGGAGTCACGATGTTGGATTAACGGCGGTGGCAATGGCTCCTTGTATGCGTCTTTACGCTTTTTTAGGGCAGCAATTGGGAAAAGATGGTATTCCCAATCACGACTATGCGGATTGGATTCGGACCTATACGGGGGAAGAATTTGAACAGTTGTCGGGACAATTAGAACATTTGCTTGATCGCTATGCTGCCTCAACTCCCCTAACCCATTCCACCTATCGTTATGCCATGTTATGCGAACGGGATTTCTTTCAATCGGCGGTGGAACTCACTGCCTAAGCACTCCCCTACAAACGGAGTTGAAATCTGGTTTTCAAAACTCTATAAAAACCGGATTGGGTATGAGTCAGGTTTCCCGGTTGATGTCCCTTCAGGTCAGTTTACCTGAGATTAACCTGCTGATTTTCAGCAGTTCAGTTCTAGTCATCCGCTATGTTAGAGACACTTATCATTTTTTTGCTGGGGATAACGCCTCCGTTACTCTCTGTGTTCGTAATGCGGAAAGCCGAAGATCGGGCACGAACTCGCTTGCAAGCAGTCCGAGAGATTCCTATTATGAGAATCCCGTCTCCCCCTCCGATTCCTTCCGATCGCCATTATGTTGAAGGCGTCGGGGAAGTGACGGGGGATATTACTTGTCTTTACAATGCGCGATCGGCTTATCTGCGTTGCGCCCTCAATCCGGAAGGACCTTGTGAAACCTGCCGCCAGTATGAACCCCGGGAATCTTTTTAACCCTTTTTCATAGGCGAGGGGCAATCTATAGGCTATGCTATGGACGTCGCCCCATTCCCTTGGCTCTAACCCCTGATGACTGGACTAGATTGGATTGTAATCGCCGTTTATCTAATCTGCGTGAGTGCTGTTTTATTACGAGCTTTTTCTTCTTTATTAGCGGAGAAAGTTATCATTAAATTAGATGAAAATTTTCTTCAAAATCAACTCGAAAGCCAAAATTTAGAAAGCCGAGTTCGATTCAAATTCTTTTTGGCACCCCAATATGATTTAGACCAGTTTCGGGTCCTTGAGGTGAGTGTGCAAAATCAATCCCCAAGTCAAACCCTTTATATTGATTGGGATTATAGTGCGCTAATTGATGCTCAGGGTCGGGAACAACGCCTGATTCGACTCCCACCCGGGATGACGTTTGATTTGTTACCCACGCAAGTGTTTAGCGTGATTGCGCCGGGAAAAACGCTTCAAGAAAAATTTACGGCAGAATCCGCCTTAAAACGAGAGGGGGAAACCGGACTCTTAAAACCCGATCAAGTCATGGTGAACCTTGCCTCTCTCAAACCCAACCCCAGAAAACAGGTTTCACCCAAGGCAGAACTTCCCTCTTTAACGTTCACCCTTCAGTTTGCTCTCCGCTTTGGAATGGGAGAACATAATCGAAGTAATCTCCCCCTTTATCTGGTCAATTGTCAGTTTAGGGCGTCAGTTTTGCCCTGGGTTGTTAATATCCCCTGGAATAAGCGTCGAGATTTTTAAAAGCTGAATTTCTGTTCAGTTTCCGGTTTGATTCGGTCAGGTATAACTTCAATTTTAAGGCTATGAAATTCGTTGAACGGAGGCGATCGCCTCCCCAATTCCCGGATTCATCTCCCGGGGTGGGTAAAGCCACGCTCACCCAAATAAATCTGACCCCTCAACCGAGTCAGATTGTGGCAATCCATCGCTTATAATCAGAACGGGTAGAGAGTTGGCGCAGGCAGTTGCGGATTCTCACGAATCTGAGGAAAGTCCGGACTCCCGAAAGACCAGACTTGCTGGGTAACGCCCAGTGCGGGTGACCGTGAGGATAGTGCCACAGAAAGATACCGCCGATGGAGAAATTGTCCCTTGGGGCGATCGCTCACAGGTAAGGGTGCAAAGGTGTGGTAAGAGCGCACCAGCAGGGTCGAGAGGCCCTGGCTCGGTAAACCCCGGTTGGGAGCAAGGTCACAGGAACAAGGGTTGGTCTTTTACCCGTTCCGCCTAGAAAGAACCGCTAGAGGCTTTTGGTAACAAAGGTCCCAGATAGATAACTGCCCCCTTCCTAGCAATTGCGATGAAGGGAACAGAACCCGGCTTATGTCTGACTCTCTCCCTTTCTATTTTTTAGGCTAATTTTAAAGTCTTTATTCCCTCCGTGACTGGCTTAAATTTTAAGGGTAAAGTTCAACCGGGACACTTCTAAATTTGCATCAATCTTAAGGTTAATTTCTAATTTCTAAACTTTTTTATGCCTCTTCTTTATCCCCAACGGCAACGCGAATTACAGAAACTGCTCCAAAAATTAGGACTTCCTGACGGGATTTCAATCCGTTGGGACTTGTTAGAATTGGCCTTGACTCATCCGAGTGTTTCTGGGGAAGCGAACTATGAACAGTTAGAGTTTACCGGCGATGCGGTGGTTCGGTTAGCGGCAGCGGAATTACTGATGGAACTGTATCCCCAAGAAAAGGTCGGGGAGTTGGCAACAATTCGTTCGGTTTTGGTGAGCGATCGCACCTTAGCGGAGATTGCCGAAGGGTACGGACTGGAACGCTACCTGCTCGTTTCCGCCAGTGCTGCGGGAGATATTACGGGCAAGGAATCTCGGTTAGCCGATGCCTTTGAAGCGATTTTAGCTGCCCTCTATTTAAGTACCCACAATTTGGATTTAATTCGTCCTTGGTTAGACCCTGAATTTAAACAGCGATCGGAAGAAATTCGCAAAGATCCAGCCCGTCATAACTATAAAGATGCCCTGCAAGAATTGACCCAAGTTCGCTATAAAATTTTACCGGAATATCGGGTATTGGAAACCCATCGGGAACATTACCATCCCGATCGCTTTACCGCTGAGGTTTGGCTACTGGGAGAAGTCAAAGGCAAGGGCACCGGACGCAGTAAAAAAGCGGCAGAACAAGCCGCCGCAAAGGTGGCCTTTTTAGCCCTGCGAGAGTTGGATATCGCTCAGTAATCCCTAGTTGTCCCCATCAAATTATTAATATCAAAAAATGTCAAATCCAGTTGGGATTGCAATTCTTGGGGCGGGTCGTTGGGGCGTCCATTTGATCCGAAATTTTTTAAACCATCCCCAGGCGCGAGTGCTGGCAGTGGTGGACCCTCATATAGAGCGATTGAACTCGGCGCGATCGCAATTTAATTTAGATGAGACGGTGATTCTGGCAACGGATTGGCAGGACATCAAACAGTTACCCGGACTGGAAGCGGTGGCTGTCGCTACTCCGGCTGCGACTCATTATGCTTTAATCTCCGATGCCCTGGAGCAAAACTATCACATCTTAGCGGAAAAACCCCTAACCCTTGACCCCGCAGAGTCTCGGGAATTATATCAACGGGCAGAACAACGTCAGCTTCAGATGTTGGTGGATCATACTTATTTGTTTCATCCCGCAGTGATTGCCGGTACTGAAGTGGTGCAAGGGGGACGACTGGGGGAATTGCGCTACGGATATGCGACACGCTCTCATTTAGGTCCAGTCCGTCCCGATGTGGATGCCCTGTGGGATTTAGCGATTCATGATATTGCTATTTTTAATACTTGGTTGGGAGAATATCCCATTCAAGTCCAAGGGACTGGGCGAGTGTGGTTGCAACCCACTCCGGTTGAGGGAGATCAGTCAACGCTGTTTCCCCAGGGGTTATCGGATTTTGTGATGGCAACGCTTACTTATCCCAGTGGATTTCAGGCGTTTATTCATTTGTGCTGGTTGAATCCCGATAAACAGAGACGCTTGGCGGTGGTGGGGAGTCAAGGAACCTTGATATTTGATGAAATGTCCGGGGATGCGCCTTTGGTAATTCAACAGGGGAGTTTAGAAGTAGAAGGCGATCGCTGGATTCCTAGCCATCAAAACCGGGAAGTAGTGAGGTTAGAAAAAGCTGAACCTCTAGGGCGGGTTTGCGATCGCTTTTTGGAGTTGGTGCGCCACAATGGACAAGGGGATCGATCTGGGGCGATCGCCACGGAATTAATCACAATTCTCACAGCTTTAAGCCACTCGATTCAACAAGGCGGACTCCCGGTTCAGCTTTAATACAAATTCCCATCCCTAATCATACGGAATCCCTATTAAACATTTATTCCTCTGGCTTCCCCCAGCAATTAAACCCTACCCCAACCGGATTCCCTATGAATTTCTTACTACAAACATAAGGGATAACAACTAACTGAAGGTATTACTAGAAACTGCCCGACAATAATTATAAATCATAAAGGTGATGTAGGAAAGGGTGAAAACAATTTAGCGATTTTGTTCTTTGGGGGTTTTCGACTCCAACGCTACGGGGATAGAGGGACTAGAATTCACGATCGGTAAAACCACCTCAACGGTTGTCCCCTGACCAATACCTTTACTGTTTAAGCGAATCATCCCACCCATTAGTTCAATTAAATTGCGGGAGATGGCTAAACCTAACCCTGTACCGCCTTTGGGGCGAGTTCTGGAACCATCCACCATGACAAAGGGTTGAAAGAGTTTCTGTTGCTGATCCGGGGCAATGCCAATCCCCGTATCTTGGACAGCAATCACCAAATGGGGCTGCATAGAACCATTGCCGCCATTCGCTTTATTAAAGGACTGACCCTCCTTTAACCCTTCGATCCGAGTGGAGATAGTGATTCGTCCAGTATCTGTAAATTTAATGGCATTCCCCATCAAATTAAGAAGGGCTTGTTTCAATTTAGCCGGGTCAGCTTCAACGGTTATGGATTGAGAATCTTCCTGGAATTCTAACTGCAAACCCTTCTGCTGAATTGCAGATTGCTGCAAATCGATCGCCTCTTTAATTAGGCGTTTGACATCAACCTGCTCCATCACCACCGAGAGAGTACCGGCTTCAATTTTAGAGATATCAAGAATATCATTAATAATATTCAGTAAATGAATGGCTGCGTCATCAGCGCGTTGAAGAAACTCAATTTCTTCATCACGGTTATCACAGCAATCATCTCGAACTAAGCGAATGCAACCGAGAATCGCATTAAGAGGAGTTCGCAACTCATGAGAAATAGTTGCTAAAAACTCATTTTTTAGTTGGTTAGCAGTTTTAGCTTCTTTCCAAGCCGTTTCTAACTCCTCTGCCCAAGCTTTCAAGCGTTCTACCATACTGTCGAGGGCTTCAGCCAGCCGGTTAAACTCGCGAATGCTCAAGTTATGCGGAACTCGTTCCGTGGTAGCACGGCACTGAATATTCATCGCATAGTCTTGTAATTTCTCGATGGGTAGCGCCAAATCGCGCGTTAAATAAAGGGTCGCCAGCAGGTTAGCCACTAATAAACCCACGACTAAGGTAAATAGAACCTTTTGAATTTCCTTTAATCCCGCTAGAGCATTGTCCAGGGGGGTGACTGCCAGGATCACCCACTTGCGTTCTTCCCCGCTGGAGAGGGGACTGGGAATAGCGGCATATCCAGAGAGTAATTCAATTCCCTCTTGATCGAAATTAAAGAGATGGAGAAAGGCTGGACGGTTTTGGAGAGCGTTTCTAACAATACTTTCTAGCCGTTTGGCGTCTACTTCGTCTTTAATGTTGCGGCCCACCCGATTGAGGTCGTTGCCATGTTCAAGAATGGTGCCATCTTGGTCAATGACAACAGTGTAGCCGGTGAGGGAACCGGGTTCAATGCGGCGATCGCTGGCCCTTTGCCCTAAAGTGGAGCGAATGGTTAAGGCATAGTCAGGAACCCCTGAATTATTCACCGCCAAAGGATTACTTTGATTCAAATACACCGGGGCGCTCAGAACCAATTTGAGTTGGTCGAAATAGCTGGGGTCATTTTCAGAAACGGCGGGGGCAGGGGCTGGAACCGATGGGGTTTTCGATAGAACAGTTTTGATATGCACTCCGGAACCCGTCCCGGGACCAAAATTCCCTTGCTGTTGCCACATCTGCACAATTTCATCGCTCAGGGGTTGATTCCCACAGGTACTGGCGATGAGTTCGGCTGTTTGCACATTGGTGAATTGAACGCATTGAACCTTTGTGGGTAATCGCTGCGCGAGTTGCTCAATATAATTTTGCGACGCTTGCGCCGAACCCTCGTGGAGGAGGACCGATTCGCTGGCAGTGAGCAAGTTCGCCTGGAGGGATTCAAGGGAGGCATTAATGCTATCTCCTTTACGAACAGCGCTTTCGGTGAGGTTTTGGCGGGCGGTTTCCAGCAGACTAGAGCGTGCCTTGCGATAGGTCACATACTCCCCTAACAGCAAAACAGGGACGCTTAGGAGTAAAATCCGCGACAGCAGGATACGGCGAAAGGAGGACTGACCTGACTTAACCATAGGAAGTGTTTAGCGTTTAGGATGCAAGCCCCGGTGGTAACAACTCTGAAAACGTCCAGGGGGGTGGACATTTGTCTCTTGGATGTTACAGCTACGAGGCAGAACTTGTGTTACCAAAATTGCGAGGCTGCTACAAACGGATGTTGTCATTAACCCAATTCTATGAAAGTTATTGTCACCCTGCTGAGTGAATCCGACAACGGATGTCTCATACCTCATTCCTCATTATTTGTCGGGACGGGCAATGGCATGGAGGACAGTACAAATTTAGAATCGCGAACCCTCTGGCTTTAGAACCCTGGGATCAACTTCATGTTTTGAAGAAGCGATCGCCAGTTCTGTGTCTTAGTTTTCCCCAAATTCTCTAGAAACTATTGGCGCTCATTATTGAATCGTCTAGGTTTTTTGTCAACTTTACAACAATAGAGCGCCAGGGATGAGGAATTGAGTTTGAGCGGTCCTGAGAATCTACTGGACTTACCCCTGCTCCTATTTTATGTTTTATAGATGCTCTTCCATTGAGCTGGCTTTGGGGGAGGGAACGGTATAGTAGCTGGCAACTAAGGCGACTGCCAGCCACCAGAGCATATTGACTTGGGGTCTATACCAGACGGTATCAAAGGCTCCGTGGGCCATCATCCCTAGGATAATCGCGATCGCCGCCATTAGCCAATATGCTTGAGGGCTGGCTTTCTCTCGGAGGCGCTGGATCTGAGTGACTCCTTGGGTCAGCAGCAGGACAAGGAGTCCTAAAAAGGTCGCCAATCCAATGAATCCGGTTTCTACGGCGATTTCTAACGGCACGGAATAGGCGCTCAATGCGGTATATCTGGGCCGCATATAGAGGGGGTAGATTTGGTTAAATGCAGTGTTCCCCGGACCGATGCCAATCACGGGGCGATCGCGAATCATTTCAAATACCGCATCCCAAACATTCATGCGGAAGTTATTGCTACTATCTTGCCGTCCCACTAACATACTGGCGGCGCGATCGCGCACGGGTTCTACAAACAGGAGGGCGAGCAAAATTACTCCCACTGTGGTTCCGAATACGACGGGCATAGCCCATTTTCGTGAGGCTTCCGGTAGCTTGACACTCCACCAATAGACCAACAACAGAATTAAGGTAAATCCTCCCACCACTAAGCCAATCCATCCGCCTCGGCTATAGGTGAGGACCAGACATAAGGAGTTGACTAGGGTCATGGTTACGGCGAGGGCTTTGGGGACCCACCCACGCCAAGCAAAAATTGCCGCAATTCCCAGGAAGATCGCAGGCAAGAGATAGGCAGCCAGGAGGTTGGGATTGCCGAGGTAACTATAAACCCGGGTGACTTTCGCCATTGAAGAGTTGGGATCGGTCCAAGTCGCCAGGGCATCGGCCCCAAATCGCCATTGTCGGATACCGTAGATACTCACAAAGGTGGCAGCGTGCAGGTACAGGGCAATCACAAAGGAGCGCAATTTGGGCGATCGCAAGACCCGCGTCATCAGGGCAAACAGGAGTAAATACAGGGTGAGTTTGGTCCAGCCGACAAAGGCAGCCTTTTTCACCGGGGACATGGCGGTAGCAACGGTGTTGATCCCCCAATACAGCAAAATCACCAAGTGTACGGGGGTAAACCCTGTTTTGTCATCATCGGCTAAGGTGACTAAGACCCAGTAGGCCCCGCAAGCGACCAACAATACGCCGATGAGGGCGGTGGAAACAAAAGGCCCCAGGAGAAAGAGTAATCCCACTAACAAGGCGGCGATCGGGTCAGCCCACTGAATTAAGAAGCTGCCGCGACGCAGAGGGGCTAGAATGCCGATCGCCTGGTGTAAGTAACTGGCGCTACTCCACTGATATAGGGATAAATTGGCTCCCAAACTGAAGATCGGTGGAAACAGATTTCTCATAAAATTCAACACCCAATGGAACCCAACAATGAAAGTTTTCCTTTGATTTAAGCCCCCTGATTCTAGCCCCGGTTTTTCCTCGCCACGGCTTTAGTTGAATCAGAGGTTTAATCTCAGAACGGGAATGGCTGGCGATCGCCTGGAGGGAACCCAAAAATACTCCCTTTGTATTATTGATCCATAACCCGCTCACGGAGCAACCTACTCTAGGGTTATCCAATGGCTGCCATCGTTTTCCCGGTTTCTCCCCAGGCAAATTCCCCAGACTCCTGAAAAATTTTGCCATCAACCCGGCGATCGTCGGGTCTAGGGAACTCCACAAAATAAAATCTTCTATCAGAGATCCCCCCAACCCCCCGGGAGATCCCCCTCCCGTCCCCCTTAAGAAGGGGGAAGCCAGAGGAATAAATATTTAGTTCCAGGGGGGCTTGAATAATTCGGCATTACTTCTAATGCAGAAGTTTTTTTATGGAAATCCCCTATAGAGTCAGGACGATTCTGACTCCTGTAGTGCCTTGTTCCGGTTCATCTCTTTCTCTATAAACCCACTAACCCCAGGCTGGATGAGTGAGCAACTTTTCAATGACTCGAACGCCACGCAATTGATTAGACAAGGGTAAATGACCTCGGGGAGCCGTTAAATTCCAGGTAAATTCCCCTGGATATCTCGTCCAGGTATTGCCACTTTTCCAGCCAATTTTAGGCCAGAGTTTATCCCAATTTTTTCCGACTCCCAGCCAAATTTCCCGCTGAACCGACAGGCCAAATTTTCCTTCGGAATACACCTGCCAAAGCCGATCAAGGGTTTGGAGGTCCTCGATAGGAAATTTATCAATTTCGGTGAAATACAGCCATTTTCTTTCCATTGCTTGGGGTCCGGCCAGTTCGCACAGTTTTTGCATACTGACGCGATCAGCTGCTTGATAATCCTGTTTTGCCAGCAGTTCTTGTACGGGGGAATAATCAATCCCGCGCAATGATTGTAGGGAAACCAGCCCATTCGGATAGGTCGTTCTCAAAAAATCCGCCATCCCGGGAGCATCAGTTTTTAGCAATAATTGATAGAGTTTGCCATCGATGAAATTCACCGAACCCTGCTGACGTTCTTGCAAAAATTGCTTTAATATAATTAATCCAGCTTCCCCCGTTGCGGCAATCTGTTCTATCAGTTGAAGCTGATTTTTTTCAGAAGCGGTTTTTAATTGGGATTCAAGGTCAGCTAAATGGGTGGAAGTTTCCGATAGGGATGTTGTTGGTTCACTCATAAATAATTGTTGGATATCGAATTAACAAATTAACAAACAGGTATTTTACTGGAGATAAAAGGAGGAGGCTTCAATGGGTTTAACCAGTAACTTCCTGGGGCATTAATTCTTTAATCCGAATAAAAAAACATAGAAGTCAAGAGAAACTGATCCGGTTAACTTGGACAGTGCAGAACATCCCTGCCCCCTTTAAGGACAAGCATCTTCCCATCGGGGTGATAGGCTTGAAAATCAGGGTGCTGTTCAGGTTAGGGCTTGAGAATAGAAAGAATTATACCAGTAGTGGAGGTCGGAACTTCAATTTTACAAAGTTCGATGCGGCCCCCATAGCCTTGCACGGTTGGCGCTTCCGGTAGACTCTGTACGGTCCAGTCTCCACCTTTAACGTAAATATCAGGCTTGAGGGCCTCTAGTAGAGTAATGGCGGTGGGTTCGTTAAAAATAATCACGCCATCTACAGGTTTTAAGGCACAAAGCACTTCGGCCCGTTGGATTTCCGGGATAATGGGTCGGGAGGGTAGCCCAGGTTGGGGGGGTTTGATGGTTTGGACTGAGCGATCGCTATTGAGACCGACTACCAAAGTCCGGCCCAGAGATTTAGCGGTTTGCAGATAACGAACGTGACCGACATGAAGCAAATCGAAACAGCCATTGGTAAAGACCAAGGGCCGCCACTGTTCGGGGTGAGCGGCGATCGCCTCAACCAGAGTAGAAATTGTGTAAAGACCAGGAATCATCGGTTGTTTTAACACAGCAAACAGCAAAAATTGGATACCCTCGGGTTGCCACCAAACCTAGTTGGGTTCATGTTCACTCCCCGGGCGATATCCATGTTCAAAGGCAAAGCGCACCAGTTGGGAGCGGTTTTCTAATCCCAATTTACTCAAAATTCGACTCAGATGAGTCTGAACGGTTCGGGGACTAATCACCAACCGCGCTGCAATTTGTTTATTGGGATGCCCTTGAATCACTTCCCAAAAGACTCGTGCTTCCGCAGGGGTCAGGGGAAGGGGTTCCGGCGACATTGGGTTCAGGTCCTCGGAATCAAGCCGCTGGCGATGGGACCCTTCTGCGGGATGGTGAATCCGTGGCGCGGACTCTTCCTCAGTTCGAGGCGGCGCAGTCTGGGGGGTAAACTGCTGCATCAACCGGATCATTTCAGCGTGAATCCGTCGCGATCGCTCTAATTGTGCCTCGATTTTCGCTACCAACTCTAAGGGTTCAAACGGTTTAATCAAGTAATCATCCGCCCCGATCGCGTGCCCTTCGATGCGATCGTCCAGTTCTCCCTTACTCGATAGGAAAATAAACGGTACTAACTTCCCAGCAGGATTCGTGCGAAGACGCCGACAAAATTCAAATCCATCCATCAAAGGCATCATCACGTCTGATACTACCAAATCCGGTGGATCCCGCTTGAACAGGTTTAACGCTTCCACTCCTGAATCTGCTTCCTCAACTACAAATCCCTGGTTTTCCAAATGACGCTTCAGCATCATTCGCAGGGTTTTATCATCATCAACCACTAAAATTCGTTTCATCTGCGTGAGCCGCTACACCTAAGTTGCTGCTGGGTATCTCAGATAGGTTGACAGGTTTTGCTCTCATCATTACTAATCGCGCTCCTCTGAGGGACTCCTGTGTGCAACTCTTACCAGTCATAAAGTTGCCACCGCCGAATCCTCCGCACATAGAGGGAATTGCACTTAACTCCACCGTCGTACTCGTTGTCCTTGGGACTCAAGAGTGACTAAGTTCCCTTCCCGAGTGATTTAGAGATACCCTCGAACTGATAACTAGGGTCATAAAGTGTTTGCTACAGGTCATCCTTAATTTTAGAATGTTCTTGTGGCAACTTGCCTCAAATGTGGCATTTGAGATCAAAACAAGCAGCGATCGTCTCCTGAACAATGAGCGATTTTAACCCAGGACGTCTCTAAATGCAACTTCTTTGATCTTGCCCCAATCCATTTTAACGGATTCCCTGCCTACTCTGCTCTGATTCGAGTTGATAGTTTTTCCTATCCTACATTAGGTTGAAGCCTCATCCAGATTGCGCAATAACCCGGGATTCCATTGTAACAGTAAATTGCCGAAATATAACCAACTTAGACTCTATTTTTAATCCGTTACTAACATTCATTACAAGGAGTCTAGGCCAGAAATGAGCGGACTCTCCCCCGCTTTACCCCGCTTAACAGGGCCGGTCCAGGAAAGCTTTGTACCTGAAATTTCTATTTTTATAACCGGGCTAGAAAACTAACCTTTTAAACCGGGCAAAATTAATAAACTATTGCTGTAGCAACTTTTAAATATCAATCAGCTTTTCTACAGGAGAGGCTGGAAACAAAAATAGCCGCATTTCGCCCATTAATGCCCTAGCCTTCCTGATGATGAATTACAAAATTACTGTAGGTGGATTGGGTACTAATCCCGAAATTTTTCCACCAATCATGGCCGACTGGTAATCAAACATCGTCCCACCATAGTGCATTAATACCTGAATTAGTTCCATTTCTGCACGGCGGGGCAACATCGTTTTCCAGGCTTTCAATGCTTCCAAAAGCGTAGAAGCATTAAACGACGCCCCCCGACGATGGGCTGCCACTTCTTGATTCTCTCCTCGCCAATTTTGAGGGACATAACCGAGAGGAATTAACATAGATTTTTCGACTTGTTCGAGTAATAATTCCAAGCGTTTAAACCGTTGAACCTCAAAGTCAGCGGGGTGATTTTCTACCCAATCTTTGACAGTCGGATCGCTGAGAACTTCAGTTTTAAGGCGTTGGATTGCAGCAAAGAGGGATTGACTAGAATCTTTGACACAGGATGTAGCCGGAGTCACCACCGAGGCCCCGTTTCCGGGTCCAGTGCGATAACGAGTTTCCATGAAGGCGAGTTCCTGGAGGATCGTTACCAGGGGGTCAAACCGGCGATCGCCCAATTGGTAGGGAACGGTGAGTTCGGGAATACGAATGACTACATCGGACACTGGCAAGGTGTACATCCACCCCCGCTTGAAACTTCCCATGTACGAGTGCCAACGATGAGCACCGGCAACTACCCCTTCACGGTTATGTCCATATACTTGGCGATATATTAGATTAAAGCGTAAATCCCCCGTAAATTCATCGGCAATCACTTGAGCAAACCCAAAGGCAAAATGTCCCGGAACTAGCCCTAGGACAGCCCGATCGCCCCGTTCTCCCCCACGCCAACCGAAGGTATGGACCACCAAACCCACATCCCCTTTATGCCACAATTCTCGGGTGCGTTTTTGCATTAAATCCGGCGATCGCTGGTTGCCATAGAGGATACCGCCATTGTTATCCACCAGGGTGCGTTCCATGCGATGCAAGGGAATCTTTTCCCACTTCGATTCTACAAAGTGCTGACGAGTTTCCTCCCGTCCACTTAACATCCGTGTTGGGGCAAGGGAAAGCGCTGCTGCGGGTTCAAGTGCTCCAACAATAAACAATCCCGAGGGATTGTGAGCGCCATAAATATACCATCCCTCGGCATTGAGAGGAGAAGTTTCAATCTCGATAATCGAACTTTGTTCCACCTGATGTCCGGGAGGTACTAATCCCGCATCAGGCATGGCGATCGTTTCTTCTCCCCCGTCAAAATTTCGGGTTTGGGGGTTATAGTGTGTGACGCGGTAGCGGTTGTCGCCTGCCGATCCCACGAAGCGCACAAAGGCTTTTTGAACCCCGACAATTTGGATCGGTTCATCCCCAATACTCACAACCCAGGTATTGCCGACTTGTTCCACTGCCTGCACATCCAGTTCGACCTGAATATCATCATCGGGTCTAGCACCCGCTAGGGATTCTAACGGGCTAACATTAGACCATCCATCTAATCGGGTGGGGTGGATACTAAAATTCTCCATACTTTGACGAGTGATTTCATCAAAGTGAATATCCGTAACGGCTTTGTTGATCCAGGTTTGATGAATGGAATTGGAATGCCATTTGAGCCAGACTGTTTGATCTTTGAGATTGCTGTAGGGTTCGGGGGTATTGTCTAAGGTGAGATAAACGCCTCCATCCTGGTGACGTTGTGCCAGGGAGGGTAAGATTAATTGTCCAGTCCATTGGGCGATCGGTCGGTATAGCTGACCCTTGATTGAGTTCATAGTGGTCCTTTATAATTAAAGGTTGGTAAAGAATATTCTTTTATGATTTACAAGAAGCGATCGCGGCTTCTGGAGAAAGTCAGCGATCGCTCAAATTAGACCTTGCAAAATGACGTTAAAAAACTCTTACCTAAAGTGTAATCCTAAATCCAAGTTTACACCGGGATTTAGGAGTAATTGAACGGGGTGAATCTTTCATTAAAATCCTACTCCGTCCAAGAAATCCTCAATTCCCTGATTGTTCACCTGAGAACTCAGGCCGAGAACGTGAAAATCTAAGGAGCTATGATAAGGCTGGGAATGTTCTAAAGGATGTGGGGTTAAAAATGTCCCCCGTTGTGGTTTCATCCGTTCCACTTCTTCCTCCAGAAACTTAATTCTCTCCAATAAAGCCCGAATTGCTTCAGCTTCGGGGTCTTGTAATGATTCGTGCTCTAAAGAAAGGATGCGATCGCACAAACAAAAGATAATTTCCCCGGGTCCTCCCACCACAACCCGGAGGGATAAACATGAAGTGACAGATCACACCTCAGCGATGTTATAGCGGGTCTCAACCCAGTACGATCCGCCCTCACCCCAAACCGATGGCGGCCCAAAGAAAGATTATTTTAGAAAAATTTAACCCATTTCGCCAAAGCTGATCCTGCAAATTAAACCTCACGAAGTCGGGTTAAAATCCGTGGTCACTTAACCCTTGCTTTTTTTTCAAATCTGTGTAATAGTCAAAAAATCTCTTAATCCCCGGTATCTACATCAGGTTGCCGGAGATTAAGGGCCTATCCGTGCTGATCTGCTCTACTGCAAAGTATTCAGGGTCGGCCCCTCGGTTAAGGTTATGAGGTCGGGTCACTATGCGAATCGCGAAGGATGTCACAGAACTTATTGGTCGGACGCCCCTGGTGGAAATCTATCGAATTCCTAATGCAAAAAATTGTGTAGCAACAATTGTAATTAAAGCAGAGGGGATGAACCCAGCCGCTTCGGGCACAGACCGAATTGGGCTGGGGATGATTGGTGCTGCGGAGGAAGCGGGGTTAATTAAACCGGGAAAAATGATATCTTACGGACGTTCCGGAGCCCATACAATTCAAGGGATTGGCGCAGGATTGGTTCCCAAAGTTCTGCGGGTTGATCTGATTGATGAAGTCATTTCTGTCAGTGATGATGAGCCAATGGTTTATGGGCAGCGTCTGGCGACGGAAGAAGGATTATTGTCCGGGATCTCTAATGGTGCGGCTTTAGCTGGGGCGATCAAAGTCGGCAAACGCCCGGAAAATGCGGGTCGTTTGATTGTCATGATCAAGCCTAGTTTGGGAGAACGCTATTTGAGTACCCCTATGTATCAAAACCTTGAACCGTTTGAGTCGCCGCAATCGGCAAGGGTGGGGACTCACGCCGCTACTTCCTGGCACACCGAGGAAAGAAAATCTACTGAAAGTGTTGTTTAAAAAGGCTTATGGGCTGTTTTGGAGAGATTTTAAAAACCGTTTTGGGTCCTTGTATGAGTTTGTATAACCGATCCCCCACCCTATAAATATGGAGAATTTACCCCTAGAAATTGCGATTGTGGGAGGGGGTTTGAGCGGGACACTCGTGGCAACTCATCTGTTGCGATCGGCGAGTCAACCGATTACCCTCCACCTGATTGAACCCCGTCCGAGCTTAGGGCGGGGAATTGCGTACAGCACCGATTATCGTTGTCATTTACTCAATGTTCCGGCAGGGAAAATGAGCGCATTTCCCGACCAACCGGATGATTTTTGGCGCTGGATGGTTACGAAAAAAGATCCGAGCGTACAGCTCGATACGTTTGTAGCGCGTCAAATTTATGGTGAATATATTCACTCAGTATTAAAGCAGTCGGCATCTGGGGCATCAGAAAGGGTCCAGTTTAAGCCGAGAACCGATGAGGCGATCGCAGTGGAACCTCACGCCCAGGGGGCGACTCTCTATTTAAAAAGTGGTGAAACCATACGGGCTGATAAAATTGTGTTAGCTTTGGGTAATTTTCCCCCCAAAGACCCGCCAGTTCAGGATTCTAGGTTTTACCAAAGTCCGCGTTATATTAGCTACCCTTGGAGCGATCGCGCCCTGAAAGGCTTAAATGCCTCGGATCCTGTCTTACTGATTGGGTCAGGACTGACCATGATTGATTTAGCTGTCGCCCTGAAAGAACAAGGTCATACCGGCAAGATTTATGGGGTATCCCGGCATGGTCAGTTCCCTCACTCTCACAAGTTTACTTCAGCTTATCCGGCGTTTTTGACCCCGCAGACTGCTCCAAAAACCCTTCGGGGTTTGTTTCAGCAGGTGCGTGCAGAAGTCAAATCGGCGATCGCTCAGGGGGAAGATTGGCGATCGGTTATTGACTCCTTGCGCCCGATTACCCAGCAGTTATGGCAGCATCTGAGTCCGGGCGATCGGCGACGATTTCTGCGTCATGTTCGACCCTATTGGGAAGTGCATCGTCATCGCGTTTCCCCTGGAGTTGTCGAGACGGTGGGGAGGATGCAAAAGGGCGGGCAATTGGTCCTGGTGGCGGGTCGAGTTCACGCTTATGAGGAAGATACAGAAGGCGTGAAGGTTTGGGTTATACCTCGGGGAACTGAGGACCGGAAAGGGTTTGAGGTAAAGCGGGTGATTAATTGTACGGGGAGTGAATGTGACTATCGGAAGTTTCAGCATCCCCTCATTGTAAATCTGCGATCGCAAAATTTGATTCGTCCTGACCCCCTCGCCTTGGGTTTAGATGTCGCCGAGAATGGCGCTATCCGCAACAGCGAGGGTGTGGCATCTCAACGGTTTTATACCTTGGGTTCTCCCCGGAAAGGGGGACTCTGGGAGACCACTGCTGTTCGAGAAATTCGAGAACAGGCGGTCGAATTATCCCGAGAATTGCTGCGATCGCCTCAAATTGATTAGCAATATACTTCAATGTTCAGGGTTATAGCCCTAGGATAATTAGCAATGACTGTTTCTCCTCTCGAACTCAAATTTTCTGAGCAACTTCGGCAAAGTGCTTTTACAAAGCGCTCTTTACTCCCTTTAAATCCTCGTTCTTTGTGGAAAATTGAAACTGGGGTAGTTCGGAGTATCACCTGGTTTGAAGATGGCACCTCCATCACGTTGGGAATCTGGGGTCCTGGTGATATTGTCGGGCGATCGCTTTCCCGGGCAAATCCCTATCACCTGGAATGCTTAACGAGAGTGGAAGCTACCCTAATTTCTAAAGAGAAATATGATCACTTCACTGATGCACTGATTCTCCACAGTCAGCGGCTGGAAGAATTTTTGGAAATTGTTCATACCAAACCTGTTGATGTTTCTTTCTTGCGCTTTTTAACCTGGTTAGGCCAAAGATTTGGACAAGAAAATGAATCGGGGCAACTGATCCAACTGGGGTTAACTCATCAGGAAATCGGCGAAATGATTGGCTCTAGTCGAGTGACAGTGACTCGGTTGTTTAAAGAACTGGAACAACAGGGGATTCTCCAGCGCCTCCACCGCAAACAGATTCTGTTGCATGAAACTCAACCCTGGTGGCACTACGAAATTTAATCAGGAACCCGGTTGTGATAAGTCTATAAAAACTAGCCCAGTCGGGTCATGGGGTCAAGCTGTATTGGTCGGGACACCCTGCGATCGCCTGAAAATCGTGATTAGACAAAAAGCGTACATGAAACAACGATTTTGCATCATTAAATTTACCCGCTTGACCGGGCTATAGCAGTCATAAATCAGTTGTGTAATGGCTCCGGACCCAAAAGCCTTGGAGTGCCGCACAGGGTTGGCGTAGCCTTATAGGAAAGGATCTGGCTCCACAGACGAAGCCCGAGAAGCGCGCACTACAAGAAAAAATCGAGTTTTAACAACCGGATTTGGTATGACTAACAGTCAAAAAAAAGACGCCCCTAAACGGAGCGTCTTAATTTCATGACCCAAAAATTTCCCATTTCAGGGTGAAATTGGAAAGCCCAAACCCGTAAATAGAATCTGAAAATCAACCACAGAATGTAGTGGGATGGGATTCCTTTAACTAGGGGTATTGGGTTGGGATTCAAAGATAGTCGCGTAGGACTGAAGGATGCTGCTAACTTGAGTGAGCATTTCTTTGCCTGAACTTTTACCCAGGGCGACTCTACCGGGGAATTCTGGGCGGTCCAGATACCGGGCGATCGCCTCATCGACTTGTTTGGAGATGAGCTCTTGCAGTTCATCTTTGGCTCGAACCCGCTGATAGTTTGCGCCTTCCTCCGTGGTTGCATAAAGGGGAGGAAGTCGGTTAAGTGCATAAGCGGCAATATCGCCGACATCCAGGGTCCGATCGCTAGTCGCCTCAATTTCGGCTACCCGGGCGATCGCCTCAGAGAGAACCAACTCCTCCATGACATTAATAAACTGTTTCCGTGGTAAAACCACCACTTCACCAGTTAATAGAGACCCCATCAGGCGATCCAGAGCCATGTACTCTTCAATAGATAGTTCTGAGGCGGTGTTACAAATTCTACCCACCTCAGCTTCCATTGCTGGCGTTAGATAACCATCTTGTAGTGCCTGTTCTACGATTTTTTCTATACTCATACTGCCTCGTTCTGCTCCACGGCACTTTTTTCAGTTGATCCAAGAGTTTCAATCGGCGATCGCCTCATAGAAAACTCTGCAATCGCAAGGAGAACCCTGCACAGATCTTGCCCTACAATCCGCCCGAACCTAGCTTTAACTCCAGAAAACTCCAGGATATCCCTAGGACAAGGGCAGATTTACTGTACTCCATGCCTAATCAGAGTTATTCTACTCCCTCATATCGCCAGGGAACCGGATCGATGGATTGTCCATGAACGTATAATCCCCAGTGTAGGTGAGGTCCGGTCGAAGCGCCGGTTGACCCGACTGCACCGATGACTTGACCGGGCTGCACCATATCGCCTTCCTTGACATCAATCCGACTCAGATGCAAATAAAGGGAAGTTAAGCCCTGACCATGATCGATCCCCACGACGTTGCCATGAATTTCAAACCCTTCCGATTCCCGTCCCACCAAGGCGATGCGACCAGCAGAGGGAGCCACTACCGGAGAACCCTGGGGTCCAGCATAGTCTACACCCCGATGGTAATAGTCATCGGCAAAGACCCCATTGTAATACCGCCGGACCCCGTAAATCGTGGTAATCGGTCCGTCATTGGGGCGCAAAAACGCACCATTCCAGAATTTCTCAGGGGTGACAAGTTTTTTAAATTCATCGACCCGATCGAATTCCATATCGGTCCCTTCGAGGTCATCTTTACCCGGGGGTAGCCAAATGGATTGGGTAGGAAATTCGCGATCGCTCACCCACACGGCAATATTGCGGGTTTGACCTTCTCCATCCACCCGAATCTCCCATCGTCCCGCTTGACTTAAAGGCGTCGTGGGGATCATCGCCCGATAGCGATTGCCCCCAATGGGAAACGCTGGGACCGGGCCACCTGGAGAGATCACCGTTGGCGTGGCTGAATCTGAGGCGTCAGTTGAAATCACCACGGAGAGGGTATCCCCCAGTTGCGGATTCTCCGGTTCCACCTGGACTTGTAACGCTTGCACGGAATTGGCAAGGGCTAAGAGTAGCGAAACCGTCAATCCAAGCACCGGGGCCGTTTTGGTTTTGACTTGTTGTTTCAGCCAAGGATTAGCCCCTGTGAAGAGCCAACCCAGCATCCCAGGGGCGATCGGATGAGAGCTATGCAGGTCAGTCATGATTCTTTTGTTCGTCTGTTTTAAGCGTGCTAGATAGACTTACGGGCGATCGCGTTAAGTTCCACATTTTATCACGCCGTTTCTGAGGAGATGGGGGGATGGGGGAGATGGGGAGGATGGGGAGGATGGGGAGGATGGGGAGGATGGGGAGGATGGGGAGGATGGGGAGGATG